>JAOPTS010000228.1:0-1154 GCA_051531955.1 Reichenbachiella sp.
GCTTGTGCTATTATGATAAGAGCACAAGTGTTCCTAACCGCTTAAATAGTTGGACTGGTTTTGTAGCCTAAATCAGGAAACAAAATGGTCGAAGAAATAATGAAAAATGCAAGAGTTACTTCAGCAGGAAGAAGGATACTCTCATCCATTCAAAAAGCATCAATTGTAGAAGATTGGGAATCCACTGGCTTATCTTGTCCAGAATTTTGTCGTAGACATGGGCTGATCGCCAGTCAATTGTATAAATGGCGTTCAGACGCAAAAACAGGTGCTGTAATAAGTATTAAAAATGATGGAAACCTACATTCCAAGGCGGAATTAGAGATGCTTAGAAGAGAAATGAGGAACTGAAGAAGGCCTTAGGCGAATCAACGCTAGATATTAAGATTCTAAAAAAAAGCTAGAAATGGATCAACAGCGAAACAAGAAGTTGAATCGTTATCCAGGGAATTCAAAGTGAGTATAAACAGAACGATTAAAGCATTAGGGGTCGCCAAATCTACAGTATACTACAGCGAAGACTTATCCAGAGAGGAACCGAACACCTCGAAAACATCTTACAGAGGACGCAAAGGAGAACATTCGGAAGATAACAGGTATGAAGGCGACTTATGGTACACCACGTGTCAAGGCTATACTAAAACGTGATTACAATATGAATTTATCCAAATATATGGTGCATCGGTTTATGAAAGAACTTTAAACTAGTTGCTTAATCAGTCCAGTTTTTAAGCGGAAAGAACAGTGGAAGGATGTTCAAGTGATTGAATTGAATGTACAAAAAGACCATATTCATTTGGTGTGTTCCATTCCACCAAAGGTTTCAATTTCAGAATATATGGGTGTTTTGAAAGGTAAGATGGCAATAAGCTTTTCAAAACTTACCCTAACTTAAAACAGAAGTCGTATTGGGGAAACCATTTTTGGTCAAGAGGCTATTTTGTGAGTACGGTAGGTTTAGATGAAGCTATGATCAGGAGGTATGTGAAATATCAAGAAGGGAATGATTCGAAATAAGTGTTATGACCCTTTGGGTCTAATCTGTAAACCAAAGCCACCGCTTTTAACGGTGGTTCTTTATTTAATTCCACTAAGCTATTAACCCGACGGGTTTAGTTTGTGATTGTATCAAGCCGCATACCTGATATCCTTAT
>JAOPTS010000229.1:0-22007 GCA_051531955.1 Reichenbachiella sp.
TTCTTAAACGAATTCAATGCGAGCTTTAATAGTTAAATTGGTATTATGCATTTTTTAAGCACCATTATGCAATATGGAACCACCATTATGGCTTTTCTAAGGACCATTATGGTGGTAATGGCCACAGAATGAGCGTAATGGTTCATTATTTTTGCATATTGGTCACAGAATCACTGTCAAGGCCCATTTTTTCTGCATAATGGTGCACTTCCTTGGTTCTGTTATCCTTCTACGTCCCCCAGCTTTGAGGGATGTACTCCCCTCAATGGTACTTGTGGTGCCCGTAATCGTATTATCAGTGACGCAATCTTACATTTCAGTAACGTGTCGGATGTACCGTCTACAAAATAGCAAGCGGTTCTTTTCTTATTTATCAAAGACCTGCCTAGACTCCAGCTTGCACAGATTGCTATTATGATAGTCGTGTGATTTTCTATTTTGCATCAATGATGCTAAATCAAAACGAATGCTCTTATGAATCGATCGTTTTGTGAAAGTATGAGAGGTGTATAGGCTTGATTACAAACAATTATGCTAGCATGGCGTTTATTACCATATCAAAAAAAAGACGAATTAGTATATGCTCAAAAGCAGACAGAAGTTTGATTATAAAGGAAGAACGCTGATTGAGAAAATTATCGTTGAACCACCTTTTCGTCATGAGTCACTGTTTCAAAATGAAGGTTGCTTTCTCTATGTTTCTGGAGGTAAATCCAGTTTTAACTCTTCCAATCAACAAATTGCTTTGACCTCTACAGACTCTGTATTGCTCAAGTGTGGTCGATATATTGTAGATGTGATGCAAGAATTTGAAAATGACCTAATTGAAATTTATGCCATTCATCTATATCCTGAAGTACTTAAGAAACTTTACGAAAATGAGTTGCCTTCTTTTATTAAAACAAGGGGAGATTCCCCCTTTATCAAAAAGGTTGTTTCTCAGCAAGTGGTGAGTAAATACATGGAAGGAATAGATTTTTATTTTGTTAACCCTACTATCGTCAATGATGACTTGTTAGAGTTGAAAATCAAAGAATTGATATTGATCCTAATTCAAACCAAAAATGCAAGTTCGATTCTCGATTTGATGGCAGACCTTTTCACCCCTAAAAGTGTGAATTTGAGAGAAGTGGTGAGTGCCCATTTGTATACGAACCTTTCTGTTGAGAAACTGGCGGAGCTTTCTCATATGAGTGTGTCCACCTTCAAACGAGAGTTCAAGACCACTTTTGGAGATGCCCCGATTCGCTATTTGAATCAGAAAAAGCTGTCTCGCGCTGCTGAGTTATTATTGGCAACAGATCAATCCATCAGCCAGGTAGCCTATGAAGTAGGTTTTTCTGACCCGGCTTATTTTGCCCGATTGTTCAAAACTGCCTATGGTCTGTCCCCCAATCAATACAAATCAACCTTATGAACGGATTGTCCTATCAATTGAGCTTATCATACAGATGATTGTTAGCGCTTCCTTGGATTTTTGTTAAAAAAACAATTGTCATATGGAAACGATAAAAATGATCAAGTATTTAACAGGTTTTATGGGGCTGTCTATGTTCATGACCGGATTTTTGAAATTCTTCGATCCCTTTAAAAGCTGGTATTCGGTACAAATTACTACCAGCGAATTGCCTTTTCCTTCATATGCCATGGGCATAGCAGGGGAGATTGTTATTGGTCTTGTGATGTTGTATGTTTTGATTAACTATCATAAACTTACCAAAGTGGTCTCATTCAAACTATTGCTTTCTACCAGTGTAGGTGTATTGGGGATTATTGTTGTGGCGCTATTTGTCCACCTCCACCCTCAAGTTCCTGCTGAGGTATTGCCACTCAAAATAAAGCCACCGATCATTCCCGCGATGTTTGGCCTTGCTGCAATGGCTAATATCTATTTGTTGAAGAAAACTAATTAGGGAATTATGAAACGATTAAACATCATTTTTATGATCAGCATGTTGGTCTCTCATATGGCATGGGCCAATGACTGGGTTTTGGCCAAGGAAAAAGATCGGATATCCGTGTATACCAAAGAAAGTATGGAGTTTTCAATTAAGGAGTTCAAAGCGGTGACTATTTTGGATGCAAAACTAGAAGAGGTGCTAAGTGTGCTTTCCAACTTTGATAGTTATGCCGCATGGTATGACCATTGTAAAGAAGCGCATGAGGTTGACAAAGGTCTTGCAGATAGGACGGTTTTTCAAATGGAAATGTCTATGCCGTTTCCGTTTAGCAATAGTGATATGGTCGCAGAATTTTTAGTCTGTGAATCCAAGAAGAAAACAGATGTTCAGATTGTGAGAAAATCTAATGTTGTCAAAGAAAAGGAGGATGTTGTGAGAATGCCAGTTTCGGATGGGAGTTGGTCATTGATTGCAATTGATTCGGATCACACCAAGGTGATACATCAATTTCGTGGCGATCCTGCGGGTAACATTCCAACAAGTATTGTTAATATGTTTATCGTTGCGGGTCCCATCAATACGCTTACTCGACTCAAGGAATACCTTGTAGAGCAGTAATCTTTCTGAACATCGCTATCACCTTTGTTTGCCCGATGACAAAGGTGATAGTCCTAATACTAAGGGCTGGTACTCATCAATCCGCTTATTATCGGTACCCATTTCCGAACGAAGGAAGAGACTCCCTAAGTCTAGCAGTATGTCAAAATGAACAATTACTAACGACGGTTGGTGAAACAGGAGATTTATCCTTCCTGTACTGGTTCGAAGTAACGTCTGTTTGGGACTGTTCTATTAGTGTTAATTATTCTTGAGACACTCTTAACTTTCTGTTTCACAAGATTAACCCTGATACAACCCAAAAGGATTAGTTTTTTTGTTCTAAGCAACATTCTATTCCATCATTATCTTGATATTAATCATGTTTTTACTGGGGATATATCAATGATTAACTACGGTATATCGAACGCGCCCCATTTTAACTTTACGCTTTTATTTGGAGATCCAATTAGTTATGAGTTCATTTTTGCCAGAAGTAGAGAAATTACCACAAGGCCACCCTGTTAAAGTCTATTACGAGGAGAGAGAATTGATCAATCTAATCATGGAAGAGTTGCGTAACGTCAACCCTGCCAATGATTATGAGGAATACTTTAATCTTTTTAATCAGTTATGGACTATTGAAAAGCGATTGGTTCGAAAGGAAAACCAATTGTTCCCTTATTTAGAGAAATACGGATGGAACGGGCCAAGTCAAGGGATGTGGTCGTTTCATGACAACATTAGGGAGCAGTTCAAATTGGTACATGACTACAATGAATCAAAAGATTTCCTAAGCATTAGGAATAATCTGTATTACCTGCTTTTTAGTGTTGAACGATTACTAATTATTGAGGATAGTACATTATTCCCCAATGCAATGAGTTTGTTGTCTGAGGATGATTGGAAGGAATTCTATGAGGGTGATGAAGAAGTGGGGTGGATGCTCAAAAATAAACCTGCACCTTATCCCGCTATAAAAGAAGATTACGTTCACCCAAGTGAGGATTTTACAGAACGAGAGTTGTCGTTTTCAACAGAAAATACGCATCACTTTGATGAAGGGTATATGACGCCAGATCAAGTCAACTTACTGCTGCGTTTTCTACCTCTCGACATCACTTATGTAGATGAGAATGACAAAGTTATTTTCTACAACCGTGGTGATGATCGTGTATTTGCTAGGAGCAAAGGTATCATCGGTAGAGAAGTTAAATTTTGCCATCCACCTAAAAGCGTAGGGATGGTCCTTCGGATTGTGGATGAGTTCAGAGCGGGTACCAAAGATGTCGCTGAGTTTTGGTTCAATTTCAAAGAGCGGATCATACATATTCGATATTTCGCAATCAGGGACAAAGAGATGAACTACCGTGGTGTAGTAGAGATGTCTCAAGATATTACAGATATTCAAAAACTAGAAGGTCAAAAAAGACTACTGGATTGGGACTGATGATAGAGAGACCAGCTGCTGCAGAAAAAAGATACCTCGATTACTCTTCATATATCAAAAATAAATTTGGTGGGAGAGTACAAAAGATATCTATCAATGCTGGCTTTACTTGTCCCAATAGGGACGGTAGCAAAGGGACAGGAGGTTGTACTTATTGCAATAACAATACGTTCAATCCTGACTATTGCAAACCTACCAAAAGCATTACAACGCAGCTGGATGAAGGAATTGCATTCTTTTCAAAGCGCCATAAACCTATGGGGTTCATGGCTTATTTTCAGGCGTACACCAACACTTATGCGGATATAGCGGTAGTCAAGGAGATGTATAGCGAGGCAATCAGTCACCCAGAAGTCGTAGGATTGGTGATTGGTACTCGACCGGACTGTATCAACGAAGAGTTGATCGACTACCTCTCGCTACTTGCTAAGCAGTGCTATATTTCTTTAGAATTCGGAATAGAAAGCACCCTGAACAAATCATTGGAAAGAATCAACAGGTGTCATTCATATGAGGATTCCATCGCTGCATACGAAATGTCTAAGAACAAAGGGTTGCATCTTGGTGCTCATCTGATCATTGGCTTGCCAGGAGAGTCCCGAGAGGAAATGCTAAGACATGCTACGGCAGTGTCCAAACTACCCATAGATACACTTAAAATACATCAGCTTCAAATTGTGAAGCATACTATGATGGCCATTGAATATCAAAAGGAACCGGAGAACTTCGAACTTTTTGAATTAGAGGAATACATTGATTTCATCTCAGAGTTTGTCGCACATCTCAGGCCAGATATCATTATCGAAAGGTTTATCAGTCAATCACCTTATCATCTTCTTATAGCTCCAAAATGGGGCGTTAAGAACTTCCAAATGACCGAAATAGTCATCAAAAGAATGGAAAAGAACGCACTATGGCAGGGTTGTCGATTGTGACGTCCGAATTGGTGAATTCGCTAAAAATATAGTCTTTCATTACGTTGTACAACGATCCATCCAATTGAACTTAATGAACAAATAGGGTGCGACGTATATTCCTAGGAATCCAGAAGTAGCGTAGCACAGGTATTGATAAATGTGAGTGGAATAGGCAGGAGTGGACCAATCTATCCATGATGTTTCTTCTAATAGTAATAGAGGCGTCATGACTAGGATGATGGCTATGACCCACCTTAGTATTTTGATTCCCCATGTTTTGCTTTTGGGATCAAAATTGAGGTGTTTACGTTCTAAATAATTACCCAAAACTACACCCAAGATAAATCCTAGATGCCCAACAAACGGAAGGGGTTGAGTGGCGATGTTGCCACCCGTGATATAGAAGCTAATCATCCATAAAGCGATGCTCATTCCTGCCGTTATGGCTAGTTGTTTTGTTAAGCTCATCTTGGTCCAAATATTGGAAATGACATCTCCATACTTGAAAGCTAAAAGCATGAATTGAAAACCTACTAGCCAGCCTATTACAACATCTTCTATGTAATGAACTCCGAGGTAAGGGCGGGAGATACCTATAAAAACAATAATTAAGAAGAACGAAACCTTGATGTAGTTGCTTTTGAAAACGGATTGTAAGTAGCTGTAAAATACGAATGAGGACATGGCATGACCCGATGGTGTTGAGAATTCTGTAGCTAACTCATTGGCATATTCGGGAGATATCTGCCAGTTCTTCAAAAAGGTGCCTTCTGTAACAAAAGGCCTTGGGTTGCCGATGATCATCTTCAAAAAGTGATTGGCAGACATAGTAGATAATACCATGATGGCCAGACGTACGGCTAGTTTCTTGTCATACAACAAGTAGATGAATGTGATGATTAGAATGTACCCTTCATCTTCACCCAAGAAGGTGAAAAACTGTAGAAAGCCAGTGAGGTATTCATTTCTAAATTCAATAATAGATTGAAGCGCTTCTATTCCAAAATAAAATCCGTTCATTACTAAGTCTCAATTGGTGTATAGGAGTATCAAGTTAACCAATTTATAACTATTGAAGGCTGATGACAGAGCTGGGTGTTTTAAGAATTGATTGACATGATATGGGTATACTGTATAATTAGCCATACTATTAGAAGCAACTTGTTAAAAGACCCCTCGGACCTTTTAACAAGTCCTCATCGTTATTTCGAACAGAAAGAGAGAAACCTCATGACTGCAGAATTTTGGATAGGGACTTCTTCTCACTTACCTTTTCTCTTTACTCATTGGGAAGTGACGTGTTGATGTAGGAATCGTTATTCGAATTAATTATTCCACCATTAGATTCTCGGCATATCTCAAGGCTGACGCAATCAGATTGCTTCGGCCTTTGGCTTTGTTCTCAAAGAGTTTCAAATCTTCCACTTCTAGCTTTCGACCCTTTACCATAACCATTTGAGGATTTTGCAGTGTACTTAGATCTTCCAATGGATTTTGATCTGTAAGGATGAGATTGGCTGTTTTACCACTTTCGATACTTCCCATATTGCTCATTATATCATGAACTTGAGAAGCACTGATAGTAGCGGTTTTCATGACTTCATAGTTACTCATCCCTGCTTGCTTATAGAAATCTAGCTCTTGGTGAATGGAGTAACCGGCTGTCGTAATACCAATCCCAGAATCCGTACCGCAGACAATAGTAACCCCACTGTCGTGTAGTTTTTTAATAATGAGAAGATGGAAATCATGTTGGTCTTTTATTCTGCTAACTATAGTAGAATCATCTGCTTTGGTGCCGTTCCATCTGTCGAATTGCTTTTGACTATCCACCATTCGAATCAGTGGATTGATAAAGTTGAGACGATCTGATGAAAGGATGTTGTCATCCATCAGCATATTGTAGATGTTATAATATACAATTAGTGTAGGGCTCAGAGTGGCATGAGGGTTTGATACGTAACCTTGGATGACCTCATTGAGTTTGGCGGTGTCTAGTTGATAGTTGAGTGGCTGTTGTACGATGTCTTCAGCATGTTCAATCGTCTTGATTTGAGGGTTGAAATGGTAGGTGTAAGGCACCTTTGGAGTCGGGTGAGATACAATGTCCATTTCTGAGATTTCTGACTGCTGCAATATGGCGTCAAACAAATCCTCTGTCAGCCCATAATAGGTTTTAATGAAGTCGTACCCTCTACTCTTATAGGAGATAACCTTTTCTTTGACTTCTTCTACACTTGTCAGGTTGATATTGTCATCACCGATGAACTCAGGTCCCGTTAGTTTAGGACTAGTGGTGAAAAACACAGGAGCAATGATTTGGTTATTTCTTATTTCTTCCTTTATTCGGAGGTGCATCGGTAGTCCCCAAAGGTTTCTCACTGCTGTAACACCGTTAGCGAGGTAAAGGCCTAACTCATATTTGTCCCAAACATGAACATGCATGTCAATAAGACCAGGGGAAAGGTATTTGTAGTCGGCATCAATAACCGGAAGATCACTTCTAGTAATAGAGTCAGAAATGGATTGAATTATGCCATTTTCAACAAGCACCACTTTATTCCTCAAAACAGTATCCTTGTCCATAGGGACTACATTAGCATGGATAATTACGTAGGAGTTTTTGCTCAAGCTTTTATTGTTATCAATATCAAGGTACTGCGTGTTGTAGTTGTCAATTATTAGAACAATCAGGGCGAATGAAATCACTAATACAAGGAAGAGTAATAGGGATAGTATTAGTTTTTTAATCATTGTCATGTTGTTCAATTGCAAGAATTGGTATTCAACTCTTGATGTGTTTCTTTCTTTAGGGTAGCTATTGTTTGATCTTCTGCAATGGTGACACAATTCAAGTCGCTATTGCGAACAATGTCCAATTCATTCAATACACTCAGCGTACTGATGTCCAAACTACTTAATTGATTAGCAGAAAGCCTAAGCTTTTCGAGATCAATGTTGTTTTTCAAATTCAATCCGGTCAATTGATTGGACGAGAGGGTTATGAATTGTAGTCTAACATTGGTCGAGAGGTCTAAAGTTTCCAAAGTGTTGACTTTGGCAATGAGGCTGGTTAAAGAACTGGAACCATTCAAACCCAATTCCTTTAATTCATTGTTTTCTATGTTCAATCCCTCTAACGAAGGGATGTTGACTGACAATGATTCAAGATAATTCCATGAGAGGTTTAGCCTTTTCAATTGCAACGCTTCATTCAAACCTTTGATCTCAATGAGTTCGTTGAAATGTACATTGAGGTCTATCAAATTAGGGTTATTACTGATATCTAATGATTCAAGGTAATTGAAGACAAGGTATAAAAATTCTAATTTGGTATTCGCACTTATATCCAATTCATTGAAGGTGTTATTCGCAGCTGAAAGTGAGTCTAAGTTCTTGAATGCTTCAATACCAGTGAGGTCTGCGATTTTGTTTTCTTCCTCGGTACTAATATTCGAGTCAAGAATCAATGAAGTGACTTTTAACGCATCTTCTTTTAATAGACGATGATTAAGTGTATCATCTGAATCTACCCCTTGGTCAATTAGCATTCTTTCAAAATTCTCATCTGGAATACTAATGTAATTGGGCTGTTCTTCGGTCTTAGGAGAAGGGTCTTCGCCCTCTTCACAAGAGGAGATTAGAATGGCTAGTCCGATTAGTAATAAAGCATATTTTGAAAACAAATATTTGTTCATAGTTGCATGTGTACGTCTGGTTATGTGGAAGGTTAGGTAAATGGTTTCAAAATCACATTTTCTTTCTTTCGACCTTTATCAAAATAGCTGTAACGTTCCATTATCTATTCCAATATGGCGCTACATTCGGTTATGGGTTTTAGATATTCAGCTTCTAATCTCTTTATTAATTATGGTCAATAACCACTTGGTCTTGGTCTCGGTTTCAATCTCAGTCAATGCGTGGATTGTAGGAAAATTAGCATGCCTGTTTCTAAACATCGCGGCGATCACCAATTCCAAATTCTCATAATTATTGAGTCCCATATTTCTTTATTATATTTATAGAACTCGATTTACTTATTCACACTAATCCCGAAAGTCATGGAAGAAGAGAAAAAACCAAGCATCACACCAGCAGAAAATGGTCCTTATCTAGTCAAAGACCTTAAGAATTTCGCTAACATAAAAGGTGCCGTCGAAACTAAAGAAGACATGGCGCTCTGCAGATGTGGTGGGTCCAACAACAAACCATTTTGTGATGGCACACATGCAAAAAATGGCTTTTCATCTGTTAAGCTAGAAGGTCGAGTGCCTGATCAACGTGACAACTACCAAGGAAAAAAAGTCACCATACATGACAATAGAGGGGTATGTGCGCATGCTGGCCGATGTACCGATGGGTTACCGTCTGTATTTCACCTCAAAGAAGAGCCCTGGATCTACGCCGACTCTGCAAGTGCAGAAGAGATAATAGACACAATTAATAAATGTCCATCCGGTGCGCTCAGCTATTCGGTAGAAGATGTGGAGCACCGCAATAGAGAGGGCAAACCCAGTATTTTTATAGCCCCCAATGGCCCTTACGTGGTGTCGGGTGGTCCAAGTCTAGAAGAAACAACCAGAGGAGAAGGGGCTTCCGAAGAGCATTTCACGATGTGTCGCTGCGGCGGGTCCAAAAACAAACCTTTTTGTGATGGATCACACTGGTACAATGGGTTTAAAGATGATAAGAATTAGAAGATGGGGGAGAGAAATAGAGGTATGCTAAGCGTGTATTGATTATTTTTCTCCCCCGTCTAATAAGTGATTAATCATAGTTGCATGTTTACGACTTGTGATGTGGAAGCGAATGGTTTCAATACCACGTTTCCTTTTTTTCGACCTTTATCGATGTAGCTGTGCGCCGCTACTATCTCTTCTAGCTTGTAGCTACGATCGATTACAGGTTTTAGATGTCCAGCTTCTATTATCTTTATCAACTCTGTCAACAACGCCTTGATTTCTGCCTCAGGCAATGCCCCGGTTGCAGAAAACTTAGCTTTTTTGTTCCCAAACATCGAGGTAATCATCATGTCGCTCAACAGCGGCATACCTAATACAGGAGAGGCATAACAACCATTTTCGGTGAGGGCATCTCTACATTCTGCAAATGAGCGCACGCCGACAGTGTCATAGATCAGGTCGTATCTATTCTTGTGAAGAGTGAAATCTGTCTCGGTATAATCGATGACTTCATCTGCACCCAGTGACTTAACGATGTCTACATTGGTGGTACTGCATACGGCAGTTACTATTGCCCCAAAATGCTTTGCAATTTGGACGGCAGCTGAACCTAGGCTGCCAGATGCGCCATTGATTAATACTTTTTGTCCAGACTGGATGTTTCCCAGGTTGCACAAAAAGTTGAGTGAGGTAATGCCGCCATCACACATGCCCGCTGCTTGTTCGAAACTTATAGATAGTGGCAAACGGGCAACTATGCCATCTGCACGGACCGCGATGTATTCGGCATAGGTGCCAAATGTGTCTATGTTTTCACCAAAGACATGGTCTCCAGGTTTGAAGTTTTGCACGTGAGCCCCTATTGATTCGACCACTCCGGCAAACCCTGTTCCCCATATGCGATTTTTCGGTTTGGTTAAGCCCAAAAATAGTCTGCCCAAATACGGCTTTCCGGTTCTCATCATAGTGTCTGCCTTGGAGACCGATGAAGAATCGATACGTACCAATATTTCATTTGGTTTTGCAGTAGGCTTAGCGACTTGGTCCAATTTGAATACTTCTGGGGACCCGTAACCTGTGGTGATAATTGCTTTCATCTCTTGATTTGTTTTGAATGATTTACAAAACAAAAGTGCGGCTAATATGGGACGCTTACGTTCTAGATCACATTCATACGTTCGGAATTACATATCCGAACAGGTTCAAGCCCTCTCATCAACTCTTTAATGCTATCAATGTTATGTTTCAAATTACCCGCAGATCGTCATCCTGAAAGTTCTGAAACGGAGAGGAAGAATTATTCAGGATCTCCATACTAATGATTGCAGTTTGCTGTTAGCGATACTGAATAGTCTGTCTCAGCTAGCGTTGGTCAGTCTTTCAGGATGACGGGCTTTAAAGCCCTTTGATGAATGCCTTCGGGGTTAGTCCAGTTTCCTTTTTGAAGTAGGTGTTGAAAACCGTTTTAGAGTTGAAACCACTTTCATATGCCAGTCCGATCACCGTAATGTGTGATTTGGTAGGATCTTTGGCTAATTGCTTAAATGCCTCCACACGATAATGATTGATGAACTCATTGAAATTCTTGCCAATACTTTCATTCAATAGCCAGGAAAGCTGATTGGGGAGTATATCTAGCTGTTCTGCCAATGTACGTAGAGACATGTCAGGGTTTAAAAATGATTTCTCTTGTTCGATATAGTGGATGAGTTTCTTTTTGTAAGCGAGGGTTGACTTTTCGTCTAGTAGTGCCTTTTTTACTTTGATATTGTTTTCGGAAAGGAATAGTTCTGGTGGAAATAGCTGCGGTTGAATTTCGGTATATCTCGGATCGTCTTTGATGGGATTCATCAGGGGATCTGCAAACCGAAGAAGCAACAGTGGGTAATGGTTGGCCATGGCACGTTTGATCCATTCAAATGCTTGGTCATTTTGACCCGTTTGTGCATAATAGAGTAGGAGGAAGACATCTGCTGCAAATCCTCCTTCTTGTGTCGTGAACTCCTCCAGCATTTGAAAATATTGGTCAGCTTTGACATCCTCTTTTTTCAAAACATAACCAAGCGCCATGTTTCCAATCTTCTCGGCCGGTACGATGATCTCAGAGGGTACATGGTCAAAGTATTGAATGGCAGCATCAGCTTGACCAAGCATCAGCAAGCAATTGGCCTTGATAGAATGTACCGGAATGTTTTTAGGATTCACTTCTAGACAAGCATCTAGTTTGCTCAATGACCCCTGATAATCTCCCAACATGTAATCGAGATAAGCATTGTAAAATTGCGTTTCCTGTGAGAGGGGGTCAACTTTCAGTGCCAAATCTAAGTGTGCCTTAGCTTCCTTCTTTTTGCCAGCCAATAGGAAAAGGAAAGCTATGAATTGCTGTGATTCTACATGATTCGGATTAATGGCGATGGCCTTTTGCACAATGGAAAATGACTGTGCATAATCTGCCGTTGTGAAAAAGGCAAGGTTGGCTAGTTGGTAATAGGCTCCAGGTAATTGGTCATCTATGGCCAAGGCCTGCTGGGTGAGTTCAGCACTTTTACCCCAGCCTTCTTCAAAAGAGATGAATCCTGTAGTAGCCAAAAAACTATAACTGTCCGCAAGGCCCACTAAAGAATGAGGGTGTTTGGGGTCTAGCTCTAGTGCCTGTTGAAAGTACGCAATACCTTTGTTGACGTCTTCTGGGTTCCATTTGTTGAGATGATAGCGACCTTTGAGGAACAACGTGTAAGCATCTAGATTATTGGTTTGATGAACGACCAGATGCTCCTGTATCTCAAAGTGACCAAAATGCTCCCGAAGCTTCTCGGCAATGTCCAAGCTGACCTCATCTTGCACTTCGAATATGTTATCTACTTGTCTATCCCAGGTCTCGGACCAGAAATGAAAGTCTTCGTCTGCTTGTATCAATTGCGCTGTGATGCGCATATTACTCCCAGACCAACGTACACTTCCTTCCAGCACAGTAGAGACACTGAGTTGCTCTCCAATATCTGTGATCGGAATATTTTTCCCTTTGAAGAAGAAAGAGGAGGTTCTAGAAGTAACTCGTAGCTCTGTTATTTTTGCCAGAGCATTGATGATTTCTTCTGTAATCCCATCACAAAAGAACTCGTTCTCCCCATTTGTACTCATATTGACAAAGGGCAGTACTGCGATGGACTTCTGCATGTTATCTGTGGTTTTCAGGTGATTAAGGTTTGTTGTATAAATCTAAGGTTAAATTTATGTGATGTTAAATTTTATTGGGTTCAATATGTATTAACACATTCTCAATATTTGGTATTTTTTCAATCAAGTGGTCTTTCAATTGATGCGCAATGTCATGGCCCATTTTTACGGAAATTTCTCCTTCAACAATAGCGTGTAAATCTACATAGTATTTCATTCCTGTTTTTCGGACAAAACATTTCTCTGTCCCTAATATACCTGAGACTTTTAGGGCTTCTTTTCGGATCTCTCCAATAAGATCATCATATAGATGTTCATCCATGATCTCCCCCAAAGCGGGTCGGAATATCAGAAAGCTATTATAAAGAATCAAACCAGAAGCCAACAGAGCAGCCCAATCATCAGCCGTTTCATACCCTTTACCAAAAAGAATAGCGATCGAAATACCAACAAAAGCCATCACAGATGTAATGGCGTCACTTCTGTGATGCCATGCATCTGCTTTGAGAGATGAGCTATTGGTTTCCTTACTTTTTTTAATAACAATACGATACGAAATCTCTTTCCATAGAATAATACCACCTAGAACAAATAATGTCCATGACTTGGGTGCTTTATGTGGGGTTTGAATATTCTGAATGCTTTCGTAAGCGATGACTGTTGCAGAAGTGACTAAAAAGGCAACCACCATAAACGTAATCAAGGGTTCAATTCGACCATGTCCGTAGGGGTGGTTTTTATCTGCTGGACGTTTGGCATAATTTAAGCCAAACAACACTAATAGTGATGAGAAAATATCTGTTGTCGATTCAATTGCATCTGCAATGAGGGCGTATGAATTCCCGAAGAAACCTGCAATACCTTTGATGATGGCCAAAAGAGTGTTGCCGATTATACTAAAATATATGGTCCGTATAGCAGATTTTTCGTTGTTCAATGAATTGGTTTTTTTATCGACGAATTCCATCCTCATCAAATCGCTTTTTTATTTGTATTTCTGTAATGGGGATAGTTGCAAGGACTAATACGACTTGGGCAATGGCTTCATATATAAACGTTTCTGAAATAGTGAAATAGATAATGATTTGCGCTATGATGGTTAATAGACTAGCGTAAATGAATAAGGTACTCCATAGTTTATTCGAATAATCCCAAGTTTCACGATTCTTCATAGATCGAGATGTTCTATAACCATAGAGGTTATTTATCTTTTTTGGAGGGAATGTTTTAAACAGTATTGACATCACCAACATAGTTGGTCCGAAAGCGAGGTGTGCAAAGATTGAAGTATCCATTTTATTTAGTTCTTCTATTATCGGTTTCAAGGATTGCGTATTCAAAATTATCCGACCATCCAGACGCTAAAGGTAAGACTTGTCTTTTTCTTCCTTCTCTTGTCATTCCTACTTTTTCTAAAATTTTTATTGAACCAATATTAGTAACAGCGCATCCAGCTTCAATTCGATGAAGTTTCAATTTTTCAAATCCAAAATTTATCACGGAGTTAAGAGATTCAGTACCAAATCCTTTACCCCAATAATCCGAATGTAATTTGTACCATACTTCACCATTTTTAAACTTTTTATCTCCTACTTTCAAAGCAATTAATCCAATAAATTTTTCCGAAATGATCTCTTCTATTGCAAAAGTGAAGCTCTTTGATTCCGTATGGTTACTTTCCGAAATCCATCCTTCAATAATTGATTTTGTTTCCAGAATATTTTTAGGAATCCCTAGCGTGTTATACTTGTCTGTTTCTGGAAGAGAATGTAATATGTGTATGGCACTCAAGTCAGACCATGTGATCAATCGTAGGTTTAGTCTTTCTGTAGGCAATTTGATTTCTTTCATTATTTAGATCTTGTACAGTCCGGATAAGTGGTGTTTGATTGGGCTACTATTATATTAGAATCTGTGAATTGGTTATTGATTTTAAATCTACCAATATAGACGTGATCCTAGTTAAGATCGTATTCCATTGTCGGGAATTTAGCAGGGCTTATATCCTTAAATTCTTCTTTAAGTTTAAAGATTTTTTATTGGTTCAATGCTGCTTGGACTGCTTCAATAATCTCAGGATTCGGTAGTTTTTTTTTCTTAAATATGCTCAAGGTGAAATTCTCTGCCATTATTTCTTCAGGTTGGATGATGTACTTTGTATTCTTACCAATTTGTTCGAAAAAGCCCTCTACTTCTTTCATTGAATAGATGATCGGTTGATTCTCTTTGTATTCAACTTCTTTTTTCTCTCCCTCCGTGAGTTGTAAAAATCCGATGGTCAGATATTCAAAGAAACTGCCACCTTCATAGGGCTTGCTCGCATACAATATCATAGCAAAGTCAGCCTCTTTTTCATTCATTTTCAACCGAATGTGACTATCCACCACTGGAGCATCTGGATTCGTTAGCCTTAGATCTTTAATGGTATCGGGATACATCACTTCGTCCATCATTGTGAACCCAATAATGCCATACATTTTTGCCCTGAATGAAGCGTCGTATCTAGAGAGTATATGGAACAGTTCGTGAGCGATGGTATGGCTGTATTCATTTTTAGTAGATGAAAGGAAATTTTCGCTATAGACAACATAGTTACTTCGGGTATAGGCCTGTGCTCCCAATTCTTCTTTGAGTGTAGATTTTATAAAATAAATGGTGTCAGGATAGTTGAGCTTTAATCCGTTTTTAGCAATGTTATTGTCCATTTTTTTTAAAACGGTAGTGATTTTTTTTATCTCACTATCGCTCCAAGCTCTGCTTTGTTTTACAGCGAATTGCAAACATTCCTCCTTGGAGCCTTTTTTCTGCATCTTAGAGTCAATGTCAAACTGACTCCATCGTTGGGTATATTCGTCTTCTTGAGATATGAGGTTTTGTGCCTTTTCGACAGATGTGAACTGGACAATTTCTGAAAATGATTGCGCCTTGTTTGACACAATTACGGTCAAAATCAAAACCAATGTGGACAATATTTTTTTCATGTTTAAAAAGGGGGAATCCTAAAGTGAGAATGAGAATTGAAGATCTATTTTAGATAGTAATATAGCTAAATCGGATATTCTAGCATCAAATTGTTTCTAGAAAGAAATGGAGAACCTCAAGAGAGGAATGGTTCAAAACCTTCCTCTTTCTCTCTAGTATTATGCATTTCATTCCAAATTCTAGAGACTTGTTAATCGGTCTCTGGTTACAATTACCTTAGTGGTGTCGGTTAAAAATGCTTCGATTGCGTTATCCCAAGTGTCCAATTTTGAAGTGACTGCTTCAAAATTCAATATTCCTTTGTTGACGAGATTGAGCACTTTTTCAGCATCTGTTCTTGCTTTGGTCAGGCCTATCTTAAAAGTAACTCCTTTGGCATACATATCGATAAGAGAGACTGGCGTTTTCTTGAGGTATATTCCAGAACTGGTGACGGTTCCATAGTTTCTTACCGCTTTGAATGCTGCCTGTAGACCTTTGGTAGTCGAGTTGGCATCTACAACTATGTCATAACGATTGACTAATTGTTTGAAAGAGTCAAATACATTATCCGCACCACATGCCTTTGCTTGGTATAGTCTTTCAGGGTTGTTGTCTACATAGTCAATTTGGGCAGCACCCAGAGCTTTTGCCAATAAGACTGTATAGATACCTACACTTTTAGCTTTCCCACCTATGATAAGAATGCTCTTATTGTTGTCCTCCTCCAATGAAGCCACATGACGGTAAGCATCTGGAATATTATCCGATAAACTGGCCAAGTGAATAGGGTCAATATGACCGGGGATTTTAATCAACATACTATCTGCAAAAGGAACTTTGAGATAATCCGACATGGCGCCACCAAATTCAAGATGTTTTCCGAACCCAAATGTAGATACCTGTGGGACAGTATCACAAGTACTTGTATTCCCTAATTGACAGTTGATACATGTGCCACATGAAATCTGAAATGGCACAGTTACCACATCACAAACCTTAATATGACTAACATCATCTCCAACTTCAACGACTTCTGCCACACATTCATGACCAAAAGGGAAGGGGCCATGTAGGAGCTTGCCAAAGTTTTTAGAATAATTCGGGTCAATTAAATTAAGCATCGAACCTATTCTCAATTTGGCAGGGAGGTTATTGAATAAGAAGGCATCATCCAGATCACATTTTGCCACGGCAAAAGGTCTTACTATTGCTTCTTTTTTATTGTCAAGAATCAAAGTAGGAACCTCTCTCCATTCTAGTTTTTCTTTCTTAACAAAGTAAAGTTGTTGCATAGATGATTAGGGTGTGTGCTGCCAAGTCATCAACTATAATGCTTGACTTGAGTTTCGTTTGATGTTGAAGTTAACTATTCTGTGCGTATTCTTTAATCGAATAGGTCTCTAAACAATATTTCTCACCGTCTTCTTTTTTACAGGAAGGTGTATTATTATCATTTAGTTCTGATTCTATTGTAGATGGATATGAGTTTGTTATTGACTTATTATTTTTTAAGATTCTCAGAGTTTACTTGATTAAATAGCTCTGCATCGTCCAACATATATTCTAATATTGGACGACATTTATTTTTGCAAGCAGGGTAGAATTTCTGGTGTTCTCTTTCTAGGCTATTGACCAGGTTTCCCCACCAAAACTCTGCTATAGCGATAGGTCTTAACTGATGTTCAAAAGCATAGTGCAGTAACTTGGGAGCAGCACACTCTCCAGCTGCTGATGGAGGGGAACCATGTGAGGAGCTCTTAAATATTTCTAATACATTTTTCTCCGTTCCAAAAAGATTTAGAAACCGATAATTCTCAAAAAGCCATTGTTGCAAGTCAAAGGATTTATTCCTCCTATTTGCTTTTAGTGAATCAATTTCAGATTGATTATTTGTGTATTTAATTTTATTACCGATTTCCGTCAGTTCATTCATTCCTTTGTTAATGAAAAAGTCATCTGTAGTATCATCAAATGTGGAAGGAATGAATTTTTCGCATATTGCATGGTTAGGTAGTTTTCCAGAAACTGTTCCTAAATAACCATAGGTATTATCTTCATTTTGAACCACAAGAGTGCCAAACATTTTTCCCCTTTTGGTCTGGAAATCATACGCCCACTCACGTGATTCTGAAATAATGAATTCTTGAAATTCTTTGGCCGCTATAGTAGCAATTTCTGGAATGGCTAAACCAAATGGGTTGTTGAGTTTTACAGGGATATTGATCTTTGATATATCCGTTTTAAAGCTAAACATGTGGTGTTTATCCATTTCGTGTTTTGCGCTGAAGTTGTAAGTAGCTAGACGAGCTGTTTAAGGGCTTAACTTAGATGAACAAGGTGTCTAAATGAAGTAATGTTCACTTGTTTCTGATTCATTACAAAGTACGTCAATCTTTATCTTTAAACCATTTTAGATTTCTGCATCAAGTGCTCTGATTTTAACAACGGTTTGTTTTAGTATAGCGTTTAGAAATACTCAAAGTCTTGGTCTAGGGCTCAATTTAATATTTGAGCTGGTAATTACACTTGGTTAAATATTAACTCACATATAGGGATACGAGTTAATATTTACAAACTGTCAATTTAGAGCGTCTTGATTGTGTTTCATGCATGTAGTTTCAAGCCATTTTTCTATTCCTTTTTAAAGAGAACGTAAGAATGTACTACTGGAACGATTGAGATTATTCCTGTAATTGTTAAGATTAATGTGAAATTCGGCTTTTGGTCTAACATAATGACCAAAAAAATGATGTAGGTGACCAAACGTTCTCGTGGTTTCAAATGGAAAAGAATAGTTATTTCAAAATTGTTTACTCTTATACAAGGCATATGAATAATTATTCCTTGTATTCTTTTCTGCAAATGATTGTTGACTAATTTGCTCATTAATGTACTCAGGGTTCATAGATCGATGTGAGTTGATCTACTGATGTTGTTTAAAAGTCATTCCTTCCAAATACAAAACCAATAAAAATATGAAACAGATAATAATGCTACTTGTGGTTTTACTTACAGTCCTACAGGCTCAAGCACAAGATTTAAGTGAGTTGTATGCCGAACTATCACAGTCAGTGGTAAAGGTGATGGTAGAAGGAGTAGAAGTCTCACCCAAAAGTGGACAAATGGTAGCAAGTGAAGGAATAGGCTCTGGTGTATTGATCAGTGAAGAGGGGTTGATATTGACCGCTTCTCATGTGATCCAGACTGCTAACTCCATCAAAGTCATGTTCAAGGATGGAGAAGTGATTCCTGCAAAAGTCGTGTCTTCTGCACCCTTTGCTGATGTGGCGTCTATCAAATTGATGTGGGTACCAAAGAATCCTAAAGTGGCCAATCTGGGAAATTCGGATAGTGTCAAAGTAGGTCAAAGGTCTTTCTTAATCGGGTCTCCTTTTGGTCTGGATTATACCTTGACGGTAGGACATATTAGTGGCAAACATAGACAAAGAAGATTTACTCATGGTGAGGAATATATGGAGTTTTTGCAGACAGATGCTGCGATCAATCATGGCAATTCGGGAGGCCCCATGTTCAACTTGGATGGAGAAGTGATTGGGATAGCAAGTTTTATCTTGAGCGAGTCAGGAGGGTTTAATGGGATTGGTTTTGCGGCTACTTCTAATGTTTGTAAGAGGCTATTGATAGACGATCCAACACCATGGAGTGGGATAGAGGCTGTGTTCATATCAGGTGAGTTGGCTGATGCATTGAATATCCCACAATCGTCAGGGTTATTGGTTCAGAAGGTAACGTTGTTTTCTCCTTTAGGAATTATTGGGATTCAGTCAGGTACGATTCCATTCAATTATAATGGTGAAGATATCTTGCTTGGAGGAGATGTGATATTGGGTATGAATGGCATTCCTTATACTTCGGAAGCGAATTTTGAGCGTGCTAGAAAATCTATTGATGAACTAGAACCTGGGGAGAAGTTTACTTTGGAAGTGTTCAGGGATGGCCAGCGACAAAAAATAAAAGGAAAGCTTGAGTAAGGCAGTGAATAAAGAATGAAAAAAAAGGTGGAGATAAAGTCTCCACCTTTTTTTTTGGTTCCAAATAGAAGTTAAATCATAATCCAAATGTCGGAATAACTTCATTCTTATCTAAATATATGGTGCTTTCAGTCTATAATGGTTTATTTAAAATTTGATGCTTAACCCAAAATAAGGCATAATCGTTTGGGTGGTGGTAAAGCCAGTTTCTGTAGGAGTAAATGCCCAATAGTAATCAACTCCAACTACCAAAAATTTATTCATGTGATAGACAAACCTCATTTTGGCTAGAGAGTTTTCATCTAATGTGAATGCATCTTCAAGGGAAGCTAGATTACCCTTGTAATACTTTGCATGAATAGAGATTTTATCAGCTAATCGATCCAAATCTGCAGTCAATGTGACAACAGCAGGAGAAGTTACACTCGGGTTATCTGGATACATCAAGCTTCCACCAATTTGAACCTTATTAAGGATATGAGCAGTCAGACTACCATAGGTCCCGGATTGTTTCTCGGCACCTGCTAAAGTAAGAATTCTTGCATCCTTGTTGATCTCATAAGACGTGTCAAAAAACTGAGGAGTGAAATAGTCAGAATACCTCAAGCGTTCAATTCTAAGATCTGCACTCAGTAAGTCAGCTATGAAGTGAAACCTGAAATTGAAACCGATGCTTCCTCCAGTGCCATTTTTGAAGTCATCAGATGTAATGTCTAATATAGCTGCTGCATTGAGTGCGTCTATAGAGTCATTCAATGCCGTAGTTTGCATGTCCAAAAACGAATAGCCTGCAAATAGATCTATTTGGATAAATGGCACTCTCAAAAGTGTCATGCCCATGTCAAAGCCGTATGCACCTACTCCTTCTTTTGTGAATTTGTACGTGTTGTTTTCTTCGGGAAATCCTAAGATTTCGGTTTGATCCTTATCTTGAATTATGGTTCCTCCGATTTCTAAGCTTCTGATGATTGGTATGCCTGTCCAAGACAATGGTCTCACATATGGCCTTATTGCCAAGAGGTTTAAAGATGTTGGGTTGAAATCACTATACAAGCCTTCTATTCCTGCTATTCCTTTGTAATTAATGTCATAGTGTAGACCAAACTTGCGTTTCTCATAACTGGTACTGTTACTATAATTGTTGATGAGCCCACCATAACCTACCATAGTCCCAGATAGCACACCTAAGCGTACATATATAGGGTCTACCTTTTGTCTACCCAGTCTTACGTATTGAATCAATCTCAACACGCCTACACCATCTTCAAACATTTCTGTTCGAATGGATTGGTCATCTATCCCATATAGAATGGGGATATCTAAGCCAACACCTACTTTTCCAAAGTTCAGCTCAGGAGCAATTACCAGTCCTGCGTAGGATTTTCCATCTATTACTGTATAAGTAAAGCCAGCATTGATAGAACTACCAGCATTTTGTGCTGGCATACCAGCACGAAAATCTTCCACAGGCTCTTTATCTTCATTTTTTTCATTACGCTCCTTGCGTTTGGCAAGGTTTTCTGCATTTTTGATAGAATCTTGCATTTGTTCCACTTGTTGAAGACTATCTAAGTTCATTGTTCCTACTGCAACCACTTCAACAGGTAGTTCTTCCGTGATAGTACTATCGCTAGTAACTAATTCGATATTGTCTTCCGTTCGAGGAGTATCTAAAGCAACAGGAACCTCTTCTGCTATGAAGACATCTTCTTGTTGAACTTCTTCACTGTTAGATTCTGAAATTGATTGCTGAGGTTGGTCGCTATTTTTCTTCTTTTTCTTCTTTTTTTCTTTAACTGGTTTTGCCCATAGATAGGAATAATCCGCAAATGGGTCTTCAACGGGAGTTTCTTGGGCTACAAGAGGGGAGGATAATGCTGCTATAAGCAAAATCAAAAGGTACTTTCTCATACTGGTTGTTTAATTCTAAATAGTATCCACTTGAAAATCTAAAAATATCAAATTTGACACTAATAATCATAGTAACGACCAAATAAAGGGATATTGCCCCTAAGAGAAAAGAAAAATTAATTGTACCTATTCTACTCGTTGTCTTCTTTTTGCAATTTTCAGCTAAGTATATTGTTAGAAAGGATCCCCGTAACCTACTGGGGTCAATAGGTTTTCTTGAATACCTAGATTCAGCTTAAGTGACATCTGATTGTACGCCACATTTAGACAGTCTCTGATAATATGATGCAGCCTCTTGTGAATCAGAGAGTGAAACTATGCTTTTATAAGTGATATAATCAACTTTGGGAAGTGTGGTCTAACAACCATTTTTGAACTTAATTTTCAACCAAATACACATTGATCCGAAAGTTTTT
>JAOPTS010000230.1:0-10730 GCA_051531955.1 Reichenbachiella sp.
CTAAAAGGCGAACCAGGTATCCTATTTGGTCAACTGCCCGAGTGAATAGGTGCTTATGGATTCAATTGATAAATCTTTGACTGGGTACTTTCGGGCTTATTCTTTCTCCATTGTTTGATTGTGCTGATTATAGCAGACCAATTGGGTTGTGTAACCATGATCTCTGGCAAGATCTCATGTAGAGATGGACTGAGCGCTTTGCCTTGTCTGTATTGGTCGTACCACTGATATAGCGATTGGAGGTCCTTTCTTCTTGTCAATTGATGGAAGTAATATTTTTCGCTTCCTAGGTAGCTTTTCCTTATTCGAATCAGTCGTACAACCAACCAAGTCAATAACCAAACACCCACCAAAACTGGAATGACCTTTTGAGCATAGTCGATCACGATTGGCACATAATCTCGCCAGGTCTTAGCTTCGTCTGCACCCAAATTATTGCCAGACAAAAGATCCAAAGAGTCCTTGATAGAAGCTACTAAACCTAAATCAGGATTAGGTAATACTGTGATCTTTCGAGCAGGTATCTTCTTTTCATACTTACGTTTGACATAAGGGTTCCACCAACTGATGCTCACACTCGGGATTTCAAACTCCCCTTCCTTTTCGAACAAGTAAGCATACTTCTCTATTCTCAAACCATTGGCATCATTGTCATCTCTTTCGTCTTTGAGAGTAGGCTGTTTTTCGTAGATAGACGCAAAGTCCAACTCCTCCATATGTATGTCTGCTATGAAAGAGGGCAAGGTTCCTTTAGCCCTGATATATACCGAACGTGTGATCACGTCTCCTACTTTGACCCTATTCAAATCTTTGGTCCATCGGTCAGATAGATATACATTTTTGGCCACCATATCTGGCATGTCTTTGCCTCCCTGCAACTCCGATACCACAAACTTCCTAGGTCTAGTTCTTAGGGTAGTAGGTTTTCCTTTCCAATCTCCTTCCGGGGGAATAGACGTTTTGATTTCTAAGGCCGGGAAGGTGTAATCACCCGCTTTATACGGGAATACCAAAAAGAAAAATTCCAAGCCCGCATACTTTTTACCCTCTACATAGTGGATCCCACTTTGGGTCCTCGCAAATGGCATGATGAAAGCATTGGGGACTTGCACATTTTGAAAGTCCAAAGGCTCTGCAAACCATGTGGATGAATATGCTGTGATTTTCACCTTGATGGGTTGCTTCTCTACCACTTTGGTAGGGCTCATCGAAATCCGTATAAAGGCATCTACCTCCTGAGCACTGAGCTGCACAGAAGCCAAAAGCCAAAAACAAATGGCTAATAACCAACTACCAATTCTCTCCTTGCACATAATCGTCTTGGTAATATTTCTTAAACTGATATTCAAACTTGCGTTTCAAAAACTCTGATGGGTCTGCCGAAATCTCTCTTAGTAATATATCCTGCACTTGGTTTTGGTTCTGACTTGCATCAAAATCTTTAGGTACTTCGGTCAATTCTTCTGCTTTCCTGATTCCTGTTTCCTGCGTATCGGTGACTCGTTTTCCAGACTGAGGCAGTTCATCTGTCTCAGTATCTGATGTCAGCTCTTCATCTTTGCCAGCCGCACTTCGCTCCTCCAATGGCTCATCCTTTTTATTCGTCTTAGGTAATTTTTTCTTAGGCTCGCCAGTCAACTTTGCCAGTGAATCTGTCGTCATTATTCTCTGATTAGTTAGGTCAATGACTTCATTAAGTCCTTTCATCCCAGGGTCTAGATCAGCTGCCAATTGGAAGCTTTCCATCGCTTGATCATAATAACCCATCTCTGCGTAAGAAACTCCTAGGTTGTACTGACTATTGGAGTTTAAAGAGTCTTGTTCAAATATGTTGATGGCACTTTCCACATCACCACTTTTGTACATCGCCACCCCTTTGTGAAACAAACTCTCGAATTGATCAGCAGATGCTTGATATGAACTGTCATTATACAAAAGCTGCCCTTGATAGTCTTGGGAATACCAGAGGTCCTCCCATGTTTTAACATGGTCACACGCCATCACCATCAGTAGCAAAACCAGCTGAATCATGAAGCCTTTCCTAAACCACAACAACATCAAAACACCAATCGGTATCAACAGATAGTAACCCATGTCTACCCATTCTTCTTCACTCTCTTCCTCTGCTTTCTTGAAAATCAATTTTTTGCTAACCCGCTCTGCGATTCCTTCTACATCAGACTTGTCCAATGTCAAAGGCGTCATCGTTATTTTCGGATGTTGGGCCAATTGATTCATCACGATATCATTTCGAGCACTGATATGATATTCTCCTGATGCTTCTTTGAAGAAAGTCCCTTTTCTCCATCCTGGCACTTTCGATCCTTGAGAAGTAGCCAATGACATCAATTCGATTCGGTGAGGATATTGTTCTACAAAATTGATGAAATATTGTGCTTTCGATTCATCTATCTCATCTGTGATAAACAACAAAGTACTGGGTGCTTCTACCCTAGACATCACGGTATCAATCAAATCAAAAGCGTATTGATAGTTGGACCCAGCCCGAGGCATGATATAAGGGGTCAAAGATTCTATCTGATTCAATATCAAATTATAATCTTCACAAACAGAAATCACTGGATGTGCTGTTCCTGCAAAAACCATCAAACCTGTTCGGGCTTTCGGTTTAGCTTCTAATAAATCTTTGATCTTGAACTTGGCACGTTCTAGCCTGTTGGGTTGCACATCAGTGGCCGTCATAGACCGACTCATATCCAATGCAATGTAGAGAACTGCTTCAGTCTTTGCTCCTGGCACTTCCACCCGCTTCCAAGTAGGACCTGTTGCACTCAATATCATGAACGTAAAAGACAACATCATAAACAATAGCGGATATACAACCGCTCCTTTATTCTCTTTGGTAAACATGTACGATCGTAGATGTGGCGCGATGATTTTCTTCCATGCATTCTTCCCTCTATTGGAGATAATCACAATTAAGATGACGACCAACATCGGTATAAAAAGCCACAGCCATTCTGGTCTCAAAAAATGAAACAGATCCCAATCGATTCTATATGATTGCCAATCAATTGTCATAGCGCATTCTTCTGATCAAATTCACCACTATCCTAACTAGCAATAACAAGAATGCCAAGCCTATACCAGCCAACAATGGATAATAGAAAAGTCGAGTAACTGGCTTATAACTTTCCTCCTCAAACTCCATGGGCTCCAATTCATTCAAGCTTTCATATGCCTTTTCTAATTGCTTAGTGTCCATCGCCAAGAAGTACTCTCCCTCCGTCACGGATGCGATTTTTTTCAAAGTTCCTTCATCCAAATCAGCTCCAGGTTGAAAGGGGTCTCCAATCCCCATCGTATATATTTTGATGCTATCCGCATGTGCCAAATGAGCTGCATCCAGAGGTGCCACACCTTTGCCAGCATCCACGCCATCTGTTAATAACAACATGACCTTTTGCTCCAATGTATCCCGCTTGAACAATTCCACTGCAAACCCTATCGCCTTTCCAATTCCAGTCATTTGCCCTGCCATACCGACTTCTGTTTCGTCTAGTAGGTTTTGGACCACTTCTAGGTCTGTAGTGAGTGGCGCTTGTAAGTAAGCGTTCGTACCGAAAAAAATTAGCGCCAAACGATCTCCTTCTCTTTGTCCAATAAACTCATCTAGTAACGATTTGACAGCCTCCCATCTGCTCAGTCGTTTTCCGTCAACCACCCAATCCCGGGTAGCCATACTAAAAGATATATCTGCCGCGATCACAAAACTTCTTGCCGTTTTGACCTTGACCTGAGGCTCTCCCACCAACTGAGGAGAAGACAAAGCCCCAAGGAAACAGGCCCATATCAACAATAACATCATCCATTGGAAAAAATTTCGCTTAGAGATCCATGCGCCTTTTCGCAATTTGGTATTTGCTACCCCAGCTGCCGACTGGATATTAGGGAAAATCAATCCAGACATTTTGGTCTTCAAAGAGGGTAAAATCAAAAAGACCACTATCGGCAAAGGTGCCAACCAAAAAACCCAAGGAAAGCCAATCTCAAACATGATACTTCTTGATCCAAAGGGTGGCAAATGATTTATACACTGCTATAGAATCTGGTGATTCATTAGCATCGTAACTGCTATTCAATGCTTCACAGATTTCCACTTTATCTAAGTCAAAATGTTTGAGTTGACCCGTCAAAAATTCTATCCATTTGTCTCCATAGAGAGACGAAACTTCATCTCGTGCAAAACTTTTCAAGGCAATTGATTTTAAAATCACATTGACTCGTGCTATCGAACTTTCTTCCCCTATTTTCTTAATGGCTCCTCGACGGTAGCCATTGACATAATATCGATAGGCTAAGACCGCAACAGATATCAAAGTCAAAAGCATCACACCCAATAGTACAAAAGACCAACCGGGCGCATCCAAAGAAAACTCGATTGGTTGGGGTTCGATTATAGGTCCAAACTCTTGCATTATCTACGCATCGCTTTTTGAATGACCGCCTTCATTTGCTCCCCTATTTCCTCCTCTGTGTTAAATGTCAAAGTAGGAATGCCATATTTTAACAGACCACTTTCCAAGTCTTTCAACTTTTCCTCACTTTCTTTCTTGTACTTCTCTTCAATCGATTTGTCCGTTTTCCAAAGCATCTGCAAATCACCATCGGTTAAGAGCATTTTATTTGATGGTAATTCCATTTCCAATGAATCTCGTACCACCATACAGATGACATCATTGTGTTTAGTCAAATTCAATAAGTGTTTTCTAGTCTCCTCATCTGCTTGCAAAAAATCACTAATAACCACAACGACATGATCATGTGTAATCGAAGAAGTGATTTTAAACAATACTTCATTCAGACGGTTTTTCCGAGGCGTATCATTCGACCTATTCAACAAGGCTTGACTGTAATCCACCACGTGATTAAAGAAGTGAAGCAAGTTCCTTCTTGATCTTTTAGGGTGAATAAAATCTATCTTTTCATCATTGAAAACTACCCCGCCAAAGCGATCTCCTGCCTTCAACACTTTGAAACCGGCAATAGCACTAAGCATTCCAGCGATATAAGACTTGGTAAATTTCTTGCTCCCAAAAAACATGTTGGAAGATTGGTCTAGAACCGTAAATGAAGGACGTTCTTTTTCTTCGTTGAATACCTTGGTGTAGGTTTTCTGAGTTCTTGCGGTCACATTCCAATCGATATTTCGAATGTCATCTCCAGCAACATATTTCCGTACCTCCTCAAAATCCAATCCTCTACCTCGCAGTTTGGAGGCATGTCGTCCTGCCAAAATGCTGTACACATTTTTACGCGCTAGAATGGCATAGCGATGAAACAGATGTTCCTGCTTGTTGAGGTCATCTAAAGAGACGGCAATATTGGTGGTATCTACGGAGTTCATTGGCTATGCTACTGCAACCAGTTTGAGAATTTCATCAATCACTTGTGTAGTGCTAACACCTTCGGCATTGGCTTCATAGCTCAACATCAATCGATGACGCAATACATCATGAATCACAAAACGCACATCATCTGGTGTCACGGCACTTCGACCATCCAACCATGCCGTTACTCTGGCACACTTTTCTAAAGCGATAGTTCCTCTTGGGCTGGCTCCAAATTCTATCCACTTGGCCAGCTCCTCTGAATACTTTTCTGGATACCGTGAGGCGGATATCAAATCCACAATATACCGTTCCATGTTTTCCGAAGTGGTCACTTCATTGATGGCCTTTCGTGCATCAAAAATTATCTCTTGAGCCAATGGCTCATGCTTTAGTTTTTCTCCTTTTGATTCTCCTTTGACTAACCTCAAAATCTGAATCTCGGAATCATCACTAGGGTAATCAATGACTACTTTCATCAAGAACCTATCCATCTGTGCCTCTGGCAAAGGATATGTTCCTTCTTGCTCTACAGGATTTTGAGTCGCCATGACCATGAACAAAGGCTGCATTTTGTGCGTAGTTCCCGCAACAGAAACTTGACGTTCTTCCATCGCCTCTAACAAAGCTGATTGGACCTTGGCTGGAGCACGGTTGATCTCATCCGCCAATATCAGATTGCTAAAAATAGGTCCTTGCTGAAAAACAAACTTCTCTTCAGATTCGGGTTGGTAAATCTCCGTCCCGGTGATATCAGAGGGCAATAAATCCGGCGTAAACTGAATCCTACTCAATCCACAATCTAGCTCATTGGCCAAACTTTTTATGGCTCTGGTTTTTGCCAAGCCAGGTAAGCCTTCCATCAACAAATTGCCATCTGCCAATAGAACGGTTATGATTTTCTTCACCACTGCTTCTTGACCGATAATCGAAGAAGACATTCTGGTTTGTAATTTTTGGATTGATGCTAAGGTGGTCATGGATACTAATATTTTCTGCAATAAATATAAAGGAATAATATTTTCAGAACTTCCAGTTAGACTTATTTAATTAAAAGAGCTTCTACTCTCGTCTCTCTTTGAATTAAGAGATATACCTAGCCCTCTAGGACAATTACCTGATTTTTAAAATAATGCCTGCACCGATGTATTAGGCTGTAAAACACACTTTTTTTGCTAAGACATAATACTAGAGTAAATACCCCTATCGCTATGAAGAAGTTCTTCTTATTATTTGTTCTCACGTTTAGTTTGTTTTTATCCCATGATTCAAAGGCCCAAGGTGGCCCTGGAGGTGTTGGGAGTACAGAAAACGTGTTTTGGTTTAGTTCTGATAAGTTTGTAGAGTATGATGGCTCGAACAATGTGACCACTTGGCGAGACCAAGCCAATAGCAATGATGCCAATAATAACAACTCATCAACCAACCCTGCTTTTGATGCTGTAGCAAATGTTGGAGGCAATTTACAACCTGCAATATTATTTTCTTCCGCCAGTACAGAGTTCTTGGATATGACCGATGATGCCAGCATCAACTTGACATCCATAACAGCTAGAACAATCTTTTTTGTTTTTCGAACAGGGTCAGACGTAGCTACACAACAATACCTGTATCAACAGGGGGCTAGTGTTGATGGAGTGTTTGCATATATCTCAGGGTCTAATTTAACTTTTGGAATTAACAGTGCTTCTAGCAATTATACCATCTCTTCTGGTGTGTCTGCAGATACAGATTATATCGTTGGTTTTACATACGACGGTACTGCCCAGACTTTGGATCTGCTCCTCAACGGCACAGCAGCAACTCAAACTACATCGGTCGCTACATCGATCGCCTCTCATACCAATATCACTATAGGTAGTAGCACAGCGGGGACCGACTTTTTGGATGGCCACCTTGCCGAGATCATTTATTACGATGTGGCTTTTAATGATGCAGAGTTAAGAGTTGTAGATAATTATTTAAGCGAAAAGTATGACATAGCCATTCTTAATGACCACTATACCACAGCTGATGCTACTTATGGAAACAACCTTGTCGGTATCAGTAGGTTAAGCGGAGCGGAACACAATGCTTCAACTGGATATGGAGGATCCCTTTATATTTCTGAAAACACTACGGATGGCAATACCGAGCTGATTGATGATGAACATATCTACATTGGCCACAATAATAATAATCAAAGCACTACTTCATTGGACATGGGTGCCATAGCCAATACAGAGCGATACAATAGGGTATGGTATCTGCTAGAAACAGGGGATGCTGGAGCGGTTGTAGAATTTGACCTCATTGAGTCTGGATTATACGCCGCTATGCCAGGAGACCCTTCTGTTTTTTCTTTGCTGTTTAGAGCAGGTGTTTCGGGTGATTTTACTGATACGGACTATACCAGTGCTGTTAAGGCTCTTAATGGTGATAGAATTCAATTCACTATTTCTAACACTGATCTCAAATCAGGTTATATCACCATAGGTGTCCCTGCGACATCAAAAAAATGGTACGTGATCAATGATGGTAACTATAACGACCCTAACACATGGACCTTAGATCCTGCAGGATCTATCTACAATAACCCTGATGGTTTGACGCCTGACTCTTCTCCTACGACAGCTTCTGACGAGGTGACGATTCTATCTGGTAAAACGGTGACCGTGCAAGACAATGATATGTCTGGAACACTTGCCAAACTAACAGTTGACGGAACTTTGGATTTTGTGAGTAGTACAGGGCATGGCGCTGTCAGCCTATTAGAAGGCTCAGGTGTGATAAAATTAAGTAACGATATATTACCAACATTCACTGATGCAAGCAATTTCACAAGTACTGGGTCAGGTGCTGGTACGGTAGAGTACTATGGATCAAGTGATATCAATCTCACAGCTTCTTCAGGTCTAACCTCTTTTTATAACCTTTCACTAAATTTTGATGCGAATTCAGATCACTTGATTGTCACCACAGACATTACAGTAAACGGTGATTTGACAATCACTACGGGAGACTTCCAAATTAATGACCTTTCTACTACTAGATTGATTATTGACGTACAGGGAGATCTTACCGTTTCTGCAAATGGAGAGATATCTGTAGGCACAGGGGCTATAAGCGCAGGGCAGCCAGTAGGCCCTAGTGATTTCCATGATACATTTCACAGACTCAACCTTTCTGGAGATTTTACAAATAATGGTACAGTTAACTTTTCAAACCTCACTGCCTATGATTTTCGTAACATCCCTACAAATAATGATTGTGTAACGGTTAGTTTTATTGGCCAATCTGACAATACATTGACATGTAACGCTACAACTAATTTTTATGACTTTGTAATAAACAAAGGAAATGACAAGACGTATTCTCTCACTGTAAACCCTTCTGCTTATGGGAATTTTAGAGTTTTTGGACGAAATGATGTAGGAAATGACATTAACTTTGATGACCCAACAATTGGCAAGCCAATTGCAATTATTAGTGGAACTTTAATAGTAACAGGCTATACATTTATTCCATCGTTATCGGAAGGTCGAACTGATATCATAAACGACGAAGGAAACAGAGGAGACTGGATCATACCTGCCTCTTCAGCTTTTTGGATCAATGGTCCAAATGTAATTGTTCACGGAACTTCAAATTCGGCTGCAGACATTGTGTTTATAGACACAGATCTCGCACCTGAAGTTCTTAATATTGTCGGTGTAAGAACCACAAGAGCTTCCCAACAATCTTTTATAATAATGGGAGAGTTCAAAATAAGTGATGGAATTTACGATTGTCGTTGGGCTCCAGGTATATTTTTCTCTCAGTATGGCTCTGCTAGATTTATTATAGAGGGTGGTGATATGAAGGTGAGTCAGCTCAGAAATACTAATGCCAACGCTTCTGTTGCTTACAATCAGTCTGGAGGGACTATTACTGTCATAGGAGAAACTGAAGGTGGAAATACAAGTGTCCCTACAATCGGTGTTTTTGATTTCAACTCAACAAATGGAGTGTTTATTATGTCCGGTGGCAACATCGTTATAAAAGACTACAATGATACCGCTGAGGGTGATCCAGGCACTGTCAATGGCTTAAACATTAATGTACCAGAAGGCAACTATAATGTCACTGGAGGGACGATAGAAATTGATGTAGAAACAGGTGATTTGCCATCCGAAGGTTTTGAAATTTCGTTTACACCCAATTTTTACAATTTAACAATCTCTCAAGACGATAATGATTCTATAAGCTTTGAATCAAATGTGGTAGTTACCAACGACTTAATACTCAAGGCAGGAACTGTCATTGGAATGAATGGCAATGACCTCACAGTCGGGAGAAATTTTAATGTAGAGGCAACAGCAATATATAATCGAAATACTACCAGTGGAAGCAACACCACAACATTCAACGGCGATGCTGGACAAACGATTACGTTAGCAGGAACTGTGACTGATAATTTCTATGATATTGTATTTTCTGGCACTGGTGTTAAGACTATTTCATCAGCTGACCTAACGGTAGTCAATTCATTAACCATAGCATCTGGGGCTACACTGGATGATGGAGGACAAAATATCATCGTTCAAGGTTCGATGTCAAATTCTGGAACACATCAAAGCACGGGTAGTGGAGCATTAGAATTCAGTGGCGGGACTTCTTATACAGTAAGCGGTGACGACAATGGTGTATTTGGAGATGTGAACCTTAATGATGGTACCAATGATGTAATTTTTACAGCAGATCAGGCGATAGTAGGTACATTAACATTTGTAGCAGATGACCAAGTACTACACATTGGTACGCATTCATTGGTGATGCAAGGTGCTGGGGCGTTGATCAGCGGGTATGACAGTAATAATTTCATACAAACAGATGGAAATGCCTCGGATGGTGGTTTGAGTATATACATTGACGGAACTGGAACATTCACTTTCCCTATCGGAACGAACGTTAATAACCAAGGTCACACCATATCACTGCCTCCTGGAACTGACCCAACAAGATATACGCCCGCGGATATTACTATTTCCACATTCACAGATGATGGTTATATTACCATCACAGTTGCAGATGACGACATTCCTTCGGCAGATCCTCCAGGAGGAGGGCTATTGAGTTATTTCTGGAAAGTTGCTCATTCTGATTTCACTACTGTTCCTCAAGTTAGCTCCTATGTATTTACGCATCATGAAGACGATCTAGATGGCTCAGGAACTGGATCTTGGAGATGTGGAAAAGGCTTAAGTGATACTCCATATACACGAACTACACAATCTGATTACACAGCTAGTACTAATGTTATAAAATTTGACGATGCTACTTTAGCCTTAGAGGGAGCATATTACAGTGCGGGAGCAAATAATAGATTTAATAACACTCCTTCTATTTATTATTCGAGAC
>JAOPTS010000231.1:0-5965 GCA_051531955.1 Reichenbachiella sp.
TAACACCTGCGGATATAAGGTAGTCATGAATTAATCTGGTGATGAATTGGTCACCTTGAACACAAGCATTCAAGCTTTATTTAGCTCATTAAAGGTATTGATGATTGATCACACTTTTCTTTATCACGTTTCATCCGTATAGGTTATCGGTTACATTTCTATTTGATGCATGCGGTTTTACTAGCCTAGCATTGCACTTATGAAGAGATGGATAACGGCAATCATTTGCCTTCTCGCACAATCAGCGATAGGACAACAGACGAGTGAAACTTTAAAAGTTCAGGACAACAAAATATTAACGCCATGTGGTGAACAAGTCATCATCAGAGGTGTCAATGAAATGTTCATATGGTCCAATGATCGAACAGGGTCCCAGATACTACCTGAAATAAAAAAGACAGGGTCCAATACTGTAAGACTCGTCTGGACAACAGATATTGGCACACCAGCAGAGCTAGACCAACTCATCACCAATACCATCAATCTAGGTATGATCCCAATGCCAGAACTGCACGATGCTACAGGAGACCTAAGCAAAGTGCCAGCATTAGTAGACTATTGGTTGAGTACTGACATGCTACCAATATTGGTCAAACATCAAAACTACCTCCTCATCAACATTGCCAACGAAGCAGGCGATCACAACGTCATTGAAAGCCAGTTTTTAGAAATCTATAAAAGTGCTATCACGCAATTTCGAGACAATGGTATTGTTTGTCCTTTGGTAATTGATGCACCGGGATGGGGCCAAGATATTGATATGCATCAGGCAACATGGAAAGAGCTGCAAGATCACGACCCTCAACACAATCTTATCTTTTCGGTGCACACCTGGTGGATGGAAGACACTAACAGCAGCGATCCCGGCAGCACCAACAAAATCATAGATGAGATCAAAGAATCTTTGGACATCGGAATGCCTTTCATAGTTGGCGAATTTGCTCCTATGGGGGTCAAATGCGCCAGAGAGTTTGACTATCAAACTCTCCTCTCAGAATGTCAAAAGAACAATATCGGCTGGATGGCATGGTCATGGGGTGCTGTAAAAAATGGTGATTGTAGTGAGATGGATATGACAACCAATGGCAAATATGGAGATTGGCAAGAGGTTGATGATTTCGGCATATGGGGAGAGAAAATTATAATATCAGACCCGAATAGTATCAGTAATACCGTCACCAATACAGACTATATCACTTCATATGGCACTGATCTCCCACCTTGTAACTTGTTTGAGTTCATCTATGCTAAAGTATTATCATCAGAAAAATCTACAGATAATTTAGCCCTTTACCCCAACCCATTTAAGGATTCCACAAGTTTGAAAAGTGTCAACAAGGTGGAGTATACGATTTTCAACTTTTTAGGAAAAACAGTAGAGCAAGGCCAATGTTCTAATTCTTGCGAGCTAGGAAACGCTTTAACACCAGGCACATACATACTGCACCTACGGGACAACAATTCCTTAATTAATGAGAAATTAGTCAAGCTTTAATAAAGGTATTGGTGCATCATATGTGGTCAGTTTCTCTGACACAAAAATCACTTCTCTCGAACTATCGATTGTTTCAATTCATACTGTCCAGTACATATATACCAATCTTCAACATTTTTACCTATGACATTATTAAACCTTACGCTTCGGCGATACTAATAACCTTCTACAAGAATGGATTTATGAGTAACTTCGCGATTAGAAATTAATCAACATTGGAAGCAAAAATAGACAACTATTCAGGCTGGACTTCTGACACGAACCCCGTGTCACTCAAAAGGGATTTTGGGGCAATACTTATCAGTTCAGGTTTCGGGATTTTAAACTTCATGGAACATCATTTTGATCCACAAGGTTATACTGCTATCTGGCTACTCTCAGAGAGTCATTTCGCTATCCACACTTTCCCCGAAGAACATAAATCTTATATTGAGTTGAGCAGCTGCAATACGGAGATGTACGATAGTTTTCTTACCCATTTAGATCATTATCAAAAAAGTATAACCCCATGAGTAAGCTCAAGAAAAGAGTCCTCAAGACCATAAACAAAGCAGAGGGTAAAGATGCTGCCAGTAAATATTTCGACCTATTCATCATGACGCTGATCATCTTGAATGTAATCGTCATTATGACGGAAACAGTGGAAGAATATGGCACGAAATACGAATTGTTCTTCAGGAATTTTGAAATATTCTCTGTCACCATTTTCTCCATAGAATATATCATTCGTCTATGGACATGCACCGCCATCCCTAAGTATGCTCATCCAGTTTGGGGGCGTATTCGGTATGTGTTTTCGGCTGGTGCTTTGGTCGATTTGATTGCTATACTACCATTCTATCTACCTATGGTATTTACAATGAATACGATGTTGATCAGAATGCTCAGGCTGTTTAGGCTACTTCGTATATTCAAACTAGGCCGTTACTTTACCGCTTTCCAACTGGTAATGGGTGCTATCTCCAAACGAAAAGATGAATTAGTCATCGTACTAGGACTGATAGGCGTCATGCTCATCTTGTCATCCAGTATGATGTACTATATCGAGAACGACGCACAGCCAGAGGTGTTTACTAGCATTCCTGCTACTATGTGGTGGGGAGTCGCGACTTTGACAACTGTAGGTTATGGAGACGTATATCCTATCACGCCATTGGGCAAACTCCTCGGTGCTTTTATTGCCGTGTTAGGCATAGGAGTCTTTGCGCTACCCGCAGGCATCATCGCCACAAGCTTCGAATCTGAGCTAGGCAAACAACGGAAAAACAAGGAACCTGAAGATGAGTAAATACAAAGCATGGATTGGCTTTGCTCCTGCGACTCTTCTCGCGTTTATTTTAGGTTGGCTGATCACTGACTTAGGGGCACTGTACTATATATTCTTTGGAAAAGATGTCCTGAACACGCTTATATCATTGGCTTTGGTGATACTCACACTAATATTGACTCAAAGAAGAATCCCACATCAGCGCTACGCACTTCCTGTTTTCCTAGTATCGATCATCATCACGCCGCATGCGCTACACTACTTACACAACTTTCCTAGTTATGTAACTGCCTGTTACTACCTCCTCATTGTTCTCATGGCCTTGTTAGTTTCTTCTCAAGTACCCAAAAGTGGATCACCTTGGTGGACAAGCATATTGGTCTTCGTTGTGGGGGCAGGGATCAATGAACTCTTAGCGTTAAACAACTTCATCAACTACTTGATTATTGTATCAGTAATCACCCATATTTACTTCAACTACAGAAATGTAAAGGAGCAAAAAAAGAACAAAAAAAGAGCCTTGTTTTCTTTGTTACTCATTCCCCTAATTGCCTTTAGCATACCAGATATACAAATACGCAAGAGCCAAAAGAAATACTATGACCCAGTTGTTTTTTCAGAGACAACTCCCTCTCAAGAGATCGACATTACCCAATGGAAAAACAACCAATGGTATTACACCAATGGCATCAACCTTTTCAGTTCCGTGGACTATTGGTTATACTACGAACCCATGGTGCACCCTGCGATGGGCATCTCATCGGCTAGGGAAAAAGTATTGATCATAGGTGGTGAAAATGGATTGGCTGCCAAAGAAGTATTAAAATACAGTGACACCAACCAAATTGACATCATCCCATTGGACACTGCACTCGTCTCCTTGGCGGCTACCAACCCGCTATTCACTAAGCTTAATGCAAGCGCTCTTCTCGCTGATCGAGTAGCAATCAAAACTGCAGATGTGTTTTATGAATTGGGTCACTTAAACACAAAATACGATATCATCATAGCGGACTTACCTGATCCCAAAGACATTATTTCCAACCAATATTACACACAGGAATTCTATGATTACTGCTTAGCACTATTGTCTTCCGAAGGGGTTTTCGTTACACAATCTGGCAGCCCTTATTTTGCAACACAGGCGTTTCAGTGCATCAACAACACCATGCAGTCTGCGGGGTTTTATACAGCCCAGATACACAATCAAATATTGACGACAGGAGAATGGGGATGGACCATAGCCACGACCAAGGAACAGCCACTTGACTCCCTACTGAAAAATCAAAACTTTTACAGCATTGACACCCAATGGATTAACTCAGATGCTATGCACATGATGCTGTCGTTTGGCAAACAAACTTCAATCAGGAAAAACACCGCTATCAACACGATAGCTGAGCCTTGTCTATACAAGTATTACAATGAAGGAAACAACAAATAGCAACAGTCCACAAATATGGCTGTTTTCCAAAGGTCAAGACCTGTTGCTATTGGGTTTACCTATTTGGCTATGTTGGCTGATCTGTTTCGCACTACCCCCTTCCCTACTTGAGCAAGAAATCCCGCTTTGGGCATGGGTGATCGTCGTACTAGGTATAGATGTAGGACATGTATGGTCTACCCTATTCAGAACTTATCTAGACCGTGATGAAATACACTACCATAAGCGCATTCTGAAAACCGCTCCAGTCATAGGTTTCGCCCTCTGTTTCTTGGTGGCTTATTTCTCCACCGAATGGTTTTGGACACTACTGGCTTACCTTGCGCTGTATCATTTCATCAAGCAGCAATATGGCTTCATGAAACTCTACCAAGCCAAATATGGACGTCTCTTGGTAAAAAAACTGGTCAGCGATGAGTTCGCCATCTATTGGAGTATGCTAGGTCCAGTGGTGTTTTGGCATCTCAGTGATGACCGTGCTTTTAGCTGGTTTATGGCGGGAGACTTTTTCAGTATTGACATGGTTGCATGGCCATCTGAAACCGTAACTATCTTCTATCAAATAGGGTTCGTCATTTACTTCGGGCTAATTACCTTTTGGCTAGCAGAAGAGATTTGGATACATATCAAAAACAAGAAAACATTCCCGCTAGGGAAATGGCTCTGGGTTCTCACCACGGTCTTCAATTGGTTCTTAGGTATTGCGTACTTCAATTCTGACTTGGCATTTACGTTGACCAATGTCGTAGCACATGGCATTCCCTATTTCGTACTGTTACTGGTCTATGTCCAGCGGAAAAACAAAATCTCTCCGGGCAATAAACTTAGCAGGTCAGGTATGAAATATGGCGTATTAGTCGTCATCACTGTATTGTTATTAGCTTTCTTTGAAGAGTACTTGTGGGACATGTTCCTCTATGGTGATAATTACGCTTTTTTTGAAAGTATCATCCACTATCCTTTTGAGTTGCTTCAGTCTCCTCTTTCACAAGCATTAGCCCTCGCGCTACTTTCGTTACCACAGGTAACGCATTACATATTGGATGGCTACATTTGGAAGGCCAATAAAAACAACCCTTATTTGAAACCGTCGCTACTGCATTGATTCATGGATAGAAGAAAATTCGTAAAAAACGCCTCTTGGCTTACCTTGCCATTGATACTGCAATCATGCGACTGGATGAGTGAAGAGACCAAATATCAAATAAAAGTACAAACTGATGCAGCTACCGGACACCTCATCCGAAAAAGTCTACAATTCGAAAAAGGTGAGTCGCAGACTATAAAAACCCTCATTGTAGGTGGCGGTATCGCTGGACTAAGCGCCGCATGCTCCCTCCAACATGATGATTTCTTGCTGTATGAATTATCGGATCAATTAGGAGGTAGCTCCTCTACTAACAGTTATGAGGGTATCCCGTTTTCACAAGGTGCGCATTATGATTTGGCCTACCCACAAGGTTATGGACAGGAAGTCCGTTCACTTCTTGAGCGATTAAATATCATCAGTCATCAACCTTGGAGCAAGGCTTGGAGCTTTAATGATCGAGAACATATCATTTTTGGAAGAAGCAAGAATCAATGTTTTGATCACGGGACATTCCGAAAAGACGTCTTACCAGAAGGTGAATTGAAAACTGATTTCGTAAAGTTGATCCTGTCCTTCAAAGAACAGATGCACCTACCGACTCGTCTGATATCAAAAGAGTATCAGGCACTCAATGACCTGAGCTTCTACAGCTACCTCAACGAAAAACTG
>JAOPTS010000232.1:0-10547 GCA_051531955.1 Reichenbachiella sp.
GAGCAGATCGCACATATCTATAATGTACAAGCATTTCAAACTGAGATTCTTGCTGCATCAGTAAGAAATCCATTACACTTGATCAAATGTGCTGAAGTAGGTGCAGATGTAGTGACTTGTCCTTTGAGTGCAATCACTGGATTGTTGAAACACCCATTGACGGATTCAGGTTTGGCACAGTTCCTAGCTGATTATGCGAAGGGAAATAAGTAATTAAAATACAAGAATTACGAAAGCGATGGGTCTTCTGATTCATCGCTTTTTTTTTGAATTAATCAGTACATCTAATGTGGATTTTTCTAGGGGTAATATCATTAGTGGCTTTAGGGATTTACGATCTTCTCAAGAAGTTTTCTTTAAATGAAAACGCTGTCCTGCCAGTCTTGTTCATTTCAACATTGGCATCCGCGATATTATTTGTACCTCTGATTATCCTTTCGAGTACAGTAGAGGGTTTTTCTCAATACGAGAACTTTTATGTACCTCCAATAAGCTTGAAGGTCCATTTGTTGATTGTCATCAAAGCCTTGATTGTCGTTGCTTCTTGGATATTGTCATTCTTGGCTCTGAAAAACTTGCCAATTAGTATCGTGTCACCCATTAGATCTACTGGGCCGATATGGACCCTGATAGGAGCCATTGCTATTTATGGAGAAGTACTCAATTACTACCAATGGACTGGGATGCTGATCGCATTCATATTTTTCTACTTATTCTCTATTACAGGTAAAAAGGAAGGGATCAATTTTAGAACTAATAAATGGGTATGGTTCATCTTCATTGCCACTGTTATAGGTACATTCAGTACGTTGTATGATAAATATTTGATTGCCAATTATAATCGAATTGCCATTCAAGCCTATTTTTCTATCTATCAAGTACCTATTATGTTGCTTGTCTTGGCCTTGTTTTGGTACCCCAAAAGGCAACAGTTGACCCCTTTTCAATGGCGTTGGACTATTCCTTTGATTGGAATCGTATTGGTGTTGGGAGATTTTGCATATTTCTATGCTTTGACATTTGAAGAATCACTTGTTTCCATTCTTTCCATTTTACGAAGAAGTAGTGTGATCATCTCATTTGGAGTAGGCGCAATCCTTTTCAAAGAACATAACCTCATCAGAAAGACACTTTTGCTATTAGGTATTATTGCTGGGATCATCATGATTATGGTAGGGAGCTAAGAGGTTTGGTTTGCTAACTAGATATGGCAAGTACTAACATAGGCTTGGTAACAACTAAAATGCTCTTGGCACAAACAAAAACAGGTATTTCCAATACTAAAACCCGTATTTCCAGTACGGAAATGGTCTTGTAAAATACAAAAATGCATATAGCTGGTACGATAATACGTATGGTAAGTACTAAAATGCTCATAGCATGAACAAAAACAGGTATTTACATTACTGAAATACGTATTACCATTACAAAAACAGGCATTCCCATTATTAAAATACGTATTTCTGGTAGGGAAATGAGCTTAGCACCTACAAAAATACATATAACTGATACGAAAATACGTATGGCAATCACTAAAATACTCCTAGCGAATACGGAAATGGTCATGGCCGATACTCAACTACTCATGGCAAGCGCTGAGTCGGGCAAATTAAATCAAGATCGAGGGAATATTTGGGATGGACAAGGAGCCGCTCGCTATACCAGTATCGATTATATGATTGCATGATACTTGGATGATGCCTGGATGGTATGTTTACTTCGAACAAAAGGAGTAGAGTATGTCTGAATAAATGGTAGGATGCCTGAGAAAGACAGGTTTGCTGACCCATCAGAGATCTGTTATGTCACCACCACTGTTGTACATTGGATTGTAATAGCAAATTGCTACTTATCAATTGGGGTAACGCGTTACGCCGAAAAGGCTAAACACGCGCCATTGGGGGTGTAAATCTCTGTTGAATTGATAAAAGTTACACTTTACTCCCTGTCCTTTTGTTTCAACAGATATTGTGTGGTTTTGATCGGTGTAAACTGCACAAGGTTAAATATGGGGAGGTTGTCAGAGGTAAACATAGTTTTAGCAACATCATAGTGCACTAAAATCGTACTATGGGACTCTGCCAATCTATACATAAGTTCTCCTCCTGCCTTGTCTGGGTCTATTACTAATTCATGAAAATAATAACCTCCCAGACTTTTACTTGCTACAGAAAAATCAAGATCAGCACATGCGATCATTCCGACTACATTTACCACCACGAAATCTTTCCAGGATTCTCCAGTTTCTTCATTGTTCAGAATCGTAGGAAAAGCCTGTAAGTTGGTTACACCAGCTTGAACGAATGCATCGTATAACTGCGCTGACATCAAGGGTATATGACTAGAGACATAGTCAGGAACATTATCACCTGAAAAACCAACTGAGAACACTATGGGGTCCGCAGGTGAATCTTCCATAAATATTCCTGAAGTAAACTTTGATGCCTCTCCATGAATGGTAGGGTTTTTCAAAACTCCGAAATCCAACATCATGGATATTTCTAATTCGTAATACATATAGTTTATCCGTAAAACTGCTAATATAGGGAATGGAGTAACAATCCGATTGTCTATAGCAGAATATTCGAAAGTTCCTTTCGGACTGTTCCATGTCACGCGTTTAGCCTTTTCGACGCAACGCGTGACTGTCTTTCTGGTAGTAGGAAATATCGAAATAGAAGTATTCATCTCTTATAAAACGGCTATATTTATCTATGTCCAAAAAGTATAAATTTAGAGATTCTGATGGTATTTACTTTGTGACCTGTACAGTCATATTCATGAATAGCTGGTTATTTTATATGACTTGAAAAAAGAGATCGCCAAAAAGGTTTTTACAATGTATTTACAGCCACCAAAGGGTCGGAATAAAAGATACTGGGCAACGGTATTTCCAATTACTTCGTAGATTCCAATTTTACGTTACTAGTCTATAGACTTGCTAAAAAAATTGCACTCTCGGCATTTTTGTCTGGAGACATCTCAACATATATGTTTTCTACACCACCTATTTTGGCCGCTTCGAAAAAGTCCTTCCAGTCTACTTCCCCTTGCCCAAGAGCTACCTGCTCACCTGTTTCTTTTGACCAGTCCGCCAAATGAGCAGAGACGAACCTGCCGGGGTATTTACGGAAGTAATCCGCTGCTTTGTAGCCAATATTGACTACTGCTACTTGGAACTGCATTTTCACCAAGTCAGGATCTAGCTGGTCAAGTATCGCGTCATAGATGAGTTCATCTCCACTCATCTCAAACTCCATGTGGTGGTTATGAAAGCCCGTTTGCAGACCGGCAGCTTTAATTTTTTCCGCAACCACATTCAAATCATCAGCTGCCTTACGGTACTCGTCTGCTGAGGCGTCTATTCCCCACCAAAAACAAGAAAGAATCATCTGCGTGTTACCCATGTCTATGGCCCACTGAATACGGTCGTCTAAATTGTTTTTTAATTCATCAAATGTGTAATGTGAACTACGGCATACAAGTCCCGCATCTTCAATTTGTCGTCGCAATTCCTTAGCCGGAAGTTTGTTTAGTGGTGCAAACCCATTATTTGAATAGCCTAAGGGTGAACACATTTCTGCATGCTGATACCCTAGCTTCGACATCATTTTCATGGTACCCGAAAAATCTTTAAATAACTGATCCTTTATAGGCCAGACTTGAAAGCCGATAGATTCCACAGTTTTGGTGGGTATGAGGTCACGGCCAAACCCGGAGTGATTAAGTAGTGCAACTGAACCAAGTGCTATGCCACTTTTCAATATAAATTCTCTTCTTGAATTTTTCATTTTTATAGAATTACATGTCTTCTAGTTTCCAACCGTCTCTGTACTTTCGGTCGAGGTAGGTGTTTGCCTCCTTGTTGTTGGTTACTTCCATCTTCTCGGCATCATATCGAATTGTTTTTCCCGCTCTCAAGGCAGCACCATATAGATTGACCGCATCGGTGATATCACCTGCCTGCCGGAAACTACCCGCTACTTGCGCTTTGTTTTTCACTCCATTAATAAACCCTTGAATACCCGGTCTTTTTTCTACCTGGTCTTTTAATTTTAGGTCGTTAGCCAATTTCATATCTCCAGTGAGAACGTATGGATCCCGTACTCTAAACTCAGAGGTTATAATAGTTCCGGATTCCCCAACAAACATCATACCTTCTGCCGGTAGTTCATCCGCCTTGTCATAATAAGCTTCTGGCATAGGGGGCTTCATTCCTCCATCGTACCAAATCAAATCAACCGGAGGTCTATCTCCATTTGCTGGGTACTTAAACCGAACGGTACTGGAAAACGGGTAAGAATAATCATTCTTCATTTTGTACGCCGTTGCATTATTTTTTATGCCACACACCTTGGTAAAATTTGGTTCGATCATCGTTGGGTTTTGAAGTTTAAGCGCCTCAAAAACTGTCCATAAACTATAATGTCCCATGTCAGCCATCGCTCCACCACCGAAATCGTACCAGCCCCTAAAGGCCATATTTGTATAATTCGGATGGTAAGGTCTATCAGCCTCGGGTCCAATCCATAGATCCCAGTCAAAGCCATCCGGCACTTTGGGTTGATTTGTAGGTATTTCAGGATAATGTGGCCAAACTGGACGATGTGACCAGTTGTGGACCTCTTTTAGTTTTCCAATTACCCCATTGTCAATCCAACTCATAATCTGATCCATGGAACCATTGCTATCCCACGGAATCAGATGCGTTGTTACATCTGTCTTTATTGCTTTGTCAACAATTTTTCGTCCTTCAATCAATCGGTTTGCTATGGGCTTGTGCATCGTCACAGGAATGCCGCGATTTAAAGCCGCCATAGAAATTACACCGTGCATATGATCAGTTGCCATGATTTTGACGGCATCTATTCCTTTCTCTTTTGCAAACATTTCCCTAAAGTCTGCATAAGCTTTGCATCCTTTGTATTTGCCCGATGACTTATTATTTGCATAATATGCGTCCACTAATGCCTGTCCATTATCACGGCCTCCGGGTATGGAGTTACCACCTCCTGTCACCCAGTCCGGGTTGCCCATTGTATTCCTCATTTTATTGAGAAGCCCGTTTGGACTCCAGTCGAAATAACCACCCGATTTCTGCTGTGGGTCACAGACCATGGTGACTTGTGCTTCTGGAACATTGAGCAAATCAGGAAGTTCTCTCAACCCTTGTGTTCCTGTACCAATATAGGCTACATTGATCTTGTCACTAGGAGCGATGTGCCTTGGGCCACCAAGCACGTATGCGGGCACAATCGTGATGCCTGCGGCAGCCATGGCAACACCTCCTACAAAGGTTCTTCGATTCATTGAGCCTGATTCGGAATTTTTCTTTTTCTCTTTTTTGGATCTCATTCTGGACAGTTTATAGGTGACGACTTGTATTCAAGTTACCAAAAAAAACTTGAACTTACTGTCCGTGATTTTGGACGCTTTGCAGAACCGATAGAAACCTAGTGACGAAATACTGATTAGGTACAACATACGGCTATAGGCAAAATCATGAATGAGGAGATCATCCCCTTTGCCATTAATCTGAAAGGTCAGTTAATTGACCGATTAAGTTCTTCGTCAATTCGTTAGTATCGACTAAGGGTAGCTTAATCGTCTAATAATTAAAGCTTTAACATTGGTCCTAAATGCTGAAAAATGTTTACCCTTGGACACTCAGGTAGTTGCGTCTGAAATGAGTTTTGGAGCATTCATGCCTTCTTGTTATGACGTTTCGGCTACTCCCTCCAAGACCGAAAATGTTATCCCCTCTAGTCCTCGTTTGTAACTAGGATTCCTGAGTTGAGCATTTGTAATGCGATCATGATGCAAGAGTATAAAATGGAAATTGAAGTAAAACCAGATAAAATAAACAACCTATAAGGTTTAACTATATCGGAAGAGCATAATTATAGTCCAAAACAATTTTGAACAACATTCTCTCGATGAACAGGGAAAACCTTATAGGTTTGGATAGTACCAGCATCAAGCAACAAAAAAGAGGGAGGCTCTAAAAGTCGTATTTTGCGAACGGAGTGAAGCAATCCTATTACATACCAAATAAAACGATGTAAAGATCGCTTCGTTTCACTCGCAATGACGTTATGCATACTTTTGAAATAGCCGCGTCAAAGTCAATCATCTGCCTTTAGAAATGAATTTTTATTCTTAAATTCAAGCCTTAATTGATCAAACGTCATAACGGATATGCGCCAGCTAGCATTTATTATTTTTTCTATCTTCTATACCCATGTTTCTTTTGGACAATCTGTATCTGAAGCACTGAACAGTTATATGTCAGAGGTCAGGGAGGGTTCATATGATCCAGTGCCCAATAGTATTCTCAATACCGATGATGAATCGACGCTATTTTCAGGATTGGCGATCTACAGCATCGATACATTACCTGAAATCAGATCCAAGGCCAACTATATCGCTACAACGGTAGGTCAGCGTAGTGAGAAATCAAAAACTAAAAAGCTGGCTGTCGATCAATTGACCCAAGCCATGGAAGATGAAGACTCGGGGATAGGAGGTAAGGCAATAGATGCCTTGTCTGGTTTTGAAAAAGCTGATTTTAGTAAGAAATACCGACAACAGATCGGAGCTTTACTGACCCCTACGTCTCGAAATCTGGTTGACCTGTTGAAACTAGCGGGATATTTGGAGTTGTTAGAGTTCAAAAATCAGATGAATCAAATTTTGGATGCAGAGTTGACTTTCAAAGTCAAGTGGACAGTGCGTTTGGCCTTGGCTAGGATGGGGGATCCGTCTGCGATAGACTATCTATTGACACGGTTGGAACGAGCACCGCTAGATGATGATTTTGTATATGATGTAGTGCCAGACCTTATCTATACAAGGCAAGAGGCCATCTTTGAGTATATAGAAGGGATTGTTCAAAGTGATGAGAAAAACTGTATGCCGAGTGATCCAGATTCGGATCTAAAAATATTGTGTGGTTATCGTGTGATAGAATATCTGGCGCCAACGATTGAGGATTATCCCCTGCCAATGGATGAATTCGGCGATTTGGATATAGATGATTATGAAGCAGGTCTCATAGAAGTGCGTGCTTGGTTGGATCAAAACTCCACTTACACGATACTAAAGGATAGTTATTAAGCAAGGAGGACATTTTAGATGTAGTGTTGACTGATCTTGCTAAAGTGGTTTGACTAAGGAAGAGACTCTTGTATTCAGTGGGGAAAAGGCAAGAAAACAGAACGTACTAGATGGGCATTGATTTCTAAATCCTATGCGAACGAAGTGACGGTGGATGTGAAATTGGGTGAATGGTGGATGGATATTTTGGAAGAGGCTGCGGTAAGAAAGAACGAGCCTTTGTCATTTGCTAAACTAAAGACATCTTATGAGCAAGAGTTTGGATTAACCATCGATCAATTGTTAAAAGATGCGTCTTGGTAAGAAATTAGGAATTTCGGGTTGTTGATTATTTGATATCTATAGCACATCTCTTGTAGTTATTGACCAATCCAATTAGTGTATTCAAAATATTAATTAACTTTCGAACATGACTAAGATCTTTAATTCCATACTATCGATTACGTTGATAATTGCCATGCTTGTTTCTTGTCGATCGGCAAAAAACCTGTATGAAAATGGTAATTATTATGAAGCGGTCATCAAATCTGCGGATAAGCTTCGTAATAATCCTGACCACAAAAAAACTAGGGAAGCTTTGCGTCAATCCTATCCACTGGCAGTAGAAGAACTGGAAGCTAGAATTGCCAAAGGTAGAATTTCGAATCCAGATTTTGCCAACACTTATGCCGTAGATAATTACTCCAAATTGGAGAATATGTATGTGCAGATAAGAAGATCCCCAGGAGCTCTGAAAGTTATTCCAAACCCTCAATCATATGCTGTTGAATTAGCAGATGCTAAACAAGGAGCTGCTGGAGAACAGTACAGTGCTGGTGTAGCATTTTTGAATAAAGGAGGGAGAGAAAATGCAAAAACGGCATACGGGTATTTTCAAATGACTAATTCATTCGCTCCCAACTATAGAGATGTTCAAAGCAAGATCAACGAATCCTATGACAAAGCTATCCTCAAAGTATTGACGCAACTACGACCTGTTAGTATGGAGCAATATAAGCTGAGTGGAGATTTTTTTTATGACCAAGTAGTAAAGGTGTTTAGAGAAGTGGAGGGCAATGAGTTTATAAGATTTTATACTTCTGAGGAAGCCAATCGTATTAAATTGGACCGTCCAGATCAGGTAATGACAATCGAGTTTATTGACTTTTCAGTAGGTGATATGTTTCAACAGGAACGAATTGAAAAAGTGGAGCGCGACAGTGTGGTGGTTGGATCTGTAGAACTTGAAGATGGTAGTAATAAAAAAGTATACGGTACAGTCTCTGCAAAATTGACAATTAACAGAATGGAAGTAGTGTCAAAAGGGCGGTTGAGAATTAATATTCAAGATGAGTATTCTGGTGCATCCTTGACCAAAGAAGTAATGGTAGGTGAACATGTATGGTTCAATGAATGGGGTAATTTCAATGGAGATGAAAGGGCGCTAAATCAGGATGAACTAGATATATGCAATAAAAAAATGGTGATGCCACCACCTGCTCAAGACTTGTTTATAGGATTTACAAAGCCAATTCATGGTCAGTTAAGAAACCTTATGATTAGATTTTATAATGGATATTAGAAACAAGGAGGGGTAACCCTCCTTGTTTGTTTAAAAGTTTAAAGGAACTTCCATTAATAATATTTTGCTGCTTGCACCAACTTTGATATCAATTTGAGAGGTGTCCCACATTCCAAGTCCATCTCTTTTATGTAGTTTTTGACCACCAATTTCTACTTCTCCCTCTAAAAGGAAAGCGTAAACTCCATTATCAGGGTTTTTTAGAGAATATTCAACTGAAGTGCCTGTTTCTAGATCTCCCATGTGAAACCATGCCTGTTGATGGACCCATACACCATCATCATTTGCGTCAGGAGATAGTACTTGATAAAGTTCATTTTTTCTTTGTACATCTCGAATCGATATTTGGTCATAACGAGGTTTCACATCTTTCTGATTAGGGAATAGCCATATTTGTAAAAAGCTCACTTCATCAGTTTGGCTTTGATTGTACTCACTATGCATGATGCCAGTGCCCGCACTCATGACTTGTACATCTCCTTCTTTGATAACTGTTTTGTTACCCATATTATCTTCATGTTCCAAAGCTCCAGTTAGTGGTATAGAAATGATTTCCATATTGTCATGAGGATGTTTTCCAAAGCCATTTCCTTGAGATACTCTATCATCATTAAGTACTCTCAACGCACCGAAATTAGTTCTGTCAGGGTTGTAATAACTTGCAAAACTGAACGAATGATTGGAGTCTAGCCATCCATGGTTAGCATGACCTCTACTATTGGCTGGGTGATATGAAGTTTTCATAGTGTTTTTGTTTTTAATATTTTGATCCGACGGTAGATGATTGAATCCCACTTGTTTCAATACTTTTTTATTATCTATTTCTTTCGACTTCAGGTTTTTACCCACTAAAAATGAAGTTCCAGAGAGTAAGGCCGTTGTACTTAATAACGTGTTCTGTATGAATTTTTTTCTATCCATCGGATCATTTAATTATGACGTTTTTGACAATTTTCCATCCATTATTCTTGAGACTATTACCAGTACCAATGCAATTGCAGCTCCCATGAATTCTCCATCACTTACCGATAAGTGTGCTGACATGGCTAGTAGGGTATTAAAGATTAATCCCGCATATGCCCATTCTTTTAGTAAAACTGATTTTTTGCTGATAATAGCGATTATAGCTAATGTTTTTGCGGCTGCCAATGGATAAATAATCCATATTGGAAAGCCGAGTGAAGTAAATGCTACTCTGATCTCTGCATTGTTGAATAGGTACATGCCAATGGACATTGTCATCATAAGACTAAGTAATCCTGTCGCTACCCAGTAAGTAATTTTGTTCTTGTTCATATTATTGTTGTATGTATAATAAATGTATATACATCTAATACGGTATTGAATTATGTTGGTTGCAAAAACCCCTTTGTGTTTTAGGATAAATAATTTCTCTTTGTGAGAATCATATCAAAAGAGGAAATGAGTAGAGTTTTAATAAAGAGAATTGAGTCTGATAAAGAAATTGAATCTACGGCGGAGCTCGCAGAATTGATATGGAATGAACATTATCCACCAATTATTGGCCAGGAACAAGTTGATTACATGCTGCACAAGTTTCAATCACGTGATGCCATCAGCAGTCAAATTAATAATGGTATTCAATATTTTTTTGTTTCGGTAGCTTCAGGTATAGTTGGTTACCTGTCTTTTGAATTAAAGACAGACTGCTTGTTCTTAAGTAAAGTGTACTTGCAGTCAAATATGAGAGGAACAGGGATTGGGCGAGAGATACTTGATTTTGTCTTTGAAACTGCAAAGAGTGAAGGGAGAATGCTTGTGAGACTGACTGTCAATAAGCAAAATGAAAACAGTATCAAAGCATATGAAAAGATAGGGTTTGAAAGAGTAGATGAAGTCGTAATGGATA
>JAOPTS010000233.1:0-2961 GCA_051531955.1 Reichenbachiella sp.
AAACTAAAAAGAAAGAAGTTGACGAGCTAAAAGGGCAAGTCAAAGATATAAAGGCTCAAATCGTAGATTTAGAAACTGAAATCAAAGATGTTGACCCTAGTTATGGCGTAAAATCTGTGAATGCTGAAATCATTACCGTATTGGAAGTGAGCCCTCAATTTTTCGAACATAAAATCGAAGTAAGAGGTGGAGTTGAATCTAGAACCAACGTAACTGTAGGTCCTGAGATCATGGGTAAAGTTTTGAAAATCCATGTGAAAGAAGGTCAAAAAGTGAAGCTGGGTCAAACCTTGATTACACTGGATGATATTATTATTAGAAACAATATTGCTGAGTTGGAGACTTCTTTAGAATTGGCAACCATTGTAGCTGGTAAGCAAGAAAACTTATGGAAGCAGAATATTGGAACCGAGATTCAATATTTGGAGGCGAAAAACAACCAAAAGTCTTTAGAGAGAAAATTGGCTACTACTAGATCTCAATTAAGACAATCTAAAATTAGAGCACCATTTTCTGGATCTATAGATGCCGTGGATGCTAAAATAGGAGAGATGGTCTCACCTGGTCAGCAAATGTTGAGGATTGTTAATACCGAAGATGTTCATGTTGGTTCAGATGTATCAGAGCGGTTTATTGGTAAGTTCAAGGCGGGTGATGCCGTGAAGGTTTACTTCCCTTCTCAAGATAAGACTATTCTATCTAGTGTGAGCGCAGTAGGTAATGTGATCAATCCTGAGAACAGAACATTTGAAATGGAAGTATCGCTTCCACGTAAATTGGACTTCCCAGTGAAGCCTAATCAAGTGGTGGTGTTGAGTATCACGGACTATAAAAATGATGAAGCTATCTCAGTACCTACTAGATTGATCCAAAAGGATAATAAAGGAACATTTGTCTATGAGATCGTAGAGAAAGAAGGTCGAAAAGTAGCTCAGAAAAATCACGTGAAAGCGGGTAGATCATACGACAATCAGACAGAAGTATTAGAAGGGTTGAAAATAGGTCAAGTATTGGCAGACAAAGGTTATAGGGATTTGGCTCAAGGGGTGATAGTGGATATACAAGCTGCTAAATAACATTGATTCAATCATTTTTTAATCATTAAGAAAACAAACATGACTGATAAAAATCAAAATGATAATAAGTCAATCTTCAAGGAATTTGGGTTGACTACATTGTCAATAAACAACCGAGTCACAGTGCTCGTGTTGACTGTTTTGATAGTTTTGATGGGGGTTTCAACCTATATCTCTTTACCTAAGGAAAGTTTTCCTGAGATACATCAACCTGTCGTATATATTGGGACACCACATCCTGGTAATTCACCAGTAGATATGGAAAACCTGATCACCAGGCCTTTGGAGAAAGAGTTGAACACCATTGCGGAAGCAGAGGAGATTAAGTCTACTTCTGTTCAGGATTATTCAACGATCATCGTTGAGTTTACTTCCTCTACGGATATTGAGGATGCCTTGACTAAGGTCAAAGATGCCGTAGATAGAGCAAAGCAAGAGTTACCAAGTGATCTAGAATCTGACCCCAATGTCTTTGAGATGAATTTCTCAGAATTCCCAGTGTTGAATATCAACTTGTCAGGAGATTATAGTATTGAGGAACTCAACGAATACGCCGAATACCTGGAGGACGAAATTGAGAAATTCAGTGAAATCTCTAAGGTTGATATTAGAGGAGTAGATGAAAAAGAGTTGCGTATCAATGTTGATCCATATCAAATGGAAGCTCGAAAGGTAAATTTCGGTGATATTGAAAATGCAGTTCGATCAGAGAATATCACTTTGTCTGGTGGCAACATGAAGGAAGGTGAGATCAGAAGATCGATACGCGTAGTGGGCGAGTTTGAAGAGCCGGACGATTTACTCAATGTCGTGATCAAGCATGAAGAAGGAAATATTGTTTACCTAGGAGATATTGCTACAGTAGAGTTTGACTATAAAGAAAAGCAAAACTATGCGCGCCTCAATGGTAAGCCAGTTGTAATGATAGATGTTATCAAACGAAGTGGTGAAAATCTTTTGATTGCAACTGATAAGATTGCTGAATTGTTGGAACATGCACAAGCTAACGTCTTGCCTGCTGATATGGAGGTGACTATCACCAATGATCAATCTCAGCAAACAAGAGATATGGTGAGTAGCTTGGAAAACAATATTATCTCAGGGGTGTTATTGGTGGTAATAGTTCTATTGTTTTTCTTGGGAACTAGAAATGCACTATTTGTTGGGGTGGCTATTCCATTGTCAATGTTCATGTCATTTATGATTATGGGGATGTTCGATATTTCAATTAATACGATGGTCCTGTTCTCTTTGATTATGGCACTGGGAATGTTAGTGGATAATGGGATTGTAGTAGTTGAGAATGTTTACCGTCTTAGAGAAGAGGGGTATAATTCTTATGAAGCGACTAAAATGGGAGTTGGTGAAGTGGCTTGGCCTATCATTGCTTCGACCGCAACTACATTGGCCGCATTCTTACCTTTGGCTTTTTGGCCGGGTATCATGGGAGAGTTTATGAAGTATTTACCAATTACGTTGATTGTAACGCTTGGATCTTCTTTGTTCGTCGCATTGGTTATCAACCCTGTGCTAATAGCCGCCTTCATGAAGTTAGATGATGGGAAAGAAGCTAACACTAAAAAGATATTTACTTATACAGGAATTGCAATAGTACTCGGTGCATTGATGATTGTATTTGGCTTGAAAGTGTTGGGTAATCTATCTGTCACTTTGGGCTTGATTATCTTATTGAATGTATTTGTGTTGGTACCATTGTCTAGGAAGTTTCAAACGATTTTCTTGCCATGGATAGAAGGGTTGTATGGCAAAACTTTGGCCTATGCATTGAAAGGATGGAGACCATATTTGTTCTTTTGGGGGACTATTGGATTGTTGTTTTTCTCTATTGCATTAATGGCAGTGAGTAATATTAATGTCGAATTTT
>JAOPTS010000234.1:0-21818 GCA_051531955.1 Reichenbachiella sp.
GATTTACTTTGTAAATGGATGAGCAGTGCTGTAAGTCGGTCGATTCTATTCATAAGGGTAGATATAGATACGAGTAACTTACGAGTAAGAATTGAAAAGGACTGGTTTTAGTTTTGTTAAACTATCTTCTCCTTGCGATTTCGCACATGCATCTAAAACCAACATCTGTTTTATAAGCTTGGATGTCATCTTGAAAGAATAGTTCTTCATCAGATTTTCCTGTTTTGAAACTGCCTCCTATGGCATATCCCTCTTGAACCAATTCTTTGACATTACCATACATGTTATAGAACCCCTTTTCATTCCTTTCGAACGAATAGATGTATAGTGGAATTTCAATTTCAATACCAAGAGGAGGTTCAACCAACAGGTTTACATTATAGCCGTAATAGTTTTTATCATCACTTTTGTAACTAGACATCAGACGATTGCTAACTATGTCTTCCTCAAAAAAAGCGATTTCCTTCTTTCCAACCGTGTAGAGGTTGTCTTTAATAAAAGAAGTGCTACCAGCAACATTTTTCCACTCTTGTTCATTAGGTAGACGTCCTTTGTATCTGTATTTCTTGACAGAATTCATCAACATTGACTTCAATTCTTCATTGAGTTTTTTAGCTCGCCATTCACAATATTTTTCTGCATTCTCATGTGTGACGCCAACTACCGGATAGAAGTAAAATTCAGGATTTAGAAAGTATTTTGTTTTGAGCTTATTTTCCATTTTAGGATAATATGGCTTGTCGACATACTTGCCCGAGTCTCTGGCTATGTGGTGGAGGAATTCTTGATAATCAATATTGGCTACTTCAGTTTGATCAAAGAATACCCCTTTTCCAATTGGTAATGTCCCTGGAGGGATGATGTATACTTGATTGTATAGATGGTTGTTTTTGTTTTCTTTCCATGAGTCATATTTACCAAAATAGAAAACACTTTTTTCTGAAGCAGCATTCGCAGAGTATATAGGCAATAGTTCAGGCTCATCATTGTGTCCGTAGGGACGCATAGTCCTTTCTCCACAACATCCAGGGTCATCACTGGTTGGGTGCGCTATATTTTGACCATATGCAACACTGGAAAGAAAGAGGGGTATTAATAAAAAGTATTTCAAAACTATAATGGGTTTGAACTCAATTAAAAGGTGCCGACTTGGTTGGTAGTACAGGTGTAAATTATACGAAATAGTACTACCTCACAACTTTTGTGAGGTATCTGAATTCATTATCTATTTGGGTGACAAATTCTTTGTGATGTTCAAAGATGTGATAATGATGTTTTTCAGTTTTATAACTGTCTCCGATGGTATATTATTCAGGTGCAATCTCTTTGGTTTTACCATCATATTGTGCATTCCAGTTGATTTAGGGATGTAATGTGGAGTATTTATCCACTGTCAATCTGAACCTGGTGATTTCACTTTGATCACCAAGGTCTTCTGCCGTGGGATGAAAATTGTTTTTTTTATATTCTAAATGTTAAGAAATAGAAAGATAATTGATGTTTTGAATTTAGTTTCGTTTCAATATCAAGAGATTAAATATTGCAGATTAAAACACTATCATTGGATGGATGAATATACGCGGATACAAGAGACAGTAGGTTTTATAAATAGTAAAGTAAATTTTAGACCTGAATATGGAGTCATTCTTGGGACAGGACTCGGAGCATTGGTCAATGATGTTGAAATAGCGTATGAGTTGAATTATGAGGATATTCCAAATTTCCCTATTTCGACGATTGAATTTCATTCTGGTAAGTTGATCTTCGGCTCTCTCGGAGGTAAGCCTGTTGTGATCATGCAAGGTAGATTCCATTATTACGAAGGGTATAATATGAAGGAAGTGACTTTTCCGGTTCGTGTTATGAAAATGTTAGGAATTAAGAAGCTCTTTATCTCTAATGCGGCAGGAGCACTAAATCCTAATTATAAAAAGTGTGATTTAATGATACTAGAAGATCATATCAATTTGCAAACTGAGAATCCTTTGGTTGGAAAGAATATTGACCAGATGGGTGTGAAATTTCCGGATATGAGTGAACCCTATGATTTGACTCTCGTTGATAAGGCAATCGAAGTGGGTAAGTCTTTGGGGATAGAAGTCCATAAAGGAGTGTATGTAGCTGTCAACGGACCCAATTTGGAGACTCGTGCGGAATATAAAATGCTGCGGATAATTGGGGCTGATGCTGTAGGTATGTCTACTGTGCCCGAAAACATTGTAGCAAGACAAATGAACTTGCCTGTGTTTGCAGTGTCTGTTGTAACAGACTTGTGCTACCCAGGCCATATTGAAAAAGTAGATATTGAAGATATTATCGCTGCAGCAAAAAATGCTGAACCAGCGATGGCCAAAATAATTATTGAACTAATAGCCCAAGATTAAAATGGATTTAAAAGAGAAAGTTGTAATTGTAACAGGATCGAGCAAAGGAATTGGGTTCGAAACAGCCAAGTTATTATTAGCAAAAGGAGCGAAAGTAGCTGGGTGGAGTAGGTCTGAGACTGTTATTGATCATGAGAATTTTATTCATATTGTCGCAGACGTTAGTGATGCGACTAGCGTGAAAGTAGCACATGAAAAGACCGTAGCTCATTTTGGAGATAGCATAGATGTGTTGATTAATAATGCAGGTTTGGGGCATTATGGTCCTATGACAGAGATGCCTTACTCCCAATGGAAGGAAATGTTCGCTATCAATGTTGATGGGATTTATTTTTGTTCCAATGTGGTGATTCCAGGTATGAAAGAAAAAGATGCAGGGCACATTATTAATATTAGTTCCATTGCTGGACTCAACCCAATCAAAAATATGGTTGGATATGCAGCTACCAAACATGCGGTGACTGGGATGTCACATTCGATGTTTATGGAGTTGAGAGATTTTGGAATCAAGGTAACTTGTATCTATCCTGGAAGTACGAATACTAACTTCTTTGACTCTATTGATGCATATGACGCCAATGACAACATGATGAGGCCAATAGATATTGCGGAGAGTATTGCGTATTGTTTGGGGACACATGCCAACTATTTGCCAGTGGATTTCGAAGTGCGACCTTTGAGGCCAAAAAAGTAAGAGGTGTTATAATTCGTTAATTGTTTCATGCATAATTTGAATTGTCGAATTGAGTCCTAATTTTGCACATCTTTTGGATTAATTTCAAGAATAGAAATAAACAGATAATGAGTTGTCGATAGAAGTTAAAAATCTTGTCAAAATCTATGGTGACCAAATAGCTGTGAATGATATTTCATTTGTGGCTAATAAGGGTGAGATATTGGGCTTTCTTGGGCCAAATGGCGCAGGAAAGTCCACTACTATGAAGATTGCTACTGGGTACATCAGTGCTAATAGCGGTACAGTCTTAGTTAATGGTTTTGACGTATCAATGGACGTGTTGTCTGCACAAAAATCAATAGGCTATTTGCCAGAGCATAATCCACTTTATTTGGATATGTATGTACATGAGTTTTTGCATTTTTCGTGCAAGACTTACAATGTACCAAAACAAGATATTTCAGAAAGAGTCAAAGAGGTGATTGCTTTATGTGGTTTGACGCTAGAGCAAAGCAAGCTCATTGGGCAGTTGTCCAAAGGGTATAGACAAAGAGTGGGGTTGGCACAATCGCTATTGCACAGGCCTGAAGTTTTGATTCTGGATGAGCCTACCACAGGATTGGATCCAAACCAAATTGTAGAAATTAGAAGCTTGATCAGAGATGTTGCCAAAGACCGAACGGTGATTTTCTCTTCTCATATAATGCAGGAGGTAAAAGCACTGTGTGACCGTGTAGTAGTGATCAACAAAGGAAAAATTGTAACCGATCAAACGATAGAAGAGTTTTCTAAAGGGGTGGTGGATGAGATCAAATTGAAAGTTGAGTTTAAAAACGATATAGATTTGGTGGTATTCGATGGCGTATCTCAAGTTACGAATATTGAAAAAATTGGAGATGGCTTATATGTCATGATTGCCAAGGATAGTCAAGCGGCTCGTAGTGAAATTTTCAAACTGGCTTCAGAGCATAATTTGCCTTTAGTAGGGTTGCAGGAAGAACAAAATTCTTTAGAAGAAGTGTTTCATTCATTGACTAAAGAAAAATAGATGATCGCAATATTTATCAAAGAAGTCAATAGCTTTCTCAATAGCTTAATTGCCTATATCGTAATAGGGGTGTTTTTGACAACAATAGGATTGTTGATGTGGGTCTTTCCTGAAAGCAGTGTTTTGGAATATGGGTATGCCGATATGGGAACCTTGTTCAATTTGGGCCCATATGTATTTATGTTTTTGATACCCGCGATCACCATGAGGTGTTTTGCAGAGGAGAAGAGGAGTGGAACCATTGAGCTGCTTTATACCCGACCTATTACTAATCTAAAAATAGTTGTCGCTAAATTTTTGGCAGGTTGGGTATTGGTTTTATTATCAATTTTACCCACGTTATTATATTTCTATTCTGTGTATAGCCTTGGGAAACCGGTAGGGAATTTGGATATCTCTGGAACCATAGGTTCTTATGTCGGTCTAGCGTTACTTGGAGGAGTTTTCGTTAGTATAGGAGTATTTGCGTCTTCTATTACGCAAAACCAAGTGGTTGCATTTGTTATAGCTGTTTTCTTATCTTTTCTATTGTATTCAGGTCTGGATTCTTTGGCCAGTATAGATGTTTGGGGAGCATCTTCTTTGATTTTACAGCAGATGAGTATTGTTTTTCATTATGATGCATTGAGTAGAGGTTTGATCGATTTGTCTGATATAATATATTTTGCAAGCGTAGCATTCATTATGATTTTGTTAACCAAATTGATTTTAGATTCAAGGAAATGGGTGTGATCAAGTGGGAGAACATATTGCAACTGGGAATTGGCGTGATGCTGATCGTGATATTAAATCAGGTAGTGTCCTTGTATCCAATGCGCTGGGATTTGACCGAAGAAAAGCGTTATTCTATATCCGACGCTACGAAAGAATTATTAACTAGTCTTAATGAACCAGTATATGTGACGGTTTACCTGGAAGGTGAGATGCCTGCAGGTTTCAAACGCTTGAAAAAGTCGATTGGAGAGACCTTAGATCAATTTAGATATTATGCGGATCAAAAAGTTGTTTTCAATTTTGTAGACCCCTCAATCGCAAAAAGCACCAAGGCTAGGAATGAATTTTATAGATCATTGATGCAAAAGGGTCTTCAGCCTACCAATCTCAACTATACTGAAAACGGTAATAAGGTGGAGAAGCTTATTTTTCCTGGAGCTTTGATCTCGTATTACGGCAAAGAATTGCCTGTTACCTTATTGAAAGGTAATCAAGGAGCTTCAGCTGAAGAAAGGTTGAATCAATCGATTGAAGGGCTGGAGTATGAGCTTGGTAGCATCATACGATCTTTGTCAACTGACAAAAGGAAAAACATTGGAATGGTTCTGGGACATGAAGAGCCCGATTCATTAAATCTGGCTGGGTTGACAGGACTTTTGATGGAAAAGTATAATCTCTTCAAAATCGATTTGCCAAAACGAGAGAATGACCTGTCTCTTTATGACGCCCTTTTATTTCCAAAACCAACTACTGCGTTTACTGCCAAAGAAATATTCATAATTGATCAATTCATCATGAATGGAGGTAAGACGCTGTTTTTTATTGATGCATTAAGCGTTAATATGGATAGTGCCAATGGAGAAGGGACATATGCTTTTCCTTATGAGCTGGGGCTGGATGATCTACTGTTCAAGTATGGTGTCAGGATCAATAAAGCCTACGTGCAAGATGTTTATAGTGGGGATTTTCCGTTGGTAGCAGGTTTGATGGGGGATCAGCCGCAGATTAGAATGATGCCTTGGCCATTTTTTCCTATCATAAATACATTCGGTGATCATCCGATTACCAAGAATTTGGATGCAGTTCAAATGAAGTTTGTGTCCACAATAGATACTGTCAAAGCGGTGGGGGTGAAAAAGAATGCATTGCTAAAGACTTCCCAGTACAGTTTGATCTCCAACGCACCTGTAAAGGTCTCATTCAATGAGCTTCAGAAGAGTTTAGATCCAAAACGTTTTAATGCAGGTAATCAGACTGTGGCTTACCTCTTGGAAGGAGAGTTTACTTCCTTATATAAAAATAGAATTTTGCCAAAGGGTGTCGATAAAAGAGGTTTCAAAGAATCAAGTATATCTACCTCTGTATTGGTCTGTGGGGATGGTGACATGATTCGAAATGAGTTCGATCTAAAAACAGGAGCTCCTTTGGAGCTAGGGCTTAGCCCATATAATCAGCAAAAGTTTGCCAACGGGGATTTTGTAATGAATGCTTTGGATTACATGTTAAGCGGTAATGGATTGATTACTTCTAAAGCAAAAGAAATTAGCATCAGGCCTTTGGACAAAGTTAAGATTGCAGATGAAAAGTTAATGTGGCAATTGATCAATCTAATATTGCCAATAGTATTGTTGGTAGGTTATGGCATATTGAGGTATTGGGTCAGAAAAAGAAAATACGCAAATTTCAAATGAGTAAAATTCAGAAATTATCGATCTTTTTAGGCGTACTCATTTGTGTGTCAATAGGCTTGCATCTGTTTAGCGGACGAGAGGCTACTCAATCTTTTGATAAGTCCTTGTTTATGGCTGGAGATACATCGTTGATTCAATCAATCAATATTGAATTCAAGGGGCAGGAGGTAGAAATAAGTAGAACTAGTGATGGTTGGAAAATAGATGGGGATAAGCGGGTAGATCCTTCATTGATTGATGTATTCAATGCAATCGTTAGCCAAGTGACAGTCTTGAGACCAGTTAGTCCATTGAATTTTGAAGAGATTAAGGAAGATCTTGTTAGTAAAGGGCGTAAAGTAACAATTGAAACAGTGTCTGGTAGTAGTACGTTCTACGTTGGTGGAAATAGCCAAAAAACGCAATCTTATTTTGCCACAAAGGATTTAACTGATATTTACTTGGTTGGAATACCTGGTTACAATCATTACCTCTCTGGTGTTTTTGAGTTGAATAAGGGACAGTGGAGGTCAAGGACTCTTTTCAATTCCAACTGGAGAACGATGCAGTCTCTAGAATTACGGTATTTAGGGGCACCCGATGACTTGTTGTCTATTAAATTTGACGGGACATTCTTTGCAGTAAACGGTGTGTTAACAGCGGATTCTTTATCAACAGTCAATTATATCAATCAATTTGAAAATTTTCAGTTGAATGATTATTTGGAAGCGGGAGTATACCCGACTTATGATAGTTTGAAACAAACAGCGCCATTTGCTGAATTGGTAATTCAGGATATAGACAGTGATTATAACAAGTCGTTTGTTATATATCCGAAGATGAAGGGAGAGCAGTTTTACCTTTTTGTGTCTAAGGCTGGAGAGATGATCGTTTTAGATGAAAAAAGAGTCAAAAACATTCTGAAAAAGCCATATGATTTCCATGTAGATTAAGCTGTTAATGGCTCTAATGTAATTGCTTAAAGATCACAGTTTTTTATTTAGATTTTATCGTTAACTTTGGCGAAATTCTATGGAGTTCCTTCCGAGAGTTTATCAAATACTTTGAATATTAAAAACACTTATAGCAAATGAAATTCATTGTTTCATCTTCTTACCTATTAAAGCAGCTTTCTGCTATCAACGGCGTGATCACTACCAACCCGGTAGTTCCAATTTTAGAAAACTTTTTGTTTGAAATTAGCGAAGGAAAATTAGTAGTGACAGCTTCTGATTTGCAAACTTCGATGGTCACTGAGCTAGAAGTAGAAGCTAAAGAGAGTGGGAATATTGCAGTGCCGTCTAAGATATTATTAGAGACATTAAAGAACCTACCTGAGCAGCCGGTAACATTTACTATAGATGAGAATTCATATAGTATTGAGATTAATTCAGACAATGGCCGTTATAAGCTAGCGGGTGAAAATGCAACTGATTTCCCTAAAGTGCCAACGGTTTCAGATAGTAGTTCAGTGAATATCTCTTCAGACGTATTGACAAATGCTATTTCTAACACCATCTTGGCAACAAGTAGTGATGAATTGAGACCAGCAATGACAGGTGTGTATTTGAACCTATCGGAGACGAATACAACTTTTGTTGCGACTGACGGTCATAGGTTGATTAGATATAGAAGAGTGGATATCGCATCTGAAAACGGTGCAAGCATGATTATTCCACGTAAGGCCTTGACTTTATTGAAGTCTACTTTGCCTTCTGAAAATACCAACGTAAATGTAGAATACAACGTAGCAAACGCATTCTTTAAGTTTGACGGTATTCACATGGTTTGTAGATTGATCGACGAGAGATTTCCGGATTATGAAAATGTGATCCCTGCCAATAATGATAATATAATGACTATCGATAGAGGTGAGTTGTTAGGGTCATTAAAGAGGATTGCAATCTATGCTAACAAAACAACCCATCAAGTAAGGTTGAAAATCACAGGTAGCGAATTGATTGTTTCTTCGGAAGATTTAGATTTCTCCAATGAGGCAAATGAAAGATTGTCATGTGATCATGATGGTTCGGATATCGAAATTGGATTCAACGGAAAGTTCTTGATCGAGATGCTTAATAATATTGGGTCAAAGCAGGTAACATTGAAATTCTCTGAGCCTAATAAAGCAGGTTTGCTTTTTCCTGTTGATGGAGATGAAAACGAAGATTTGTTAATGCTCGTAATGCCTGTAATGCTTAGTAATTACGGTGGGTAATACAAATTAAAAAAACTAGATAGTAAAAAAGCGATTCAATATTGAATCGCTTTTTTCATTTACTACTACGTTACATCAATTTACCTTTGAGAGAGGGACTTTTTCTCATCTGCCGTTAACCTGACAAAGTTGTCACCATCCCAGAAATTATCATTGAACATGGATGCCTGGTTAAAGAACACCACATTGGCTTTTAGTTCATTGTCCATTTGAGGTTTTTTAGGGACATTTTTACTATCTGTAATGACTAGCATAGCTTCAAATGAGAAGTCTTTATCATTATTACTCCATTCCCCACGGTAGGATACTCGCTGTAGGTTCCATGTGCCATTTAGTTCTGTATACTCTTCAATCCACTTGACTTCAGTCCAGAAATATTGGTTGTCAAGGATAGGGTAATATTCAGTTCGGATTACGGCCTTAGATTCAGTGTCTATATAAATCAACCCCTTGGATGTTCCTTTTTTATTTACTGGAGTAAAACTGACTACAAAGACTTCTCTACCGTCATATATGGTTAATTCTTCTTTCGAAAAGCTGTAGTTTTTAATTTCTTCTGGATTTAGAAAGCTGCCCTTTCTTCTCGTGGTACCATCTATCATATCACTGGCATGTCCAGAAATTGAAGGTATTTCTGTTGAGTCTAAACGTATCAATTCTTTTTTTCTACTTTTTTTAACTTCGATGACAGTTTTGTCATCGCTGTAAATGGTTGGTTGAAATATGTTGAATACTCCTTCAGCTATATAACTGACTTCATCAGATACCATGATACTTTCTTTATAATAGGCATGCATCAGTTGGTTATGGTATTCGTAATTGATTTGTCTATAGTTGTCTATATCTCTAATGATTTGGTCTGCAGAATAAACTGTTATGGCTTCTAATATGGTTGAAGATTCTTCTAGTTGAATTATGTTTTTCTGATCTATATCTATGTCAATATGTAGCGAGTTGTAGCCAATGTATTTAATGATTAGCTGTGATTCTATTGGGTTCGGGACAGTTAATACGAATTCACCATCGATATTAGTAGTAGTTCCAAAATCTTCAAATATCACATTGGCAAAGGGGAGTGGGCTTTGATCTTTGCTACTTATTATTTTCCCATAGATCACAGCATGACTTGCCGATTGAGCCAAGCTGGTCAATGTAATAGATATCAATAACAGTATTGTTAATACAGACCTCATTAGAGTAGTTTTTAGAGTTTCTAAAAAAGTAATTTTTCTTAGCTGTGTTGATGGGGTAATACTCTAGGCTGGAATGTAAAGATAGACGAGAGATTAATTTCTTAATAGAAATTAATTGACTATTGGTCGAAGGAAATGGAGGGGTTCATCGAAAACACCTTTCGATTAAACGTAGGGTTAAATTATTTATAGGAATAGTACTATTTTAAGTTGTTACTCAAATGAGATTTTTTCTTGTTCAGTTAATTGAACATAATTGTTAGTCTCCCAGAAATTGTCAGTGAAGTTTGGTGCTTCATTAAAGAATATTGCGTTCGCAGCTAAGTCATTTTCCATTTCTGGCTTGTCAGACGAGTCATTCACGTCTGTCACAACAAGAAGTGCTTCAAACGAAAATTCAGTCTCTAAAGTCTCCCAGTGACCACAGTATGATACTCTTCTCAGATGCCATACGCCATCTTTTTCAGCGTATTCTTCTGTCCACTTTACACGTGTCCAAAAATACTGGTTGTCCAGTATGGGATGGTACTCTACTCTGATGATCGCTTTTGATTTAGAATCAATATAGAGTACTCCTTCCGCGGTACCTTTTTTGTTTTTTGGTTTGAAACTTAGAACATAAACTTCATCACCATTATAGACTGTCATGTATTCTTTTGAGTACACATAATTTCCAATCTCCTCCATATCCAAAAAGCTACCTTTTCTTCTGTTTACACCTTCGATCATGTCTGTTGCATGTCCTGATATCATTGGTAGATCGTTAGGGTCTAGAGGAATTATTTCTTTCCTTCTAGTTTTTACAACTTCAACAGTTGTTTCTTCCTTACTAAACTCAGAAGGTTGATATATTTTGAATACTCCTTCCGCAATGTGACTGGCCTCTTTGTTGGCATAGGTAGTCTCCTTATAGTAGGTGTTTAATAGTTGGTTTTCAAAAGTGTAATTGATTGCTCTATTGTTATTGAAGTCTTGAATAATTTGGTCAGCAGTATAGATTGAATATGGATCTAATATATTGCTTGATTGTTCTAATGCAATATCAAGCTCTATGTTTTTGTTCTTTAGCCAAACGGATTGTGACTGATAGCCGATATAATTGATGATTAGCTCTTGCTTTGACTCCTTTGACTCTACAACTAGAACAAAGAGTCCGTCAAGATTTGTAGTTGTGCCAGTCAAACCAATGGATACATTGACAAATGCCAATGGCGATTCACCGTCTTTGTCAAGGATTGAACCCTGTACAATGAAAATATTAGAGTTTTGCGCATCTAACTCAATCGATATACAGGTGAATGAGATTAATAATACGTATAAAAAGTACTTCATATTGAATGTTTATCTCTCTTTCTTGAATACAACTTAAGGCCGAAAAGTAACCCCTAATCGTTTAGCAAAGATATGTAAATTGAAATATGAATCTAGATTGTCTCCAATCATTCATCGAAGGTTACAGTGGTGTTGGTCGAAAATAAGAATAGTATTGTTTTGTGCAATATTGATATAGTGCAATTTCAAACACCCTTGGGTAAGGTTATAACCACCTTAGTGCCTGTGTTTACTTGGCTCAGTACATTAATTTGTCCTTTGAGTGCATTGACATGGTTGTAGGTCATATAAAGGCCAACACCTCTTCCTTCCATTTCGGGGTAGAACTTCTCGTACAATTTAAATAATCTATCCTGGTTGATTGTTAGATCAATTCCAATGCCGTTGTCTTGTACCGTGATGTGATAGTTTTTATCATCCGAATGAAGTGTGATATTCACTTGAGGTGTTTGATTAACCTTTCGGAATTTTATGGCATTGTCGATTAATTGATACAAGATGTTTTTGAGAAACTTTGGAATGGTTTCAATTTCGAGATTGTCGCTGCAAGTACAGGATATATAAGCGCCAGATTCAGTGATCGGAATTGATAGGTTCGATTTAACCTCATCAACCAACCCACAGAAAAGAATACTTTCATAATGCTCATGCTGTTTTTCTCTTATGCTGATTGTCTTGTTAAGGTCCTTAACTATCATGTCGAGATTGTTGGTGCACTGAACAATCAAATTGATTACTTCTTTATTGTCTCTAGTTAAGGTGTCTTTGTCTAATATTTCGGTTAGTCCTACTATGTTGACGAGTGGTATTCTTAGGTTGTGTGAGATGATATGTGCAAATGTCTCAAAGTCTTTTGTTTGATTCTTGAGCGTGTGAATCAAGTCATTTTTTTCTGTGGCAACTTTACTTTTTTCGGTCGTGTCTTGAATGACACCATGCAACTCATCTCCATGTACTTGACAGAATTCTGTACCAATGAAATTGGAGCCATCGATACGACAATAGGTATTGCTATAATCTTGTAGTGTTTTATTTTCTTCTAGGTCAAGAATCATTTTATGTCTGTCCTCTTTGTTTTTGTAGAAGTCAGAACAATGTTGTTTAAGCATATGTTCCTCAGAAGAGTATCCAAACATATTTACCATTGCTTGGTTTACGAAAATCAACCGCCCTGCTTTATCTGATCTGTATATGCCAACAGGTAATGTTTTTGCTAGTAGTTGGTAGTGGTTTTTTGACTGGTTGAGATGACCTTTTGCTTCTGTCTGCTGTGTGATGTCCTGAGCAGTCCCCATTATTCTAATAGGTTCATCATTTTTGTCTTTGAAGACTTCTCCTTTCGCTGAAATGTGTTTGAGTATACCGCTTTTGGTTATGATTCTATATTGTATGCGTTTTGGAATTTTACCATTAATCGTATCCTGGATTGATTGATTGAAACCGTCTAAGTCTTCTTTGATAATAAGTTCCGAAACATTATCTATGCCTGGGCCTAATTCTTTGGACAATTCATAGATGTTGTACATTTCATCTGACCAAGTAATTTTATTACTGATCAGGTTCCATTGCCATGCACCTATTTTGGCCTCTTTTTGTGCTTGTTCGAGAAGTAGTTTGAGTTTTTCATTCTCTTCTCTAAGTGAATGATTGGAGGGGTATAGCTTTTGGATAAGTTTGGATGTAGATTTCCTTCCTTTTTGATAAAATACAGCAATAGCCACACTGATTAGACTCATGCCTATCAGCTCCACCTCAACTCCCGTAAATCCCATAATTGCTGCTGCTGTTAATTTAGTGGTGAATTAATAGTGGGTTAGGTTATGTGCTTTAATTTTTCTCACTGCAAAAATAACATTATAAATTTACTTGAGCAATTATGGATCTGTCACTTACTATGTTTTAATGCATTGAAAGTCAGTAATTATATATTAATTCGCCATTAATTTGACCTAATATGAATCGTTTGAACCACAGGTACGCAGGCTACCTTATTGGTATTCTAGGAGTGGTGTTGTTTTCTGCAAAAGCTGTAATGGTCAAACTGGCCTATCAGTTTGATGTAAATGCGGTATCTCTTTTGTTATTGCGAATGTTGTTTGCCCTTCCGTTTTACCTCTTTATTGCAATAAAGGATTATCAAAGCATCCGGTCAAAGTTGAATCAGGATATATTGTTAGGGATAGTGTTCTTTGGGTTCTTGGGGTATTATCTCGCTAGCTATTTTGATTTTCTGGGTTTGATGTATATCAAGGCCAGTTTAGAACGCATTATCCTGTTTATCTATCCTACATTGGTACTGTTGATTTCATGGGTGTTTTTGAAACGTAAAGTGACCAAAAACCAGGTAGTAGCAATATTGATTACATATGTAGGTGTTATATTTATTTTTGTACAAGACCCTGATTTGGGAAGAGGTAATAATATTGGAGTAGGGGCGGGCCTTATATTCCTTAGTGCTTTGACCTATGCGTCATATTTGGTTGGGAGTGGTTATCTAATTCCTAAAATTGGCGCGAAGAATTTCACCTCACTCGCTATGATCGTATCTTGTATAGGTGTTATTTTTCATTATTTGCTCATTGGGGATTTTAAATTATTAGAATTTGATAAAGAAGTGTACTGGTTGGGCTTGGTTATGGCAATTTTTTCTACTGTCTTACCGTCTTATATGGTTTCGTATGCTATAAAAATGGTTGGCGCTCCCAATTTTTCCATATTGGGGAGTTTTGGTCCGGTATCCACCATTGTTTTAGCTTATGTTTTTTTAGGTGAGCAAGTTTCTGTTAGTCAGTGGTTTGGTATCGTGGTAGTTGTCATGGGAGTTTATTATATTTCTAAGAAATGATTATCAGAATATTATTTCATGATTATCCTCATATAGTAGCCTATTGTCAGATTGTGATTTGGATGTAACTTTATGGCTCGTACATATAAAAACATAACTGATGAATAGAGTTTTACAAATACTTGCTTTTATGGGGGCAATGCTGCCCTTTCTTGTTCAGGGTCAAACGGTGACTTTTGATGCTCAAGTTAGACCAAGAGCAGAATTTAGAAATGGTTTTAAGGCATTAAGTCCGGATGAACTAGATCCTGCTTTTTTTATAGAACAACGAACAAGACTAAATACCACTTATAGTTCAGAAAAAATAAAGTTTAAGATTTCCTTTCAAGATGTAAGGATTTGGGGTGCAACAGATCAGATTTATAAGTCAGATCCATCATTGACTAATATTTTTGAGGCATGGGGTCAATATTATTTCACACCTGAATTCTCATTCAAAGTAGGTCGTATGCCAATTGCCTATCACAACGAAAGGTTTATGGGAGCGTTAGGTTGGGCAGCTCAAGGAAGGAGCCACGATGCGGCACAATTCATCTACGAAAAAGAAGGCTTGAAAGTTGATCTTGGATTAGCATATAATCAAGATGTAAATAATCCATATGAGCCTAAAAAAATAACAGGTACTTATTATGTCGCTAATAATTACAAGACCATGCAGTATTTGTTCTTGAGTAAGAAGCTTGAAAAAACTACAATTACAGGTATTTTTCATAATGATGGAAGGCAGTTGCATTTCGGTGATTCATCTACTGTATATAGACAGACAATGGGGTTGACATTGGATCAAAAGACGAGTGGGGGATTGAAGTTTGGAGCTGAGTTTTATTATCAAATGGGTAAAGATCAGTCTGATACGGATGTGTCAGCATTTTTATTATCTGCATACGCTACATTGTCAACCGATATTACACCAATTACTTTGGCAATGGATTATGCCTCGGGTACAGATAATGGTAGTACTGAAAACAATGCTTGGAATCCTTTATATGGGACAAATCATAAATTTTATGGATGGATGGATTACTTTTATGTTGGCAATCCTCATAAGAATGTGGGGCTAATCGATATGAGAATACTAACTAAATTCAAAACAGGCGAAAAATCAAATCTTCAAGCAAGAGCGCATTATTTTATGAGTGCAGCAGATGTTGTGGATGCAACTGATTTGACGAAAGACTATTCTAATAGTTTGGGTATGGAATTAGATTTAGTGATGTCATGGAAATTGGACAAAGCATTAAGTGTTAATCTAGGGTACTCGCAAATGTTTGCCACAGAGTCAATGGAAGTAATAAAAGGAGGAGACGCTTCTTCAATGAACAATTGGGCATGGTTGCAAGTCAACTTTACACCTCAATTGATAAAATGGGAAATGAACAAAACTGAATAAACTTGAGCTTTTTAAAACGAATTACACCACCTGACGAATGGCTAGTGCCAGTGACAATCCTATGTGGAATGATAGCTGGATTAGGGTTTTATATCCTTAATGTCTCTAACGCCGTATCGTATCTTTCGGATGATCCAAAAACGTGTATTAACTGTCATGTGATGACAGCTGAGTACATTACTTGGGATCATAGTTCTCATCGCAATGTGGCTTCTTGTAACGATTGTCATGTCCCGCATAACAATGTGTTCAATAAGTATTATTTCAAGGCTAAGGATGGCTTGTATCACGCTACCATATTTACATTGAGAATGGAGCCTCAGGCAATCAAAATGCGTGAGCCTAGTGAGAAAGTAGTTCAAAATAATTGTATTAGATGTCATAGTGATCAAGTTGCGGATGCTAAGATGTCAGCATGGGTGGAGAATCATCAAGAGAATAGATTCGAAAGAAAATGTTGGGAATGTCATAGAGAGACGCCTCATGGACGTGTGAAAAGTTTGTCTGCTGTTGAACTCAATATTCAACCAATTCCGATGAAACAACAACAGAAAGAATTTGTACCTAACTGGATTAAAAATCAATTGAACGCATCAAATAAATAATAACATGTCAATTACTAAAAAACGTTATTGGGCACTATTTATCGCCACCGCGGTAGGAGCCTTTTTATTGAGCCTATTGGCTAATAATATAATAAGCAGGAAGAACGAATCACAGTTCGCTTATGTGCCACAAGTAGTGGTCGAGGAAAACGAACCAAGAAATCAAGTTTGGGGAGAGAATTTTCCAAGACAGTATCAGTCTTTCATGAAGACTAAGGATACTACTTTTCAAAGTTATCAAGGAGGTAGTAAAATGGTGGATATGTTAGAGAAAGATCCTAAGCTCGTTGTATTATGGGCAGGGTATGGTTTTTCTAAAGATTACAATGCACCAAGAGGTCACAGTTATGCGATAAATGATATTCACAATACATTGAGAACTGGTGGGCCTACAGGTGAAGGTACGGGTCCAATGCCAGCGACATGTTGGACATGTAAATCTCCTGATGTACCGAGATTGATGAATGAAATTGGTATTGATGAGTATTATAGTGGTAAGTGGGCAGACAAAGGTCCGGAAATAGTCAATCCAATTGGATGTGCCGATTGTCATAATCCTAAAACTATGAGCTTGAGAATCTCTAGACCAGCATTGGTTGAAGCATTCGAGGCGATGGGCAAAGATATCAATGATGCCAGTCATCAAGAGATGAGATCTTTGGTATGTGCACAGTGTCACGTAGAATATTATTTCAATAAAAAAATTCCAGGTAAAGAAGGAATTCCATACCTAGTATTGCCTTGGGAAAATGGAACTTCTGTTGAAGCGATGGAAGCATACTATGATGAAATGGGGTTCAAGGATTGGACACATAAAATCAGTAAAGCACCTATGTTGAAAGCTCAGCATCCAGGATATGAATTATTCCAAACAGGTATACATGCTCAAAGAGGTGTGTCTTGTGCCGATTGTCATATGCCATACAAAACTGAAGGTGGTCAGAAGTTTACAGATCACCATGTACAGTCTCCATTGAACAATGTGACTAACTCATGTCAAGTATGTCACAGACAGGATAAAGAAGACCTAGTGAGAGATGTGTATACAAGACAAAAGAGCATCAAAAGTAACATGGTGGTGTTAGAAGAGATTTTGGTTAGACTTCATATGGAAGCTGGCAAAGCTTGGGAATTAGGGGCTACAGAAGAGACGATGCAAGATATTTTGATGGACATTAGACATGCACAATGGAGATGGGATTATGCGATTGCTTCTCATGGTGCTTCTTTCCATGCGCCAGTCGAAGTAGGTAGAATCGTAAGCTCAGCCATTAGCACAGCGCAGGATGGTAGATTGAAATTGGCGAGACTATTGTCTGATTTGGGTTATAATGAAGAATTGCCTTATCCAAACATCGAAACTAAAGATGATGCACAGACGACTATTGGCATGGATAGAGCTAAATTAGAGGTTGAGAAAAACAAGTTCAAAGAAGAGGTCCTTCCAGGGTGGCTCAAAGAAGCAAAAGAGCGTGAAGATAAGATGGGAGTGAAGACTGTTTCGATGAATTAAGCAGGAGGAAAATATACAGATGCAATCAATTTTTTTAAAAGTATTGTTGTCAAATAGATTGACGACAGTACTTCTTTTATTATTTGCCATAGCGATGGGGTATGGCACTTTTCTAGAAAACGATTTTGGGACTCAGGCGGTAAAAACCATGATATATGGTGCTTGGTGGTTTGAGTTAATCATGTTGCTGTTGACGATAAATTTTATCGGAAACATCTTCAAATACAATCTAATTAGAAAAGAAAAGTTACCTATTCTTACTTTTCACATAGCTTTCATCATCATCCTAATTGGCGCATTTATCACCAGATATGTGAGTTTTGAAGGGTTGATGCATATCAGAGAAGGAGAGTCCATCAGTGAGATAGTATCTCAAGATCGCTATCTTCAAATCAAATACAAAAATGATGAGGGAGAAAAATACTACGAGGAAAAGCTCGTCTTGTCTTACTTCTCACAGCCAGATATTGAGTTGACGCTTGGTGATGGAGGAAATGAATTCACCGTCAATGCAGGTGCATTTGTGCCTCAGGCAGAACAAAAGATAATAGAAAGTGAAAACGGTGGGACAGTAATTAGCATCGTAACCACTAACTCTACAGGAAGAGAGAATTTGTACCTTCAGTCAGGTGGGGCAGTGGTTGCCAATAACATGGCTATTACGCTAGATAACCCTCTGGAGGGAGCCATTAATTTGTTTGATGTGGAGGGTGAATTGAGAATTCAATCGCCTATAGATTTGTCTTATATGATCATGGCTACTCAAAGCGCAGGGTCATTGCCGGCGGATACGGTTCAAGATTTGAGACTTAGAGCCTTATATCGAGGAGAGACGGTTGCATTTGTAGTGCCAGAGGTGTTTGAGAATAGTGCGGTAGTCTATCGTCAATCTGATGACAGTGAGAAAGCAAAACGATTAGATGATATGCTTTTTCTGAAGCTCAAGGGTAACAATTCCTCTCAAGAATTAATGCTAAAAGCCTACGATGGCAATTTTAGCGAAACACAACATTTGAACCTTAGTGGCTACCATGTGGATGTTACCTATGGACCAAAGCCTATCAAGATTCCTTTCAGTATTGAGCTGAGAGATTTTCAATTGGAAAGATATCCAGGCTCTGTCAGTCCTTCATCGTATGCGAGTGAAGTAACGGTAATCGATGGCGATACAAGTTTTCCTTATAGAGTATATATGAATAACGTTTTGGATTATAAGGGATATAGATTTTTTCAAGCTTCTTATGATAATGATGAGTTAGGAACTGTTCTTTCTGTAAACCAAGATCGATTGGGTACGATAGTCACTTATATAGGCTATACTTTGCTGTCATTAGGTATGATGTTGACCTTATTTGGTAAAGGTTCAAGGTTTCAATATGTCAATAGAAGATTGAGTGATCTCAATGCAAAGAAGGGTGCAGCGATTCTAGTACTATTGATGCTAGTTGGGCAAGTGCAGGCTCAGGATGCTTTTGATTATAAGACAGTGCTAAGGGCCAATCAACTGTCAGAGGAACATGCTGGCAAGTTTGGTGCTTTGATGGTGCAGGATTTGGATGGTAGGATCAAACCAATCAATACTTTGTCATCAGAATTCTTACGCAAGGTTCATGGCAAATCTTCTTTCGAGATTGAAGATGATTATGTTGTCGAGGGGGATGAGTTATTCTTAATGATTAACCTCAATCCATTGGTGTGGCAGACTGTGCCAATAATTAAAATTGACCCGAAAAAGGGGGCTGAGATACTTAATCAATTGGGATTAGAGGCAGGATCAAAAAACATTAGTTTCAAAGATTTTATAGACGAGCAGGGTAATTACTTGTTGATTGACTTAGTAGAGGAGGCAAATAAGAAGAAGCCATCAGAGCGTAATGGGTTGGACGATGAGATCATCAAGGTAGACGAACGATTCAATGTATTCTTTCAAGGCTTGACAGGTTATTTTCTCAAAATATTCCCATTGGAAGATGACATGGCCAATACTTGGTTCAATGACAAGGTTCAACCGGGAACGTTTACTGGAGAAGATTCGGTGTTTGTCAGTAATATTATGCCCATGTATTTCCAGAGTATTTTAGATGCTACAAAAAGCGGTGATTGGGCCAATGCAGATGAAACATTGAGCTACATTCGGACTTATCAGAATGTGAAAGGAATAGGTGTGATTCCGTCAACTAATATTCAAAACGCAGAGATTTTATATAACAAACTTAAGTTGTTCAACCACTTGTTTAGCTTTTTCTGGTTATCAGGTTTGGCCTTGTTAACAGTTGCGCTTTTTCAAATATTTTATGCCAGAAGCAAAGGACTCAATACAGGATATTGGATATTGTTTGGGTTGGTGTTGATGGGCTTCTTGGCCTTGACTTTCAATCTAATATTGCGATGGTACGCTGCACAGTATCCTCCATGGAGTAATGGCTATGAAATGCTGATTTTAGTATCATGGGCATTGTTGTTGTTTGGTTTTATCTTCTTTAAGAAATCTAATTTTGTAGTGCCGTTAGCAGCGCTTTTTACAGGTACATTGTTGTTCGTTGGATTCTTGGATTGGCTCAATCCTGAAATTACTAGTTTGGTACCGGTATTGAAGTCTTATTGGTTGAAAATCCATGTAGCGATTATCGTTGCGAGTTATGCACCATTAGGTTTATGTGCACTACTTGGTATCTTGGGCTTGATCTTTATGATTGTGGATAAAGGCAATAACCCAATTCTGAAGAACAGTATAAAAGAACTGACATATATAAATGAAATGTCGATGAGCGTTGGCTTATTTATGTTGACTATTGGGACATTCTTAGGAGGTGTTTGGGCCAATGAATCATGGGGGCGTTATTGGGGTTGGGATCCGAAGGAGACTTGGGCTTTGATTTCTGTGATCGTCTATGCAACAATATTGCATTTGAGATTGATACCTAAGTTGAATGATTTGTTTGTCTTCAATGTCGTGAGTGTATGGGCCTTTTTTAGTATCATCATGACCTCATTTGGCGTGAATTACTATTTGGCGGGGTTACATTCTTATGCCAAAGGTGATCCAGTTCCGGTCCCTCAATTCATTTATTGGATTGTAGGTTTTGTCTTAATGATCAGTGTGTTGGCTCGTGTCAATTATTTAAAGAATAAGAAATTACAAGGAGTATCATAGAGAGATCCTAATAGGAAAAAATCAAAGACTGTTGTCAATGAATAAGCAGAGATAATTCATTATCTTATGTGTCATTAACAACAGTTTTTTTATGCCAAATAAAAAATACCCTAAGCTGTTTGAGCCATTGGACCTTGGTTTTACTCAGTTGAAAAACAGATCTCTTATGGGATCTATGCATACTGGTCTAGAAGAAGTCAAAGGTGGTTTTGAGCGGTTGGCGGCTTTTTATGGTGAACGAGCCAAAGGAGGAGCGGGGTTAATTGTGACTGGCGGCATGGCTCCAAACCGTAGGGGATGGTTAGCTCCATTTGGAGCTCGGATGACTCGCTTAGGACATTCCTTCAAACATAAAATTATTACAGACCGTGTCCATGATAATGGAGGGAAGATTGCTATGCAGATTCTTCATGCTGGTCGGTATGGGTATCATCCGTTCAATGTAGCGCCTTCGGCAATAAAGTCACCGATTTCTCCTTTTAAGCCTTTTAAGATGAGTAAATGGACGATTGCTAGAACCATTCAAGATTTTGCTGATAGTGCCTATTTGGCCAAGTATGCTGGGTATGATGGTGTTGAAATAATGGGGTCAGAAGGGTATCTCATTAATCAATTCATCGTGTCTCATACCAATAAGCGTACAGATGATTGGGGTGGTAGTTTTGAAAATAGGATGAGGTTTCCGGTTGAAATAGTCAAGGCTGTCAGGGAATCTGTTGGAAAGGATTTTATCATCATCTATCGATTGTCTATGTTGGATTTGATTCCAAACGGTAGCTCGTGGGAGGAAGTCGTGCAGTTGGCAAAAGCAATCGAAGAGGCTGGAGCAACAATCATCAATACAGGGATTGGCTGGCATGAAGCTCGTATCCCGACGATAGCAACGATGGTCCCAAGAGGAGCATTTAGTGCGGTTACTAAGAAATTAAAAGGAGAGGTGAAGATACCGTTGATCACTACCAACCGTATCAATAGCCCAGATGTCGCTGAGCAAATATTGACTGATGGTAGTGCGGATATGGTGTCAATGGCGCGTCCATTTTTGGCTGATCCTGATTTGATGTTGAAATCAGAAA
>JAOPTS010000235.1:0-7326 GCA_051531955.1 Reichenbachiella sp.
TTCATTCCCGCATTGGTAAACATCAGGGTAGGGTCATTGTGAATGACCAATGGGGCAGAGGGAACTATTTCGTGCTTCTTTTTTTCGAAAAATTCTAGGAAGCGCTTTCTTATTTCTTTTGAATTCATTTATAATTGCTTGAATCAACGCCGTGAGGGCTGATTTTATTTGTTTTATAAAAATGTATTAAATTACAGTTATATTTAAATTTTTTAAGCCGTAGCTCGAAAATATTCACCACCACCTTAATACGAAGCACAAAGTTAGATATTCTGATTTAATATGGCTAGAATAAAATACTATTACGACACAGAATCCTGCAAATATGAGCGGGTCAAGGTCTCCACTTGGGATATAATCCTGAATGCGTTGGGGTTTTTGTCACTTTCTACAATGTTGGCGGTTGGGATATTTTTTGTTTTCAATGAATATTTCAAGTCACCAGTGGTGGCGCAACTTGAGAAAGAGAATGAAGAATTGACCTTTTACTACGACAGGTTACAGAAAGAAATGACAGATGCGTCAGATATGTTGACGTCTTTGCAAGAAAGAGACGATAATGTTTATCGTGTTATTTTTGAAGCAGATCCTATTCCATCATCCATTAGGAATGCAGGTGTGGGTGGGGCTGATCGATACAAAGAAATTTCAGAAAACGGGGTAGAACGTGAGGATCTATTGCTGGGTGCTTATCAGAAAATCGATAAGATGAAGAAGCAGATGTATATCCAAACCAAGTCTTATGATGAGCTAATGGATTTGGCTAGTAACAAGGAGAAGTTTTATGCAGCACTACCGGCTATCCAACCTGTCTCTAACAAAGAGTTGAAAAGGTTGTCTTCTGGCTATGGCTACAGAACAGACCCTATCCTGAAAACTAGAAAAATGCACAAGGGTGTTGATTTTTCAGCACCTAAAGGAGCACCCATATATGCAACTGGTGATGGTGTGGTCAAGGTAGTTAAAACTAGTCTTGGTGGATATGGGAAACAGATTGATATTGATCACGGCTATGGTTATATGACTAGATATGGTCATATGAGTAAATTCAATGTTAAGCAAGGTCAAAAAGTAAAGAGGGGAGAATGTATAGGGTATGTTGGGAGTTCTGGAAAATCTACTGCTCCACATTGTCACTATGAAGTAAGGAAAGGTGGCTTAGCCATTAATCCGGTACACTTCTTTTATCGTGACCTTAACTCTACAGAATACGAAGAAATTTTAAGACTAGCATCAATAGAGAACCAGGCAATGGGATCTTACTCTGCACAGTAAAAGAAAATTAATTCAGGAACAAAAAGGCCTTGATTTCAATTCTGAAATCAAGGCCTTTTTGTTTGGAGTGAAAATTTGTTGGCCCAATGTGGATAACTTCGAATCCATATTTTAGTGCAATTCAAGTTTCAAAATTAGTTTTGAGCCATGCTTAAAAAGGTAGGACTGTTCATCTTGGTTATCACGGGGTTATTTGCTTGTAAGACAAAGCAAATAGTCAGCTCTATACCTACTGATAATCAGACAGATTCTGTTGCTGTTGATACTGTTGCAGTTACACCTCCTTACTATTTGACTACTCTTGGAGATACTTTGTTGACACTGGATCAGGAAGTGGAGATTGAGATTTATAGAGTGTTGAGGGATACAGTTAGTATCATCGGTGTAGGAGATATCATGATGGGGACTAATTTTCCAAGTAAAAACTATCTGCCCCCAAACGGAGGGAAAGACTTGTGGTCTGAAGTGTCAGACACCTTAAGAAATGCGGATGTTACTTTTGGTAATCTTGAGGGTGTCATATTGAATGAAGGAGGCGATCAGAAAAAATGCAACAATCCAAAAGTTTGCTATTTGTTTAGATCTCCAGAGTATATGCTGGGGCATTTGGTCAATGCAGGGTTTGATGTAGTTAGTTTAGCAAACAATCATGCAGGTGATTTTGGTGATGAAGGCAGACAAAACACCATGAAAGCCTTGGACTCACTGAGTATTAACTATGCTGGCTTATTAGAAGCAAAATATACGATTTTCAAACGAAATGGCATGCAGTATGGCATGGTTGCCTTTTCGCCTAATAAAGGTACCGTGTTGATCCACCATCAAGAGCAGGCGAAGCAGTTGGTGGCGATGGTTGATTCTTTGGTGGATATACTGATTGTGTCTTTTCATGCGGGTGCAGAAGGGAAGGAACATCAACATGTGACGAGAAAAAGCGAATATTATTATGGAGAGGATAGAGGTAACGTCTATGAATTTGCACGATTGATGATCGATCATGGAGCAGATGTGGTATTTGGTCATGGACCACATGTTACCAGAGCGGTAGATTTGTATAAAGACAGATTCATTACCTACAGTCTCGGTAATTTCTGTACTTACGGTAGGTTCAATCTCACTGGTGTGAAAGGTGTAGCACCTATCATCAAAGTTGAAACGAATGGAGAAGGGAAGTTTCTCCAAGCACAAATAATACCCACCTATCAGCCGGGAGCCGGTGGGCCAAAATTCGATTTGAATAATCGATCAATTAAATTAATTCAGTCATTGACCAAAAAAGATTTTCCTGAAAGTGAATTGGTGGTTGATGATTCAGGTTTAATTTCATATCTTAACAACTGATCTATGCCTTACAAAGAAAAAGAAATTGAGAAAAGATATCACACCATCGGCGAAGTTGCTGATAACTTGGGTGTGGCTACTTCTTTGATTCGATTTTGGGAAACAGAATTTGATATTCTGAGCCCTAAAAAGAATAGAAAAGGCAATAGACAGTTTACAAAAGAGGATATCAAAAAGCTCAAATTGATTTACCATTTGGTAAAAGAGAAGGGGTACACCTTGCACGGGGCGAGGGATTTTGTCAAGAATGATGCGAATATGGCAATTGATAAAATTGACATGATAGAATCATTAAAGCATATCAAAGGCTTTTTACAGCAGTTACAAGACGGTATACAGAAAAGTTAATTATTAGTACAAGTGGTAATGATAATAATAACGAGTCTTCAATATGGAAGAAGAAATTTTGTATGTCCTAGCATTAAAGTTCACTAATGGTATAGGAGACGTATTGGCCAAGCAGTTGATCAGTTATTCCGGGTCTGCTAAGTCTGTATTCAGTTTGCCAAAAGGAAAACTTCTTAAAGTTCCAGGTATAGGCAATGTAACCGTACAAGCCATTCTAAATAGTAAGGGTTTGGAGCTAGCCAAATCTTGTTTGTCCGACTGTCAAAAGTACGAAGTAAAGGTTATCGCATATTATGATCCATTATTTCCATCCAAATTGAGAATGGTCAATGACTCACCATTGGTTCTGTTCTACAAAGGGGGTATGTTGGAATGGAATAGAAAGGTAGTAGGAGTTGTAGGTACTCGAAAGGCATCTGTTTACGGTAAAGAAACAACTGAAAGGATTGTAGCAGAGCTGAAAGCTCATGACGTAATAGTGGTGAGTGGTTTGGCATACGGGATAGATGTAACAGCTCATAAAGCCTCATTGAAAAATGAAATACCTACCATTGGGGTGTTAGCAGGTGGGTTGGATAAAGTGTATCCAGCAGTTCATAACTCAGTAGCTATTGAGATGGTTGAAAAAGGAATGTTGATTTCAGAGCATCCTCCTGGAGTAAAGCCAGATGCTCATAACTTTCCTGCAAGAAATCGAATTATAGCTGGGTTGACTGATGTACTCATCGTTGTAGAAGCAGCCAAGAAAGGAGGCGCTTTGATTACTGCCAATATTTCTTATTCTTACAATCGGGAAGTGTTCGCAGTTCCTGGCAAAATAGGAGATAAGTTTTCAGAGGGTTGCAATCTTCTCATTAGTTCGCAAAGAGCTTTGATGTACAACAGTATTAAAGATCTGGAGTTCCATTTGAATTGGGAAGCTGGAAAAGAAGCAGTAACAAAGCGAGAATTGGATTTGACTCAATTTGACGAAGAAGAGTCTAAGGTTATTACGGTTTTGCAGCAATTTGAATCAGGTCTACAATTAGATGAACTGAGTTGGAAGGCAGAGTTGACTGTCAACAAAACAATAAGTCTATTGTTGATATTGGAGTTTGCTGGGTTTGTTAAATCATTACCGGGTAAGATTTACAAATTATCACTCTAAGAAGATATTTGGAGCCATATTAAGAGCTTTCTGTAAGGCTTTCTGATTGTATTCAATTTTGATATTGTGACCTTTGAAGTATTCGAGTAATGTCTCGGTTGCCATGTTGCCTACTAATTTGTCATCTGCCATAGGACAGCCCCCAAATCCATTGATAGCGCCATCGAATCGTTGGCACCCAGCTAAGTATGCCGCTTCAATTTTCCCAATCGAACTCTCCAGGTCTGAATGCAGATGTACCCCAAATTCAATATGATTAAATTGCTTGGTGACAGTTTTGAAAAGAGTTTTAATTGCTTCGGGGGTGGCTACTCCAACAGTGTCTGCTAATGAAATAATTTGAATATCTAAGCTAACTAGTCTTTCGATGAATCTACTGACTAAATCTACTTCGTAAGGGTCTTCATAAGGGTTGCCAAAGCCCATAGATAGATAAGTGACCAATGTCTTGTCATGCTCTTTACAGATGTCCTGAATGGTTACTAATTGTTCAAAAGCCTCTTCTATGCTTTTATTGGTGTTGCGATGTTGGAACGTTTCGGAGAGTGATAATGGGAAGCCAAGGTAGTCAACCCTTTTAAGTTCAGCAGCATCATGTGCTCCTCTGGTATTGGCAATGATAGCGAGTAACTTGCTTTTCGTCTTGACGTCAAGGCTCTCTAAGACCTCTCGAGTATCGCTCATTTGGGGAATCGCCTTAGGAGAAACGAAACTTCCAAAATCAATAGTGTCAAAACCTACTTTTAGCAGTTGGTTAATGTATTTGATCTTTTCCTCTGTAGGGATGTGATGGTGGAGGCCTTGCATGGCATCACGTGGGCATTCTATTATTTTCATATCGCTATCAACTAGTAGGTATTAATTTAATAATTAATTCTTGAATTCGAACAAACCAATTGCATCTTAACCGTTTGACCTTTGGGTTTGCCTTTTGAATAATTACGTTTTAATAGTATCTGGTAGATTTCTAACTTAGATTATCTTAAAAACTAAAATCCATCAAAATGAAAAAACTACTAATTCTAGGAATTGGAGTTGCTGTATCACTAATAGCTTGTGAACCAACCCAGCCTCAAGTTCAAATTCCTGTCCTTGGTTCTGGTCTATATCTCGAGAATATGGATACAACAGTAAACCCAGGAGATAATTTCCAATTTTTTGTAAATGGAACATGGATTAATAATACTGAAATCCCTGCTGACAAATCATCATATGGCACTATGGGCATATTGCATGAGGAATCACAAGAGAATGTAAAAATGATCATTGAAGACTGTGCTAGTGGTGATTTTGCTAGTGGTTCGGATGAGCAAAAAGTAGGAGATTTATATTCCTCATATATGAATATGGATAAAAGGAATGAGTTGGGCGTGACACCTTTGGCTGCAAGTCTTGAAAAAATTGAGGCTATTAGTTCTCACGCTGATGTTATTTTATTTTTTGCTTATGCTAATAAAAATGGAATTACCTCTCCAGTTGGTGGATGGGTATACCCTGATATGAAGAAGCCAACTGAATATGCTTTATATAGCTGGCAGGGAGGTTTAGGATTGCCAGATAGAGAATATTATCTAAGTGAAGACGAAAAGTTCTCTGGGATCAGAACATCTTATATGGAACATGTAGCTCTAATGTTTGAATTGGCTGGTTTTGTAGATGGAGTTCAGAGTGCTAGTGTGGTTATAGACGTAGAAACTAAGATTGCATCCAATCATATTAAGAAGGAAGAGACACGAGACAGGGTGAAAATGTATAATAATTACCCTGTAGATTCATTGGATAGCCTCATGCCTAATTGGGATTGGGTTTCATATTTTAATGAAATTGGAACTCCTAATCTCAAAAATATCATCATTACCCAGCCTAGTTATATATTGTCTCTTGATGATTTATTGCCTGCTATCGAGGTATCAGAATGGAAAACCTATCTGAAATGGGCCATTTTAGATAATGCAGCTAGTCAGTTGAGTGTAGAGTTGGATGAGCAGAATTTTAATTTCTACAGTAAGACATTGAGAGGTACTGAAGAACAATTGCCTCAATGGAGAAGAGGCGTAAATGTGGTCAATGGGAATTTGGGTGAAGTTGTTGGTAAAGTTTATGTGAGTAAGTATTTTGTGCCAGCAGCTAAAGAGCGTATGACTGAATTGGTTGCCAATTTGGTTAAAGCATATGAGATAAGTATCAAAGAATTAGATTGGATGGGAGAGGAGACTAAAGCTGAGGCTTTGAATAAGCTGAGTAAGTTCACTCCTAAAATTGGGTATCCTGAAAAATGGAGAGATTATTCATCATTGGAAATAAAAGCGGATGATTTGTATGGGAATTTGAAGCGATCTAATCTCGCAGAACATAATAAAGAAATTGCTAAGATTGGACAGCCAATTGACCCAACAGAATGGGCTATGACACCTCAGACTGTAAATGCCTACTATAGTCCTGCATTAAATGAAGTTGTATTTCCTGCTGCGATATTACAACCTCCATTTTTTGACATGACAGTTGATGATGCTACTAATTATGGTGCTATTGGTGCGGTTATTGGGCATGAAATGGGGCATGGTTTTGATGATCAAGGAAGTGCAACTGATGGTGATGGCGTGTTGAGAGATTGGTGGACAGATGCTGATAAAGAGGAGTTTAATTCAAGAACATCTGCTTTAGTAGATCAATATAGTGGTTTCAAAGTATTTGAAGATTTGAATGTGAACGGAGAGTTTACATTAGGTGAGAATATAGGAGACTTAGGAGGTATGACAATTGCTATTAAAGCCTATCAAATGAGTTTGAATGGGAAAGAACCTGAGGTAATAGATGGATTCACAGGTATGCAAAGATTGTTCTTAGGATGGGGACAAGCTTGGAGAGGGAAAAGTAGAGAGAAGGCATTAAGAATGCAAGTTAGTACGGATCCTCATTCTCCACGTGACTTTAGAGTAAATGGAGTATTAAGCAATATCCCAGAGTTTTACGAAGCATTCGATGTACAACCGGGAGATTCACTTTATCTAGCACCAGAGGATAGAGTGAAGATCTGGTAAAATTGAATTATTGAGCATAAAAAAAGCGTCAGCCAATTAAAGGCTGACGCTTTTTTTATGCTCAATTCAGGTTCTAAAAAATAGCTTCTGCAATTTTTTGTACACTTGTTGATTTGCCCATTGAGTAATAATGTAATACCGGTACTCCATGCTCCAATAATTCCTTGGACTGTT
>JAOPTS010000236.1:0-4973 GCA_051531955.1 Reichenbachiella sp.
TTCTATAAATCATTTACATATCAAGGAGAAGACTCCATTTTCAAGAACAAATAAGGCATGAAGAATCAATATTTAGGCATAGTATTCTACTTTTTAGGATTAGCAGGTCTCAGTGCACAAGGTGTAAATCAAGAATTGGATGGTGCTCTGCTGATAGAGTCCGAGCATCTCAACCTGACTGAGCAATGGTCAGTCAGAGTAGATAGCCTTTCTTTTGCTTCATATATTGCTTGGGGCGGGGATGATTACTTCAATGAGCCAGGAAAAGGGTTGGTTGAAATACCAATTTCAATTACCAATATTGGAGTTTACACCTTGCAATGGAAAAGTAGAATAGGAGAAGGCTCGGATCCTACAGAGTTTAATGATACTTGGTTAAAGTTTGAAAACGCGAATGATTTTTATGGGGAGCGTACAGATGGTCATATTGTATATCCATATGGTGTTGCCACTGCAGAGACATTACCCGAAGGGTCAGGAAAAGAGGGGTGGTTCAAAGTCTATCTCGCAAATGATACAACCTGGACTTGGTCTACAAATACAAGTGATAATGATGGTCATGCCATCAAAGTAAGTTTTGAGAAACCAGGTGAGTACAAGATGCTGTTGTCCGCCAGGTCGTCCAATCATCAAATTGATAAAATAGCTTTGTATAGCGGGACTGTCAATCCTTATAACCCACAAGATAAAGGAGAAGCGATAGTGTCAGGAGATCTGATGCGCTGGCACAATGTGAAAATGGAATTTGCAGGACCTCAAGTTTCGGAGACTTCAACTCCTAACCCTTTTATGGATTATAAGCTTGATGTCATGTTTACTCATGAAGATGGCAAGATATATAAGGTGCCGGGTTATTATGCCGCAAGTAATCAGGCCCACGAGTCATCTAGTAGCGCGGGTAATACTTGGATAGTGAACTTTGTTCCGGATCGAACCGGGACATGGACATGGACATCTACTTTTTTGGAAGGAAAAGACGTGGCTGTTGGTGGCGCAGGAAAATCTTCTGCCTATATCGATGGAGAAAAAGGCTCTTTTCAAGTCAATGAGTCCAACAAGAGAGAAAAAGATTTTAGGAGCCCAGACTTGGGTAAGTTAAAGTATGTAAACGAACATTATCTAAGACATGCAGGCACAGGTGGAGATTTACCCAATGGTAATTGGTTTTTGAAAGCCGGTGCAGATGCTCCTGAGAATATGCTGGACTATGAGGGTTTTGATCAAACGCCTAATCATAGTGGTAGAACCAAAACATGGGAACTACACCGACAGGATTTTGAGAATAACCTTCTTTATGATTGGAAAGAGGGAGCAGGAGCTAATATTCTCGGTGTGGTGGATTATTTGTCTGCTCAAGGTATGAACGTGTTTTCTTTTTTGGTTTTTAACCTAGGAGGAGATGATGATAATGTCTTTCCGCATTTGCTGAAAGTAACAAAAGAAGAATACGCCTTGTTAAATGATACGACTATGTGGACAGAGGGTGTTCATCACGATCGTCTGGATTGTTCGAAGTTGGCGCAGTGGGAGCAACTATTTTCATACGCTGATCTCAACGGAATGTACCTGCATTTCAAACTAGGTGAGGAGGAAAACGAATGCAAATTAGATGGAGGTGATTTGGGTCGTGAGAGGAAATTGTTTTACAGAGAATTGATCGCAAGGTTTGGGCATCATATGGCCTTGAACTGGAACTTGGGGGAAGAGAATGGACCTCCAGTAGAACCGTATATGAATGATGAGCAACGTAAAACTGCCGCTCAATACTTTTTAGAAAACGACCCTTATCAAAACCATGTTGTCATTCATACTAGACCAGATCAACAAAAAGTAGTATATCCAGAGTTGATAGGTCAGAGTGCTTTTACAGGTGCGTCTGTCCAGACTGCTGAGCTAAACTTGATACATGATGAAGTGTTGCATTGGCTAAAAGCTTCTGCAGATAGTGGTAAAAAGTGGGTAGTAGCCAATGATGAACAAGGACCCTATTGGTTAGGCTTAGGGGTAGATGATGACTATACGGGCAAGTTGCCTTCAGAAAAAAAACGTCCTGATGTCAGAGACAGTGTTCGTCAATTTGCACTTTGGGGTACATTGATGGCAGGAGGCACTGGAGTAGAGTATTACTATGGATATGAGACAGGTTGTGGTGATCTGGATTGTCAGGACCAGCGAACAAGAGAGACTAAATGGAAGGATGCCAAAGTAGCATTGGATTTTTTTAACGAGCATTTACAAGCTTTTATGCCTGCCTTTTCGAGTGTTGATGATTTGACGGAAAATCCAAATGACTATGTGCTACAAGCAGGAGAAAGCATTTATGTCGCTTATCTTCCTAGAGGAGAAAACAGTGAGTTGGTGCTTTCTAAAAAATATGAAAGTCTCTTATTCGACCCTATCCAAGGAGGTGAGTTAAAGTTGGTTGATAAGAAATACAAGGGTTTATTAAATCCTCCAACGACAGATCAAGATTGGGTTTACTTAATTAGAAAGAGATAAATATCCGACAATATTTTAGCATTATAATATCCAGTATGTTTCGTATTACACTTGTTAGTCTTGTAGTTCTAATTTCATTCACTTTCTTCAGTTGCCATGCACAGAGCATACATGTAGCTATTGATGGCGATGATAGTAATGTTGGTAGTATTGAGGCTCCTTTTAGGACGATCAACAAAGCAGCGAGAACTGCAAAACCTGGGGACGTCATTTATATCCATGAGGGAACCTATAGAGAGTATGTTAATCCAACGACAAGTGGGAGTGCAGCGGCCTATATCACATTCACGAATTTTGAAGGGGGAAATGTATTGATTAAAGGGTCTGAGCAAATATCAGATTGGGTTAATGTTGACCAAGGTATTTGGAAAATTGAATTGGACGAATCTTATTTTAATGGATATAACCCGTATAAACTTTACGTGGATGGCGATTTCCAGAATTATGGACAATGGCATCATAGGGGAGATGTGTATATCGATAATGCCGTGCTAGACGAACGTCAAAGTATGAGAGAGATGATAGTTGAGAGTAATACTTGGTGGACAGAAGAGCGATCTGGCTCAACGATTATTTATGCAAATTTTGGAGATGCTAACCCTAATGAGACCTTGACTGAGATTAATGTGAGAGAATTGATATTCTTTCCCTCTAAACCGGTAGTTAATTATATTCATTTAGATGGTATTAGATATCATCATGCCGCGCCCAATTGGCAGGCGCCCAATGTAGGGAATGACAACAGCAGCGATCCAGGTAGGGTTACACAAATAGGTGCTGTTGGTGCAGCTATGTGCAAAGGGTGGATCGTCGAAAACTGTGAAGTGATGTTCTCGAAAACAGCAGGGATGATGTTTGGTGAGCATGTTACCTATTCTGGTAGTCAGTATGAAAATATTGAATTGTATGGGTTTCATACGATCCAAAACAACGTGATTCACCACTGTGGGGAGTATGGCATAGCAGGGCAAAAAGGAATTTCTTCTAGCTTAATTAAAGGGAATCTTGTAGAACACATCAACTATCGGAATGAGTTTGGGGGCTATGAAACTGCGGGGATTAAGATTTGGAACAATGCGGATGTGACGATCGAAAACAATTTGATTAGGGGAACTAGAGGAAGTGAATCTGATTTTGGAATATGGGTAGATTATGGGAATCAAAACACTCGTCTGAGTCGAAATATCATCTATGACAATTATGGTGATGCGATTTATTTGGAAGCCAATTTTGGTCCAACACTATTGGATCATAATCTGGTTTTTGGTGATGGGTCGAGTCGAGGATTACTCAGTCATTCGGGAGGTACAGTCTTGGTACACAATCTTTTTGTGAAGAGTAAAATGGATTTTGATATTCAATATTTTGACAATGGAAACGATCCTTCGAATGGAAGAAATGCTACTTTGTTGGCGCCACATTCTTTACAGGTTGTTGATTTCAGAGGAGTGTTGAATATTGAGAACAAAGTATATAATAATGTATTTGTTGGAGCACCCACCACCAAGCAGTTTCCATCAGGATCGGGAGACGAATATGCCTACAATGCTTTGCTTGATGGGGCGAAATCTATCACTGGCAATAGTACGACCAATTATGTTGATGGCGAATTTGATACCAACTATGAATTAACGGATGACGAACAGGGCTGTGATTTTTCGATGCAATATCCACAAGAGCTGCTGGCGATCAGTTCATCCATGATCACTTCTGATTTTATTGGGGAGTTCTCTGTGTCACAGCAAAAGATGTCTAATCAAGACGGTAGTGATATTGTATTGAACGAAGATATAGAGGGTGACTTGAGGTCTGGAGAGGTAGCAATTGGGCCTTGGGCCAATATTGATACGGATAAGGGTGTCTCATGGCGTGTCGGATTAACGAAAACGGAAACAATCGATTTATCACATGAACCTACTGAACCAATACTCTCTGTCGGAGATGATGTCAACTTGTCCAAGGGAATAATTTACCCGAACCCGACCAACGGCAGCACCATTGTTCAGTTTAGCAATTTAGGAAATCAATCGTTCAAAGTGTTGGATAGCCAAGGTAAGTTGATTCATGAAGGAAAGTTGCACAAGCATAAAGCAGAGGTGTCTTTCTTGAACACAGGTCTATATTGGGTTATAGTAAAAGGTGAAAAAGCAATGCCTTTGATCGTCAGTGGGAGATAATGTGTGTCCAATCTGTAATTCAATATTCCACTCTATAGTTAGAAATATTAAGTCCTTAAAAAGTAGTTCATGATTCAGAAATATTTAATGATAATTGTTAGTTCTTGTGTCGCTTTGAGTGTCCAAGCACAATCAATAGACAGTCTGTCTCAAGTGGACTTGTTGAATATGTATAAAGGAAGGTGGTATAGTACTGTGCATGTAGGGACAGATAGCCTGTCTTCAAAACCTGCCTTGGTGATGGAGAATGAAGCCAATTTATTAACCCGGCGGGGTTAGTTTGTGATTGTATCAAGC
>JAOPTS010000237.1:0-6759 GCA_051531955.1 Reichenbachiella sp.
GTTATTTGCACCTTCTTGTCATTCTGAGTTTCGGGATCGACGGTAGTCGAGAATGAAGTATCGAAGAAGACAAGAATTTGGTGCCGTATAAAAACAAGATTTTTCACTACCTTTAACTAAACCAACCAAACCTTCATCATGTACACCGTTTACATTTTGCTATGTGCAGATGGCTCCTATTATACTGGTGTCACCAACAACATAGAGAGAAGATTTCATGAACATTCTACAGGCATTCATCCCAAAGCGTATACCCATTCGCGTCGACCGCTGAAACTGGTTTTTCAAGAAAATTATAAATATATAGACCAAGCCATCGCATTCGAAAAACAAGTCAAAGGCTGGAGTAGAAAGAAAAAAGAAGCCATCATCAATCAAGCGTGGGTAAATCTGCCGGAGTTGTCCAAAAAGGATTTTAGTAAACGTAGAGCTTAGCTATTTCTTATTATACACCGCCATCGCCAATCTTAATTTGAAATAAGGAACATCTTCTTTGAAGAATTCAAACAAAGGCTTCAATGCTTTCTTATCATCTACTTGATCAATACCCTTTAGAATATAATTCTCTTCATCTTCCGTCAAGTAAGCACGCATATCACTGATTTTCCCTTGCTCGTATAACGTGGCGATATGAGAGTAAATCGTCACGATGTTGAGTTGACGTTTTTGTGCTATTTCTTCTGGGCTATCCCCCTCTTTGATGAGCTCAAACGTGATGAGGTGAGTGGCGCCTTTCATCTTATCTCCTTGTGCAGCTTTCTCTTTGGTGAAGGCAATGATCTCTTTGATGAATCGATTTCCAAACCGTGTGATCTTTTGTTGGCCGACTCCTGATACCTCCAGTAACTCTTCTTCTGTAGTAGGGCGGAGGCTTGACATTTCTTCGAGAGTGGCATCATTGAATACCACATAGGCTGGGATGTCCAGCTCAGTGGCAATCTCTTTTCGTAGCTTTCTAAGTTTGTCAAACAGTTCGTTGGATCGTTGTGCCGCCTTGCTTGGTTTTGGAGCACCGAGTCTCTCGCCTTTGGCTTTGAACGGCTGGGCTTTGGTGATCTTGATCGGAATACCTCCAGGCAATGCTTTTTGACCGTATTCGGTAACTCTCAATATGTTGTGCTGGTCGAAAGCGATCTCTAACAATCCCAAGTTCAAAAACTGACTGATGAAATGCTGCCAATCAAAGTAGGAATGCTCTTTGCCCGCTCCGTAGGTTTTGACCTGATGATAGCCAAGTGCGTATATCTCTTGTCTACCCGAACCACGAAGAACATCAATCAACATCCCAATCCCTACTTTTTGTCCGGTACGGATACAAGCCGAGAGTGCTTTTTGTGCGAGTACTGTGCCATCTACGAATTCCGGAGGGTTGCGACATACATCACAATTGCCACAGTCTGTTTCGAGTTGCTCACCAAAGTAGCTGAGCAAGACTCTACGGCGACAAGTTGTCGCTTCGGCAAACTGCTGCATCCGCTGAAGTTTGGCTTCTAGTAGTTCCTTTTGTGGACTGTCTTGGATGAATTGCTTGAGTTGTACGACATCTCCATAGCTAAAGAAGAGCAGCGTTTTAGAAGCCAGTCCATCTCGTCCCGCACGACCGATTTCTTGATAGTAACTTTCTAGATTTTTTGGTAGGTTGTAGTGGACCACCCAACGTACGTTGGACTTGTCGATTCCCATACCAAAAGCGATGGTAGCACAGACGATCTTGAGGTCGTCTTTGATGAATCGTTCTTGGGTTTTGTCCCGGACATCAGCAGGCATGCCGGCATGGTAGAAGTCTGCGTCTATTCCTTGGGCTTGTAGTTTGGCCGCTACCGTTTCAGTGCTCTTTCTACTGAGGCAGTAGATGATCCCTGATTCTTTGGGGTTGCGGTTGATGAGGGTGACAATAGATTCTAACCGCCCTTGTGCTGGTTTGACATTGAGACTCAAATTGGGTCTATCAAACGAGGCTAAGAATAATTTTGCATCTGCAATCCCTAACTGTCTACAGATATCTGCTCGGGTGGCATGATCTGCTGTGGCCGTCAGTGCCATGACAGGGACGGCAGGGAATTGTTTTTTGAGGAAGCCCAGCTTGGTGTACTCTGGTCTAAAGTCATGTCCCCATTGGGAAATACAATGCGCTTCGTCCACCGCAATCAAGTTGATCACCGTCGATTGTAATACATTGAAAAATTCGCGATTCAGGAGCTTCTCCGGTGAGACGTAGAGCAACTTGATTTCACCTTTCATGAATTGCTCCTCGATGTTTCTTTGCTCGGCTTGTTGTAGCGAACTGTTGAGGTAGGCTGCAGATACGCCATTTTGTCTCAATGCTTCTACCTGATCCTTCATCAGTGAGATGAGGGGAGAGATGACCAGACAAGCGCCATCCATCGTCAAGGCCGGGATTTGAAAACACATCGATTTACCACCACCAGTGGGCATGAGGACCATGCAATCTTGCCCGTTCAAGGTGTGCTGGACTATATCCTCTTGCAGCGGTCTATAGCTACTATAACCAAATACGTCTTTTAGGATTTGTTTGGATTGGTCTATCGAAATGGTATTGGACATAGGTGTTACTGCTGCATGAGGTGTGCTGCAAAATTAGGGGATAAGCATTAAGAATTTTGTTGGATGGGGAAAGTTATTTTTCTAGATCAATGATTGGAAAAGTAGTTCTTTAAATTCATTAAGACTTATTCTTTTTCCTTGCCTTTTTTGTTTTCCACCACATGGAATCTAAATGTGATTCAGTTTTTTGCAAGGCTATAAGAAATGAATAAGCCCAATAGTTCCTGAACCCAAAACCACTTGGGAAGGTTACCAGTTTTTTGTGATCTAAGATGTTGTTGTTATTTAAATCTATAGTCAGAAAGTGATAGGTCGCTTGCTCCTTGTTTTTGTCATAGGATTCTACGATTATCATGGTGCCATATCCACTCAGTTCTGAAAAGTCATACCCATTTAACGCTTCTTGTAATTTTTCTATTGATAGAGGTTTGGACTCTTCGTAGATTATGTCATTGGGATTGATTTTATTTTTTTCAGATACATATGTGAGGTCTATTTCAATATTCGAATTGTATAAGTATTTTTTTACGTTGTATTTTTTTGGCTCAGTGATTACAAATTCATTCCAGGTGTCGAAGTAACGATTAACTATGTCATCAGGGTCACTAAAGCCCTGGACACCAATTAACCTTACTTGAGAATAGTCCAGTCCAAGCCAGGTTATCTTCGAGCTGAAATATTGATAAGGAAAATCTTGAGCAAATGAATTGAATTGTACTAGAATGATGAGGGCTAAGACGGCTGATTTTTTCTTCATTAAATATTTTTTTTATTATGATAATAAAGCTTACAAGCAAAGATAAACGAAAGCTAAAAATTGTTGGAGAATAGATCAGTCTAAATAGTGAGACTTAGTCGAAGCTGTTTTCTTTCTCACAAACCCATATGTTGCGGGTGAATTTTGATTTACCTCTTTTTTCAACCGTACAGAAATCAACAACTTTTAGTCCTGATTTTTTGATGATGGTTTCAATGTCTGAGATCGATACAATCACGACCCGAGTGGCCAATTTTGCTGTGGACGCTATAATGTTGGCAGTAATAGCGTCATTAGAGTAGGAGTATAGGTTGTATGGAAGGTCAACAATAGCTGCATCGCACTTTTTGTCAAGATCTTTTATGTCTGAGTAATATACCTCTGCGGTATAGTCATAGTGCGCAAGATTTTCTCTGGTGTGTGTGCAGTTTTTCTGTTTAATGTCACATCCCGCTATGTTGAACCCCGCAACACAACCTTCTAACATGACAGTACCTACACCACAACAAGCATCTAGTATCTGATTGGTCTTATTTCCTTTCGATGCTATACTAACAAGCGTTTTAGCAATATGCATGCTGATTGAATTGCTATATGAGCGTGGTTTTTTCTTGTGTTTTCGCCAATCCGAATTGTGTTTTATTAAAACCCCGAAGTACCAATTAGTTTGATGATTGCATATAGCGTATGTGATCGTTGGGTTCTCAAAATCAGGGTAGCCTCCCATGCTATGTCCGACACCTTTTAGCTTTTCAAGTCTTTCGGCTTTTCTTGTGTCATCACCATCCAAAATCACGTATTCAACATTGAATCCCTCAATATGAATGTTCTCTTTCTTGATGTTGATTAACAGTCCGTCATAGTTTGTTGAAGAGCAAATTATCTCAAACCTGTTTTTGATAAATGGGCTGATCGAAGGATCAACCTTGATATTCGAAAACAATACTTTGTCCGTTTGTTCTGTGTCAAAAAGCTGCCTTGATTCCAACTCACATAATGCGCCATGATGATAGTCGTATTTGAATGGATACAGATAGCTGAAAGTGGCTGTTGTTAATGTCAAGGAGTTGTAATATTTTCTTAATTAATGCAAGTTGCTAAAAAGAAAGCTAACACCTATCATCTATGGTGCTTGGCTAATATTTTATTGCAGTTAAAAACTAGACCAGTTGGGTATGTTTTGAAGCTGTTATTGTGTGGAGTTATATTGTTTTTAACTGAATTATTTTGTGCTCGAAAAAGTCAAATATGAAAACCTTTTCAAACCCTGTATTGAATTGATATTCGATAATAGCATGATCAATAGATGAATAATTACTTGACGCACTTGAGTCACTCAAAACTAAAATCACCCAAAATTCAGAAGCATTAGATGAGGATTTAAATAGGTTCAAGTATTTTTCTTCATGAGCAATTGCATCCAGGACAACTTCCTTATTCAAGGGACCAGCAGATGATGCTTCATTTGTATAAAGGTGGATGGAGTTACCGGGGTCTTTTTTTATCTTCTCTACATATTTTAAAGAAGGTGCTGAGCTTTTAATGCATTGAATGATTTCATCTTTAATCTCACTTTCTTGAGTATCAAAAGAGATGTTTTCTTTGAATTCAATTTTATAAACTCCGTTAACTGTAGGTAGCAGATCTTTTAACTCAGTTTCAATTTCTCGAAACATTTGGTCTATGGAACCTTCCGTTTCTTTTGCATCGATGTTGGAATACATATCCCTTAATTCAATACCTATTAAACTTTTATTCCTACGAATCATAAAGTTAGGTGATTCCCTGACCGCCTCTTCTATAATTAGGTCATCATCAAGCAATCTTAAAAAATTTCCTAGGTGAGTTAATTCCTTTTTATTTTTTTGTTTATCACTTTCGGATAAAGTTGAATTGTCAATCTTTTCAAGATGAGAACCGATCATTGAAATTATTTGGTCTTTTTCCTCTTTGATCTCTTTTGATCTGTTTTTGAAAAAGTTTTTTAGATCTTTCAATTCATTTTTATCTGATGATTCCATTCGTTTCTAAGCTAAATTCAGGTCGATTATTGTCTTTCTGTTTGGTGAAGGTAAAGTATCAGATTCTAAATAGCCAAATCACATTTGGTGAGATTTTTAGAATGTAGCGTGTTTCAATCAAGTTAATAATTGTCCGGACTGCCTACTGGTGCGCTTTTGCAAAGCGTGCTGATCTCCTTTTGTATTTGTAATAAAAAGGCTGTTGTCTCATTGGTTTTAAGGAGATAGCCATTGCTGGGATAGTATAATCGGATTGCAATTTCTCTTAGTAAAAAGTCACCCTTCATAGAAGTGCGGCAGTTGGTTACAGATGAGTCCCATGTTTTTTATCTATTATTGATAGCCTTGGTGTTATTTTTCAACACCCAAGATGTCCAATACTCTGCTACTTCATCCCAAGTAAAAACGTCATAGTTTTTTGAGCCATCTGGATTGAGGTAGAAGTAATTGTGTTCGGTTCCGATGTATGCTTTAAAAGTGAAGTTTGATTTGCCTTTTCTTATCGCCTCTATTCTTAAATAGTCATTGAATATCGAACAGTAATCAATTGTGCCATAGGTAGTCAGTACTGGAATGTCTAAAGCTAGAAGTTCATTCATATGGTTTTTAGAAAAGTCATATGTATTTTTATTACTGTCGCCTCCATTTGGAGCTTGGAGATTGCTCGAATCACTGACAATGTCTTGCCACCAATCGAAAGATCGTTCTGCGAGAGGAAGACTATCAGTTTCATATCTTCTGTTTTCAGCAATAATATCCATGATTCTTCCGAATGGATTTCCTGCGGAATATATCAGATGAGTTACTTTATCAAACTCATAGGCGAGCTGCGCAGCAACATCACTTCCTTGAGAATGTCCAGATACAACTAGTTGACTTTTATCAACCCAAGACAATGAATGAAGGTAGTTGATTACTTCAATATTTCTTTTTACGTAGTAATCCAAATAATTTCTTTCACGGTATTTGCTAGGTACGCTACCAGTTTCATTAAAGTACATGAAATTATCTCCTAATGTAGACTTGTCAGCAATTAGAGGAATATAGGGTTTACTGATTATAACCAAATGAAAATTAGCCAGTAAAGCCTCTGGTATTTGAAATGGATATACGCCGAAAGTTGTTTCACCATCAGTCTTTATCAGGGGCTGAGGAAGGCTTCCCTCACAAAAAAGAAAAATTGGCTTTTTGATTTCTTCTTCCCCACTTTTTGACTTTACAAGAATGTCCACAGGGTCTGACTGAAAGCTCATTTTTATATATCGAAACCCAAATTCTGATGCCTGTTTGCTTTGTGACAATCCTATATAAGGAATTAATAATAGTAGTATGATTAGTCTCATCAGTAATGGCATCTAACGCCCAGCTACCCTCTGTGGTGCTTGACGTATATTTTGTTTCGGATACAAATTAGGA
>JAOPTS010000237.1:6779-9037 GCA_051531955.1 Reichenbachiella sp.
TTTTCCGGTGCAGGTAGAAACCGTCACACTCGACTCTAGCAGTAATTACCATGGAGTGGTAGGTAATGTATTTGACCAGCGAAGCTGGCTAATAGATGGAGGAGAGTTTGTTTTAAGGACAGATTTGGCCCTGCTACAGGGTTGAAGAGCATTTCTGTCAAATCAATTTGGTGCTGCTAGAAGAGTAATTTTCTGGTAGTGAGCGACCAAGTGAAGGCGTCACTAGATGACGTTTAGATGCGACTTTAGGAGTCGAACTGTAAAAAGCGAAAGCTCGACCTTGATTAATTGAGGTGTGAATCTACGCAGAGGTATCGATAATATTAATACTCACTCCAAATTGTCGGGCACATTTTCGGCAAGAGTAAGCTAACGTGGCAGTAACTCTGAGTTGACGTTAGGAGTGACGGTATAAAGTAGGCGAGACCTAAAGTCAGGCTATTAGTGGGAACTGGTGAACTCCTAATGTGATGAAAAAGAGAAAGTACAAGGGTTGAGCCCCGAGGCGATTATCGAAGCATGTGAGGAGGACGGATCTACCCGTAGTAGTGTTGAAGCTGTTGTAATGGCGGTGGAGCGAAGGGATAGGCTAATTTTTTGTGTGGAGGAGTCAACCTCGAAAGAGGTAGGAACTCCTCAATTTATGAAAGGTTAGAAGAGCCGTATGAATCGAGAGGTTCACGTACGGCTCTGCGAGAGGTTTGGGGTGAAATCCCTCTTACTTACTCGACTATCAGCTATTTTCATCTAGTTAAGGAACTGATCTATTTTTTCTAAATATCCAGCTCCAAACCCTTTTTCAGTCCATGCTTGAAAGCCACTTATGTGTCCTCCTTGATATTCAATTATTTGGCAAGTGTTACCCAGTTTGCTTTTAAGGTCAACAGTATCTTGAGTAGTTGTGAATTTATCATTTGATCCCGAGAACAATAAAATAGGAATTGTTATTTTGTTTAGGGATGTAATGTATGTTTCAGCGTTTTCAGGAAGTAGAAGATTTTTGTCCTTTTGAGTTTTTGCTCTTTCTACAAATGCTTTTGGGTTTGTCACAAAGCCTTCACCTATTATGAAGTCAATTTCATCAGCTATTCTATTATAAGAGTTAACAGTAACTGCTGTCCCCATGGATAAGGCCCATATCCCTATAGAGTGATTCTTGTATTTTGAACTAATGTTTTTAATTACAGAAATAAGGTCTTGACTAAATTCGTTGTAATAAAGGTAGTTGGGGTTTATTATAAAATCTGAACTTTTACCGAACCCTCGATAATCAAAGGTGACTACCGTAAAACCAGAATTCGCAAAGAAAGCTGCGTGGTAAACAAAATAAGACATGTTCCCAGCATCAGGATACGCCAAGACTAACACAGTTTTTTTATCAGTTTCAGGGTTGGGTGAATATATCCAAGTATTAAGGTCTAAATTATCTTCAGTCTTGATAACTAATTCTTCATATGACCAACCGACAGAATCGGGAGTCAAAATATATTCTTTATCTGGTCTTATTGAAAATGCTGGATGGAATATTGAAGTCAATAAGATGATAGTAAAAAAAGCTAGTAGAACTTTATTCATAAAAGAAGTGTTTTTAGTACAAATCAACATTGCCGATAACAATTGGTCATCAACACCTAGGTATTGATATATCTATTATGTCTGCAACTTACTAGGAAGAGGGATTAATTGCTATCAATTATAAATAAACACCCACTTCAGCATTCTTATACATCAACGAATCTAATTGATCGATTCTAGAATCGCTAGCGGCTCCATGTGTACTTAAAATAACCCTCTTCGATCTTGATTTATTGAGTCCTACACTTGAGAAGAGCGAAGGGGCGGCACCAATATTTAGAATACCTGCCAAATGTCTTCAGAATCCTGCCAGTGTGGTGTGGTTGCGGCGGTCATTTGTTAGGTTGCAGTGATTAGAATCAACCAAAAGACCAACTAAGATGACCAACCCCCATCAAACACGAGTCGTAGTTACTCGTTTTCTCATTGTGGCTCAGCTAGGTACCACTGTAGCACTCAATAATGGGATTGCATCGCCGCAATGGCCTTGTATGTCGATGCAACGGCACTACTACACGCCGCAATCGCACTTGTTAATGCCACAATGTCATATTATACTGCCGACATGTCATATATTGGTGATGCAATGGGACCATCACACGATGCAATGGGGTAGGATAGCGACGCAATCGGTCTAGGTCACGATGCAATGCCTTTTCTTTGGCCTAGGAGGGTGTAATCCA
>JAOPTS010000238.1:0-4456 GCA_051531955.1 Reichenbachiella sp.
GTATACTTATGATTTATTTTAGCAATGGCCTTGTTGTACCCTCCTGTATAGCCATAGTTCTTGTCGAACAACATGAGTTCTACATCAGAATGGTGCTCCTGGAGGAAAGCTACAGAGTCGTCGGTAGAACAGTTGTCCACCACAATCACTTCCGCAACCGCACTATGTAGAATTACTCCCGGAAGGAATTGTTCTAAGTAATTTTTTCCATTAAAATTTAAAATGACAACTGCAATCTCAACCATTAAACATGCTGCCTAAGTCAAAACCAGGGATGTTTGGCATAACGCCATCTGTGTTCTTTTTGATATATTCTTGCGCAATAATGTTGGCTTCATCAGTTGCTTTGTTGACTGCAGCGACGACCAAATCTTCTACGATTTGTTTGTCAGCCGAATTGACCAATGAGTCATCAATATCTACTTTCAATAATTTCTTTTGACCATTGACAGTCGCTTTAACTAGACCGGCACCCGATTCACCTATCACCTCAACAGCGGCTAATTGCTCTTGTACTTCTTTCATCTTGGACTGCATCTCTTTGACTTTGCCCATCATTTTCATCATGTCTAACATAATTCTTCTTTATCCGTGTCGTAGCAATACAAATGATCCTGACTGATTATACTTTTCGCCAGAACCATCTTCAAAATTGATTTTGTAAACATAGGTACCTTCAGGAGATTTCTCTCCGTTGACCTTTCCATCCCATCCATTGACAATGTCATTGGTGCTAAATATTCTAATACCCCATCGGTTGTAAACTTCCATGTAGAAATTGTAGACGGCTGGCCCTTTAGCAATCAGGTAATCATTGAGGTCATCACCATCTGGTGTAAATGCACTCGGGAGGAACATTTCTAATTTTAATCTAGTTTCTACTATGTTGGAGTAAGTGAAAATAGGTGTGGCATCTAATGATTCGGCACGTACTCTGATATATTTGTGATCCAAATCACCCGACCCATATTCAACCTCTTTGGTACGACCGCTCAATACTGAAAACTCTTCTATGATATTGCCAGCTGAATCCAGCCTTTCTAAAGTGTAATTTCTAATCCCTTCAGTCCAAGTATCATACTTGTTCCACTCATAAGTGGCAACCTTGCCTCTAGCCGTGAGTTGTTGCAGGACTACAGGGGTGGTCAATGGGGAAGGAGTTGCTTTGTTTCCACAGTCGTCATCGTATAAGATGCGATAGGAATACTCATTTCTGAATATACTTTCTGTATCTATAAAGGTAGTGTCATCCGAAGTGCCATATTGAGACCAAGTGCGATCATTTACATTTCGTTCGACGATATATCTTCTAAAGGGAATATCGCCAGTACTAGGAGGCGACCATTGAATATTGACCTGTTCGTTTGTAACTGTAGAATATGGATAGGTTTCGATTGCAGGTAGGTTTCCTGATTGTGATGCAATGATGATGGTGTCTGGCGAAGTACCTGTAGCGGGGTCTGGTGTGTTGGGGAAATCGGCTGATACCAAATATTCGTATTCTTGTTTGCAAATAACTGCTGTGTCATTAAATGATTTGATTGTCAAATCTGTTATTTCGATCAACAAGGCATCATTTCTAGTAATCTCATACGAAGTGGCTTGGGTCTCGTCGGTATTCCATATTAAGTTGTTACCGTCATCACTCGCCTCGACTCTAAAGTTAACTGAGCATACAATGTTGGAAGGAATGACAACATCATTACACGCATCGTAGGTGTTGATTTGATAACAATAATAGTTGTTCTTGGTATTTAACTGATCAACGGGGGTTTGAGCGCCATTGATTTGATTGAGATCTACAAAAAGGTCACTACTGTTGTCAGACTGTGAGAGATTGTAGATGATGTTGTCTCCTAAATCATGTGCCAATTGTAACGCGCCATTGCTATTATTACTAATGGTCTCGATAGAAGTAATGGCAGGAGTAATGATGTTATCAATAGTTGTAATTAATTCAACTTGAGAGGGACAACTTTCGAATGGTGCGTCATTCAATATTCCTTTTACATCGACGACATATTGATCTTGCACACTGTAATCATGGGTTTCACTAAAACTAAGTGGAGCAGTAGTTACAGAGTCTGTCGTACTGAATTTGACTGAATAACTGTCATAGTAATCACCAGTGATCTCCACTTTTACTCGATGATTGTCACAGTTGTGAATGGTGAACTCAGGTGGTTGAGGTACGATTACATTGATCAGGATGGAATCTAGTTGGTTGCCTTCAAATTCATCCAATATTTCATTAACCAGCATCACCGCATAATATTGACCACTGGAAGTATAAGTATGAGAATAACTTTCATCACCTTGTCCACCGGTATAACCTTCATACCAAAAAGCAATCCCTTTGGCAACAACCGTATCTGCTAAGTTGTGGGTGATGTTGATAGTCAATCCCTCACAGCCCATGATGTAATCCACTGAAAACCGCTCTTGAATACTATTGTATTGTGCATTTGTCAAGGTTGACAAAGCGAATAGGCATACAAAAAATGTAAAAGCTTTAATGCGCATCTATTGAGATGTGAGTGATTATCTAATGAACGTGGAATCTACTGAGTATTGCTGATTTTAGAAATAAGATCTTCGATTTTATACATCGCTTGTTCACCGGACTCCATATTCTTGAGTGTGTAAGACTGGTTGGCAATCTCATCTTCTCCGATCAATACGACAAATGGTACTTCCTTGGCATTGGCATAACTCATTTGTTTTTTCATTTTGGCATTGTCAGGATACAACTCAGCATTCCACCCTTGCTTGCGAAGTTGAGCTAATAATTTGATACCTAATGTGACAGATTCTTCTCCGAAATTGGCAATCATCACTTGCAGGTCAGAAGCATTTGATTCTGGGTACAAATTCAACTCCTCCAACACATCATATATTCTGTCCACCCCAAATGAGATGCCTACACCTGATACATCTTTCAACCCAAATACACCTGTGAGGTTGTCGTATCGGCCTCCGCCACAGATACTTCCCATTTTGACGCCATTCGCTTTGACTTCAAATATGGCACCTGTATAATAGGATAGGCCTCTTGCCAATGTCAAATCAAGTTCGAGATGATCATCTTCTAATTCATATGCTGCTAGCATATCTAATATTTCTTTGATCTCTTTGAGTCCTTCTTGACCTGATGCATTATTACTAAAAAAAGTCTCTAGAAAGGCGAGGTTGTCTTTAATAGTTTTACTCGTATCGAAAATAGGATCCAATAGCTCAAGATTAGATGAATCAAATCCTCTTTCTACTAATTCCTCAACTACTTTTTCTTTTCCGATTTTGTCAAGCTTATCAATCGCTACACAAAATTCAGTTTCTTTACCAGGTGCGCCAATTACTTCTGTGATGCCTGTTAAAATTTTTCTGTTGTTAATTTTAATGGTGAAGTCTTCTAATTTCAATGCATGGAACACATCATTGATCATCATGATGATTTCTACTTCGCATAGCAATGAATCTGTACCCACTACATCCGCGTCACATTGGTAAAATTCTCTGTAACGACCTCTTTGTGGTCTGTCTGCTCTCCAAACTGGTTGGATTTGAAATCGCTTGAATGGAAAAGTGATATCATTACGATTCATTACCACATAGCGTGCAAAAGGAACTGTTAAATCATATTTAAGTCCTTTTTCTGAGACCTTGAATGTGAAGGGCTTACTGCCTTCTTGGTAATCATCAACCGTAGTTTTGGATAAGAAATCCCCAGAGTTCAATACCTTGAATAGCAACTGATCCCCTTCATCACCATACTTACCAGTCAATACTGAAAGGTTTTCCATAGTGGGGGTCTCCAGTTGTGCAAAACCGTATTTTTGGTAGACAGCCTTGATCGTATTGAAGATGTAATTTCTCTTGACCATTTGCGCTGGTCCAAAATCTCTCGTTCCTCTTGGTATTGATGGTTTTTGCACGTCTATTCTATTATTTAATTCCGCGCAAAACTAAGAATCCATACTGGCTCAAACAATCTTTTAATCAATTAAAGCCAAAGCATTTTGTTGTGTTTATTAGATTAGCAGAATAAGATCTCTGTGATATGAAAAATTCAAGTCTATACCTGTTCGTGTTTTTAGTTTTTTTCTCTGCCTGTCAGTCTAACCAAGATCAGTTAGACACCATAACAGGCATGATTGATAGTGTCAGGGTTCGGTATGCACCGGACAAAAGGGTAGCCCTGTTTGATATTGATTTTGATAAGAAAAATGAAATAGTAACATTAAAAGGGGAGTCTGATCAGCAAGAAGCAGTGAAGGAGTTGATTGAGACCTTGCATAGGTATGGGCTCACAGTCGATGATCAAATCAATATGTTGCCTGACTCTTCGGTTGGAGAGATGAAATATGCTTTGGTGAACAATTCGGTGGCTAATATCAGGTCAAAATCGAAACACTCATCCGAATTAGCTACTCAGGAAGTCTTAGGAACAAGGCTAAAA
>JAOPTS010000239.1:0-998 GCA_051531955.1 Reichenbachiella sp.
CGTTGTACTCCATTAATCTTATAATCGCATATGAACTGGAAAATAGGATTTTTCATTATTCTTCTAACTCTTGTGGCATCCAACATTTACTGGTTTTACACTACAATAGACAACGCAGTAACCCACTCCTATTATAGAGATTCGTGCGAACCAATGTTTACAGACTTTGAACTTCTAACACCTATTCTTGTAAAAAACATCAATCGCCAAGAACTAAGAGAGTACTTACTGTCAATGGAGGTTGAATTTGACTCTTTTATTAAAGAAGGTGAAGAGATTCTGGTATTAAGCGCAACAGAAATAGTTTTCGAAAGCGACTCCACAATTAAATCCATCAAATCATTTAGATGAGCATCGGTAGTAAAATAATTTTCACTTATTCGTTTCTGTCAATCGTTGTTGGCTTATTTCTTCCAAGCCTTATCATCCTTGCCTTGAACAATTTCGAAGCGCTGAATAAAGTAACTAATGACATAATAAAAAATGCGCCTTTCATCCTGATTCAAACAATTGTTACAAGTCTATATATTCTATTTATTGGTAATTACTACGTTAAAAAAATTGAATCTAGGAATAGAATATTTGTTAACATAGTTACCATACTAAGCATTTATATTCTCTTGTTTATTAGTTGTGCCATAACGGATGGAATCTCAAACAGCTTTAAATATGGAATCAACGGGTTTCAATCTGCAATTACAAGTTGGTTAATTTACGGCGGAATACTTTTTCTAGGGTTAGGACTTTTAAACGGCATTTTAGTTGCTCCATTTATGGGCAAGAAATAAAACACGGAGTACAACATCACCTATCCCTCCATGGTGACTACTGCTAGAGTTGAGGGCGGAGGTTTCTGGCAGCACCGGAAAATCTTCGTTTTTCCTCACATGGTTGAAAAAAGGTAGTGATGAAAAGCGAAGATTTTCCTAATTTGTGACCGAAACAAAATACACGTCAAACACCACGGAGGATAGCTAGGCGTTGTCTTTCATATCTGA
>JAOPTS010000240.1:0-14835 GCA_051531955.1 Reichenbachiella sp.
CACATGTGATCGTAGGATCTTCATTGTCTTCTACAATTACATCAAAGCTCGAGGTAACTACATTAATTGCACCATCGGTGGCAGTATAAGTGACCGTTGTTGTTCCAAGTGCAAACGTCGCTCCAGGAGTATGTGAAGTTGTCAACGTTGCACTACAGTTGTCTGTAGTGGTTGGAACAGTCCATGTTACTACTGCATCACCTGATGAAGAGTCGGTGTCTTGTGTGATGTCAGTTGGTATCGAAACGATCACAGGATCTGTTGTATCCGTTCCTCCAACAAGAATATCAAAGGTGTGAGTGGAGTCCAATTCATAATCTGCCATTTTTAACACTACTCTGTGCGTTCCTACCTCGCTACAGTCAGGTATACCCTCGAGCGATGCTGTTCCGTCAGCATTGTCGGTAAAAATCAACCAGTCAGGTAAAGTGGGTGATATGATTGTTATTCCATCAGCCTCACGATCAGTAGAAGTAATTGAATAACTGTATGTATCTTCAAAATCCACAATGACTACTTCACTAGAAGTCACATAAGGCGATGTGTTCATTTGTGTGGCAATTGAAAAAATATCTCCATCACTAAAGTTGACATCATCAAAAAGCACAACGCCTCCTAAATAACTTTCAGGAATTACATAACTAATTGTTCCTGTAGTAAAATTGCCATCTCCATCTGAATCAATTAATAATCTGAAGTCATCTTTTGAAGTTCCAGAAACAGTAATTGCTGATAAATCAAATGCTAAATCAACTGCTCCAATTGTTTCGTTTTTCTGTACTAACCATTCTCTGTCTATTCGATTGTGAATACTGTCTGGAAGTTCAGCTGCAACTTCTACTAAAGCAGCAGCATCATTTCCAATAAATAGTGAGGACAAATCATTTGATATAGCATTTGGGTTCAAATCATTATTTTGAGCGATTTGCCCATGACCCATGGCGTGTATTCCTCCTGAACCAGACGAAGTAGCTTGTCTTTGTTCGACACCAGCTACGTCATCACGATAGATACCAAAAATGTTATTTTGGTATGTTGTATTGCCTGTCCATACTGTTGAGCCATCTGAAAACACATAAGTGAATGGATTTGATGGAGAGCCTAGAGGCAATCCGTATTTCATTCCCAGATAACTCTGAACTTTTTGAGTCTCTAGATCTGTAAGTAAACGGTCAAATTGGATAAACTCAGCCATGTACCCTTTAAATAAACGTGGGCCAGAGGTAGCATCGAAGAGTCTTCCTTCCTTAGCTTGTCGTCCAATAGTATATGGCCCTTTGTTAGTTTCGTGTGTTGGGTTCTCCCAAATTTCTGTGGCAGAAAGTGTAGAAACAAAATTGGGTTTTTGCACCAATTCTATGTCATTAGCATAGAGGGTATTATTGCCAGAGTATTCAAATTCATACTTTACTAGCGTGTTTGAATTTCCCAAACCTGGATTGGCATAAGCTTGATTAGCATCTGTGGCATTGGCTGAGTAGATGAAGGCTGTGTCATAGCCCCACGTTCCTCCATATCCTCGGTTTCCATGCTTTCCCATATCGAAGACAGCTGGCCGTCCTCTTTTCACTCCTTCTCCAGCGCTTACAGCGTCTTCACCAGCGACAACCGCAAAAGTGGTTATTCCGTCGTTTTCTCCATATACATAGTCATCGTAAAAGGTGAATCCTGTGGAATCTCCAGGAAAATATAGTGCAGGTCGAAAGTTGATGGACTCTGCAGAATCACTTTTGTAATAGGCGGGTATTTTGTAATCCGTAACCGCATCATATTTTCTGCGACCAGAGATGTCTTTCCAGGATAAAACAGGATCATTGTGGGTAGCCAATGTTTTTCCGGACATTTGGTTGTCATAACCGATATACGCATTGCTTTCTGCTTTGAGCCATACTACCGCATCTGTTATACTAGCGGGCTTTACCCATGCTGTACTCAAAGTAAATACTACATCATGGGCCAATGTCACACCGTTGTAGTAAACGGTCCCATTGGCGATAGAATCAGCTACATAATCATATATGTTACCTGTCTCAAAATCACCATCACCATCTTCGTCTATTATCAGGTTGATATGATCTGAATTAATTCCCAAGCCCGTAGTATCAAATTGAATGGCTAGTTCACCAACACCATTTATATTGGACACCTTCCATTCTCGTTCTAACCGCGATTCTACATTTCCCGGCAGTTCCGTAGTTATTTCAGTCAATGAGCCATCGTCATTTCCCCATGCTAAAAAAGTCAAATCATTGGCAAATGAATTGTTGTTTGAAGCATTGCCTTCTTCAACTGATCCTAACCCAATAGTTACTGTAGCCCCTTCATGCTGTGAAATAGACTGTTTTTGATTTAAACCATAATTGTCATCACGTCCTATTCCTGCTATATTATTTTGATAACCCGCCTGGGCAGTCCAATATACGGATCCATCTGAAGCGTTGTAGTTCAATGGGGTAGAAGTATTACCTAATGTTATCCCATACTTGGTAGCCAAATAGGAGTGTACTTTTGATTTTTCACCTGATGTTAATGCTTCATCAAACGAAATGACTTCAGCTACATTTCCTGTAAAAAATTTTGACGTGTCATTAAATGCTCCAATTGTATACCGGCTGTTACTAATTGTAGTAAAAGAGCCTCCGCCATCATTATTTACTTGTAAGCCTTGATAAAAAATATCCTCAGAAGTTCCCCCAGCGTTTTCACTTAAATTTACAATGGCAAAATCATCCAATGAGCTAGAGGCTGCTGAATATCCAGACACGTATGTCCCACCAGAAAGATAGTACATGATGTATTCATCAGTTAACAACCCCGTATGATTCGCTCCATTAGGAAATGATAGTCCCGATTTTCTTGGAGTAGCACCTCCATCAGCTTCGAATCCAATGGGTGCCTGACTAGATGAATTTCTATTTACTACAACAAATAGTTCCTCATTATTAACGCCTGCATTTCCTACTAAAAAATCATTAGACGTAAACTTTATTGATGGGTTGAAATTCATCAAGGAGGAAGAATAAAATGGTTGATCAGATACCAAAGGTTGAACAGCATCATGACCGGAACCCGACTGATCGATCCAATTACTAACCACCGCACCATCTATTATCGTAGAAGTTCCTGCATCACCCTTTAGCCATAGTGAAGCTGATTGGTCCGTACCCAGCATGGTGGGTCTAGACGTACCAAGCGTCATGAACATTCCGTTATCAAAATTAACATTATCAAATTTTACAATATTACCAGCAAAACTACCCGCCTCATATCGAGTGATAGTTCCCGTTGAAAAGTCACTGTCCGCACTTATCAATAATATCAGATCACTCTTGGATGAAGAAGATAAACTACTCACTGAGTTAAGATCAAACTGAACAGAAAGGTTATCAATGTTGCCAGTTTGCTGCAATTTCCATTCCCTGCTTAATCGAGTCAAGATATTGTCCGAAAGTTCACTACTCGTTTCAGTCAACGTTCCTCCATCATTAGACCAGACCAAATAACTTAAATCAGAAGCAAACTCATTTGTATTAAGAGGTTGGTACAAATAATCAACAATAGTAGTATCAATTTGACCCAATCCAATGGTTAGTATTGCATCATCAATCGAAGATTTAGCTTGTTTCACATTGAGATTGTATTGATCATCTCTACCAATTCCTGCTATTCCCTGATTGTATGTAGCATCCGTATTCCAAAAAATAGAATTATCAGAAGCTTTATAATCCCCACTAAGTGATACGCCATTTTTAATGGCTAAGTAGGTATGAATTTTTTCACGCTCATCATCTGTAATATTTCTATCATAGACGATAAATTCAACCATTTGACCATCAAAACAACGTCCACCGCCGTCACTTAAGTTATATCTCAAACTTTGTCTACCAATAGAAAAAGGGCCCGTGCTTGTATCATAGGCGCTACCTTCAGTTATTTCATTTGCTGATATTTGAGCCACCGAAGTGTTTTGTTGCAAAACCTGTTGATTATTTATTCTAACAATCATTTCGCCAGAAGCTCCTAGCTTCAATTCATAGTTAATAATCACTACATCATCTCCAAAACTATGGTTAGCACTTACTTCACTGCCTCCATGGTTGCTTGGGGAGTATATACCCACATTATGACTACTATAATATCCTCCAATGCCTTCACTAGGATAACTGCCGTAATCAAAAACATATTTTCTATCATCGGAAGCTGGTGATACTTCTGGCTTGACCACCACAAAAATATTTACGCTATTATTGAACCAAATGAAATCATTCATTAATCTAAATCCATTAGATAAGTCCCCACTTGTGTATTGAAAATCGGCAACAGGGAGGTAATTGATGCTAGAATCTGAATTATTATAAAACGTCGCTCCTTTTGCTCGGCCGGAATGCCTATTCATTAAACGATCATTTGAAGAAAGATCATACCATCTGTAAAAAGGAGAACCATCATAAGCTGGAAAGTCTTTCTTCGGCCAACTGGTATCACATAAACCTTCTGGCGTTGCTGGCGAAAGGTTAGCACAATCAACAATTGCTGTGCTAACATCATCTTGATATTTGTATGATAGCGTATCAGTTTTTAACCATAACTGTAAATCAGTTGACACACCGCCGGGTGCATTCTGTCCATAGGATGATAGACTGAAAACAAGAGACAGAAGAATAGTGATATATAAACGATTGAAATATGTGGCAGTCAAACTTTTCATTATGAATGATTTTCTATTGCGTTGAGTTGCAAATTTGAACCATTCCAATGATTGACTACCTATATTACTCAGTGTTCAATCTATACAAAAAGACAAATTAGGTGTTATCCGATATATACATTTTATATTAACTAATTGACAAACAGCATATTAAAACCTTATGAAATAAAGTGCTTAAATATTAGCTTAGGTTTTTCCCCTAAGAAAATACAAATTAATAATTGCATTATTTAAAGATTATTTAGGTAGGTTGATATTTCTTCACCCGTTTTAGCTAGCCCTATTTTTTTCCTAAGCCTTCCCCTAGCTACATCGAGACTGCTGGGAAGCTGACCAGTGAGCTTGCATATTTCTTTCGTGGATAAGTTTAATTTCAAAAACGCACACAATTTTCTTTCATTCGATGTTAGAGTGCCTGCAGTAACTTTATTCAACTTTTCGTAGAATTCATTGTAGATTTCAAGAAAACTTGCTTCAAACATTTGCCAAATATCTGAATCCTTGTTTGTATTTATGTTTTGTATTATTTTTTGTAACAGCTTTTTATTTTCTATTTTCGAATCATTTTTAAGGTCAACCAATTGATCCGAAACATCATTTAGCAATTCGTTTTTTTCCATCAAATACACAATGTTAGTCGTAAGCTCTTTGTTTTTGTACTCCACTTCTTTGGATAAAGCTTCATTTACCTTTACTAGACTCTCATTTCTTATTCTTTTTTTTGTTGCTTCGGATCTTGACTTGTAGAGTAGAAATAGAATGTATAACAGCATAAGGATTAAAACAAAGGCACAGATAATATATATCCTTGATTGCTTCCTAAGCTCCAAGTCTCTATGTGCTTCATTGAGTTTTACTTCGTATTTTTTTTCAATCAAGTCGAATTTCCTCTGATTTCCAATTTGATTCATACTATCTGTAATAACCTTTGCTTCAATCAAAGATTCTATTGCCTTTTGATATTTTTCTTGTTTTCTGTTTATTTGGGATAATTCATCCAGCCCAAAACTTATCGTTTCTGGACTATTGATCTGCTTAGCAATTTCAATTCCTTTTTTCGCCATTCGCTCTGCGGAATCATATAGATGCCTTAGCATTAAAACATGGGACATATATATGCAAGACCTTGACTGTCCATATTGATCCTCTAAGGAATCTCTCATTTCAAGACCTTCTTGTAAATATTGAATCGAAAGCGCCAATTTATCTTGTCGCATATAATTTATCCCAATATTGGTGACATTGACAGCAACTTGGTTGTAACTACCGGCCTTTTTATTATGTTGCATCGCTTCAAAATAGATCTTTAATGCCTCATCATACTTTTTCTTGTTTTCGTGAATCACTGCAATATTCCCAAGTATAGTTCCCTTAATAAAATCATATCTGTTAACTTCCTCTTGCTTTTGATCTAATAATCTATTAGCCTCATTGTAATGATTTAGAGCTAAATCATGTTCGTTATTTCGATACCTGATGGTTCCTCGGTTTGATTCAATTCTGATCAACTCATCCCACATTTTTATTTTTGAAAAAATCTCTTCCGCATCTATTAATTGGCTTAGAGCATGATCATAATTACCCATGTAGATATATGCTTTTGCAATTGACATTTTAGCATTACCAACTATTGTGTCATTTCCGTTGTTCAGCCCCAAGACAAGCATTTGATTAAAATGATAGAGTGCCGAATCAAAATTTGAGGAAAGAAAGCTCATTCCAATCTGACCATGTACTTCAGATTTAATGTTATAGTCCGATGAATGTTTTAAGATTGATTTTAATGAATCCTGAGCTTGACTAAATTGAAATGTTAGCAATAAAAAAAAAGCTGCTATCGTTGCTCGTCTATTAATTATCACTTTATGCATGTAATAAATTATTTAATCCATCTGACAATCGCAACTATTATGGAATTATGAAAGTTGCCTTAGTAAGTCTGCCATCACTGATGGTAGATCAGCAAGAATCGTTGAAGCCCATTGTGAAGAAAGGTATAGGGCAACTAGACCAGTCAGAAGAGATATTGATCATTTTGACAATCTATTTTTTATTTAATTTCTTATTGAAATAATAGGTCCAAAGTATGCTTACCTCTCTCTTTACAAAAATACCTCTTAGATTTTATATTTCACTTTAATAACAAAATCTCTGCCTAGTCCAGGATATGTGGTTGTTAGATTGTTATAGGCTATGTGATAATTGTATGTTTCATTTAGAATATTCATGACACCAAAACTTAAATCTAATTGATCAATTAGATTTCTATATACCAAGTTTAGATTTACGAAGTGCTGAGGTGCAAATTCTTTCGTATGCACGACACCATCTACAAGCCCTAAGGGGTCTTGTGTACCATCAGGATGGTATGCAAAAGCTTTACCCTTTACGTGATAGCTAGGATTAATGGAGAAACTTTTACCTAGCTTAAATGAACTAAATAAATTAAATGTAAAATTCGGTACCCCTAAGTTGAATTTATCATTTACAGAACCATCCTTCATAGGAATTTTGAAAGCATCTATTTCATTTTTATTACCCAATACAAAGGACACATTAGAGGTCACATAACCCCAAGTATCTCTATATCTAAATTCGGCTTCTAGACCTGAGGTTCCAGTACTTCCACTGTTTGTGTAATTCCCCACTAATGTTACTGGGTCATAAACAAACGTTATCGCTTCTTTATTATGAATATCGAAATAAATAAGATTAATAGTTGACTTGGGGGTTAGCTGATAACCTATTTCTGCTTCCAGTACATTTGTGAATTCAGGCTTGATCTCCTCACTAGCTTGAGCCAGTTCGCCCAATAGAGGGTTTCGATAGGCTACACTGTAAAGCATTTTTGCGTGAAATTTATCAATTACCTTAGTCAACCCTATTCTCGGTGCAATCGCACTGCCATAAGCTTCGTTGTAAACAAATCGAGATCCAACAGTTAGGTTTGCTATCTTATGTTTTACAAGGAGTTGAGCATAAGCCGCATAGGTTTGGAGATTTAAGCTTGTATCTATGCCTTGAAGTATATCCTGTGCAGTGAAATCATCACTCATATACTCGATACCAACTAATAAATTATTCGAATCATTGAATTCGTGACTTGCGGCAACACCACTGGTGAGCGTTCGAGAGGTGCTCGTAGCACCTACTTCAAATGGTCCATCGCCAAAGTCAACTTGCCCTCCATTCCACTCATACGCAGGTCCATGGCTTTTATACCTAACGAAGGGCGAAATGGTGGTTTTATCATTTGGTTTCCAATCATATTTCAAATTTGCAAAATTACCAATTTGATTAATAGCTGTATTGTTCTCGATGGCTATAGGCATTCCTCCTGTCATTTTATTGTCATAGTTGTCATGCATATAATTTAGACTAAACCCTTTATACTTAAGATCTATTGCACCTGAAAAACTCTTTTCAAAAAAACCTTCTCCTTGAGTTAATGATATAACAGAATCTGACACCATGTGATGGTAGTCTGCGGTACTCATCACGCTTTTATTATAATGGGCTCTAATAGCGACTTCAAGATCGCCAAGCTTTTTACCATATGCAAAACCAGTAGTTGATCTAGATAAACTCCCATCTGACACCCCTGCTAAGGTGTTTAATTGAACCCCATCAAGGTCTTCTGCTCCCTTAGTAATAATGTTGATGACACCAAACTCAGCCATCCCACCATACACACTACTTCCAGGCCCACGAATTACTTCAATACGACTAATTTGTTCAACATCAATTCGGTTAGTTAGGAATGCAATCCCAAAGTTGCTCTCATTAACTTCGTGTCCATCTATTAGCATCAATATTTTTCCATTTTGAGCAGAGTTACCTCGGATATTAGCACCATAAATAGGTAGTATGTCTGACCCGAATGAAAAACCTGGAACCATCATCAAAATATCTTTCAGTTCTCTTGACCCTGAGTTAATAATTTCTTCTTCAGTAATCACGGTAATGATACCCGGTGATTCACGTTGGGTCATGGCCACTTTAGAGGCTATAGTTATTTTAACTTGCAATAATTCGTCTAAAGACATCCCCATAAGGTCCATTATCTGCAATTCAACAGAATCGGATCTTTCCTGAGCAAAACAAGTAGTTTGAATGATACATAAAACAACAAATGAAATCAATAGGCAGCTAATAATACGCATAGTGAGATGATTGTAATCAAGATGGTAACATGTATTAATTTAATGAGATAAGATGAGGCTTGGAACTTTTTATTGCCAATAATATAATCCCAGGGCATACCTGAGGTATTAGCTCAAATTAAGTTGATCGAATGTCTTACTCCAAGATTTAATAATTTATTTCGATTAATAAATCTCGGACATACTTTTATATCCGCTTTTTACTGCAGTGTCTATCCAAAAGCATTAACAAATAATTAGTGCCACTCGACTAACATAGGAGTTTCCATTTTTGTGATTGTACTTGGTCCTCTACATTCATAATACAATAGGAATATATAGGATCCAAATTTTAAGACTAGTACCATTTACTACTGTAAAACAGCACTTTAACCACTCTTTAAACCTATTTAGTGATGGGGAAATAGCCTTCCAGGGGACATAGCCGTCAGGCTAAGAGGTTAACTGACTGATTATGAATATACTGATGGGCTTTCATAGCGTTCCTGACAGGATTCTTAGTCTTGTTTCCCATTTTATGTATCCACTCAGGTGAAATAAAAGGCGGAATTTTGAACCCGCTTTTCTTTGACTCAAACATACAAAATATAGCGAGGCAAACCAAGAGGAAAGGTCCCTAGGAAGCTATAAACGAAATAAATTTGATTTCATCGCTTCCTGAATTTATGGACAAAAAGTCTATTGATCAAGTGGCAAGAGAAACGAAATTTGCCCAAAGAAAATCACCCTTAGATGGAGCTAGTTTTTTGAACACTTTGATGTTTTCTTCTCTTCAGGGATATGATTTGAGTTTGAGGGATCTTGCTGCAGATATGATGTTTGAAAACGGAGTCTCAATTTCAAAACAATCTATTGACGGAAGATTTAATCAAAATGCTGTGGATTTTTTAACCGGGTTTTTATCCAAAACGATTGAAAACCAATTAAAAAGCCCAGTCCCTAAACAATTGACTTTCTTCAAGAGAGTTAGAATCAAATACTCCACTCGACTTGCCTTACCAAGTTGCTTATAATTGCAAGTAGACTGGTCATGGTGGAGCTACCCACAATAGTGAATCTATGATTAGCATTCAATTCGAATATGACCTACTCTCTGGTGATGCGATGGACTTAAGGTTAACATCAGGGATCAATAATGATCAAAAAGATGCTAAAGATAACACTCATAATATTGATCAGGGGGATTTCTCACAAGGGCTCGAAAGGACGTAGAGAGTGGGCTTACCTATCGCATTACAAATATCCTTGGAAATAGGCACACTTTACAAAAGTGCGCCAGAAGCTACATATCCCCGCCAGTGGAGACTGGCAGTTAATGATTTGGATTACTTTTTAACGGTTTTTGCTTAGCAAACCTAATGTTGATAAATTCTATTTCTTGTTTTATTGGTTTTACTCGATAAGTCAATATTGTATGCTTGTTAATTGGTCCTCTAGGAGAGATTTTTCTGATTTCCTGTCATTTCAAGCACTTCGGGATACTCTTTAAGTAAAAGAAAAAATCTCTGGATTGACGAACAAAATTCTGTGCTTATTTTTCTGTCCAATGTTTTTCAAGCTATCTTCTCAGTTAAAATTGAAACTAAAATCTTCTTCCCAGTGGGAAATAGATATAAAGTATCCTTCCCAAAAAGACACATTAAGAGGGAAGATTAAAGGCTTCTGCCCTTGTCTCCCTAAATTAATAGTGGCTAAAAATGACAACTACAATTTAGTAATTACATCATTTTAAAAAAAAAGGGAAGCTTTCGCTTCCCTCCATTACTTTGAGTAATTGACCGACTATTCATACACCGATGAGGATTCTACTTTCATTGCGTAATGAGTAAATATACGTACTCAATTAAAATTCATTTAAACTTTTCGTTGGATTACCAATATCATTGGACGAACGACCAACAACACCTCTTATTTCTAAAATATCTCCAACTGTTTGGGTAACAATTGAAATGTCATGCGGTGCAAAGGAGTTGGGCCATACGCTTTGATCGCTGCACGATGCATCTTGGTGGGATAACCTGCGTTTCGTTCCCAACCGTACTCCGGATACTCAACTGCATACTCTTCCATCAACTCGTCACGAAAGGTCTTGGCCAATACAGATGCCGCAGCAATAGAAAAGTATTTACCATCCCCTTTGATTATCGTCTCATGATCTATGCCAGCATATGGGTTGAATCGATTACCATCAATCAACAGCAATTCTGGTTTTTGCGCCATAGCGTCTACCGCCCGGTGCATCGCCAAAAATGAGGCGTTCAATATATTGATATCATCTATCTCTTCGGGAGATACTACGCCTATCCCCCATGCGATGGCGTCATTTTTAATATCACCTTTGATTGCATTACGTTGTTTCAAGGACAACTTCTTGGAATCGTTGAGGACTGGGTGTGTATAATCTGGAGGCATAATCGCAGCTCCCGCCACAACGGGACCAGCCAAACACCCCCTACCTGCCTCATCACAGCCCGCCTCAATTACTCCTTCTTTAAAAAATGATAATAACGCCATATCGGCAAGTTTAACCAAAGCAGTTTCAACATTCAACTTTGAACTTTCAACTTTCAACTCTAAACTTGCACATGGCAGAAATTGGAACTGACATTTCAAAAGCCGCGCAATTATTGCGCGAAGGAAAATTGGTCGCTATCCCTACTGATACCGTCTATGGTTTGGCAGGCAATGCGTACGATCTAAATGCATTAGCAGCGATCTATGCTGTCAAAGGAAGACCCTCTGACAAAGCATTGGTTGCACAGACTGATACGATTGATAAAATTATTCCCTTCGTCAAATCATTCCCTGAGCAAGCAAAAAAACTAGCCAACCACTACTGGCCAGGTGCACTTACCCTCATACTGGAGGCCAATGAAAAAATCTCAAAAGAAATGATTGCTGGTGGCACAACCATTGGCGTACGCATCTGTGACCACCCCTTGACACTGCAACTATTGGCAACATTGGACTTTCCTGTTGCCTTGCCCAGTGCCAACCTCAGTGGTCAACCTAGTGCTACTACTGCAGAAGAAGTCAACAGCCAATTGGGAGACCAAATATCTTACATCTTGGATGGTGACAAAAGTCAGCTTGGATTTGAGTCCACAATCATTGGTTTTAACGGAGAAAAAGTGGTTATTTTGCGCCACGGAGTGATCTCAGAAGAAGATATTCGGAAGACGCTAAACTCCTGATTTTTAAGACGCAATATTCACCCCAGAATAGGGCTTCAATCGAGAATAAAATATTAATTAATAAATCTAATAGGAGATGACTACTTTAGACCAATACAATTTTGAAGGCAAAAAAGCCTTGATCAGAGTTGATTTCAACGTGCCGTTGAATGACAAATTTGAAATCACTGATTTTACAAGAATTAAAGCTGCTACCCCTACGGTTAAAAAAATATTAGCTGATGGTGGATCTGCAATCTTGATGAGTCACTTGGGAAGACCTAAGAATGGACCAGAAGAAAAATTCTCTTTGAAGCATTTGGTGGCTGAACTATCTCAAAGATTCGGTACGCAAGTAAAATTCGCTGAAGACTGTATCGGTCAAGACGCTACTGATTTGGCTGCTGGTTTGAAGCCTGGCGAAGTGTTGTTGTTGAACAACTTGAGATTCTACAAAGAAGAAACTAAGGGTGACGAAGCATTCGCTGAGAAGCTTTCTAAGTTAGGTGATGTATATGTGAACGATGCATTCGGTACTGCACACAGAGCACACGCATCTACTACTATCGTTGCAAAATTCTTCACAGACAAAATATGTGGTTTGGTGATGCAAGCAGAGTTGGACAATGCGGAACAAGTATTGAACAATCCTAAGAGACCTTTCACAGCAATCATGGGTGGTGCAAAAGTCTCTGACAAGATCATGATCATCGAGAAGTTATTGGACAAAGTGGACAACTTGATCATCGGTGGTGGTATGTCATACACGTTCTCTAAAGCTAACGGTGGAAAGATTGGAAATTCTCTTTGTGAAGATGACAAAATGGAATTAACGAAAGAATTGGTAGAAAAAGCAGCGGCTAAAGGGGTAAAACTTTATTTGCCAGTTGACAACTTGATCGCTGATGATTTCAACAACGATGCGAACACACAAGTAGTTGGAAAAGGAGAAATTCCTGACGGTTGGGAAGGATTAGATATCGGACCTGAGACTGCTAAAGTATTTAGTGAAGTAGTAGAGGCTTCTAAGACTGTATTATGGAATGGCCCAATGGGCGTATTCGAATTCCCAACATTCGCAAAGGGAACGGATACTATCGCTGAGTCTGTAGTGAAAGCTACTGAAAACGATGGCTTCTCATTGATCGGTGGTGGTGATTCTGCATCTGCCATCAACAACCTAGGTTACGGAGACAAAGTATCTTATGTATCTACAGGTGGCGGAGCATTGTTGGAATATATGGAAGGTAAAGTACTTCCTGGTGTTGCTGCGTTGCAAGATTAATTGCAAAACAAAACTTACGACAAAGGCGACTTAATTATAGGTCGCCTTTTTTGTGTACTTTTTAATATAAGAAGCTAGATTACAAACCACATCTAACACCAAAAAATGAGAAAGACGATTCTTACCCTATTGTACACGCTCTTGATAGCGGTCACAATTTCTTGTCAAAGTAACAGTAATAATAGCATCAATCTCTATCAAACGGATAAGAACATAATCTATGCGAGCCCCAATGGTCAATCCTTGACTATGGATATCTATTCACCAAAAACAGGTAAAACAAATTACCCCGTACTCATCATCTATCACGGTGGTGGTTGGAAAATCAACACCAAAAAAGTGATGGATAGCCTATCCATGTACATCGTCGAGCACAGCGAAACAGTAGTCTGTAATGTGAATTATCGTTTGCTAGGAGATCAAGACAACTCTGTCAAACTCAACGAAACAGTTGAAGATGCATTGGGCGCTTTTCTTTGGGTCAAAGAAAACATTAAAAAGTACAAAGGAGATCCCAATCACATTTCACTCACTGGTGATAGTGCAGGTGCTCACCTCGCTATGATGGTCGCACTCACTACTGACAAACTAGATAGCATTGGCTTTACTGGTGATCATTTTGGATTTACACCGAGTTATGTACCGACCAACCAGTCACCCTCATCTTATACACAAGAAGAACTGAAAATCGATGCATTGATATTAAGTTATGGCGTCTTTGATATTCCCTACTACATGAAGAAAGGTCGAGATTGGGAAAATAGTCTAGGAATAGAAAATGGAAAACAAAGAGGCCTCTTTGGCACTGAAATCAATTTAGATGATAATAAGAATTATTATGAGGCCATCTCTCCAGCCCACCTCATTGGACATGCCGACAGTGTTACGTTACCTCAGATGTTGTTTACTGTCGGGAGTTTGGACACCACCACACCACCAGAATCCATCGAGGCATTCAGAGCCATCCTTACATCGCAAGGACATGAGTCCGAATACTGGGTTTATGAAGGCGAGCCTCATGCTTTTCTTGACAGTCACATGAATGATTTCTCAGGCAAAGTCACCCAATTTTATACAGATGGGCCAGTTGCTGCAGATGTCATGATTGCATTTTTAGAAAAAAGCATATCACCCGATAACAAATAACATTTCCCCTCTTACTTCATCATCATGATCACCCTACTCGGTCCAACAGCAACAGGAAAAACAGGATTAGCTGTCGCACTCGCACAGGCTATCAATGGTGAAATCATCAGTGCAGACTCTCGACAAGTCTATAGAGGCATGGACATTGGTACAGGAAAAGATCTCTCTGAATACCAAGTAGATGGTATCGCTATACCCTACCACTTGATCGACATATATGATCCAGGGTATGAATATAATGTATTTGAGTTTCAAAATGATTTTCTAAAAGCCTATGAACAAATCATAACCAACCAACATGAACCCATCTTATGTGGTGGCACAGGCATGTATATAGATGCCATTCTCAAAGGGTACAAG
>JAOPTS010000241.1:0-416 GCA_051531955.1 Reichenbachiella sp.
AACTCAATTAGCGAAGCTTTTCGGCGGTTTAAAGCGTAACATTTATCGCTTTCCGTCAACCTGCTCCTACTCGACTATCTGAAATTTGAATTGGCGCTTTAAGTCAAATATCTAAGATGATTTCAACCTCATCCCCCACACTTACCTCGGTCTAAACTTTAAATTCGCTGTCTATAAAAGGATCCTCTATAAAATTGATCTCGTCCCATTTTCACACCTCGGTCTAAACTTGAATTCACGCAACTGAAGTCGTTCCCAATCATGACTCATTTCATTTTTCAACTTTAGCACCTACTCTATCGTCGGCCTAAACTTGAATTACGTCACTTGTGGCGGGTGATTTTAGGATCGGTTTTAAATGTCGCTAACAGTGCATATATGCGAATGCCCATATGATCTCACCGACAGAATGCCAG
>JAOPTS010000242.1:0-18554 GCA_051531955.1 Reichenbachiella sp.
TAGGTTTTTGGAATCTCTAAATTTATTATAAATAAAACAAAGAGATACAAAGATGGACGTATTAGAAAAAGAACCGAAACAAAAAAGTCTAGACAAATACGGTATCAAAGGGGCAACAATAAACTGGAATTTGTCTCCTGAGAAACTACAGGAAATTACCGTAGAAAAGGGAATGGGTGTTGAAACCGAAAATGGCACTCTTGCCATCAACACTGGAAAGTTCACTGGGCGCTCGCCAAAAGATAGATTTTTGGTAAAAGATGACTACACTAAAGATAAGGTGTGGTGGGGTCGTATCAATAAGCCACTATCATCAGAAAATTTCAACAAATTATATAACGAGGTAGTTAACTACCTGTCTGAAAAGGAAGTCTACGCTAGAGACGGTTTTGTATGTGCCGACCCTAAGTATAGAATGAACGTTAGAACAGTATCAGAATATCCCTGGTCTAACTTCTTTGTGAACAATATGTTCTTGAGACCTGGTGCAGATGAGTTGGCTGATTTTGATGAAGAATGGTTGGTGTTATGTGCGCCAGGTTACGAAGCAAAAGACCCAGCTGCATTTGGTATCAGAGAAGCTAACTTCTCTATTCTAGATTTCACTAGAAAAGTAGCCTTGGTTGGAGGATCGGCTTACACGGGAGAAATGAAGAAAGGTATCTTCTCAGCATTGAACTTGATTTTACCAATTGAAAAAAATGTATTACCCATGCACTGTTCTGCTAATGTAGGAGAGGACGGAGACACTGCGATCTTTTTCGGATTGTCAGGTACAGGAAAGACTACTTTGTCAGCTGATCCATCAAGAAAATTGATTGGTGATGATGAGCATGGTTGGACTGCTGAGAACACGATATTCAACTTCGAAGGTGGATGTTATGCCAAAGTAATTGACTTATCAGAAGAAAAAGAGCCAGATATTTTTAGAGCGATTAAACCTGGGGCATTATTGGAAAACATTATTTTCAAAGAAGGTACAAAAGAGCCAGATTATGAAGATGGTTCTATTACTCAGAACACAAGAGTAAGTTACCCGATAGAGAACATTGACAATATTCAGGTGCCGTCATTTGCGAGCAACCCTACGAATATATTCTTCTTGACTTGTGATGCATTTGGCGTATTGCCTCCAGTGTCTAAGTTGACACCAGGGCAAGCTGGATATCACTTCATCTCTGGTTATACGGCAAAGGTAGCTGGTACTGAGGCAGGTATTACTGAGCCAGTCCCTTCATTCTCTGCATGTTTTGGAGAGCCATTCATGCCACTACATCCAGCTAAGTATGCGGATATGTTGAGTAAGAAAATGACCGAAGCAGGTGTGAATGTATGGTTGATCAACACAGGTTGGTCAGGAGGACCACATGGTGTTGGGTCTAGAATCAAGTTGAAATATACTAGAGCGATGATTACTTCTATTTTGAAAGGAAATTTAGATGATGTTGAGTTTGATGAGCACCCAATCTTTGGATTGAATATGCCGAAGTACGTACCAGGCGTACCTACTGAGATGTTAGATCCAATGAATACATGGTTGCAAAAAGGAGCATATGTGAGTAAAGCGATTCAATTGGCACACTCATTCCACCTCAATTTTGACAAGTTTATACACGAAGCATCTGACGAGATCATGCATGGCGGTCCATTAATCGATGCGCATCAGATCTTAGACGATCATTTGTAGTAGATATTACATAATACTGATTTAGAGAACTACTGGAGCCTCTGTCTATTGACAGAGGCTTTTTTATGAATTATATTGTGGTATTAAAATAATATATGTCGTCAAGGGAACATTTATTATCAAACTTCTGTTGAGCTATTTAATAAACGAAATAATCATGAAGACTAGAACATATCTCTCGTTAATAATACTCGTGTTAGTAACTGCGCCATTATTGATCAGCTGTGATGAAGAGCCAGAAGAAATTGTCGAAATGAAAGACACAATGGAAGATATGATCGATGATGCTGGTGATGACGGAGATGAGACTGATATTGATGCTGGTGACGATACACCTGATGACGGAGGTAGTGAAACTAACGCAGGAGACGCGCCAGATTTTATCTTGACATCTGTCAATGGAGGTGAGGTGAGTTTGTCCGATTTTATTGGAAAACCAATTGTGATATTTTTCTTTGGCAGTACATGTCCATTGTGTGTAAGCTCTGCTCCAAATGTAGAATCAAAAATCAAACAAGCGTTTACCAGTGATGAAATTGCCATCATTGGTATCGATACATGGAATGGCAATACGGCTGCTGTTGAAAACTTCAAATCCAGTACAGGTATAACTTTTGACCTTTTACTCGATGGTTCCGGCGTGCAAGCTGATTACAGCACGACTTATGATAGATTATTTCTGATAGATTCATTAGGTGATATTGCGCACAAAGGTGGTAGAGCTGCAGGTACCGATGCACAGACAGTAGCAGATTTAATTACGGCTATGTTATGATCAAAACATGCCTCATGACCCTAGTGGTTGGTTTGTTGATTGTATTTGGAGCGGAAGCGCAGTTGGTACGTAATTATACCCTTCAAGACATTAAGAATCAAAAAGTAGACTTGTATAGTTTGAAAGGAGAGTCATTGACGATCATTGACTTTTGGACCACTTGGTGTAGGCCTTGCAAAAAGGCCATTCCAGAACTCAACAAAATATATACCGAGTATCAAGAAAAGGGTGTTGAGTTGATAGGGGTGAATTGTGATGGGCCGAGGACAGTAGCCAAAGTGCCCAGTGTCAGCAATGCCATGCAAATTCAATATCCTGTATTAATTGACATCAATTCTGATCTCCTGAACTCCTTGAATTTGACAAACTTTCCTACTTTAATCATTTTGGATGAAAGTAATAAAATTCAATATTTTCACGAGGGTTTTGTTCCTGGTGACGAAGAAGAGATTAGAGAAGCAATCGATAAGCAGCTTAACAAATAAAGTATATTGAATAGCTTACATCATAAGTCCTTACTCTTAATCGTATTATTAGGGTTCGCTAGTTTTAGCAGTTATGCTCAGCTGAGTGGACAGAATATCGGTGAGTTTCAATATGGACAGGTCCCTGGCGATACCGCAAAATTTGCTAGTATTTACGATCGTCTGGTATTGGATTATGATCACAAAGCGCTGAAAGTAGGCGTGACTTTGGAACAATATTGGACAGAGTACGCTGACAGGAATTATATCAAACCCAATCAGGTTCGAATACAATACAAGACGGATAATTGGGATATCAAACTAGGAAATTTTTATGAGACGCTAGGACGGGGAACCTTGATGCGGACTTATCAAGTTCCTGGTGCTGTGTTGGAAGACTTGTCTTACCGATCTCGAAATTTCTTTCATAGAGATTTTCTGGGAGCATTTGTCAAATATCAAGGAGAGGCTTGGAGTGTCAAAGCCTTGGCAGGCCAACCACTCAACAATGTTTATCCACCTACACAAGATTATGAGTTGAGGCGCCCAGATTCATTGGCTGTATTGGGAGGTGACTATCAAATAAAATCACACAAGATAGAATACAATGCTATGTATCTCAATAATGAGTTTGTCGACAAGTGGTATTCGATGATGAACGCTGGCGGGAACATCCTACCATTTTTGAGCTACTATACCGAACTGACGATTGACAATGAAGGTAGTGCCTTTGGTGATGAAGAAGAGTTTGGTTGGTATGCAAATCTGAATTTCGAGTTTGAAAAATTGAGTATTACTACGGAGTTCAAAGACTACAATAATTTCGTCATCGGTGAGGCAGTGAATGAACCTCCAGCATTGATCAAACAGCATACCTATCGTGTATTGAACCGAAGTACGCACGTACCTATTCCAACCAATGAAACAGGTTGGCAAATAGAAGCCTTGTATTATTTTGAAGATGGAAGCACACTTACGTTTAACCATGCCAGAGCGCTCAATGATTTCGGGAAAGAATTCATATTCCAAGAGTACTTTTTGGAATACGGTAAGATGTTCGGCAATAAGTATGATGTGAAAGTATTTGTGGATTATGCCAATGACGATATTAAGGGAGAAGAAAAAAGAACGAGTTTGGGTTTTGATGTAGACTATCTGATGAAAAAAAGAAGATCAATCAACGTCGAATTCGAATATCAAACTTTTGAACGATTCGAAACACGAGCCAGCAATGTACTGACCTCATTGGCCTTCAATCAAGGTTCTAAATTCACTGCGTCACTATTGACGGAATACAGCTCCGATAATGCCGTGACCGAGGATGATAAAGATTATAAGGTTTGGATGGGGGGTAATCTCAAGTATAAGCCTAATTATAAAAACACGTTCTTGTTCTTTGGTGGGACGCGTAGAGGAGGACCCGCTTGTACTTCAGGGGTGTGTTATGAAATATTAGATTTCGAAGGGGTAGAATTACGGTATAATAGAAGGATATAATTAAATGGAAGATGATTGAAACACCTTCCATTTAATTGTATACTTAATCCAAATTTGGTTGTGGTGTCATTCTCAAATAAGGCTTAACCTCAGTGAACCCTTTAGGAAACATAGCTGGGATATCAGCAGTAGCAATAGCTGGTACCACTACACAGTCATCACCATTGTTCCAGTTCGCTGGAGTAGCTACTTTGTGATAAGTAGTCAACTGCAATGAATCAATTACTCTCAACAACTCGTCAAAATTTCTACCTGTAGAAGCAGGGTATGTGATGGTCAATTTCACTTTTTTGTCATTGCCAATCACGAAGACAGATCTCACTGTTAGTTTATCACTAGCATTTGGGTGGATCATGTCGTAAAGGTTCGCAACCTTTTTATCCTCATCCGCTATGATAGGAAAATTGACAGTGGTGTTTTGCGTTTCGTTAATGTCCTTAACCCAGCCCTTATGAGATTCTAAGCCATCAACACTAAGTGCTGCCACCTTTACATTTCTCTTGTCAAACTCTGCTTTATATTTAGCAACAGTGCCTAACTCAGTTGTACAAACTGGTGTGTAATCCGCTGGGTGAGAAAATAATATTCCCCATCCTTCTCCTAACCATTCGTGAAAATTGATTTCTCCTTCTGTAGTTTGTGCAGTGAAGTTTGGTGCTTCGTCACCTAATCTGATCGTACTCATTGTTTAAATTTTATTGGTATGGTGCTGCAATATCGCAGATAATCAAAGATACGAGCATTCCTGATTTGAGTTGTTTTAATTGGGGTAGATTTAAAATAAAAAAGGAAGTCTTTATGACTTCCTTTTTGTGGAGCATATCGGATTCGAACCGATGACCCCCACACTGCCAGTGTGGTACTCTAGCCAGCTGAGCTAATGCCCCTTAATAATGTGACGAAGATATAAGTTGGATGATATACTTCCTACTTTTCATCCTTTTTATTCTGAGTTCTTCTTGTATAGCTTTAGCTCTTGTCTTAAACTATTTTCCTGCAGCCTATTCAAATTTTTCTTTAATCTCCTCTGCTACTTGAATTGCTGCTTTGTTGTAAGCTTGATAGGCGGCATTTCGATAGTTTCCTCCGCCTCCCTTTATTTTAAGGAAAGTCTGAGAGAAAATTTCATCTCCTGAATCCATGCTAACCATATTGATCGTCACATTGGCAAGAGCAAAATAGAGCCCTTCATATTCACCACCTTGATTTGAGCTGACCGATACTTCCATATAGTAATCTGATTCGTCGGGATTGTCGATGAATTTGAAGCCCAGTTCTGTAAAGGTCTGTTTGAGCTTGTTTGAAACTAAATTGTCTTGATAGCTTTCTCCTAATAAAGTCTCTGTGACATCTAAATAGAGCGCTAACCCTGATACTTTCAAAATGAAATTACAATTGGGTAAAGCATACTCTGCTAGTAGAGACTGATAAAGTGCATCATCTTCTGGTAAGTTGAGATAAGTGGGTGCATCGATAGATACATTGATGAATTGCATTTTTTTGGGCAGTTGAACTTTTTCTAATTCAAATTTAACAACCCCCTCTGTATTGGATTTAGCACTACCTTTTATGCCTGCGTTATTTTTATGCTGATAGTTGAATGGGATGTTTCCAATTGGTTGACCGGTTCTATCTTCAATATTTACCCTCAATTGTTGGTCTAAAGGTTGATTAAAGATGCAATTGATGATTTTAGGGTTTGGATTCAGGGATAGTTCTGAGAGCAATTTCATTTTCCGGACTGGATCAGGAAGGTAGGCTAAGCTGTTTTTGTCTAGCCAAGAGGTCGTGATGTGCCCATTTACAACACCATATTTTTCTTTGCTCACTTTGGTTAATAAAGTTGTTACCGTGTTTACTACATCTTTAATCTCTGAATAATCATTGGTAAGGATAAAATCAGAATCAAATTTTGTTGCTGATACATTTAGTCCTCTCTGTCTAAGGTTTTCAGTAAGGTTGTTGTCAAGGGCTGTAGCAAAGTGAGTACTTAGATTGTAGGGTCGGTAAAGTGTCTTTTCTAAGTATATCTTTTGACTTTCTTTAATGTTGTATAAGCTGATTTTGTAAGCCAAGTATTGCGTCAAATTTTTAACGGATAGCTCTGGACTATCTAGTATGCTATTCCCAATTTCTTTAGCGGATTGATCTAGCTTATTTACCTGATCCAACTTTAAAACTTCTCTGTTGTTATTTCCCAAAGCGACTAAAATATTCTGCGCTTGTTTTAAGTTGAGGAGCGCATCATATACCCCGAACAAGGAGTGTAATGCTTCGTCAAGATTATTGGAGTTTTGGTATTTGGAGATATTTACTATCTCAAGTTGTAAATCTGTGGTTGTGATCGAAATATAACTTTTGTAGTATTTAATGACATCTGTTCGTAGTGCGAAGGCAAAAGCATAAGCTCTCTTTTTCCTCTTGTCATAGGAGTGCTCCGTATTAAGTCCTACAATTTTTGCTTGGGCAAGAGATTGCGTACGGTTTTTGAAATTAGTATCTGTATCACCATTTGTAGTTTCGGTATCGACCGTGCTTTTACTACTGAGGTCAATTAATATAGACTCTATCAAATCAACCTTAGCGGTATTAATCAAACGATCTATCAATTCATCGGAATAGTCAACTTCTTCAGAAGATTGATAGCCAGTTAGATATTTGTCACTTGGATAATTTACCTCACGTGTCGCATAATCAACCCATGGAGGTGTTTGACCAAAAGAAACTTGAACAGAGAGTAGAATGAAGATAAGTAACGGGAATTTGGTAAGCATGGATTTGTTATTTAAGTGATGCTTTTGGTAAGTACCCCTCACGACCTCCTACGAGTTTGATTTTTACCCAATCACCATTATTTTCCAAGACTTCAAAAGTAAGGCCACCAGGAACTTTCAACACGACATCTGCTTGTTCGCTCATTTCGGTGTATACGGGATATCGAGTTTTGGAATTCCCTTTCGTCATTACTTTATTACCGATTTTGGAGCTCGCATTCGAAAATTCATAAGGGAGGATCTCAATGTTTTTCGTGTCTGCTAAGAAATCAAGATAGTCGACGGTAGCATTGATCCTTTTTTTCACTTTTTCATAAGTGGCGTTATCCGGGTCAATTTCATATGCAATATTTGCAGACTCTTTGGCTTTGTCAAAACTCCCTGTTCCCTCATAGAGAATAGCAATGTTATAGGCAAACTCAGGATTGTAGGGGTCTTCATCATAGAGCGCTTGGTACATAGCATACCCTTTGTCTAATCTATTTTCTTTTAGGTGATCAACGGCTTCTTTTGCCCTTGCTTTATATTCTTTGTTTTTAATTTTGACGAGTTTTTGGTTTTGAGTACTAAACCTTGGTGCTAAGTAATTAGCAATGTAACCTGCTAGTGGTTTGTAGGCATCGCTTTTTAATACTTCAGTAGTCTTGATAGTACTTTCACTCGGGTAGCTTTTACTACTGGATTCACTATCTCGTTTGATGGTTGAAAACCCTTGCGTGCCGAGTATCTCTCCAGTCCCAATGCTTATTATCTTGATTCTAGATTCCATTATTACTTCACGCTGGATACTATAAGTGTATTTCACTACACCTTCTTTGTTCTTGTAGGAAGATCGGTCCTTATCGAAAGATGAGGTGTAAGATGTACTGCCAGTAATAATGACATCAATGCCTAATAATTTACCTACCTCTGCTGCTGAAGCATCATCTATAGCACCACTCACCCCTAATTTTTGCTCTTGTATGACCTTGTCAAGTTGGTCTCTTTCTACAATGGTGTAGAGGTTAGTTTTCATTCCTTTAAAATATAAGCGGCCTGCATCACTGACACCTCTATTCTTTTTGAGCAATTGAGAAACGATGTAATCGGGAATCTTAGTAGATCCGCTGTTGCTTTTATTTCTGCCATAAGAATAGCGAGTATCATTTTCGTCTTCAAATTCTAGAATGGCAATTTTATTAGCATCTAACCTAATGCCAGGCTCACTGATATAGGTCGCTTTGAAAGCAGTCCCTAGTTGGGCGTATGAAAAAAATGGGATGAATATTAGCGTACTAAAAAAAGCAATTATACTTCGCTTCATAATAGATAAATGTTAAATGATCAATTAGCTACTAAAGTAACAAGTATTAAAGAAGTTCGGTTTCTAAATTCAATTTTCTAATGCAAGTTTACAATTGGATAACGAGAGCAACATGCTATGTGTGGAATAACAGGTATATGTACGTTTAATGAATTAGGTAGAAAGAAGATGTCTAATCTGGAAAAGGCTACTTTGAGTCTGGCACACAGAGGACCGGATGATCAGGGCGTTTGGGATGATGGTACGGTAGGCCTGGGTCATCGACGGTTATCGATCTTGGATGTCACGCAAAACGGGCATCAACCGATGCAGATTCTGGAGGGGCGATACACTATTGTTTTCAATGGAGAGATCTTTAATTTCAAATCATTGAGAAAAGATCTGATCGCCAAAGGAATTCAGTTTGTCTCAGATTCGGATACTGAAGTGATTTTGCACCTCTATGCTCAGGAAGGCAAAGCATTTTTGAAGAAGCTCAATGGGTTTTTTGCCTTGGCGATCTATGACAATCAGGAGCAATCTATGTTCATTGCCAGAGATAGATTGGGTATCAAACCACTGCTCTATTTTCAAGATGAATCTAAGGTGCTATTCGCATCAGAGATGCAATCGATTCTAACTTATGGGATTGAAAAAGAGATAGATCATGATGCGCTGAATTATTATCTGCAACTCAACTATACGCCTGCCCCATTGACGATGATCAAAGGAGTCAAAAAGCTGATGCCCGGCCAGTGTATTGAAATTGTGAATGGAAAGGTAAGCATTGAACAGTATTATGAATTACCAAAACGGGAATCGATCAATCGATCTCTGAACTACGAGCAGGCCAAGACACAATTAGTTGATCAACTAGACGCTTCGGTACAAAAGAGAATGGTCGCTGATGTACCGTTGGGAACATTTTTGAGTGGAGGAATCGATAGTAGTGTGATCACGACTTTGGCGGCACGGCATACGGATCAGTTGTCAACCTTCTCTGTAGGGTTCAAGGACAACAAGTTCTTTGACGAAACGCATTATGCGGAAATGGTCGCTAAAAAATGTAAGACCAATCACACGACATTCAAATTATCCAACGATGAGATATTTGAAGAGATAGCGGATATCGTAGATCATTTGGATGAGCCATTTGCGGATTCTTCTGCTATCCCAGTGAGCATTCTTTGTAAAAAGACAAGAGCACATGTAACAGTCGCCTTGTCAGGTGACGGTGCAGATGAGATGTTCTCAGGCTATAACAAACATGCGGCGTGGTATCAGATGGAACATGGCAAACTCAAATCCAGTTTGATATCTGCTGCAGCTCCCTTAGCGAGAAGGATGCCTAAGTCAAGGTCTGGGAAAGTCTCCAACATCATGCGTCAAGTGGTGAAGTTTGACGAAACAAAAAACTTAAGCCCTGTAGAAAGATATTGGAGACTGGCAAGTCTGGCTAATTCTAGTCAAGTAAATAAAATATTGGTCAATCAATCAGTAGACACAACTTATCAGGAACAATGGATGTCTGGGTTGAATGATTATCAGGATATGCTAGAGGTATTGCGTATGGATACACAATTTGTCCTGCCCAATGACATGTTGAAAAAAGTGGACCTGATGTCGATGGCCAATAGCTTGGAAGTCCGCGTTCCATTTTTGGATCACGAACTCGTTGATTTCGTGTTTTCATTGCCAGAGGAGTTCAAGATCAATGGTAAAATGCGCAAGCGTATTTTACAAGATGCCTTCAGACCTGTTTTACCTGCGGAGCTTTACAACCGCTCCAAAAAAGGATTTGAAATGCCGTTGCTGGATTGGCTCAGAACTTCGCTCAAGACGGAACTAGATGAGCATCTATTCAACCAAGAAGTAATAGAGGGGGGTGGATTATTTAATTGGAGTGAAATCAGTCGCTTAAACAAGCAATTGCACTCTTCTAACCCTGGCGATAGCCATGCTCAGGTATGGGCGCTCTATGTTTTTCAAAAATGGTATCAAAAACACTTCTAATTCTATTATTACTCATTAGAGAGTTTGATTAAATTACTCTTAAATAAAACCAATTAGTACTTATGTCAGATTTTAAGCATTTCCTAGTGTGTTTGGATGGTTCCGAGTTAGACGAGCATTTATTGAAGTATAGCGCTCTTGTTGCTGAGAATTTTGGGTCGACGAAGGTGACGTTCATCCATGTCGCCGAACAAAACCTAGACAATTCGAATCACAAATTGATGGAGGCTAGTGTAGACGCCTATTTTGATTATGAAGTAGAGACCGAAGTGGTAATCGAACAAGGTACAGGTGCAGCGCAAGTATTGAACTGGAAGGGGTTGAGGGATATTGACTTGTTGCTGATGGGGATCAAACCAAAGACCATGTCTACAGGTAAAAATGCTGCTAGGATAGTCTCGGGTTCACTTTGCTCTGTGATGTTGGTGCCGAGTCATCAGAATTTCGAATTGACGAAATTCTTAGTGCCGGTTGACTTTACGGACAACTCTTTGAAGACCATCCAACGGGGCTTGAAAATCAAAGAAGACCTGAAGGCGGAGATTGTTTTACAGCATGTCTATTATGTGCCAACAGGTTATGGCAGTACAGGGAAAACTTATGATGAGTTTGCTGAAATAATGAAGAAAAATAAGAAGAGCGAATATGAAACATTCGTGAAGCAAAATGGGTTGGATGAGAGCCAATTCGAGATGTGCTATACCTTAGACAATGATGACAAACCTTCTGATAATATCTATGAACTAGCTGAAGAAAAGGGAGTAGACTTGATCATAATCGGTTCCACCAGCCGCAGCAAAATAGTCTCTATGTTGGTGAGTAGCACTGCTATAGGATTGATCAAATACAATGAAAGCATTCCTTGTCTTATCGTCAGGGATAAAAATGAAAGCATGGGCTTCTTCGATGCTTTGATGAAGGTGTAACTAAACTAAACCTATAAGGTTTTTAAAACCTTATAGGTTTGTTAATTAGTACTCCCAATCGTCAATCAAGGAGGAGGTATTTTGAATATGATAATCCGCATATTGTTCGTAGCTACCAAACTAGTTCAATACTTCAGTTCTTTTGAGCAATGTAGGCTTATTTGAAAGATGAGCCTGATAAGAACTATGTGTCCAACCCTCTATTTTATCTGTGAAACCATGTTTGACGGGGTTTTGATGGATATAATTGATGACGCTTGTGAGATAATTATCTGTTTCTATATTGTATCGCTTGGTATAATCAATCCAAAGGGCTCCTCTGCGTTCATATTTTTTATTGTAAGCCTTGGCATACCCATTCAGTAAGTTGCTCAGTTGTTGCATCACGGTTTTGTGAATGTCCCCTTTATACTTTGGGTGCTTGAGTAACAATTCTTCACTCTTTGTACGAATCAGAAAATGAATATGGTTGGGCATGAGACAGTAGCATAGCGTGTCACAGACAGAATTCATATAGTGTGCATATCTGTCCAAGAAATAGCGGTAGTTTTCATCACAGCGAAAGAGATTTTCGCTACCTACTGCATGATTGACAATATGGTAGTAAGAGTAGGGTTCAAACTTTTCTAAGCCTTTCATTTATATCTTCCTTTAGACCTATAAGGTTTTTAAAACCTTATAGGTCTGTTAGTGTTTATACGGAATAAAAGTCCCCTTTGATCAAATCGTTATCAATACCATTAAGTAAGTCTTTAATAGTATTTCGATCATCATCTGTTAGGTTAAAATTGTCTTTAACATCATTTGTGACCGTTATAATATTTTCTTTTGTTGTCTCTCCCTTTTTAAGCTTATCTGCGATTGATGGAAACGACATTGAGAATATCAAGAATTTAACCAAACTACTGTCTTCTTCCTTTACATATTTGGACAACTTCCCCTCAATTAACAAGGTTTGACTGGCTACCTCAAACTGATTCACAAAACGTTTCATTTGACGAGGATTGTTAGGCACTCCCATATCTAAAAACTTCCGCAAATACTTTTCTATATTCTCTTCGAACTCTTCTTTTTGTTCATCTATTGCTTTATCCACTTTCCTTTTGAGTGTATCGGTAGACTCTTGTATTGGAGCAGTCGCCTCTTCATCATTACTCTCTGAACTTGAATCCTGATCCTTATGACCGATTAACTTGTCCCAATATTGTTTTAGAAAGTCTTCCTTTGGTTTAGGCACGTTCAATGTCATCTGAAAACTCTTCTGAAGAAACTTATCTCCGACCGAACAACCATCATTAGTGATAGCCTTAAACGCACTATACTTTTGTGTAAAACAATTACTCACCCACTGGCCATCTGCGGCTATGATATAGAGTACTTTGGTTTCTTTAAAAAGATTTTGTATTCCCTCTAACAAAGAAACGGTAGCGTCAACATCACACCGATCCAAGTCATCAATAAATATTGCAAGTTGATTGTCCGCCGCGATATCATTGAAACGTTTTCTGATCGGATCAAATGGATGCTCTGTAAATCTCTCTTTCAACTCATCTTGTGAAATAGACTTAAAGAAAAAATTATTAGTAATGGCAATAATACCTGTAGTCACTGCACCCACCAAGCCAAGTATACTTGTAATCAATGGCAAGCTAATTTTAATCCCTCCATTATTGACCTGTCCTGACATTACTAAAAAATAGGTGCTCACTCCAAATATGATTAGCAATGCAAACGCCCAAATCTTATGCCTATACTGTAACTTAAACTTCCAATAACTATGAGAGGGAAAGCTTCCCTTCAATGAATTCTTGGTAGCGGACTCACTAATTTTATTGATCAGTATCCACCAAGGATCATTGAATTTTTGATTTTCCCAAGCATTGTATTTCACCACATGCCACCCACTATTTTCTAAATGTTCTTCAAAAAAATTGAGCATAGATGATTTACCTGAGCCCCATTCACCATTTAATAAAACAGTGTATGATTTTTTATAACTTTCAAATAATTTATTAATGCTCTTAGTCACGCCCCTTACCAAACTATCTCTACCCAACTCATCTGCATCAGCAGCTGAATCAGACCATAAGACAGATGATTTATCCAAAACAGAAATGATGTCAGGGTAGCCAAGCTCTTTTCTACTTTCTAAAGTATCATCAAGCATGCTTTGAAACGCAGCATCAGAAATCTCAAACTCTGAAGTCAAATCATGCTGACTAATCAGATTAGTGATAACAATTCTATCATCATCAAAATAATTGTCAATTGCCTTTCTCCAATCTTTTTCATCATAATAGAAAAAGTGCTTCTTTGATGCGTTTTCCTTGTTAGTAAACGAAAGAACTATATCTCTATAACAGGCTAATTTTTCTTCATCTTCTACCGAGCGATAAGTTACTTCAGAGTACACTTCATTAATATTTCCTTCTTTATTGATTTTAATTACAAAAGCCAATGTTTTTGTTCTGTTCAGATTATCATTTTCTGATGTAATAGCAATGTGAACAAAACTATCATTTCCAGTAAACCAAAGTCCATTACCAAGATCTTGCCTCCTATTTTTATTCCTTAACCAAAACTTAATAGAGCTATCCTTTCTTCTCTTCTCTAGCAAGTACAATAATATTTCATCACTCAGTTTCGCCATAGGGCTCATTGGCTCACTATCAGAAACATTATCATTAACTACCTTTTTGAGTTTTGGAGCTACTTTTTTAACGAACTCTTCTGTGTCAGTTTTTTTATATTGAGACCTTTTTAGATTCAGTGGTACAACAGGCTTTAATTTTGAATCTTCTAATTCTTTTAGAAAGTACTTCTCAGTATTAGAATTAATCATTTTTAATGCATGATCCCGATCAGTTATATATAATTCTTTTGTGTCTTCAACACCTAATAATTCACAAAGTACAACAGGGTCGCCTTCTTCTATTATTTTCCAAAGTTCACGTGTCTTATTGTATTTACTTCCTTTTTTTTCCCAATCTAAGCGTGAAACCGTTTCCGTTTTACCAGTTTGAGTATGCTCTATTTTTATCATAATTAATCCTCCAAATACCCCACAACCAACTTCCCGTCTTCTGTAATCTGTATGCGGATGTGATCATCAAAGGAGCTGTCTTTTTCCTTTAGTCTTGCATTACTACCAACCCATTCGTTGTTGTATCGATTATTGTCCTCGTCCTTTGGTGATTTACCTACATCGGTACGGTAGATGTTTTCTAGAGGCATGCCTGCATTGAGGTAGTGACGAGCCGTGAGTTCATGCGGGTGCTTGTGGGTGTTGCCAGCCGAGAAGATGACATACTCAGGGTTGACTGCCTCGATGAAGGCTGGACAACTGGCATTGCGTGCGCCATGATGCGGGGCGATGATGACCTGAGACTCCAAATTGCTCCCGATGGTATCTAGCAAGAATTGTTCGGTGGAGATACATTCATAATCACAGTCTGCTTTGTTACATTCCTTGAGCCCAACGATATCTCCTGTGAACAAGACAGATTGGTCGCCATAGGTCAACTTGATGACAATACTAGCGGCATTTCTAAGCTTAGAAGCGTCCTTGCCTAGCTCACTGGCAAATGCCTCGTCTCGGTTACCAAACCCTGACAAAAAGGTCAACTTAAAATCCCCTTCTTCATATACTACTGTACCGGGTATCATCGGTTGGTCAGACAAGTCTCTGATCTCAATGCCGGGTTCTGCCTTTAGTGAATCCATACCTTTGGTCACGGTATCAGGTGTTTTGTCTGGTCGATAACTGGTGTAAAGTGCTTTTTTAACGACATAATTTGTTGCTAGTTCATCAATAGATCGCCAATGATCCGAATCAGTATGGCTGACAATCACCATTTCTATTTCTTGCCCTTCCTCATGGAGGGTGACCAAAGCATCATAGACATAAGTGCTATTGCCGCCATCATAGATGATGAATTTGCCAGATGGAGTTTTGATAATACAGCCGAGTCCAGCCCCAACATCTACCACATAGACATCCGCTCCCTTTGGGTTGTCCTTGAATTTGGGGAGTTTGCCAGCTTCTCGTTTGACTTGTCCCCTATAGATCCAGCCTGTAGTATTACTTCCCCATATTTTGGCGTGATAGTATCCATTGGTTTGTTTGCCACTGTCCAAGAGTTGCAGTACTTCACCTGCTTTCATCTTACTACCCAAGACCTTGGTGGCCTCACTTTGATGATCTGTCTTGAGATAGGCAGTCCTATATGTGCTCAGGTATTGAGCTTGTGATACTCCTGTCACGAGTAGGAGGATCACGAAGATGAGCTTTTTCATAGTCGTATCTTTTTGACTTGGTTGATTGAGTAAGGAACCACGCCGATACCCAAGGCCAAGATCACATTGGTAAAGTCAGAGAGGTCCATGCCTGTAGCGCAATTGATGCAATAGATATTCATATAGAAGTAGAAAGTGGTGATACACACACTCAAAATCAAACTGGTCACCCCAGATAGAAATAAGATGAGCCGACTCGCACTGCGTTTGGTGGTTTTGGGTACTGTTGTTGGTTTTGGGTCCGTTCCAGCAGTTGTTGCCGCCGTTGCAGCTTTTTGATTTTCTAACTCAACTTCGGTCTCAGCTAGTAAATCTGCCAAGTTTACATCCTGATCACTGAGTCGGTTTTTGATCACCATCATTGTGATCAAAAAGATAAAGATGGGGGCTAGGACAATAAATATGCCTAGCCATTCTGGTATAGTTTCCATGGTGGTTATGTTTTAGTTTAAAAAATTATACGCAGAGCAATTACTTTGATATTTCTTCATTAATCATCTTCACGACTAATTCATTTGATATAAAGTATTGGTGCCTTTTATTATATTTTTTTTGTTGAAATATGATCTTAAAAGGGATCCTTTTCATAGAGATTTTGGCTCCTAAATTCATCCCCTCGTTGTAGGTCTCATTGTTGGGTACTTCAAAATAATCGCTATAGGGTTGTAGAGGGCCTGTCATCCCTAATCGTGGATGATTTCTTAAAAAGTTGATTTTAGAAGCGGTTAGTATCACATCATACTCATCGTAGTAAATGTATGTTTGTCCAGATACACTTTTTAATGCCAACAGATTATAGACGATTGTTTTCTGTTTGCTCCGCCCTATATGATTGACAATTTCTACACCCCTTGGTTCGGTGACGGCCTTGTTGGGGATATCGGCTGCCATCAGGAATGTTTTGTCAAATAGCGTTTCACTTTTGAATGGGTATTTTGATAAAAATCCATTGAGTATATGGTGTCCAAATGACTGACACATCAGATGAAATTTGCCGTCCATCGAATGGCACATTTCTTTTAGAGAAAGGAATAACCTAGGGTAATACTCTCCTAAAACTTCTCCTATTTGTTTTGCTTCATCGTCTTCTTTCCATTGTAAGCCTCGATTGGGCCAACTAAAAAAAATGATTGCCCCTACTCCTTCATACTCTTCGTTTTTACTGTATTCAGTGGCTAACCTATCCAGCAATACCGTGTGTAGCTTTTTCTTGAATGGATGGTAGCCATGAATAAAAAAGAGGATGTTCTTTGATTCCTGTTGTGTCAGCAATGATTTTATTTCAGAGATGAAAGGCGCATGCTCATGTTTGATGAGATGCTTGAGACCACTGACTTTGGTTCTCTCTCCTTTGCTAGTTAGCTCTTTGAAATACAGTCTGCCTGTATCGTCAATCTTCCGCTTTCTTGCCGTGATTTCAAATCCATCGTCCTTCAGTTTAGCAGGACGGATACTTAAGAATATTTTTTTAGCCTGTCCCATTAGTCTATCATTTGATGATCCTCCAACTCTTTAAGGATGAATTTTGATGGTTTGAATATTCTTTTAACTCCAAACTTGATCAGTTTGCCAACCAGACCATCAGCAAACGTACTGGCCACTATTGCCAATCGCTTATCTAGGGCTTTGAGTTTTTTCTTTATGATTTTTCTTTTAACGATGGGCCAGAGCAAGTCTTTTCCTTCTTCATTTTCTTCCGTATGCGTTATGAACTTGAAGTGATCTTTCAAAAACTTCTGACAATTTCGCATCCCTAATGTGTAATCGTGCTGCCTATATTTTTCATGTATGAAACCGCTAAATGCTCCTACCTGTGCTCCGGCAAGATGAGTTTTAAAACCTTCCCCTTTTTTGGGAATAATGCTAAAACAGTTGTCTTTATTCTTAAATGCTATTATCTCGTTTGGTTTAAAAGCACTCTGGTTCCTTAAGGCTTGGTATAACCTACCAAGATTACTCCCAATGGTAATGTCTTCATTGTCTTTGTTGGTTTCTTCACTAGGGAAAGGGTCTATTAGAATGAGTGCTTTTTCTTCAACGTCTTTTTCATAGTATTTAAACAGCTCCCCAAAAGGTTCGTTATCCCCAATGCCACCATCTACTCCTATATATTCATGCGTTGGCCCCATATCGATAGGTTGGTCCAAGTCTGGATAGTTAGAGGGGTAAATATTAGATGGTCGGGACAATTTAACAGGAGGCAGACCGATTGGAAATGCTCCTGTAGCTATTGCAACATTTTGCAATTTGGTCCATGAGGGTTTATCGTTTAGACGAATTTCTTTTTCACCCACATCGGATGATAAGGTGAATCTAAAATAGTCCCTATGATTGGTTGTGAAATAGGGGTTTTCATTATTCTTGAATTTGATCGCGTAGCTTTTCCCTTTTGTATCGGTTACACTGAGAATCAAACGACATTTGTCATGTAGAAAGGAACATTTCTTAGCGTCTGCTTCGTTAGGGATTTCATTGAGAATGCTCTGTGATATATCCCTAATGACTTTTCCATTTAAAAGTGCCGAAGGTTTTTTTCCATCCTTCATATCCGATAATCCTACAAGATCACTAATGTCAATCTTAGATACCCAGGTCTCAAATAGCGGGCTTTTTTCTGGTACGGAAGTAAATCCCTTTGCCATATCGTGATAAAATATCGCGCCACACATGCCCCCAGCAGAGGTTCCAGCTATCGTTTTGATTTTAATATCATATTCCTTGTCATCGGATGCATTGTTGGCTTTCAACATTTTTCCTAAATAGTCAAGAGCTCCAGCGGTATAAGATCCAGCTGATACAGCACCGCCAAGTACTATATAAAGGTTCAATGGTTTCATATT
>JAOPTS010000243.1:0-1586 GCA_051531955.1 Reichenbachiella sp.
GATGAACAAGTTGCAATCGTTGTGCAACGAGATCAGTCTGATTACAACCAATTTGCCTTCTGGTTATCATAGAGATATGCAGACGATCAAGGAGACGTTCTTACCTGCTTTTTATGAATTGAAGTCTACTTTGGAGATATCCATTTTCGCAATGAAGAACATCAAAGTGAAAGATGGTGTGATCGAAGATGAGAAGTACAAAGACTTATTTAGTGTCGAGGAAGTCAACCGTTTGGTATTACAAGGTGTACCGTTCAGAGATGCCTACATCCAAGTAGGGAAAGCGATCGAAGCAGGGTCAGACAAGCTCTCTAAAGAGGTAAATCATACACACCTTGGAAGTATTGGAGATCCAGCCAATGATCAAGTAGAAGCGAAATTAAACACTGTATTGAAAGGTTTTGAATTTGAGAAAGCAGAGAAGGCGATTGATGAATTGATTAAATAATACGAATCATGAGTTTCTTGAAATAAGGCCTTAAGAATAATTATTCTCCAAACCCTTATTTCAAGAAAGCATTAGAGTTAATTCTCAAAGTCCATATTTCTAGGGCGGTTTTCTTGTGTAGACTTTTTTAAATTAGAAACGGTATCAAAGTCAATGTCGTCAAACCAAATTTTACCTGTGCCATTTAATAGGAAACCATAATTGATGGTGCTACTGGTTGAAGGTACGTCAAGAATTATCTCACATTTGACCCAATCTGTGGTTCCTTGTATAGGCCGGTCTTGCATGTTGTCAAAGCTGAGGTAGCTTTTACTGTCTTTGGAGTCTACTCGCATCCACATCCCTGCCCAATTGGTGACATTCTCAGCTTTGATGTATCCGGTCATTTTAACTTTTTTGTTTAAAAAGTCTTCAGCTGAGGATGATTGCATGAGCGTTCCAAATCCCTTACTAACTTCTGTGTTTGATTCTAAAAATGCACTACTAGATCCATTTTTCTTGATGTTCTCGTCTAGTCCTACATTATAGTTTTCTGCTTGGCGACCTGTTTTTTCCCATCCTTTGATAGATTGAGCTTGTGCGTCGGGTTTGAGAGAAATGGTGGTGAATACAATTAATGGTAGAATGATGGACAGTAAGGTTAATTTCTTCATGGTATTGGTTTTTAAATTGAACAATTCTTTCAAGACTTTGAATAAGCCTGTTGTAATGAACCAATTCAATGGACCTGCATCATGATGGTCAGTTTCTGTAGAATAGAAGTCATATTCAAGGGTTGAAAAAATAAGCTTGAGTGTATGGCTTCTAGGCGTGACATGCGCAGATTCTATCCGCTGAATAGTGCGCAAGTTGATGTTGCACTGTTCAGCTAATTCTGATTGTGTCAATCCATATTGTCTACGGAATTCAGAAATTTTCCTTCCTAATTCAGGTTGTTTCATATTGATAATTGGTTCAAGGCAAGAATATGTTTAATAGAAAATATGGACAACTTTCTCGATTGAATTTCATGCGTCATTTGTACGACACTTTCAAATTATAGTATAATTATCAAAAGATGAAAATGGTTTACAAATAAAAGAATTTGGGCGCAATAGTTGAATGGTTCTATTTATTCAAACCGTTGTTTGTCAGTCAT
>JAOPTS010000244.1:0-10089 GCA_051531955.1 Reichenbachiella sp.
ATTTTGAGTGCGCCATCAGTACCATTGGTACCTGATTGGATATTTCCTGTTGCAGTTGCTGCACCAGATGCAGTAACTGTTGTAAATGAACCCGCTTCAGTTCCACCAGTGATATCCGAAACAAAAGCCACAGAACCAGATGCATCCTTAAATGTTACGGTACGTGCACCAGTTGGATCGGTAATATCGAATGTAGTATAGACATTATTTGCAGTCACTCCTTCAAATACGAGAGGTGATGCGCCAGCGATTTCACCAGTAACTGTAATAACATCAGTCGCTGCGTCACCCAGAATAACCGCTCCATCAAGAGTTGTAGTTCCCGAAGCGTCGAGAGTAGTAAATGACCCATCTTCCGAACCAGCTCCAATAAGAGGACCAATATCAGAAGTGAAAGCTACGGTACCACTTGCATCTGGTATTGTAATAATTCTTGCACCAGTTGGGTCAGTAATTGCAAGGGTTGTATAGGTATCATTATCAGTTACACCTTCAAAGTGTAATGGTGATGCTCCCATAATTTCACCAGTAACTGTTATTGCATCAGTTGCCGCGTCACCGAGTGTTACTGCTCCATCTAGACCGGTCGCTCCAGATGCATCAAGTGTTGTGAATGAACCTGCACCACCAGAAAGGTCTGATAAATACGCAACAGTACCCGATTCATTTTTAAACGTTACTGTTCTTGCTACTGTCGGATCGGTGATTGCAAAAGTAGTATAGACATTATCTGTAGTCGCCCCTTCAAATACGAGAGGTGATGCGCCAGCGATTTCACCAGTAACTGTAATAACATCAGTCGCTGCATCACCCAGAATAACAGCTCCATCAAGAGTTGTAGTTCCCGAAGCATCGAGTGTAGTAAATGACCCATCTTCCGAACCAGCTCCAATAAGAGGACCAATATCAGAAGTGAAAGCTACGGTACCACTTGCATCAGGTAATGTAATAATTCTTGCCCCCGTTGGATCGGTTACTGCTATTGTAGTATACACATCATTGTCCGATGCGCCTTCAAAATGTAGAGGCGATGCACCCATTACTTCGCCAGTAACAGTTATTGCATCAGTTGCCGCATCACCGAGTGTAACTGCGCCATCTAAGCCTGTTGCTCCCGAAGCGTCAAGAGTTGTAAATGATCCATCTTCCGAACCAGCTCCAATAAGGGGACCAATGTCAGAAGTGAGAGCTACTGTGCCAGTAGCATCAGGAAGTGTGATTGTTCTTGCACCAGTAGGATCGGCTATAGCTAGAGTAGTATATACATCATTTGCAGTTACCCCTTCGAATACTAATGGTGAGGCTCCCGCAATTTCACCAGTAACAGTGATAACATCAGTCGCCGCATCTCCAAGAGTAACAGCTCCATCAAGAGTTGTAGCCCCAGAAGCATCAAGTGTAGTAAATGATCCAGCTCCGCCAGAGAGATCTGAAATATATGCAACAGTACCAGACTCATTTTTAAATGTTACTGTACGAGCTACGGTAGGATCAGTAATAGCAAAAGTAGTATATGTGCCATCATCAGTTGCACCTTCGAAATGAAATGGATTTGCCCCCATAACTTCGCCGGTAACGGTAACCGCGTCAGTTCCTGCATCACCTAATGTTGTACTTCCTGTTGATGTTAGGTTGACGAAAGTACCAGAGTTTCCACCCGCAGTAATGTCACTTGTTAATGCCACAGTACCCGTAGCATCAGGAAGTGTTATGGTTCTTGCACCAGTAGGATCAGTTATCGCAATGGTAGTATAGACATCATTTGCCGTAACCCCTTCGAATACCAGTGGTGATGCTCCTGCGATTTCACCAGTAACAGTGATAACATCAGTTGCCGCATCTCCAAGAGTAACTGCTCCATCAAGAGTTGTTGCTCCAGAAGCATCAAGTGTAGTAAATGACCCAGCACCGCCAGAGAGATCTGAAATATATGCAACAGTACCCGATTCATCTTTAAATGTTACAGTACGTGCAACAGTAGGATCTGTAATAGCAAATGTAGTATAGGTATTATTATCACTTATACCTTCAAAATGAAATGGGTTTGCACCCCTAACTTCACCTACTACAGTTATTGCATCAGTTGCTGCATCACCCATAATAACCCCACCATCTAGAGTGGTTGTGCCCGAAGCTGCGAGAGTAGAAAATGACCCAGCTTGTGTGCCACCAGTAATATCAGTAGTAAGAGCCACAGTACCCGTAGCATCAGGAAGTGTTATAGTTCTTGCTCCAGTAGGATCGGTAACTGCTAATGATGTTTCAAATCCGTTTGGTGTAGCACCTTCTAAAACGAGAGGGGTTGCGCCAGCAACAGTACCAGTAACTGTTATTACGTCAGCAGCAGCATCACCTAAAGTAATAGCATCATTTAATGTAACTGCCCCTGTTACATCAAGCGTATTTCCAAAAGTTGCAACTCCAGCATCAGTAATACTTAAATGAGTAGTTCCACCATCTTTAACATAAAAATCACCAGTTCCTGTGAGGTCTACAGTAAAATCAAAAGCTGCTGCAGTAATTGTGGCTGCTGTTGTCATGGTACCACCAAGGTCCATAACCGTTACATTTTGAGTCATACCTGACCCAGCAACACTGTGGCCACCACCACCAGCAGGGTTCATCCAAGTTAATCCACCAGAACCATCTGTTCTCAGTAGGTAACCTGCTGTACCAGCATCAGCGGGGAGTGTTAATGTATAATCTGCAGCCATAGCTTGAGCAGCAACTGAAACTGTATTTGTGCCATCACCAGATGCTTCATGTATTTCAAGTGTACCTACATTTGCACCATCCGAAACATGTACATGGCCACCACTCACTGTTAGGTTTGTTGATGAAACCCAGTTGGTACCGTCGAAAACCATTGTGTTTCCGGTTAGTTCACCAGTTAAACTTATTTTTGTTCCATCAACAGCATCGGCAGCTAACTCATCAGTATCTACTGCCCCTGTTGCAATTTCATCAGATCCAACTGCATTTGTAGCGATTTCACTTGCCGTAACCGCATCCGCAGCAATTTCGTCACTTCCAACGGCATCAGTTGCAATCTCATCAGATCCAACCGCATTCGTTGCGATTTCACTTGCTGTAACCGCATCCGCAGCAATTTCGTCACTTCCAACGGCATTAGTTGCAATCTCATCAGCACCAACAGCATTCGTAGCAATTTCACTTGCCGTAACTGCATCCGCAGCAATTTCGTCACTTCCAACGGCATTAGTTGCAATCTCATCTGCACCAACTGCATTCGTAGCGATTTCACTTGCCGTAACTGCATCCGCAGCAATTTCGTCACTTCCAACAGCTCCTGTTGCAATCTCATCTGCTCCAACCGCATTTGTAGCGATTTCACTTGCCGTAACTGCATCCGCAGCAATTTCGTCACTTCCAACAGCCCCTGTTGCAATTTCATCCGCTCCAATTGCATCAGTTGCTACTTCAGCAGCCGTTACAGCATTATCAGCTATTTTATCAGAGGTAACAGAATTTGTATCAAGGTTTTCAGATTTTACAGCTCCAGTGTCGGTAGGAGAAATTCCGCCACCTGAACCAGCAATACTCGTTTTATCAACCCACCCAACAATACCAGCAGCATCGGTCGCGAGGAGTTTATCATTGCCACCACTGGCAATTTTAGAAGTGGTTACAGACCCATCTTCCAATTTACCAGATGTTACCGCGCCATCACTTAGTTTTGACGTAGTTATAATACTATCAATAAGGTGTGAGGTTGTAACTACATTGGTATCAGTAGCACCAATTCCACCACCAGTTCCAGTGTAGGAAAATATTATTTCATTACCCTCTTTGGCAATACTAATATCGGTGCCTTCTTTGAAGGTTATATTATCAGTTAAGCCATTGATGCTTTTAACCAATAGGTTGTTTTCTATCGCAACCCCTTCAAGAATTTTTCCTGATACTGTATTAGCGGTGAGTGCATATGGTGAAGCGGTAAGTTTAATTCTAAACTCACTCATCCCGTCATATACGACACCTAACCAGTATTGTTTGTTAAAGGGAACGCTGTTGCCAAAGGCTACTACTGTACCCAGGTCAACATTAAAAATTCCGTTTGATACAACAACATCCTCATGTTCTTCCTGCCATATTGGAAGAGATATTGTTGAGTTCTCATATAATGAAAACTTTATGTTTACAGTGTTAGACTTACCAGCTTCTTCCCCAGTCAATGTACCTGAGTAATTTATCACTAACGGAAAACCCGTTTGTGAAAAAGTTAATGAAACTAATATTAGTACCAACCCCAAACATAGCTTCAGGCTCTGCAACCTTTGCATATGATTCTCCTTGTGACTATTACCCCAGAGGCACAATGCCCCTTGAGTTAAGATACGTTATTATATTAATGTAAAGTTATATTTTACCATAATTTTCTATAAATGTAACGGTTGTCACATCAATGAGTTATATAGTATAAAGTGTTTATTATACACACTATATATGGGGTCCCTATATATCTGTTTTTAAAGTGTTAATTAAAACAATCCTTAAAACACAATCTCCTAAAGTGGTTTAAGGTTAAGTATCACTTAATATTTAGTCGGCGAATAGAATTGAGAAAAAAGTGGTATTTATAGGCAACTTATTTTGCTTTATCTTTTTGTATGAGTCTTGATATGTTAAAATAGTGATAAATAGAGAACACAAAAAATTATAATAGGTATTTTTTACGTAATATCTTATAATTAAATAAGATAGGAGATTTTCAAACAGGCATTATATGATTAGAGTATTACAAGTTATTGTGTGTTTATGTGTGTTTCTCTATGCTGAATCTAGTATATATAACAAGAGATATATTAAGCCATACTTCTCTTTTACGGCTGCTCCTTTTGGTCATATGGACTTAGATGCCTTGAATGAAGAAATTTTTGGAACACACTATGTAGCATCTATAGATACGGCTGATAAAAGTTTTATTAAGTATGTTTCTGACCATACTGCTCGAAGCTATGATCAATATGATGAACAAATTGATTGGAAATTCCCCGTACTGACTTTGGAAGCGGGAGTACAATACAAACAGTTAAATATAGGTATTTTAGCTAACTACTCCTTTACACAAACAAGTGTAGCTCCAGCAGCAAAGAGCAAACCGACAGAAAGAAAATTATGGGATACTAAATTTTATACCTATTCCATGGGGTTAAATGTTGGTTGGATGTTGTTAGGTGAAAAAAGTATGTTCAACATTATTCCTTACTCATCAGTTGGTTTTATAGCAATAAATGCTTCGATGCCAGGGGAATTTCAATATTATAATGAAAACAACACAAGTGAATATACAAAACCTCTTGTTTACTCAAATAAATATTACACAAGTTTTGGTCGCTATGTTTCAGCCGACTTAGATTTAAGACTTACTCTAGGACAATTTGGAATTAGTGCTATCGGTGGGTATAAAGTGGTTCGGTATGATCAATTTATTATTCACGCAGAAGAGACATCTGAGGGTGAAATATATTCAGTTCTATTAGGTGAATCTGATTCAAATATGGATTCTTGGTATTTAGGTATTAAGCTCACTTTCACAATGCTTTCTACATACGAAAAAGAGCTACTCATTGAGTAACTCTTTTCAAAATTCATCTGCTCTCTAAACGAGAGCTATATAGTGATGTATCTTATTTTGCAGCAGGTGCTTCAGCAGGAGCAGCAGCAGGTGCAGCTTCTTCAGCAGCAACAGGAGCAGCAGCTTCTTCAGCAACAGCAGGTGCAGCAGCTTCTTCAGCAACTGGTGCAGCAGCTTCTTCAGCAGCAGGTTCAGTAGCAGCAACTTCTTGAGCTGGAGCAGTTTCTGCTTTTTTCTCAGAACTTGCACAACCAATAAATGTTAGTGCTACTAATGACATCATTATTAAAAGTTTCATATTATTTCCTTTTTTAATAGGTGGGGCTAGGTGCAAAATAACTAATTTATCCGGATTTCTGTATAGTATAAGTGCAAATTACTCTAAACTATTGTGCTATTTACCAATACAGAAGCTTGAAAAGATTGAATTGAGGATATCATCGGTTGAAATAACACCTGTAATAGCTTCCATGTGTTGTCTTGCTTGACGTAATTCGAATGCTAATAATTCAGGAGAGGGGTCAATTCCGAGTTGATGAAGTGTTTGTTGGATTGAATTTTCTGCATTTTTGAGTGATGAAAGTTGCCTTTCACTCGCCATCCATCCTTCTTCATTAACTTCTGATTCTGCAAATACGAGGTTTGAAATAGCTGTTTTTAACATTTCAATCCCTTCATTATTAGGGGATGAAATTGGTATTGTCTCATCAGATGGTATAAAAGCTGTTAAATCACATTTGGTAGCAACAATAATATTTGCATCAGAATTAGTTTTTATTAAGTCAGCACTGTTTTTTGAGCACCCGTCAATTATACAGACTTTGTATTGTGCTTTATTGATAATACTCATTGTTTTTTCTTGGGATTCAGCATCAAGCTCATCTACTGCAACACCTAATCCTGCGGTATCTATGAGTGAAACTTCGCCTTTGGGTAAAAACAATTGAGTTTCTATATAGTCTCTTGTGGTACCTGGTTTGTTAGATACGAGTAATCGATTTTCATCTAAGAGTGCATTTATAAGTGATGACTTACCTGCATTGGGTTTTCCATAAAAGACGATTGACGGCTTTTGATTCGCAGCAATGCTTTTGTCGTACCCAAGTTTGAGGCCATTAATAACAGTAAGAATATTTTCTAGGTCGAGGGTCCATGAATCAACATCTGGATCAGCCTCTTCTTCAGCAAAATCAACATCGAGCTCCATCTTTGCGGAAAGGTGAATTACTGAGTCGACTAGAGTATGAATTTTAGATGAGAGTTTACCGGTTAAAAGTTTTTTGGCGTTATCAATACCTGCCTGACTTTTGGCGTGTATAAGATCTCCAATTGATTCAGCTTGTACTAAATCAATTTTTCCATGTTCAAATGCTCTTCGAGTAAATTCACCAGGCTCTGCTAATCTGACGTTTTCAAATGAAGTGAGTTCTTCAATTATTGATTTAACAATCAACATATTTCCATGGGGAAATAGTTCCAGCGAATCTTCACCAGTAAATGTTTTTGGGCCTTCTAGGTACACGTACATTAATGAGTCGAGAATAGCGCCTGAATGTGAAAAACAGTTTCCATAGGTCATCATGTTTGATGTTGGAGAACTGTTTTTAAAAAGTGTTATTAAAAGTTGCGACACCTCTGGTCCTGATATTCTCACAACAGCTAGAGCAGATGTTCCAGCTGGGGAAGAGAGAGCAACTATGGTATCATTGATCATGCAGTTTTTCTATTAAGGAACCAGTGTTGTAGGATACCAAAAACATTAGAAATTGTCCAGTAGAGTACTAGTCCTGATGGCATCTGATTTGAGAAAAAGAACATCATGGCTGGCATCATGTAGATCATTGCTTTTTGGTTTGGGTCAGTCATAGTTTGCTTAGACTGAAAGTAACTTGAAATAGCCATGATAAAAGGGAGGATTCCAAGACCGTATGGCATGACTAGTGGGATTTGAATTCCTGAATAAATAATATCAGGAAGTGAGAGGTCTGTGATCCATCCAGCAAAAGGTGCATAACGTAATTCTACGGCGCGACCTAAAATAACAAAGAGAGAGATAAAAATTGGCATTTGCATTACCATAGGAAGACAGCCGCCCATTTGAGCTAAAGGATTAATTCCTTTTTCGCGGTAGTACTCCATAGTTTTTTCTTGAACTTTACGTGGGTCACTTTTGTGTTTAGCGCGGATAACATCAAGAGCCGGTTTATGCTCTTTCATTTTTCCCATTGATTTAATTTGTTTGATGGCAAAAGGCATGGTCACAATTTTTACTAAAAGAGTTAGTAAGATAATTGCTACGCCATAGTTTGGTATTAAACCATAAAATGCGTTGAGGAGCCAGAGTACTAATCCACATAAAGCAGGAAACCAAACATTTGCAAAAAAGAACCAACTATATCCGATAACAATAATTTCTTCATAGCCTTGGCCGTAATCTTTTAAGTCAGCATATTTAAGAGGGAGTATTACGAACTTGAATGAAAGGTTATCCGAAGTAAGGTTTTCAGTGATATCTAAGGAAAATGTTGGACGGTCACCTGATTCAGGATCTTTCGATATTTTAAAAGGAGTAACTGCTACTTTTGCATATGCACTCCTTTCGAAGTTAATAAGAGCGGCAACGTATTTTCTACGCATCCCTACCCAACGAACTGTTCCGCTCTCTTCGTTGATCATTTCTTTTTCAGAATATTCTTCTCTACTAACGTCATCGCCACTTTTATAGATAAACTCACTAAAAGCGTAACTGTCATCGGATGCGACTTCTTGACCTTTCTTAATAATGCGTTCTGTTTCTCTGAGGCCAGCATTCCATTTAAGTGAATAAGTGCGAGGTGTGAATCCGTCAATAGTGATATCATGTTGAATTTCACTGCCATTATTAGAAAAAGTATAGGTTCTTACTAACGCGTGACCTTCACTGTTTTTCCAGTTAAAGGAGAGTGTAGTGCTATCAGTTACTAAAATTTGTGATGGGGTATTAGAGTCAACAGAAAAAAGCTCATTACTGTAACTGAAATCTTCAAGAGCAAAATCGAGGATAGTAGATTCTTGGTTTTCAAAAAGCTCTGGGTATGCACCATCTTTATCTTTTAGGTCTTTTAATAAAATAGATGTTATAGCGGCACCCTTACTATTAAGAGTGATAATAAATTTGTCAGTTTCAACAGTATACTTTTTTGAAGTGATTACAGGAGTTGATGCTTCTGCTTGATCACCAGTAGTATTTTTATCGGAATTTAAAACAGGAGCCGATTGAGTATTAGATGGAGAAGTTGTTTTTGAGCCAACAACATTTGTAGATGCAGGATCTTCCTGTTTCTTCGGTATTTTGGCTGGCTCTTGGTTGAAAGACATCCAAAAAATTACTGCCCCGAGAAGTACAAATCCGATTAAATTATTTTTTTTCATATACTCTATTGCCTGTATCTGTTGGTGGTGGAACCGGGTCAATACCACCCTTGTGGAATGGGTGGCACTTAAAAATTCTAAACAAAGTTAGTTTTATTCCAATAAAAAAGCCATGTGTTTTAAAAGCTTCTATTGAATAGTGCGAACATGTAGGGGAGAATCGGCAGTTGTTGCCGAGTAGTGGTGAAACAAGTTTTTGGTAAAGTATTACAATACCAATAGCAAGATGTTTCATTTTTTAATGACTCCAGCTTTTTTGAGGGCTAAAAGAACATCTTCTCTTAATGTATCTGAAGTTATATTTTTTGTTTGATCTTTGACATTAAAGAGAACCCAAAAGTTTTTATCAAATGACTCAGAATGTTTAAATACTGTTTCTCTGATAATGCGTCTAATACGGTTTCGTACAACGGCATTTCCAACTTTTTTTCTTATGATAAAAGCCATGCGATATTCATCGTCAGGACTTTCTATAAAACGCAAAACAAGGTTCTTGGTAAAGACCTTGTTTCCATCGTCAAAAATTTTTTGAAACATAGACTTATTGGAAAGCCGATGTTTTTGTAGTGAGAATAAACTCAAAGGGAGAGTGTTCCTATTTCTTAGGAATCTCAGAACTTACAGTTAAACGCTTGCGTCCTTTAGCTCTTCTTCTCGCTAGTACCGCTTGACCTTGTTTCGTTTCCATTCTCGCACGAAATCCGTGTTTGTTTTTTCTTTTTGTATTGCTTGGTTGAAACGTTCTTTTCATGATAGTAACCTTTTTTTAATCACTGGCAAATATAGTAGATTAGACTGATCATTTCAAGGAGAAAAATTGTAATTTTATTTTCGTTACTCTTTTATTTTCAATGGTTTCGAAAAGGTTACCTATTTCTGATGATCAATTTTAAAAATGTTTTTTTTCGAACTACTATATATAGTGTATCTGTTGCTACAACTATAATATTGATTTTAGTTAAATGGAAGAAAAAAATAGTAATCGCCAATAGAAAATATTGTGGATTTAATAAATCGCAGACTGTTTTCCGTTACAAGCTTTATTACAACCTCTCTTTAGATTTTTGGGTTTTTGTTTT
>JAOPTS010000244.1:10136-10633 GCA_051531955.1 Reichenbachiella sp.
TCTTAGTTTTCATTATTCAAATCATGAGTTACTCGCTCAAAAAATTTCAGAATATACGGGTAATATGTACGGGGCTTATGAGCCGTTAAAAAACCCTTTCGCTGACAACTTACTTTCAAAAATCAGAAACCGTAAAAACCAATATGTCAAAAAATTTTATGGAAGACCGTGGGACGTTTTTGATTTGGTAAATAGACGCGGGGTTTTTGGGTTCATGGTAGATCAAAGTTTTAATAAACATAATACCAAAGAATTGTTTTTTGGAAAAGAATGTTCTTATTTGAACCTCCCAAATCTTGTTCAAAAAAAATGTAGGGCAATGGGATATGTTTGCTCAATTAAAAGAGTAGGCTTAAAACAATATGAAATATATTGTTTAGAGGGTGATTCAAAGGATGGAGTTATTAGTTTTGCTAACGATGTTCTTGAGTTGTTAGTAAGGGATAGGCCTGAGTTGTGGTACGGGTGGTTTCACCGTAGGTTTAAGTCAATAGATC
>JAOPTS010000245.1:0-12924 GCA_051531955.1 Reichenbachiella sp.
ACGATGATCTGTATGATGCGTTTGTTGTATTCCTGGTGGTGCAGCTTGTAATCCACAAATTCGTCAGTCGACATCATGCCGATCACAACCCCGATCAGTTGATTTTTGACCTTGGATTTTTTTTGCAACCAGATGTTGGTGTGGTTACGGTAGACGCCTTTGTCCCCTGAGGTCGCTATAGCAAACTGAAATGTCTTCTCTTTTTTTACCAAATCAATCAGCAAATCATGCTGTAGTTTGATAACTGGGCGTATCGTCTCGTTTTGAAATGCCTCTACTACGCCTGCATGCGCTGTACTGGCAGTAGGTATTGCAACGCGCAGATCTAATATTTCTTTAGTAGGTCTATTCATACAAACAAAAAACGAGGGTCATTTGACCCTCGTTTCATTTTCTTTATTGTACTATTCTTAAACGTCCTCGTAATCAACATAATCACCACCCTTGAAACCTTTGTCTTTTGATGGTTGCTGACCGTCTTTGGGTACATAATCAATATGTATACTACCGTCCGATCGTCGCTTTTGTTGATTGGTAGGCTGTTGTCTATTTTGATTATTGTTCAAACCACCGAAAAAGATCCTGTTAATGAATCCTCGCAGCTTTGACAATACCCACAGGATGAAAAAAATTAATAATAGAATTTTAATATACATAGCATTGTGTACTTATCGACTCAAGAAAAGGTTTCGTTCACTGTAAAGTTTTAAGAAATAATCATCCATTAAGTCATCTATAAAATAGATCGCTTCTCCGGTAGATTTCATCTCTGGCCCTAATTCCTTGTTTACATTCGGGAACTTATTGAAGGAGAATACTGGCTCCTTGATCGCATATCCATGTTTATACGGCTTGAAGTCAAAGTCTGTTACTTTCTTCTCTCCTAGCATCACTTTAGTAGCATAGTTCACATAAGGCTCTCTGTATGCCTTACAGATAAACGGTACCGTTCTAGATGCTCTAGGATTTGCTTCAATGATATAAACTTCATCATTTTTGACTGCAAACTGAATGTTGATCAATCCGACCGTCTTCAACGAAAGCGCAATCTTCTTGGTATACTCCTCAATCTTTCTCATCACCAAGTCTCCCAAGTTAAAAGGAGGCAATACAGCAAAAGAATCACCGGAGTGAATACCAGCAGGCTCGATATGCTGCATGATACCAATGATGTGAACATTCTCGCCATCACAGATCGCATCCGCTTCTGCTTCTATTGCATTCTCTAAGAAGTGATCTAACAATACTCTGTTACCAGGGATTGTTCTGAAAATCTCCACTACGTGAGATTCTAATTCTTCCTCGTTGATCACGATCTTCATTCCCTGACCACCCAATACGTAAGAAGGTCTTACCAACATTGGGAAGCCAATCGTCTTGGATAATTCCAAAGCCTCGTCAGCATTTTCAATTACACCAAACTCAGGATAAGGAATGTTATTTTCTTGTAACAACTCAGAGAACAAGCCTCTGTCCTCTGCCAAGTCAAGTGCTTGGTAACTTGTTCCGATAATTTTGATGCCATACTTTTCTAGCTTTTCTGCTAGTTTCAATGCCGTCTGACCACCTAACTGAACAATGACTCCTTCAGGTTTTTCTAATTGAATGATCTCATAGATATGCTCCCAGAATACAGGCTCAAAATAAAGCTTATCCGCAATGTCAAAATCAGTAGATACTGTCTCAGGGTTACAGTTAATCATGATGGTTTCATAACCACATTCTTTAGCTGCTAAGATTCCATGTACACATGAGTAATCAAACTCGATTCCTTGACCGATACGGTTAGGTCCAGACCCTAGAACAATGACTTTCTTTTTATCTGAACGAATTGACTCATTTTCCTCTCCGAATGTTGAGTAGTAATAAGGCGTTTTTGCTTCAAATTCCGCAGCGCAGGTGTCTACAGTTTTATAAGTTCTTTTTAATCCTAATTCTTGTCTTTTATTGAATACTTCGCTTTCCAAGCAGCCTACCAAGTGTGCTATCTGTCTATCCGCGTATCCTTTTTTCTTAGCCGTCAATAACAATTCCTTTGGAAGGTCCGTTACTGAGAATTTCTCAATTTCTTTTTCAACAGCGATCAACTCTTCGATCTGGTGTAAGAACCAAGGATCGATTTTAGTCAAGTTAGATATCGTCTTGAATGGCATTCCTATTTTGAAAGAATCATAAATATGGAATAACCTGTCCCAACTTGGGTTCTTCAAACTGTAAGTTAACTCGTCATGGCTTTTGAGCTCTCTACCGTCAGCTCCCAATCCATTTCTTTTGATTTCTAAAGATTGACAAGCTTTTTGCAATGCCTCTTGGAAGTTTCTACCAATACCCATGGCTTCACCTACAGACTTCATTTGCAACCCAAGACGTTTATCTGACCCTTTGAATTTATCAAAATTCCATCGTGGCACTTTTACGATCACATAATCAATCGTAGGCTCAAAGAACGCAGAGGTTGTCTTTGTAATTTGATTGTCTAATTCATCCAAGTTATACCCTATCGCGAGTTTAGCTGCAATTTTGGCTACTGGATAACCGGTCGCCTTAGAAGCAAGTGCAGATGATCTAGATACTCTTGGATTGATTTCAATCGCAATGATTTCATCCGTTGTAGGGCTTACAGAAAATTGAACATTACATCCACCCGCAAATTCACCAATAGAGCTAATCATCTTGATCGCATGATCCCTCATATTCTGATACACCGTGTCCGACAATGTCATCGCAGGTGCTACTGTTATAGAATCACCAGTATGAACACCCATTGGATCAAAGTTCTCAATCGAACAGATCACGATAAAGTTACCAATGCTATCGCGCATGATCTCCAACTCGTACTCTTTCCAACCCATGATGGATTGTTCAATCAATACTTCATGAATAGGTGAAGCATGTAAACCGTCATTCAATGCTTTGTCAAAATCCTCAGGGTTTTCTACAAAACCTCCCCCAGCTCCTCCTAGCGTAAACGAAGATCTAATAATCAACGGAAAGCCAATTTCCTGTGCTATTTCTTTTCCCTCGAGAAATGAAGTGGCAGTACGTCCTTTACAAACACCTACTCCAATCTCTTCCATTTTCAAACGGAATTTCTCACGATCTTCTGTAGTCTCGATCGCATCAAAATTGGAACCGATGATTCTCACATCATATTTTTCCCAAATTCCCGCCTTATCACAATCCATGGCCAAGTTGAGAGCCGTCTGCCCCCCCATGGTTGGAAGTACTGCGTCAATATCATGTTTTTCCAAGATCTCTCTGATAGAGTCTTTGGTCAACGGAAGCAAATAAATATTGTCTGCGGTGACCTCATCGGTCATAATCGTGGCAGGGTTCGAGTTAATCAACGTTACCTCGATTCCATCTTCTCTGAGTGATCTAGCTGCTTGCGATCCTGCATAATCGAACTCACATGCTTGACCTATGACGATAGGGCCACTTCCAATGATTAAAACCGATTTGATACTATTATCTTTTGGCATTTTGCGACGACTTTTTAATTTCTAAGGGTAGTATAAAATTCCGCAAATTTAGGATCAAAACGTCATAATAAAAAGCAATTGGCGTACTGTCTTGAACCTTTTTTGCTACAAACGACATTTTGTGAAAAGACCTTCGTATTTTAGATTTTTTAATCGCAACAATAGACATGAAATTAAACAAGCACTACCTCCTAATTATCTTACTCGGCTTCTCAATGGCTGCATGTACTGGAACCAAAGAAAATACAACCAACGAAATGGATGCTACGATGATCGGTGACTGGAACGTCCAATGGATCACTAGCCCAGATGAATCCATGTCCACAGACGAGCCCATCAACCTCACTATGAATGGGAAAATGCTAATTAAAGAAGATAAAACAATCACTATAGAGGCATATGGCTATCAAGGCTGCATTTTTGGGACTGATACTTTGATACACACTCTCAACTGGGAAATCAATGGAGATACGTTGAACTTGAAAAACCTCAATGATGAATTTGGCATTCCTTATGTAATCAAAGATGCTGCTGAGGGAAAGGTGAAATTACAACTCCTGGATGACGTATTCCTTTTTCTTACAAAATGACCAATTTAAAATTCTTGATTAATTCGGGAATAAACTAAATTTAGAGACAACCCTATTTATCCTTCATGAAAAAGCTACTAATTATTCTTTCCATCATCATTGTGGTCATATTGGGCGCACTGATTGTTACTCCAATAATCTTCAAAGATGAAATCAAAGGCGCAGTTGATGATGTCATCAGCGAAAACCTTAACGCACAAGTGTATTATGACCCTAGTGGTTTTTCTATCTCCTTGATTCAGAATTTCCCCAATTTCACACTGACCATAGCTGATTTTGGTATTGTAGGTCGTGCACCGTTCGATACAGATACATTAGTAAGCATCAATTCATTTGGTTTCGAAATAGACCTTATGTCAGTGATCAATGGAGAGCAAATCCAGATCAATGCGATTACTTTAGATCAGCCAAACATTACTGTTTTGGTATTGGAAGATGGCCAGGCCAACTATGACATAGCGGTATCTAGTGATACCGTGGAGGTAGTCGCTGAAGAAGAAGTTGGTGAGTCCGCAGCGTTTGCAATAGCCATAAAAAAATGGGAGATTCTCAATGCTAATATTACCTATGTGGACCAAAGCGCTCAAATGGTTTCGACGCTCTTTGGGCTTACACATACAGGACAAGGAGATTTTACTGAGGATATATTTGACCTTACCACCACTACTCATATCGATGGTTTGAGTTTCAGTATGGAAGAGGTTAACTATCTCAACAATAAGACTTTTGATGCCAAACTTGATTTGAATATGGACTTGCCTAATGCGGTTTATACTTTCAAAGAAAATACGATGAGCCTCAATGCTTTCAACTTTGGGTTTGATGGGTTTGTCGCTATGCCTGGTGATGATATAGAAATGGATTTGACTTATAGTGGCCAGGACATGTCGCTCAAGAGTTTGCTCTCTATGATACCTGGCGTTTACCAAGATTATCTCGCAGGTGTGGAAGCACAAGGGAAAATTGGATTTGAAGGATATGCAAAAGGCATATACAACGACACTTTACTGCCAGATGTCAATGCCAAACTAAGTGTGGACAATGGAAGCTTCAAATATGCTGAGTATCCTTTTCCAATAGAAAAAATCAATATCAAAACAGAACTCAACGTACCGGGTGACAACATGGATGCCATGACATTTAACATGTCTACCTTCTCTATGTTGATGGATGGTGAGGCATTTGATGCCAACTTGTTCTTTGGCAACCTTCAAAATTATACTTGGAAGTTTGGTATGAAGGGCGCAATTGATTTGGAAAAATTATTGAAAATCGTTCCTATGGAAGGGATGGAATTGAAAGGACTCATCGCCATGGATATGAACACCTCTGGTAACATGAAACTGGTTGATGAAGAACGATATGACGAAATCCCAGCGGAAGGAACGCTAGAGATTTCAGATTTCTATTATGCAGACGCGGACTTGCCACAAGGGTTTGGTATCAACAGTAGTAAGATGAGTTTTTCACCGATGAATATTTCGTTAGAGAAATTTGATGCCACGCTGGGTAACAGCGATATGCAAATGACGGGTAACCTTTCCAACTTCATTGGGTATGCCTTGAGTGAGACTGAAGTGCTAAAAGGAGCTTTGACATTCAACTCTAATAGTTTTGATGTCAACGAATGGATGACGGAGGAGGATGTAGTAGCAGTAGATACAACGGTTGCAGTTGAAGAAGAAATGGAAATCGTAAGAGTACCTACCAACATTGATTTTAGACTGGATTCTAAAATTAATAAACTGCTCTATGAAGATTACGACATCACTGACCTAGACGGAATCATTGTGGTCAAAGATGGCATTGCTACATTGGAGAATGTAGATTTCAATATGCTAGGTGGCGAATTCGTTATGAATGGTGCTTATAATTCTGTTCCAGAGCAACCAGATTTTGATTTTCAATTCTTGATCAAAGACTTGTCTATTCCAAAGTCATATGAAACATTTAATTCTGTACAAACTATAGCACCAGCGGCCAAAAATATGACGGGACTGTTTTCAACAGACTTCAAAGTCCAAGGAATCATGGGTAATGACATGATGCCCATTTATGATGTTATGACTGGTTCGGGTATCATCGGTTTAAAGGATGCGGCTTTCAATGGAGAGGACATTATGAAACAGTTGGCTTCTGTTGCCTCCGTTAAAAAGTCAGAGTTAACGATGAAAGATCTCAAAATAAAAGCAGAGATTAAGAACGGTCGACTTTTTGTAGAACCTTTTGAAATAGACTACAATGATCAAAAAGTAACCATATTTGGTTCCAATGGAATGGACGGATCTTTGGATTACTTTCTAGACACGCCTGTCGATACAGGTGAAGCGGGAAAAGCAGTCAATAGCCTATTGTCAGATTATATTGGAGACAATCAAGTAGTGGGTGAAACTATGATTTTGAAACTCAACCTGACAGGTAGCTATGAGAAACCAAAAATCAAAATCTTGGGGACAGAAAATACAGCTGGTCAATCACCTAAAGAAGCGGTCAAAGATCTTGCTAAAAAAGAATTTGATAAGCAAAAGAAGATAGCCGAGGAAAAGGCTAGAGCAGAATTGGCCAAACAAAAGAAAATCGCAGAGCGGAAGGCCAAAGAAGAACTGGCCAAGCAACAAAAAATAGCTGAAGAAAAGCTGAAGAAAGAAGCTGAAGCGCAAGCCAAATCTGCTGCAGATAAAGCCAAAAAAGATGCTGCTAATAAACTTAAAAAATTGTTTTAAGCCATGATGGTACGTAAGCAACTCACCGCACTGGCACAACTAGCAAAGACTGATGATTCAATTGACGAAAGTGAATTGAATCTCATCTTTCGTGTGGGTAGGGCACACAAATTAGAGGATGAAGAAATTCAAGCGATCATAGACAACCCTGGGCAGTTGGGGTCTCTGGCTGATTTATCTGAGGACGAAAAATTTGAGTTCCTCTACAGTGTCATCCAACTAATGAAAGTAGATGACGAAATCTTCAATGCCGAAATTGACTATTGTAATCAGATTGCAGTCAAGTTGGGGTACGGCATGGGGGCTGTGATGGAAATGTACCCTGTGGTGCATAAAAATTTAGTGATTAGAAAAGAAAAAGAAAACCTTAAAAGCAAAGTGCGTCAGTTTTTGAAGCATTAGACGTCTCTCGGTACCCGTATTGCATTAGGATGCTACATGCAAATACGTACGGCCCTCATCTTTTTCATTATTCTCCTCTCCCTGTATTCTTATGGGCAGAAATTAACAGTGCATGGCCAAATATTAGACAGCAACAACCTGATCGTGCTACCTTATGCACATGTCTACACACAATCCCATAAAGGAACTTATGCAGATATAGATGGCGTTTTTCATCTCCAAATACTATCTGGTGATACACTGACAATATCTTCTCTGGGGTATAACAGTGCTACCTTGGTCATGGACAGCACGCAACTAGATGCTCGGTTGACCATCGTATTGAAGAAAACTTCTATTGTGCTCAACGAAGTACGTGTCCAAGAGTATTACCAAGCCAATACCATCATTAAAAACCCCGCTAGACAGAAAATGAATATCCCTGGTGTCAGCCAGACTCAACGACAAACCAATGCGGATGATTATCATCTAGGAGTAGCAGGTTCGATTTTTAGTCCTGCCGAAGCAATCTACCGGGCTACTAGTAAGAAGTACAAGGAGCAAAAAAGAAACTATGAAGAAACTGTCGTCAGGAAGAAGGAATATACCGAATATGATGAGGCCAAAGACCTACTGGACGAAGTATTAGAATTGATTGGAGAGTCGCTTGATGAATATCACTACCGAGATTTCATCTCGCATATGGGCATGAACCCAGGTCGTTTGGCTCAAATGAGTGAATACGATTTGGTACAGATGATACCGAACGCTTTGACGAGATACAGAACATATCTCAATAAAAAAGCCCTATCAGTAGACTGATAGGGCTTTCAATGTTATAGTTCGACCTTAGATTAAGGTTGTACTTTGATGTCAATTGTAATTTGACCATTACTACCATCTCCTTCAACAAGTCTTACAACTTTTATCAAGCCCTTCTTACCATAGTTGTCAACAAATTCAACAATATTATCAACGACTAACCCATTAATATCTTCTTCCGAAGAAGCAGAAATAAAGTCTAATTCACTTGAATTAGTGATAGCATCAAATTCTGTAACAGTTGTATTCGAAAGCATGAAATAAGCATGATTTAATTCTGAGTTATCAGTTAAACCAGCAAGTGTAACTACATCAACAATACTTGTAGGGTAATCAAAAGTAGATGCAAATGATGCCTTACCAGTAAACCCATAATAGTACCCGAAATCCCAAAATGATACGTACTCCTGTATTTCTTCATCTGTCAAATCACCTTCTGGTACAATTTTATAAACTGTTCCATCTAATGTAGAAGCAAAAGTTTGAGAAGTGCCGTCAGCTAATGGCGCTGCAAATATTGTAGTTTCAAATTCTCTAACTTCAGTGTCAGGGTTTGCAGATTCATAATCCACAACTATTGTTCCGATACCAACTGAAAAGTTTTTGTCCATATCTCTATAGTCACCTTTACCAGTTGTCGACCATATCTTATATTCATAAGTACCAGTACCGCTTGATAGAAGTGGGAATGGTAGAATAAAAGTGAATGTTTCTTCTTGAGCACTAGTGAGGTCAATAGAACCATCTCCCTTTTTATCTACATCGTTACTTTCCAATTCATATATCTCATCTCCTGCACCATTGTTGTTCAAGGTCATATAGACTCTCTTCATTTTATCACCTGTTGTGGTGAATTTCACAAATGCAGTAAACTCTGTTGAATCAACTTGCGAAGCAATTACAGTAGCATTGCCATTCTCGCTATCAGTAAGGTCAAAACTTACAGTATATTCCTTTGGATCAACATCCTCATCAGGAATAATATCTTCCAAGTCATCACAACTTGCGAATACAAAAGTTGCAGCCAAGGCTAACAACGAATAGTTTAAGTATTTTTTTAGTTTCATATTTTTGTTGATTTAAAATTTACTGTTCAAAGTTATACTCATGTAGGTATCCAACAAACGGATTTCGATAAAATTCATGATTCTATCGATTAATATTTCTGAATGTTAGCCATACAATTTCTGATGGCAGCTTTAACAAGGAGTGTGCCAATTTGTTATCCCGACAGCATTTTTTTAATAAATACAAGTACGGGACAGCGTTCTTCTTAGAGCCGACATTGCACCCAACGAAGTAAGGATGTGCCATGCTGTTGGCGTTTACCGTCACCACATCCTCCTTCCGTCTATTAGGGAGAGTCACGTTACTCCTCCGTCACACTGTATAATGACGAGAATATGAGGAACTTTCTTACTGATTACGTAATAGTAAACGCCATTTTAATATCCTCATTTGTTGACTAAGGCCATCCAAGTACTGGCCAAGGACATAAAAGTATGGAACCAAGTAATAAAAGTAATTGCCAAGAACATTTTTGTCCTGCCCTAGATAATTAAAGTATTTACCAAGAGCATTAATGTATTTCACTAGATAATAAATGTATTTGCCAAGAGGAACGTTGTATTTGCTTAGACAATAAAAGTATTGGCCGAGAGTATAAGTGTCCTGCTCAAGGACATAAATGTATTCAGCTATTGAATAAAAGTATTTGCAAAGAACATCTTTGTCCTGCCCTAGATAATAAATGTATTTGCCAAGAGGAACGTTGTATTTGCTTAGACAATAAAAGTATTGGCCGAGAGTATAAGTGTCCTGCCCAAGGACATAAATGTATTCAGCTAATGAATAAAAGTATTTGCTAAGAACATCTTTGTCCTGCCCTAGATAATAAATGTATTTCCCAAGAGTAACCTTGTATTTGCTAAGAGCATTAGTGTATTTCCCTAGATAATAAAAGTATTGGCTAAGAGTATTATTGTACTCTCTAAGGGCATAAAAGTATTGTATAAAGTAATTATAGTATTGGCTGAAGTAATAAGTGTAATTGCCATCCAAGTACCTGCGAGGTGGTCTGTAAAATTTTCTAATCCAAAACCATATCACCCAATCATACTAAGGTATATGAGGGGTTGCCATGTGTTACACCGAAGAGGCTAAACGAGCCATTCAGCTTCCTCCGTCTCTCCTCACGATGACGTGGGTGAAAAAGTAAGATTAATTCGGTCTACTCCTTTGCAATCACGTTGTTAACGAACCTTCATTCAAGTTTTAGAATCTGGACAAAAAATCTTGAGTCTTTTGTTTAAAAAAAGCACTCTTCTTGATTTAGTTAGAAACCTGCTACTCTTTTAACTCCTCAAAAGTTGATTTTTCTTCTAGCTGAGGAAAGCTGTTGTTGCTCATGTCGATATCCGCATATTCCAAGTTGGGGTCGAGATGGATGGACTCAACTTCTTTGGCCTTGACGAACGTTTTGGTTGTTTCGTATTCGTTCAATCTCCAAATCTCTACAGGTATTCTCTCGATTTCGGAAGTACCATCCACATACTTCCACTCTATAGTCAGCGGCATGACCAACCCACCGATATTTTTGAATGACAAGACATAGATGTTTTTCCCTTTTAGTTTTGCCTGCATCTCTTCTTCATTGATTCTGGAAGTAAAGCCACCATAATAGGCTCCAGGTGTTTGCAACATCGTGATGTCTTGCGGTCCCTCACCAAAGTCTTTGCCCTCTTCTAGACTTTTTTCTCCACTAATTTTTGATTTCACCTTTTTGTTCTTGCCTTCAATGTTGACTTCCTCTTCTTTGACCGTGTACCATTTGACATTGCTCAGCTCCATGTCTGTATGATCAGTGGAGAAGAACCACCCTCTATAGAACCAATCTAGGTCCGTCGCTGTAGCATCCTCCAATGTTCTGAACAAATCGGCTGGGTTGGGGTGTTTGTATTTCCATCTGTTGGCGTATTCTCTAAAAGCTTCATCGAATAGTTCTGGTCCTATGACTGAGTTTCTTAGGATTTGAAAGCCTACAGTTGGCTTATTATAGAAGTTGGAACCAATGCTAAATAAAGATTCATTGTCAGAGGATACCATGATGGGTCTCATGACATTTTTGTCACCACTCATATAAGGTACGATATCCTTAGGGGTAAAGCTCTCAAATTGTGGATATCTCAAGGCCATGGTCTTTTGGTCTAGATAGGTATTCAACCCTTCGTCCATCCACATCCATTGTCTCTCGTCAGAGCTGACAATCATTGGGAACCAATTGTGCCCTACTTCATGTACAATCGTTCGGATCATACTTTTTTTAGCAGCGGATGTCATTTGGCCATCTTTTGGCCTGCCACCGTTGAAACTGATCATGGGAAATTCCATCCCAATGTTAGAAGTATTGACAGAGATGGCTACTGGATATGGGTATTCGAATGTTGATTCGGAATATACTTCTAGTGCTGAGATCACCGCTTTGGTAGATTCTTCCGTCCATGTCGGCAGGCCTTCTTTTGGGTAATAGGACATGGCCATAGTGACATGATCCGAAAACTGCACAGCTTGTGCATCCCAGATAAATTTTCTTGAACTTGCAAAGGCAAAGTCTCTTACATTTTCGGCCTTGAATTCCCAAGTCTTAGTGGAGGTAGACTTTTCTATTTCATTGGTTTTGGCCTCATCTGGCGTGATGATCATCACTGGTTGGTCAAATGACTTTCTGGCTTGTGCCATTCTTTCTCTCTGTGTCTCAGACAGGATTTCTTTGCTGTTTTGCAGCTCGCCCGTAGAAGCGACCACATGATCAGCAGGGACGGTGATGGCAACTTCGTAATCTCCAAACTCCAAGGCAAACTCCCCTAGTTTTTGGAATTGCTTGTTTTGCCATCCTTCGGTATCATTATAGACTGCCATACGAGGAAACCAATGTGCGATTAGGTAAACCGTGTTATCGTCTTCAGGGAAATATTCATACCCTTCTCTCGACAAAAGAAACATACTGCGATCTGTGATGGCATAAGACCATGCTACGGAGAAGTTCATACTTGAGCCAGATTTTAAAGGCTCCTTGAGTACTACTTTCATCATGGTGTTGTTGACCAAAGCTTTCATCTCTTTGCCGGAGGCGTCCTTGACGGATTTGATGGTATAACCTGCTGGGAAATCAATGGTGCGGGTCAAGTATTGCATGTGCAAGGAAGTGATCGAATCCTTGATGCTAAAGATGTTTCCAAAATCTTCATTTTCTTTCTTGTTTACGTTTTGCTCCAACTGTACCCATAGGTAGGACAAATCATCAGGAGAGTTGTTATAGTAAGTGATCGTCTCTTCGCCAATCATGGTATTACTAGACTCATCTAGTGTGGCCTTGATTTTGTAATCTGCACGTTGCTGCCAATAATCTTTGCCAGGTGCTCCACTCGCTGTTCGGTAAGTATTGGGGGCAGTGATTAGATTATCAATTGGCTCAAACTTGCCCTGCCATGCTTGGTCTTGGGCTAATAATTGGCTTACAAAGAAGGACAGGAGAGCGAAAGCGAAGAACTTTTTCATAATAGAAAGCAATAGGAATGAGTATTATACTCAAGTCTAAATAGAACGTCTGATGATTCCGACTAATATGTGAAGAACGGTAGATGTTGAGGACAAGCCGTGAATTATTATTTTATCTGAGGCCCTGTGATTTGCTAAAACTCTATGATCATATCATAATGTGGGATGTCATCTTCCAGGTATTCTTCAGAGCATACCTTGAATCCAAAGGTGTTGTAATAGGCTTCCAGATGTGACTGTCCATGTATCAGTATACTTGAGATGCCTTTGATTTGCTGGATGTCCTCGATTGCTTTTCGGATCAATTGCCTGCCAACACCTTTGCCACGACTATTTGCATGAGTGACGATTCGACCGATCCCATATAGT
>JAOPTS010000246.1:0-1618 GCA_051531955.1 Reichenbachiella sp.
CTTAAAGAGAAATCTGTTTTCATCTGGATGTTTTTTTCTTTAGCCTTCGTACTAAAATGAAAAACAATGTCTTGTATGAAAGTTTTGATATGGATCTCTTCGTCTTTTATTGATTTTGATTTGGCATCCAGTTGGTTTATTTCTAAGAGCTCATCCGTCAATGATTTGCTGTTATTTATGATGGTTTGAATCATGTTAATGGTCTCGGCATTCTCTATGTTTCCTTCAGAGAGTTTTAGTACTTCTGTCAAACCGTATACCTTATTGAGAGGAGATCTTAGATCGTGAACAATCATGCCTAGTAAGAGGTCTTTTTCTTTAATCGAGGCATCCAATTTTTCGTTTAATAGGTTCAACTTCGCTGCATTTTTTAGTTTGACTCTATATACTCTAGAACTGACAAGAAAAATAGCAAGTACCAATATAAACCCTAAAATAGAAGCAAAGATGATGGTGTTTTTTTGAGTTATTCTGAGTTGAGCAGCCTCTAAACTAATTTTCATTTTATCATACTCTCTTTCTTCGGCGAGTAATTCATCAACGCCGAGTATAGAGGTAATAAGCTTTCCTTTTTTGCTATTATTGAGGCTGTCTGTTAAAATCCCATAATCTGATATATATATATGAGCGGTTGAAATGTCTTCTTTGATTGTGTAGATTCGAACAAGCACCTGGTATATTTCTTGAGTTTTTTTATAGTCTTTTAATTTGAGGGAATAGTCTAATGCTTCCAATGCATGCGTTAGGGCAGGGTCGATATTGTTCTCCTGCATGTGGAGTCTAGTTAGGAAGGTTCTCGTATTTAATATTTCAGTATCCCATCCGATTGATTGCGCTATTGACAAGGCGCTGTCTAGATAATACTGAGCTTCTGTGCTAGGAATGGTTGGTGTTTGTCCCAATAAGCTGTAAGCATAAAACTGAACTCTTGGGTTATTGATAGCAACAGCTATTTCACCAGACTCCTTGAGATAATAGACGGCGGAATCATAACTCTGCTGATCAAAATGAATCTGTCCCATGTTCAAAGTAACATACACCTCTCCATGGGGATGAATTATGTTTTTATGAACCTCTGTAGATAACTGATAGTATTGCTTCGCTTTATCAAAATTACCTAGACTCATATAAGCCAATGCCATATTACTGAAAGCATCTGATAACAGGTAATCGTTATTTAGATTACTAGCCACTTCTATAAGTTTTATAAACTGATTAATTCCCTGGTCATAGTTCTTTTGAGCCACATGAATCAACCCTAAAAATAAATAAGTGTTACTAATGTCAGCTATGCTTTTTGACTTAGTATGAATGCTAATTGCTTTTTGGCAGTTTTCCAGTGCTGTTGTATAATCACCTTTTGCATAGCATGAAAAACAAATATTAGTAAGAGCATTTACCTCACCATTGGTGTAATTGATTTTTTGGCTTATCTCAAATGCTTGATTCGCATAAATAAATACAGAATCAAGGTTAACATCTCTCATTTGTGTTGATTTCTCATTGAGTAAATCAACATCAAAAATCTCCTGAGAAAAGGATGCAAAATTAAGTGTTATGCTGAGACTCAAAACGCACCAGAAAATATTGTTCATTTCTATTTTTATTAAGGTGATAT
>JAOPTS010000247.1:0-2848 GCA_051531955.1 Reichenbachiella sp.
GATGTTCAATCAGGAGTTTACCCTTATGTCTTACGCTACAGAGGTACGTTAGAAGGCTTCACTGATGAGAAAGTCGTTGAGGGTAGTGTGACCATTGTGAGGTAGAGAAGTCGATAATTAAAACAAAAGCCTCTTCAAGAGTTAATCTTTTGAAGAGGGGTTTTTCATCATGATGATTAGATATTACTCTACAGCTAATGCAACTTTTATTTGAAAGTAAGAATAGCTCTCTGATTCGAGGGCTTTCATTTATAATATGTGGCTTGTTGAAAAAAATAATAGAGCAATATCTTCCTTCTTTCCATAACTCATTCAGTGGTTATTTGAAGGCTCTAAAAACCCTAATGGTTCAAGTAGAAATGTTAATTAAAAACAAGAAACTGGTTCAATGCGTCCCGTTTGGTTTTTTTTGTTCTGGGTAGTAGCTTGGCTGCTGTAATAAAGAAGTTAATATTAAGAGATAGAATAAAACAGTTCCATACGTTTATACCACTTAATTATATTTAGCATCGAACGGTCGTTCAAGTTTATAAAAGAACGTAGAAGGTGCTCTGGGTAGAGGTAAGCCTTCGGTAAAGTACATCTTTCCGTATTGATAAACATTGATTATTGGTCGTTTGACCACTTGTGAGGCAAAAGGTGGTCGAGGTTGTTCACAGCTGTCTCCGATATTTGATGGAGTACAGATTTTAACCAAGTATGTGGGTTTACCTCATTGAGTTTACATGTAGCAAAAAAGGAGTACATCATAGCTGCACACTGGGCTGCATCATGCGACCCTGCAAACAAATAGTTTTTTCTACCCAAAGCTAGTGGTCTAATCAGGTTCTCAATGCTGTTATTATCGATAAGTAAATCACCATTCTCTACATATCTGGTCAATCTGCTCCATAAACCTAAAGTGTAGTTTACAGCTTTACCAATAGGGCTTTTGGGAGTGCTTGCTAATTGCTGTTGATCAAGCCATTTTTTCAAGTTGTCTAAAATAGGAAGAGAATCTTCTTTTCGAGTAGCTTCAATTTCTTGTTTGCTTGCTTCTTGATCTTTTAACTCTCTTTCGATAGCATAAAGGGACTGAATCGCTTTAAGCGCATACTCAGCACTAGCTTTGTCGTTATCCAATGCTTTATCAAAATACCTTCTTGCATGAGCCAAACAAGCCAATAGGGTAATGTCCTCCCTCTTGCCTAACTCATTATAAGCTGCATATCCGTCCGTTTGTAAATAACCACTAAAGTGTTTTAGAAATTCTCGTGGACTTTTCCCTGACCTTGAAGGCTGATAGTCAAAAACAGCAAGCTTTATGAGGGGCGCATGATAAACCCAATGATATCCTGTATGGGTAGCTCCTGGCTTTTGACTGCTTTGTACAGCAATAGGAGATTCATCTGCTTGAAGATAATTTTGCTTTTTGATTTGCTCAAGTAAAGTATCATACAGCGGCTCTAAAAGCTTACAGCTAGCTTTAAACCATCCATTGATTGTTGATTCGGCTAAGTTTACATCGTCTCTTTTAAACATTTGTACCTGACGGTAAAACGGAAGATGATCAACAAATTTACTTACTTGAAGATATGCTAATAATCCTGCCCCAGCATTTCCTTTTGGAATAGGTAAGGAAGGAAGTTCTGCAATTTTCACACAATCATTATTCTTACTTGCGTATTTTGGTCGAACAATTCTACGTACATAAAGCTTCCCTGGAATGTGTTCAAGAAGTTCAGTTACTTCTTCCCCAATCTTTTTCATCCCGTCTTCGAGTTGCTCAGGCTCAATGACTTCTTCTTCTCTCGGTAAATGTGCAGGAAGTAAAGTTCTTATAGGATGTTGTTTTTCCTTTGCTTTTTGTTTGCGCTCATAGCTTATCGATTGAATCTCTTCTTCTGTTTTTATTGTTTCTTCTGGTGCGCCAAATAAAGGAAGTTGGGTTTGATCTTCATTGAAAAGAAATCGTTCGCTACGAGAGCCGAAAACAAGTCGTTTAAGTTCGTCAAGCTGATACTTAAACGAAACTAAATCAGCTTTCATTTTATCGTATTCTCCCTTGGTTATAGTGACCGTATCTGACCTTGTTTCCACAGTTCAAATATCAGACAATAAAGTGGCTTAAAACATAATGAAACACATCTTTTAATAGCGTTTTCGTTCTATAACATTCTTGATTGAAAGCCCGTCAAGTATCATAACTAAACGAGCATAATTTAGTTTGATACTTCCTGTTTTCTGTTTGTAAGAAGGCAGTTCAAATGTGCCTCGTTCAAGGCGTTTGTAGTAGAGTGTATACCCTGCACCATTCCAATGTAAAAGCTTGATTTTATCCCTGCCTTTATTGATGAATAGAAACACATCTCCGTTTCGTGGATCTGTAGCAAGTTGGTTTTTAACTAAGCCTGATAAACCGTCAAAACTCTTGCGCATGTCGGTTGCTTCACTGTAAAGAAGAAATCGGTGGTCGTTACTGAGTGTAAACATGTGCTAATCGTATAAATGTATGAACGTTTTTAACTGATTGGCAGTGATATCAGCAGGAATACGTAATTGTACACCGTTGGGGTAAACCAGTTCAAAAGGTGAGGAAACCGCTGTTTCTTGTACGGTCGCTGTAAGAGGGATGAACTTTGAGCTCGTTTCTTCTTTAGATTTTTGTTCTTTGTGATAATTACTTACCCATTTACGAAATGTATGTAATGATAGCTCTTGGGTTTTACACCAATCTACTTGTGATTTCCCACTCGATTCCCATTGCGAAATCCATTCAATGCGTTCTGATTCTGTGCTAAGTTTTCTCATAACACAAAAGTAAACTGATATCAAACACCAAAACAGATGTACTTTACCGAAGGCTTAC
>JAOPTS010000248.1:0-7684 GCA_051531955.1 Reichenbachiella sp.
TTTTCTGGTGCTATTAGAACAATCATATTATTAGAGTTCATTTCTTTTCGATACAAATTTCCTTCATTCCATTTCGGTAATTCACTCAAAGTGACAATTGAATTGCTATCATTCCGTTTTGGTCTTTCACTCAAAGTGACAATCAAATTACTTTGTTCCGTTTCGGTCTTTCACTCAAAGTGACAATCAAATCACCTTCATTCCGTCTTGAATCTTACTCAAAGTGACATGATACTATTTTTTGTCTTTCTAGACTTACGATAGCAACTTGTCATTTCGAGTGTTTCACAGAGCGGAGCGAAGTGAAATGTATCGAGAAATTATAAGTAGACTTCAGAGCCTTTGTTCTTGAACTCCTCTGACTTTTCATCCATTCCTTTTTGAATGACTTCATTGTCTACAATATCATGCTCTGCCGCAAAATCTCTTACTTCTTGTGAGATTTTCATAGAACAAAACTTAGGTCCACACATCGAGCAAAAGTGGGCCAGTTTGGCGCCATCTGCCGGTAAGGTCTCGTCATGGTATTCCAAAGCACGCTCAGGATCCAAGCCCAAGTTGAATTGGTCATGCCAACGGAATTCGAAACGCGCCATACTAAGGGCATTGTCTCTGTGCTGAGAACCTGGATGTCCTTTTGCCAAATCTGCCGCATGTGCCGCTATCTTATAAGTCACCACGCCGACTCTCACATCTTCTTTATTCGGTAGTCCCAAGTGTTCCTTGGGTGTGACATAACACAACATCGCACAACCAAACCAGCCGATCATCGCCGCTCCAATACCTGAAGTAATGTGGTCGTAACCAGGTGCAATATCAGTCGTCAAGGGCCCTAATGTATAAAATGGTGCTTCGTCACAAACTTCGATTTGCTTCTCCATGTTTTCCTTGATCATGTGCATCGGTACGTGACCTGGACCTTCTATGAAACACTGTACCTCATGCTTGCGCGCGACCTGTGTCAACTCACCTAAAGTCTCCAACTCTGCAAACTGTGCTTCGTCATTGGCATCTGCCACAGAGCCAGGGCGTAGGCCGTCACCGAGTGAAAAGGCAACATCATACTTCTTCAAGATCTCACAGATATCTTCGAAGTGCGTATATAGAAAACTCTCTTTGTGATGTGCTAGACACCATTTGGCCATGATAGAACCCCCACGTGATACGATACCGGTCACACGTTGTGCTGTCATCGGGACGTAGCGCAACAATACGCCGGCATGGATAGTGAAGTAATCCACTCCTTGCTCTGCCTGCTCGATCAGTGTATCTCTAAATATCTCCCAAGTCAAATCTTCAGCAACTCCATTTACTTTTTCTAATGCTTGGTAAATCGGCACGGTACCAATCGGTACGGGTGAATTTCGGATGATCCATTCACGGGTTTCGTGGATGTTTTGGCCTGTAGACAAATCCATGATGTTGTCTGCACCCCAACGGCAGGCCCACACCGCCTTTTCTACTTCTTCTTCGATAGAGGAGGTAGTCGCCGAATTCCCAATGTTGGCATTGATTTTTACCAAGAAATTTCTACCCAGAATCATCGGCTCTGCCTCTGGATGGTTGATATTGGAGGGGATGACTGCACGGCCTCTCGCTACTTCTTCTCTCACAAATTCAGGCGTGATTTTGTCTGGGATTGATGCGCCAAAGTGTTCTCCTTTGTGCTGCTTTTTGATTTCCTTCATTTCGTCTATTCGTTGGTTTTCACGAATGGCGATGTACTCCATCTCTGGCGTAATGATTCCTTTTTTGGCGTAATGAAGTTGTGTGACGTTCTGACCTTCTTTGGCCCGCATGGGCTTTTTCAATAACGAAAAACGCATGTGGTCGAGGCTTTTGTCGTTGAGACGCTCGTTGCAATACTGAGAAGAGAAAGCGTCTAATTGCTGTACATCGCCTCTGTCCAATATCCATTGCTCCCGGATTCTTTCGATACCTTGGTGTACATCGATCGCCTTGTTGGGGTCTGTATAGGGGCCGGAAGTATCATATACTGTCACAGGTTCGTTGGGTGTCATCTTTCCTGTCAAGGAATCTTGCGTATCACTCAAAGAAATTTCACGCATGGCCACTTTGATTTGTGGATGGGTTTTACCCTCGACATAGATTTTTTTGGATTGGGGGAATGGATGTCTTGTGATGCCACCTTGTTTGGGAGCCGTGTCTTTATTTTTCATAATGGAATGGTTTTAAGAGAATGAGTGATTGAGAAAAGGATATGTTAACCACCCTGCGTGGCTTGAATGATGAGCACCTGGTCGTTTTCGGTCAAGGTCTGAGATGCCCATTGCTCTTTGAGCACAATGGTGTCATCGATCGCCACGGCAATACCGTCTGTAGGCGATTGGATTTGATCGAGTAATTGTAGAATGTTGAAATCGCCTTGGATCTCTAATGCTTGGTCATTAACCCTAATGGTCATCATGGTACAGTATATTTTTAAATATCCTGTAAAGCTTAAAGGCCAGCGAAATGTTACTTTGAAATGTCAATAGACTCGACGGACGGAGAATATTGATATGAAAAGGGTTGCAAACACATATCACAATGTGCCTTTCAACTTTTCCCTTCGTTGGTACTAACCAAATCAGGTTCAAAGGGTTTTTCTCAGTTCTATAAATAGAACACCCCTAAAGTTTACGATGTGAAATTATTTAAAAATACTGACTAATCAAGAGATAGACTGTATTATTTAGAAACAAATGACAAAGTGCTTGTTGAGGAGGTGTGTGTGGGACAAGGCTAGAGCAGTTTGGCAAGCACTCGGATGGTCTTGGCAATGACTAGGAAGGGCATAGCAAGTACTCATTGTATTGTCGAAAAATGTGGAGGAGGTAGGTTCCAATACGCAATTACAAAATGCTGCTTTCCGATCTTTAATATAAAAAGGTGTAGTTACATACTACACCTAATGGGAGAAGATTATTATTTAAATAGTCATTATAGCCAAATGAGGTATTTGAAAGTAATGTACTTTTGAGATATCAAAAATTAATAACCAACAATTGATATGATGAAAAAAGTAATAAACATAGCGTGCTTATTGATGGTGCTATTGTGGCAATCGGCAGTTGCTCAGAATCCCTTGATTCAGGATCAATTCACAGCAGACCCTTCTGCCCGTGTCTTTGGAGATAGGGTCTATATTTATCCTTCTCATGATATTTTGGCCGAAGAGGGTAAGGGTCGATTAAATTGGTTCTGTATGGAGGACTATCATGTGTTTTCATCCGACAATCTGACCATCTGGACTGATCATGGAATGATCGTTAGTCAAGAGAATGTGCCCTGGGCAGATCCTGAGGGCTATAGCATGTGGGCACCTGATTGTATAGAGCGCGATGGAAAATACTATTTTTATTTCCCAAGTAAAATGCGTAATTCAGTCAAAGGTGAAGATGGTTTTACGATAGGAGTAGCGGTGGCTGATCATCCTGCTGGACCGTTTGTACCGCAGGTAGCCCCTATTCCAGGAATAAAAGGAATAGATCCAAATGTGTTTATCGATACAGATGCTAATGGGAAAACCCAAGCCTATTTGTATTGGTCTAGCAGTAAGATATATGGTGCTCCACTCAAGGATAATATGTTGGAGTTGGCCGCTGAACCAACAATAATAGGTGACCTACCTTCTAAAGGACATAAAGAAGGTCCTTATATGATTAAGAGAAAAGGGATTTATTATTTGACTTACCCTCATGTGGAAAATAAGACAGAACGTTTGGAATATGCAATAGGAGATAACCCTTTGGGGCCTTTTACGGTCAAAGGCGTCATAATGGATGAGTCACCTACTCAATGTTGGACTAATCATCAATCTATCATTGAATATAAGGGGCAATGGTTGCTGTTTTATCATCACAATGACCTGTCTCCTCAGTTTGATAAAAGTCGATCTATTATGGCAGATAGTCTATTCTTTGAAGCAGATGGCAGTATTAGAAAAGTCACTCCCAGCCTAAGAGGTGTAGGGGTAAGTCAGGCGACTGACAAAGTTCAAATCGATAGATATTCTGTCAAGAGTAATGGAGCCACTATCGCTTTTAATGATGCCTCAGACACATTTAAAGGGTGGCATATTATCTTGGATGGCGCCAACGAATGGATTGAATACAGAGGGGTCAGTTTTAAAAAAGGATTAAAATCAGTTCATTGTTTGGCGTCATCAAAAGATGGTGCACAATTAGAGATAAGGTCAGGAGGTCCTAAAGGTTCTTTGATTGCGGTTATTGAAGTTCCAAAAAGCAATGATTGGAATGAATCTAGAGTAGAGTTATTGGGATCCCCTGAAGGCGTTCAAAACTTAGCGATAATTGTCACAAAAGGAAAAGTACAAATAGACTGGGTTCAATTCCAATAGGAACTGGCTAGTTTTTTATATTAAAACAATCATTCGCTATTCTTTTATAGCATGGTGTAAATAACTGTCTAGGTGTAGTTTGTAACTACACCTTTATATTAGCATTACTATATAGATAACCCTCTGGTTTAGCAACCCAACCCGCACTAACTGGATCGTGATGGATATAGGTGAGACGACTTTCCCCATATATCAGAACTATTCATCTCGATAGCATGATTTTCATGTGTCCACAACAGTATATTTCCTGCACGTTGATTGTGCATGGCGTGATACTTAAATATCATCTCAAGACATTCTTTTCTGCTCTCTTTTTTGTTATTTGAACCTCCTTCAAAATTACCTTACTGGTGTGTTTTTTTAAGTCATGAACTAAGCCTGATAAGTAACCTAGTTTGCTGGATAAAATAACAAGCATATGATTGGTCATGATCACGTAAGCATACAATTGCATTTCTTTATGTACTTGGCAAGAGTTTTAAAACTGTCAATTACAATATCTCCTTAGGTTTGATGTGAAAAAACATCCGCCCATCCTACTACTTTAAAGGTGAAAAAATAAGCTGCTTCTTGATCTCTAATTTGATAGGCTGATCCCATAGATGTGTCATGTAGTGCTGCAATACAAGGTAAATATCCAATTCGCAATTACAGAATGCTGCTTCCTACTCTTAAAAATAGAAAGGTGTAGTTACAAACTACACCTAGGATTAGTTGTCATTCTACGCTTAGAGGGGGAAGCTTTAAAATAGCAGACCTCACTATGAATTTCCTATATAATGTTATGTGTTTATTTCCCCATATTGAAATTTGTACGGCCCATTTTTTTTGAACCCCATTTTTGCATAAAATTTGGCGGCACCGGTATTTTCATTTGCTATAAGCCAAGCCTTGGCAGGAATACCACATCCAGTGCTTGAAAGTAATGTTTTTGCTATTCCTTTTTGTCTCTGATTAGAGTCAACAAATAATTCCTGAATGTAAACTAAGGTTTCTGAGCGCCAAGGGTAAGAGTATGCAAAAATTGACCCCACCACTTTGTCATTCTCAACTGCAACAAAGCATCGCGAAGGTTCTATTAGGTAAAACCGCTCCAGATATTTGAATGCTTCGTGAGTTGTCCAATTCTCTTGATAGTCAGATTCGGAATAAACTTGAACAAATAGTTCTGCACAAGCTTTAATATTTTTTGGTTTACAATTTAATACTTGCATCAATTTGTAGTTATACATAACGCTTGAGTAGTACGATGTGCCATCACAGCTTGATTAAAGTAGAAAGATAACCGATTCACGTACAAGCACAAAAGTCTGTTTAGCCATTAGCTCAAATTTAGACCGTCATGGAAACCACGAATGAGTTATAGGTATTCTAGAGATTCAGCGTGGAGAGTTGGTGCTGTTTCTGACATTGATTTGGAAAGCTCATATGAGCTTTCGTACCTATACCATGTTATGAGGTGTTTTTGCCCTTCAGTTGACTTATAACGATAGATATCTACGTCTGTTACTGTTCGAGTTAGGTGAAGGAAGTCAATAGCATCTAAATTGTGACTCATATCATCCAATTTTCAATCCGTTTTTAATTTTGCGCTCTGGCTGTATAAGTGTCACATCATTAGCATTCCCAACTGCTCCTAAAATTAAACACTCACTCATAATGTTGGCTATTTGCTTAGGAGGGAAGTTTAATACAGCAATAACTTGTTTCCCTAAGATTTCCTCAGCTTGATAACGTTCGGTTATTTGAGCTGAGGTTTTACGTTTTCCATGCTCTCCAAAATCTATTACTAATTTGTATGCAGGCTTTTTAGCTTCTTTAAAAATACTAGAAGAAACTATTGTTCCGACTCTCATTTCTATTTTTGAAAAATCACTCCAAGAAATCTCATTCATGATAGGTTCATCTGTGTTTTGAGGTAGTAACAACTACGCCTATACATCAAGCGTTCGTTGATTATGTAGTTAAGTTTCGGATACTAATATTTCCGAATCTGTAATTTGGTCGGTCGACGTTCGATCATACATTTTTGATTCTCATGAGGTGCAGTTCAGAATCGGTAGGGCTTGTAAAAACATCGAGTGAATTCTTTTTAGCAAAACCGCCATGCATCTCATATCGAATATTATATGCTTTTTTATAAATTCATTTCTCCTTCAAATACTATCCTTGCGTTACTTCTAACCTCCAATTCTGTATCGCTAATGATATTTAGTTTTAGAAATCCTCCACGGTTTGATACTTGAAAGGCTGACATTTCTTTTTTATTTAGAATATCACTCCAATATTTTGCTAATACAGAATGAGAAGCACCTGTAACAGGGTCTTCATTAATTCCAATCCAAGGGCAGAAACATCTTGAGTAAAAGTCATAATCACTGTCTTCTGATTTTGAAGTTATAACAACTTCTTTTATAGTTTCAGAACTCTCAATAACTTTTTGATAGTCTGGTTTTATGTCCAATAGGGTTTGCTTGTCTTCAACTTCTATAATCAGCATATCCAAGTCTTTGGAGAATTTTGCCGAAATGTCGTTTTCTAAGCCAAAAGCATCATTTAGTTTTTGATTAGGAATGTATTCTGTTGTTTCATATAATGGAAATAACATCTTTATATATTCGTCCTCAAGATTAGCGTTTAATTGTAATCCTTTATGAGTGGTAAAATCAACGGTCTCATTGTTCAATTTGTCTAAAATTATTTTTGAAGCCGCCAAAGTGGCGTGACCACAAAAATCAATCTCTACTGTTGGAGTAAAATATCTTATTGTAAAATGGTTGTTTTCAGTTTTCAACAAAAAAGCCGTTTCTGATAAATTTAGTTCAGTCGCAATTGACTGCATTATTTCAGTTTTTATAGTTTCTTCTAATAGGCATACCCCAGCTGGATTTCCTTTAAAAGGGGTATTCGTAAAAGAGTCTACAATAAAAGTTTTGATTTTCATATTTTTATGATTTTTTGTGAAATTGCCCATAACAATTGGGTAATGTGCATATCGTTTATAGCTACACTGTTTTACCCGTAATGTAACAAAAAGGTGTAGTTGTCATTCTACGCCTAGAGCGGAAATTCGGAAATGGAATGAAAGAATTATTTAGAATCTCCATGTCTATTGAAGGAGAGAGGGGGAAAAGACTTGTCGAGAAGTTTGAAATCGTATCACAAACGTGTTCGAGTCATTCTTCTCTCATGCATTACCGAATTAAAATCACACTTGACTGCAATTCTGCCACTCTTACCGATATATTTTGAGGTATTACGTCAAAATTTTGGGGAATAAGCTCTTTTAATGGGGTATTATACCAATTAAACTTTTAAAGG
>JAOPTS010000249.1:0-5403 GCA_051531955.1 Reichenbachiella sp.
CTGTAAGCGAACTGACACTGGGACAACTCCAAGTGATCAGCTATGACAAGATCAGAGAGAAGGTGGTCATCGTACCAGTCAACAATGCGACGGTACCCAATGCCACGACAATCAGCCAAGAACTCAATCGCATCTATGGCCCTGCAGTAGCAGAGTGGGAGGTGGTGATCGCCAGTCCATACGAAGCGGCAGCAGAGACGATCACCGGCCTGACCGAAGGAGAAAGTAATGTGTTCAGTAGTTTTCCCAAGAGCATGGGAGACTTCAACAAAGACTACAAGCGTAGTGATGGGGTCAATATTGACAAGAACAGCTACTACCTCTTCTTGCTACCCGGTACAGGAGATGGTCGATCAGGCTTCATGCCCTTCAAACGTCAGTTTGGTTATATCTGGACGGGTAACACAGGCAGAAATGCGGCGCAGACGATCGCCCATGAGTTAGGACACGGAGCGTTCAGGCTGAGACACACCTTCAGTACATCTGGCAGTGCTTTCGTAGCAGGTGAGGGCACGACCGACAACCTGATGGACTATAGCGACGGAGATGCCCTCTACAAACACCAGTGGGATTTTGTCCACGATCCAGAAAGTATGAACGGCTGGGTGCAGGAGGATGAGGAGAGTGCTTTGGATGCAGTGACCTATTTTGTTGACTGGAGGGATGAGAAAATTATCATTCATTCAGATATGACGGATGGGGATGGTAACGTTACATATGTAACTCCATCGGGTCAACCGTTTATCTTACCTTTAACAACCGAACCTAGTTTTACAGGGCTTATCAAAGATGCAAATGGAACTAAGATTGATTTAAATATTCCAAGAGGTGTTTTACAAGCTTTCAAACTTGGAAATGAAACTTATGCAGCTAGTTATGCTTTTAGAAATGAAGCTTTTTATTTCAAAGGATATAAGAAAGTAGGTACAGAAGCGGAATTTAAAACCATTACAACACCAGTTAGGCAAAATCATAAAATAATTCTTGGTCAAGAAGATTCCGATTGTCATTTACAAATATTAAGTGCTGATTATACTTACAGCCTTGAATCTAACAATGAATTTAACGGAGAAGGATCATCAATTTCGAGCCTTAATTATATTAACCCTTTTTGGAAAGAAGAAGATAGAATACATTTAGAAGACTGTTTTAATGATAGTTGGACATGGTTGTTAGACGTTTCTTTGGATGAGTTCGATAATACTGTTTTTGCCAAGTATAACTATTATGGTCAAGGTGGGGTTTTGCAAAAGACAGCGTCGAATATTTACTTATACTCTAATATAGACGATTCGGGTAATCATGGTTATTTTCAATGGGCAGGTAATCAATGGACTTCTTGGATACCTCCAAAAGCAGAATGTACTTCATGTCAGCTTCGAGAGATGATGACCATTTGGTTTGCAATGGGATTGATCCATGAAACAGGCCATACCACATTAGATATGGGTGGTTTAATTCCTGCTTTGGGAGAACCTATGGATTTTATCAATGGAATTTGGTATACAGTAGAGGGAGATGCTACGAATGCTACTTTATCCTTTGCATCTACTGTTCCAATTGCAGGGTGGGTCAGTACAGGCGGTAAGTATGTACTTAAAGGTGTTAAGAAAGCAGGTAAATTCGTTAAAGAAGGGAGTGAGTTTCTTATCAAATATAGTGATGAGATAGCCGACCTGACTAATAAAGTGAATGATCTAGGGTTTACAGATGAGTTGGTCGATGCACTTAATACTGATTTAAAAAGTACAGAAGGGCTTTACATGACTTTCTTGGAAAACCCTTCACTGATCGATTCATGGTCAATCCTTTTTAAAGAGGGGGATGAAATCTCAGCGGGATTAAGAAAAAATCCAGAAAACCTACAAAAGCTGAATGATTACATAGTGGCAGAAGGAGTGGATTTGACAAAACTCAAGAATACTTTCAAAAACACAGCATATCCTGAGAAGTGGCTTGAACTCAAAATCCCTCAAAGTAAGTTAGATGAAATTTATGATGCTGCTGATGACCCTTTATCTTGGACTGCACAACATAAAGCAAAGAAGTGGAACAACTATAAGGCAGGTGATAGAAAATTAGACTTTGAACCATGGAGCAATAATTATGATGGTAATATAAAAAAATCTGTTAAAAGTTCAGATGTGACCAAGGGTTATGCAGAAGCAAATGGCATAGATGTTCCAAATGGAGGATATGAATTTCATCATCAAAAGGTTAATGAAGTTACTTTGTCAGATGGTACTTTTATTACGGGTAATAGGAGACATGATATTTTTAATAGACATTCCAGAAAAGCAATTGAGGTCAAAGATTATAGATCTCAGAAGGTTTATAAATCTAAGGGTATTGAGAAAGAAGCTTTGATGGATATTGAGTTATTTAAAAATAATCAGATAGATGATATGGATTGGGTCTTTTTAGATAAAGGACCAAGTGACCCTTTAGAGAAGCTGCTAAAAACTCCAGTTACTCGAGCAGATGGTAAGGTTCTTATTTTATTGAAACAATGAAAAAACTAACAGGAAAAGCACGTAAAGAGAGAGAGCTGCACTTACGTGAATGGTTGAAAAACAAGGACTCCCTACTTAGGGATTGGGTTCAGAGTTTGCCAAGTTCATATGCCGTTTTTTTGGACTACAGTATAGCTTCTTTGATACCTTTAGGAGAATATATTATTTCACGATATAAGACTTCAGGAGATGTGGAAGACTTAAGTAATCAATCAGAATTTAATTTAATTTCGGGGTATATCGGAGAAGTCTATATTAAAAACATGCCAGGTAATAATTATTGGAGTATAAATGATATGCCTTTGAGAGTAAAGGGGGTATTTGAGTTCAATCTTTTAGTTGGAAATGATAATATTCATGCTTTTGATCCCTTTGACACTTGTGTGCCTAGCTTGGTGTATTATCAAGAGCGTAATAAAATTCACTCTATTTTTAAAGTAAAAATTGATTATTTACAGAATAAATTATCTAATCGAAAGTCAATTAATACTGTGCCAGGAAAGGGAGGTTTTAGCTATCAGTATTTTATACTGATCAAGGATGAGTCTTTCAAGCTAAACGAGATAAAGGGAGCACTAAAAGCTCATTACACTAAGAAGGGAAAAGAGGATGATGTTCACTTTTACAATGAAAGACATTTGTTGGTAAATATGGGAGATGATTACTACTTCCATTTTCAGCTAGATACAAGCGAGGGCGTTTTGCAGGAGTCAAAGGAGATATCGGAGAATTACAAAGGAGATAAAGATAAATCGGTTATTACCTCGTGTAGTAGTCGTGTTGAGTTTTGGGGAGATGAAGACTCTGATGGAGATTACATTAATGACCATATGTTTATTCTAGAGCAACTAATGAACAATGAAAAGCTCATGATATTTGATTTTAGGAATGGGGTGTTTTTTGATGAATTTTAAGATGGCCCGTTGTTTTAAGTGTTTTTCAGATCACTTGAAACTTCTCAAATGAATAGGTAGAGTCTCCCGATATATCGGGACAAGTTATGACACGGAGGGAGGAGCAAAAGGTCCAAGTCGGACCTGTCCGCCTTAGTAGGAGATTATACTGATCATTTGGCTTTCAAGAAAGATTCTTAAAAGAACAGGGTGTAGTGCAATTGATTATACTGGTAGGAAAGTAATGGTAAAAGTGAAGGTGATATGATGATGTCTGTTGCAAACGATTGAAGTTAGAGAAGAAGAAAGATTATTTGGTCAAATGGGATATGTCTGATTCACCATCAGGGGTTTACTTTTTGGTTTATAAACAAGGAGATAGTATTCAATCAAAAAGAATATTAGTAGTTAAATAATGAATATCAGCGATATGAAAAGGAATTTAAGCATTACACTATTGATTTTGATACTCTGTAGTGGAGTTGATTTACAAGCCCAAGTCACTTTACCGTATTATCAGGATTTTGAAAGTGTAGCGGATACGACCTATACGGAAGATCAGACAGCGTTGTTAGGTTTGGAAGGATGGAGTTATAGCGCGGATACTGAGTTTGGTCGACTAGTAATACGTAGTATTTTTAATAATGATACCCGTTTGATGGCCCTTAGTCGTGTTGATGAGTTTCAAGGAGGGATGAATTCGAATGATGCAATTTTGACTATTGATTTAAGTGAATATTCTGTAGTTACTGATGATGTATTGATTGACTTTCGTTTTTTTAAAGTTACGCATGCAGAAAGTATTGATGATAACAAAATATATGTTCGAGGGGATGAAGTAAATGACTGGGTTGTGTTATATGATTGGCAGGCTAATGATGTTTCAGGAGATGAATGGGTATCAGTTCATGCCTTGTCTATCAGAGATAGTTTGCTGGCGTATACTCAAGAGTATTCTTCAACTTTTCAACTTCGATTTAGACAAGTAGGTGGCTCTTCTAGTAATCTTCGTGGGTTTTATCTTGATGATCTTAATATTTATGAGTACGCTAATCATGATGTTAAAGCTCTGAAAATTGAAACACCAACTGCATCTGCAAGTTTGAGTGCAACTGAAACTATCACTGTAAATTATTTTAATAATGGTGCTACAACAGAGACGTTTATTCCTCTAACAGTTTGGTTAGATGGTCCACAGGGTAGACAGGTAGTTAATGAAACGGTTAACAAGTCATTAGATGCTGGAGATACCTTGATTTATACTTTCAGTTCATCATTTGATTTTTCAATTGTAGGTAATTATAAAGTTACAGTATTTAGTGAGTTAGCTAATGATCCAAATGTAGCAGCTGATACTATACGTGATACTACGGAAAAGTGGTCGGTATATTTAGATAAGCTGCCATATTTTGAAGATTTCGAATTGATTTCTGATACTACTTATGCTCCTAATCAAGGTGAGTTATTGGGGTTAAATGGATGGAGTTATAATGGGTCTAATAATGATTGTGTGCTTTCCTTGGATAATTCTTTGGAGTTGGGAAGAACGAATTATGAATTTGGTTATACATCTAATGATGTAGTGTTAACCATGGATTTAAGTATGTATACAGTTTTGTTGGATAATATCTTATTGGATTTTCGTTTCACACAATCTTTTCCTAATAACCGTGATCATAATCAAGTTTTTGTAAGGGGAAATCAAATGAGTGATTGGATTGAATTATACAATTGGTATGATAATAGGGGTGAACGTTTTGAATGGCTTTCAGTTTTAGCTTTGACCATTAGTGATAGTTTAGCTGCTCATGATCAAGAGTATTCAACTACTTTTCAGCTCCGGTTTGGAGAGGAGGCTAATATTCATTATGATAAGTTTATTTTAGATGATGTAAAAGTATACCGTTCACCGTTTGGAGGTGATGGTCGCTCAGGCTCTATAACCCCCTCCAACGGTAGTGTAGCCTACTTCGGGTTGGGAGAAAATGCATCAGCTA
>JAOPTS010000250.1:0-13044 GCA_051531955.1 Reichenbachiella sp.
TCCTGCCTTTTACTTCTATCATTATATGAAAGTAAGTATTTAGGGTTTACGGAATCACCAAAGCACCTAATTTATTTCAATTGCCTATTAGATATTTCACTGGAAAGGTCAATTAGGAATCACGATGAAAATTATTGTAGGAGCTTGTCTTTGAGGTGACTAAAGCCAGTAATCTAAGCCCTTTCCCCTTTTAAGTATTTGTTGTGTTGTGTTAAAATTTAAACGTTTAGAGATTTGTGGTATCCGATTTTATTGATTTGTACAGTGGTCTGCCTGATGATTAGCAGTTGCGATGAAGAGGAAGAATTGATACCTGCGTTTCAGTCTATGCTGGCATCTGATCAACTTCACCTCTCAGGCAAGATATATGGTCTCTGGGTGGACGAAATGAAAAGTTGGTTTAATGAGCGGTTGAATCAGGATTGAACGGATGATGTTGAGAGTAGAGGTCAGAAAAACAAGGTCTACGAAATATTAATTTATACTTGATTTACTGATATCGATATTACATCTTGATAACTGTTGATTTTTCAAATTTAAAATTATCAGTTATTATGAAAGAGATTACTATTTCTCCTAGCTCTCAAAAACTGTTTAAAAAGACATTAGGTCCAGCTTTCGCAATTCTTTGTATCGTGTTTTTCGTGATTATTCCTGATGAAGATCTTATGGGAACACCTGTTTTTCAATTAATAATGGTGATCATTTTATTGTTGATAGCTTTAGGACTCATTGTCTATTTTTTTTATGAATTGAATAGAGTTAAAACGAAACCTGTCATGCAGATTTCTGAATCGGGTGTCTCTTTTAATAGAAAGAATATCCAACTTCCATTTTCAGAAGCGTATAGTTTTATGTCTATAAATGACGCGGGTATAGATGGACCTGAATCAGATGCTAGTGATTGGGATTTCTTAGTAGATAAAAAGGAGACTTATATTCATGTTTTGAAAGATGATGAAGTGATTTTAAAGGTACGTACGACATTATTAAATATTGATTCCGGTTATGTTGTTCACTTATTAAATAATCTCAATGTAGCATCTAAGGAAAAAAGGGGAGGCGTTCTTGAATTGTTTTATAAGGAATTGATGAGTGAGATCTCCGAAAAAGCAAAGAAGAGAATTAAACTAAATGAGAAATCAATTTTACAAATTGAAGAAGAGAATTTGGGATTGAAATCCATGGAAGATTTAGAGGTAATCCGGACTGGATTAGGTGAATTTAAAAGAAAATTGTTGGTAAGTGCATTGGGTATGTTTGTAGTCGCTACGGGGTTGTCGATTTATCAATCCATTGAGGAGTTGGGTGCACTTATTCTTATCATGTCTCTATTAAGTCCTTCATTGGTGGCAGCTTTGTTATCGCTTCCATTCACATTAATTCCTTATCAAGAACTTGAATATAAAACTAAATATCCAGCTGTTTTTTTGATCATTATAAATACCTTCTTCTTATTTAATTTAGGAGTAGTGTTATACGGATTTATACAGTCATAATGTTTTTTTGAATATTATGACAGAACAATATTCTTCACGATTATTGTGCGAAGAAGCTGACTAATATATTGGTGAGTTCAGCTGGTTGATCCTCTTGCAAGAAGTGTCCTGCGTCCAATATGTAATGCTTTTGGTTTTGTGCGCCAAGGATTTTTTGTTGCAATATTTTGTCTTTGTCTACCCACATCGAATCCAAGTGATTACCCCATATAGTAGTAAATGGTTTGTCAAACTGATATAGCTTTTGGTTGAGGCGTTGATTGAGAATGGCTTCTGGGTCTTTTGGGTCTGTTGGGATAAGAGAGGGGAAGGCACGCATTCCGTATGAGTCTTCTGGGGATTGATAAGGAAGGTTGTATAAGTTTTTGATACTGTCAGCGACTGGTTTTTTTGAGCCCCAGTCCATGATATTACCTGCTAGGAAGTCTGGTGCGGTAGCGGCATAATTTTGAAACCCTTTGAAGCTCTCAGGGATCGTTTCGGTTCCCTCATACAAGTAAGCATAAGATACAGCAACATGACTAAATAAATCTGGTTGTTGCGCCACGATGCGTAAGGCAATCATACCACCCCAATCATGGGCATATAGTCTGATGTCTGTGCTCCCAGTTTTTTTAATGAACTCCTGCAACCACTTTGTGTGATTGCTATAGGTGTATGCGGCTGCATCTGTTGGTTTATCAGAATTACCAAAACCGATTAGATCTGGAGCAATCACTCGGTAGCCCTTTTTTGCGAGAGTAGGGGCTATGTTTCGATAGATGAGTGAATAGCTGGGTTCGCCATGGAGTAGGAGTATGACGGGGTCTGATGCGTTTCCTATTTCCCGATAGGACATGTTGAACCCATCTTCGAGGAGAACAGTTTTGTTAGAGTCAAATGTGGATGCTTGATCTTGCTTAGTGCATGAAAACAACATAGTCCATGCAACAACGAGGGGTAGGAGGTGGTAATTCATAAGGTGGCTTGTTTTAAAAAAAAGCCCCATGAAAGTGGGGCTTTAAAAATTGAATTTAACTCTATCTAACTAAAACTATATATTTCTACTGTCAGTGGGTTGGTTATGTTTTGTCATCTACTTTGAGACACAATAGTCCAGCTATGATGAAGGAAACACCTCCAACGATCATGGCATAGATTGATATGTTGTCAAAGAAATTTCTTAGGATAAACCCTAGCAGGCCAGCTGCTACAATTTGTGGAATTACAATGAAGTAATTGAATACACCCATATAGTAACCCATTTTATCAGCTGGCAAACTACCACTTAGCATAGCGTATGGCATAGAGAGTATACTGGCCCAAGCGATCCCAACTCCAATCATCGAGATCAATAAATAGATCGGGTTGCTGATGAAAAAGATACTGATCAATCCTATTCCTCCTATAATCAATGAGATCATATGGGTAGTTTTTCTATTGGTTTTCTTGGCCAATATAGGAAGTAAAAATGCTGCTATTGCTGATACACCACTGTATACAGCAAAACATACGGTCACCCAATCTGCACCATCGTTATAGGCTGCCGAGTTGGTGTCCGAACTGCCATATATATGACTCGTCACTGCTGAGGTGCTATATATCCACATCGCGAATAACGCAAACCATGAGAAGAATTGGACGAGTGCTAATTGTAACATCGTTTTGGGCATAGAAAAGATGCCTGTGAAGGACTCGATGAGTCCTCCATAAATTCCTTTAGCAGCATTTTCTTTCTTCAATGCTTCTATATCTTCTGGTGGATATTCTTTGGTGTTGAATACTGTCCAGAAAACGGCCAAACTATAAGCAATTCCTCCAATGTAAAATGACCATTTTACAGATTCCGAAATACTTGATTCTCCAGGTATGTTGCTTAGTCCAACCCAGTTGGTAAATACCCAAGGTAGGATAGAAGCTATGACTGCACCCACCCCTATAAAGAAGGTCTGCATGGCGAAACCAGAAGTTCGCTGTTCGTCTGGTAACATATCACCTACGAAAGCTCTAAAAGGCTCCATCGATACATTGATAGAAGCATCCATCAACCACAGCATAATCACGGCCATCCAAAGAGCCGTAGAGTTAGGCATGAGGAACAACGCAATGGTTGCTAGTATCGCACCTATTGCGAAAAATGGTCTTCTACGTCCCCATTTGGCATGCCAAGTACGGTCACTAAAGTAACCGATGATCGGTTGTACCAATAGTCCAGTGACTGGGGCTGCTAACCATAGAATAGGCAATTCGTCCTTATTCGCGCCTAATGTCTCAAATATCCTACTCACGTTGGCATTCTGTAAGGCAAAGCCAAACTGAATCCCCAAGAAGCCAAAGCTCATGTTCCAGATTTGCCAAAAGGACAGTTTAGGTTTTACTGAATTGATTGATATTTGATCCATGTTTATTTGTTGGTTGCGAATATTAAATACTCCCATGGCTGTAATCTTAAGCCTGATGAAAGATTGTGATCTTTTCCTTTGAAATAGTCTATATATACTCCAATTAACGATTCATCTGTTAAAGTAAGTTCTTGAGGTTGATCTGACATATTGATCACGCCAATGATTTGGTTCTTTTCATTCTCTCTTACAAAAGCGTAGATATTATCATCACTATTGATGCGGGTAGGTGAAGCACCAAACCCTCCATTGTGAATCGCCGAGTTGTCCTTTTTGAGACTAACCAATTGTTGATAGAATTTAGTGTATTCATTTGGGTCTTCCCAAGAGATCGTATCTTTTTCAAAGAACTTTAGTCTTTTGTCTAGCCCTACTTCTTGTCCGCTATAAATCATCGGGAAGCCATAGGCGGTAAAGATGAATGTCGCAAAAGCTTTGTCTCCGTCACCATATCGTTCATCGATTGTGCCAGCCCAAGAGTTTTCGTCATGGTTGGTGATGATGGTCATACGGAAAGGGTTCTTGCCATAGAGGGCCATATCTTTTTGGATGAAGGCATCTATGTCATTGGCATTTTGTTCGCCTTTGGCTACATGCTCTGTCAAGTGAAGCAATTCCCATGAATAAGAAGCATCAAACATTGGGTGAAGTCTAGCTTCATCCCATTCTGCCAACCAAAATAAATCTTTCAAGGGATCAAGAATGGCTGTGGCCTCTTCCCAGAAATACAATGGTATTTCATGGGCAGCATGATCACACCTGAATCCATCGATATCAGTGTCTGTAATCCAAAATTTCATTTCCTCAATCATAGCACTTCTTACACCTTCACTATTGCGATGATCTAGCAGTGCAATATCTGCCCAATCTGCTTCATGTGTGATCTCACCCAAGCTGTCTTTGGCGTAGTATTCAGGATGCGCTGTGATCCACGGATGATCCCAAGCAGTGTGATTAGGAACCCAATCTAACAATACGACCATGTCCAAGTCATGCGCTTGATTGACAAATGATTTGAAATCGTCCAATGTACCAAACTCAGGATTGACCGCACTGTAGTTGGAGATAGAATAGTAACTGCCCAAAGGGCCTTTTCTGTTCTTGACTCCAATGGGCTGTACTGGCATCACCCAAAGCATTTCTACCCCTAATTCTTTGAGTCGAGGTAGATGTTTGGCAAAGGCATTGATAGTGCCTTCTGGTGTTGCTTGCCTGATGTTGATTTCATAGATCGTCATGGCGGCAGCACGTTCAGGGAAGCTAATTACTGGTTCAGTAATCAGCTCCACCTTCTGCTGGCATGCACTAGCTATGATGGTGAATGCAATGAGTAAATAGGGAAAGTTTTTCATGTTTTTATAGAACTGGAAAAATGCTAATGGCTGCTCCACCACCTGCTGCCAAGTTTAATAGAAGTGTGCTGTTGCTATCTACTTCAATTTTTTTAATCTCGTAGGCAGTTGGATTGTCTATGTAATGCGTATTCGCAGCATCTGAATATATCGTAGCAGTATACTTTTTATCCGCATCTAAAAAGTCAAACGAGATGTCCAATGCTCTTGGGTTTTCGTCTGTCACAGAACCTAAGAACCATTTTGAACCATTTCTTTCTTTTCTAGCGATCGTTACATATTCTCCAATTTCACCATTGAGGACTTTGGTTGTTTCCCAGTCCGTCACAACATCTCTGATGTATTGAAATGCTGGATGACCTTCATAATTCTCAGGTAGGTCATTTGCCATCATCATTGGGGCATATATGATCGTATACAGTGCCAACTCTTTTCCTATAGTTGTTTCAACTTGTTCGCCTGGTTTAGTTTTTAACAGGATATCAAATACACCAGGTGTATAATCAAATGGTCCCGCGAGGTTCCTTGTAAATGGTATGACCGTTACGTGATCAGTTGGGTTGCCTCCCATTGCGTTATACTCTTGTCCTTTGGCACCCTCACGAGATACCATGTTCGGGTAAGTTCTTCTTTTACCTGTTGCTTTGATTGGCTCATGCGCGACGATCATCACTTTGTTTTTAGCACCTACTTTGATCACATTTTCGAAGTGATTGACAAAATACTGTCCATGGTGATACTTGCCGTTTGGTAAAGTGTCGCCATTTTCAACATAGCCAGTCTTGACAGTTTTCATACCGTTGTCTGCAAGGTATTTGTAAGCATCTTCCAATTGTGCATCGTAGTTCTCAGTATCTGCACCAGTTTCATGATGTCCAATGATGTATACGTCTTTCTCAGCACCGTATCGACTCAACTCTTCCGTGTCAAAATCAGGGTAGGGCCTAGTGAATTCGAAAGTGGTACCACCACCCATCCAATTGCCATCCCATCCATAATTCCAGCCTTCTACCAATACGCCCGCGAATCCGTTGTCTGCAGCAAAATCAATGTATTTCTTTACATTTTCAGTATTGGCAGCATGTTTTTCGCCTTGATGCCATGTTCCTACATTAATGAACATTTCCCACCATACTCCGATGTATTTTCCTGGTTGTACCCACGATACATCGCCCAATGCATTCTCATCATTTAGATTCAATAGCATATAGTTAGTAATCAAGTCACCAGGCTGCTCTCCAATTTGGATGGTTCTCCAAGGCGTAGCGAAAGGCGCTTCTAAATAAGCCTTCGTTGCATCAGTCGTGCTGTAAGGAACCAAATCACATTTCAATGAATTACCACCTTGATTTTTGACAACCATACTAGAGTAGTTGGTCAAATCTGCTTCATGCACATGAAGGAATAGACCATTTGTTGTTTCTATCGTTAATGGCGTATGTACCATATCGAGAGAGTCTAAAGGTTTTTTGTCATAGATGTATTCGTATCTGTTACCAGCATATGCAGGGATATACCATGCATCGTGGTTGTCACTCATGTTAAACTCTGTCAACTCATCCATCACTTTGAACGCTGTTAGTCCATCTTGTTGTGGGAACTCATATCTCAAAGCAAAACCACTATCAAATGCTCTGAATATAGTGTTGAACTTAATGCCAGCAGCATTCTCAAATTTAACGGTGAGTTCTTGGTAGTTGTTTCTAATTTCTCTTTGCTCTCCCCAGGGCTGCTCCCATGTCTGGTCAAACTGAGCAGTAGCAGTATCGATGATTTTCAACCCTTGGTTCAATGATATAGCACTATCAAGCTCAAATCCCAATGCAGAAGGTATGACCACCTTTTTATCTCCATAATTCACAGCATACTGGGCTTGTCCGTCTGACGTCAAAGTGACTTCAACGTTCAAGTTTTGATTAGGCGAGGAAATGGATGCTTGGTAGATATCTTGGGCAGGTGTCGTACACGCTACCACAAATATCAGGTTGAGGTATAATAGTATATGTTTTGTCATTGTTATGTTGTTTACCAATTAATGGAAAATTCTTCGTTATCAAAGTTAACAGTATGCGTAGCAAGATTCTTGATAGAATAATTTGCTTTTACATTAAAATCTATTGGGTCAAAGTTGGAGAGCGGTTGTATAAACCTAAACTCATTAGCTTCTGTTTCGATGTTTTTTAAGTCTGACTTTCCAAACCCGTGAAAGTATACTTTTACTTTATTGAAATTGGACTTGAAATCGCCTTCTACTTTAGTGAATAGTAAGCTGTTGCAAGTAGAATTGAGTGTTATTTTTCTTTTGTAGAAAGCGCCATTTTGATGCTCAAAAGTTCTGCCATCATCTTCATAATAAACAAATGAATTGTGTTCAGAACCTTTGTAAATATGAAGGTCTAAAGTGTCAGATGGTTTCTCAGATGTTGTTTGTGTCTGCGATTGAAAGGGTATGATGGCCGATGCTTTTACAAATACAGGTAACTTTTCTACAGGGCATTCTACAATGGACTCTTGCGGTCCTTGATGTTGTACATCTGTAAATAGGTCATACCAAGTCCCTTTAGGGAAGTATATCTTTTCAAATTCTTTTTTACTAGATACAGGTGCTACAAGAATGGAGTCTCCAAAAAGGAATTCATTTTCATAAGCTGTATCGAAGATCTTTTCATCATTAGAATAATCTAAAACCAATGATCGGTTGATAGGCAGGCCAGTAGTTGCAGCAGTATAAAACGTACTGTATATGTATGGCATTAATTTGTATCTCAGTTTGATATAGTTACGTGAGATTTCTTCAGTATGCTCTCCATATGCCCAAGGTTCACTGTCTCTTGTATTGACATTGGAATGACCTCTAAAGAATGGGGTAAATGCAGCCATCGATATCCACCTGGCAAATAACTCTTCTGATGCATTGCCTATGAATCCACCTGTGTCAAAACCCGCAAATGGAATTCCTGAAAGTCCCATGCCGTTAAGCATTCTCATGCCCAATAGCATATGTTCGTCAGAGGCTACATTGTCGCCTGTCCAGACTGCCGCATATTTTTGTATACCTGCAAAACCAGCTCTTGTCAAGTTGAAGGGTCTTTGTCCGTTGAGGTTTTCTTTAGCTCCTTCATAAGTACTCTTGGACATCATCATACCAAAAACATTTCTTCCGTTTCTAGTTGTGCCCTTGTTGCCATCAAAATCAAATTCGATGAGTTCAGGTAATGATTGTCCCCAAGTGGCAATTTCATTCATGTCATTCCAGTAGCCATTGATTCCAAGGTCGCTGTAGTGTTTCAATTGCTCCTGCCACCAGACTCTAGTTTTTTCTTGAGTAAAATCAGGGAAATGACACCATCCTGGCCATACTTGGCCTTCATATGGTTGGCCGTCAGGGTATTTCAAGAATACATCCTCTCTGACACCACTGTCATAGGTTTCATAACCTTCTTCTACTTTGATCCCTGGATCACACATGACCACTACTTCAAAGCCTAAGCTTTTCAGTTTCAATATCATACTTTCAGGGTCTGGGAATCTTTCTCCATCCCAAGTGAATATTTTGTACTTGTCCATGTAATGGATGTCCAATACAATCACATCTGCAGGGATCTCTTTGTCTCTGAAGTTTTGTGCGGTGTTGAGCACTTCCTTGTCTGGGTAGTAACTGTAGCGACATTGTTGATAGCCTAGTGACCATACCGGTGGCATTGGCATCTTTCCTGTCAGTTCGCTATAAGAGCTGACAATTCCAGCGACAGAACTGTCATGGATGAAAAAGTAATCCATGTCACCAGTATCTGCACCAAAGCTGGCGAATCTGTTGTTTGATGCACCGAAATTAAATTGAGTCTTATAGGAGTTGTTGAAATAGATGCCATAGGCAACCTCATCATGCAGCCCAATATAAAATGGTACTGAGCAATAGATAGGGTCTGTGTTAACATCATAACCAAAGTGATCGGTATTCCAATTTTGGAATCCCATGCCTCTTTTGTTTAATGGTCCAGTCTTTTCTCCTAGTCCGACAAATTTCTCGTTTTCTTGTAATTTTTTATAGGCTGTAACCTGTTCACCTTGCCATGATACTCCAAAAGCGGTATCATCTTCATTGATCACCCGGCCATCTGCATTCTTGAATGTAAATCTGACAGGCTCTTTAGAAATCTCCAAAGTTACCAACGAAGTTGAAATGGTGATGTAATCATCCGTCTCCGCTTTGTTAAAAGCTTTGGGTTTGGGCTGCATATCTAGTGCATAATCGAAAGGATCAAAATCTGAATTGCGTGTAATTCTGACTCTAATGATAGAATCACTATACACTTGTACTTCGATGAGTTCAGACTCTGTTTTGCCTATGAGGCCAAAGTCTGTCAACGCGTACTCCTTTAACTTTCCCATAGCTGTGCTCAGTATTCGAGTCTTGCTATCGCTTTTGTTAATAATCATGTATGATATGGTTACAAAAGCAGAAAGTGTTAATCTAAGAAACGGTAATTATAATCTTTAAAAAGCATGGTAAAAGTAGGGTAGGTGATAGCACAAAATCAATAGCTATCACCAAATAAATAGATTAGAGGTGCTGATTCGGGTAAGTGAAGGCTGTTTTAAAGCTCGTGAGCTCATTGCAACCGTTTGCGTAGATAATCGCGTTATCTTAATCTTTTTTGATTCTAGTAGACTCTCTGACCAATAAATCTGTCTTGAGTACCTCATGAGAAGACGGCAACTCCTCCTCCTTAGATTCTAATTCATAGATTAATCTCCGAGCTGCTGCACGTCCCATTTCCAGTCCGGGCTGAGCAACAGTAGTTAATTGAGGGTCTGTCAAAGAGGAGAATTGCCAATTGCTAAATCCTATAATAGCAATATCTTCAGGAATCTTAAACCCACGATCTTTGATGGCACGCATAGCACCATAGGCTGACATGTCGTTGTTAGCAAAAATAGAATCAGGCATTTCAGGCATGTTCATAAGGGTCTCAGCTGCCTTGTATCCTTCTTCATAATCTCCACGACCTAAGTATTGTATATAGCCTTCTGGACAGTCCAAATTGTAATTACTAAGTCCTTCCTTATATCCTTTTAGCCTCTCTTGACTAATTGATAGCGTTTTTGGACCGGCTAGATGCGCGATTCTACGACGGCCTTCTATATATAAGTGGTCCACCGCAACCCTTGCACCATGATAATCATCAACAGTGACCGTACTAGAGGTAATACAAGCAGGCGGTACTCTATCAAAAAATATCATGGGGATATTCTTTTTTTGAATTTCCATGAAATGATCAAAATTGAGGGTGTCCTTAGAATAGGAGATCAGAAAGCCATCTACTCGATGGGCGAGCAAGGCTTTGGTATCGATTACTTCCTTTTCATAAGTCTCATTGGATTGACAGATCATAACGGTATAACCTTTCTTATAAGCGACCTCTTCTATACCTGATATCACGGTAGAAAAGAAGAAGTGCACGATCTCAGGTATGATGACACCTATAGTGTTGGTCTTTTGACTCCTAAGGCTGGTGGCAATAGCATTAGGTTCATAATCTAGTTTCTTGGCTAGTTCATTGACCAGTTTTTTGGTTGCTGGGCTGATGTCTGGGTGATCTTTGAGTGCACGTGATACGGTGGATGGTGATATTCCTAGTTCACGAGCTAAATCTTTGATTGTAATAGAGCTGCTTTTCATTCGATGATAAATGTACTATTATATAATTGAATGAAAAACTGTAATTCCCATTGAGAGGGATAAATCTTTCGTTGCAGGGTGGGTAGATATATCATGCGTAAGGAGAGCCTATTTGTATAGTACAATGCTATGGAATTGTTGTGTGAACAGAGTTGGGGTTTGCGGTGTTTTTTCATGTTTTTTTAATTGTTGTCAAAAATATTTTTTTCCGCAAACGTTTGCGGTTCCGTTTTCGGGAAAAAAGTTGCTTGTGATGTCTTTAAAAACCCTTGCATATTAATTATATATCTCTATAATTGGAACAAGCAATGAAGATGAAAGGACTGAGATTCCCTTCTATTACTATTGAACAGAGTCTCCTTCTTTTATAGTTATTAAGTAAGAATTTAGATAAATAGAAAGTAGTTAAGTGTAGTGGTCTAAGAAAAGGTAGTAATACTTTAAAAAGCAAAACTTAGAAAAATACAATTATTTATTGTTCTAGATTATTTAAGACAAATTTAAATTTAACTATTAAGCGTTATGAAAAACTTAAACAAATTATGGTCATTGATGTTATCACTAATAGTAGTGATGGCAATGGTGTCATGTGATGAAGATGATGTAGCTGGTCCAGGTGATGGAGGTGATGAGGGTTTACTTTTGGCAGATGGTTTTTATCTAGCTAAGGACGGTGAAGATCCAATATCAGATAATCAAATAAAGGCAGCTAATGTAGATGCACCTAGTTTTAGTGCAATGGCTAGAGTAGGATTCATGCAAGGTACTATGTATTTGACTACTGGGTCTTACACTTTGGTTGAAGTAAAAGATAAAGTAATTGTTTCTACAATCGGTGGTGCTGTTACAGATGTTACTGAAGTTCACAACGAAGAGTGTGACGAATCTGGCTACAGTTTAGTTGCTGCTACAGTTGATGGAGCTGCTTTTGCAGTTGCTGCAGAAGGATTATATGTTGTGGCATATGATACTGATCTTGCTGAGATTGTTTATGATCAATACGAAACTGTAGGGATTATCGGAGGAGCTACACCAGGTGGTTGGAGTACTGATACACAAATGACGGGTACTGTGACTGCAGAAGGTGGGTCATGGTCTGTAGAAGGTGTAGATATGGAAGAAAACGAGTGGAAAATCAGATTCAACTGTAGATGGGGAATCGATAGAAGATTGGATACTACTGTAGATTTTGACAATGCCAACGGTTATTCGTTCTTTACTAATTACGGTGGATCTGTAGATAACCTAGTACCAGGAAATGAAGGTTCTAACATGGTTATCGCTGAAAGAGGAGTGTATACAATTACTTTTTCTTGGTTACCAGGAGGAAGTGTAGTAGCTACAACTGAAAGAACTGGTGATTTGGAACCTCTTCCAGAATGGCCAGAAGCAATGTATATGATTGGTGGATCCATTGGTGGATGGGATTGGGCAGCTAACGGAGTTCAAATGATTCCAGTTCATTCTAACCCACATTTATTCTGGAGAATAATTTGGATTGAAAACGGTGCAGCTGACCCAGGGTTTAAATTTGCTCCAGCAGCAGAATGGGGAAGTGACTTTGGAGTAACTGGAGATGCTACGGATGGTGTCTATGCTCAAGGTGGTGATAATGTTGGAGAGCCAGCAGAAAGTGCTTATTTCATGGTAGTAGTGAACATGGATACTGAAACTATAGAAGTGAATACTCCTACAGTATATGGTATTGGTGATGCATTTGGAAACGATGATACGCAATGGGAATCAGCTAATGAAAATCAAATCTTTACTATAGATAAAGTTAACGGTGTGATTTCTTCTCCTGCTTTTATTGCGGATGATAAAGCAGTCAGAATACATGTTACAGCTACGACTTTGAATCAATTTGAAAGTACTGACGCAGTTGATTGGTGGCAAGCAGAGTTGATGGTGTTAGAAGGAATGATCGAATACCGAGGGACTGGTGATGATCAAACAGTTGTGTCTTCTACTACTGGACATAAAGTAAATTTGAATTTCAAAGACGGTACTGGTACAATAAAATAATAAAAATTAATGGAGGCATTGGAGCACGTTAGCTCTAATGTCTCTTTATTATTTAAAATCAATAACTCAATTCTCACTAAAATATATAGAATGAAATATTTCAT
>JAOPTS010000251.1:0-16479 GCA_051531955.1 Reichenbachiella sp.
TTCAATTTAGCCATAGTGAGTTCTACTGTCTTTTGAGCCAGAGGTTGTAATGGCTTAAGTATAGACATATTCTGAACATCATTTTTCAACCTGTCAACGACTAATGGAGTTGGGTCTTGTCCTGTAACATAGATGTTTTTAAGAAAGTCCTCTTCACCTTTGTATTCGATCATTGCATCTACAAATAAATCTAACACTGAAACTATACCTTGTATTTGTGAAAAATCAGGATTAGTCTCATATAAGGCCATTAATGCAATGGCGTCACTCCAAGAGTCCATAATTATGTCGTGAACAATTTTGATGTTACCTGATTCAACTTCTGGTGTAAGAACATCCAATTGGCCTCTTCTGAACTCTATCCCGTTAATGTCTGTCACAGGGCCATTTATCATCATGATATTCCCTGTTTTAACACTTTCTATGGTACGTTGAGCCTGAATTCTACCAATTTCAAAAGCATCATAGGATACGTATAGGTCAAGTTGACTGTCTATTATCAGACGATCATAAGCGACTATTAATATGCCTTTTTCTTTGGCATTTTTAATAAAGCTATGTGGTCTACTTCCGTCAACTGTGATGACAATGATAGCACTTACTCCTTCATCAATAAACTCTTGACCTTGCGTCATTTGTTTGTCAAAATCTGAGTGCGCTATTTTACTGCTGGTTTCAATGCCATATTTGGCAAATTCTGCCTCTAGAAACTTGGCATCTTGAGGCCATCTTGAACTTCCAAACTGGTCGAACAATAAGCCAACCTTTTGTGGTTGCGAAATGGCAGTTCCCAAGGCCATAAATAGTAGTAGGGTAATAATTGCAATTTTTCTCATACTAGTGCTGTTTTATAGTAATATCAGTTTCGGGCACAGGTTGTTGTTAGATTTTAGAAATATAGAATAAAATTTTCAATCTATTCGAATAACGAAGGTAAAAACATACTTATTGCAGGAACAAAGGTGACCAACATCAATATTATTAACATGGCCACAAATAGAGGGAGCAATGGTTTGAGAACTTTCTCTAATGAGATATTGGCTATCCCGATCCCTACAAACAATACTGAGCCTACAGGCGGTGTACAAAGACCAATGCAAAGATTCATAATCATGATGATACCAAAATGTACTGGGTCAATACCCAACGCAGTGGTAACAGGTAAGAATATTGGTGTGAATATTAAAACAGCGGGCGTCATGTCCATGAATATTCCAACCACCAACAATAGGACATTGATTAACAATAAGATGATAATTGGATTGTCTGAAATACTAAACATCAGACTAGTTACTGATTGTGGGATGTTGGCATAGGCCATCACCCAAGACATACTCATCGAACAAGCAATCAATAAGGTAACTACTGAAGTGGTTGCGATAGAACTAATTGCTATTTGCTGAACTTTTTCTATTGTCAACTCTTTGTATACCAAAGACAGGACAAATGTGTACAATACTGCGATACCTGATGCCTCAGTTGCTGTAAAAATGCCGATCACGATTCCGCCGATTACAACTACTAGCATGAGTAAGCTTGGAAATGCGTGTAGGAAGGTAATGAGTATGTTTTTTATGGTTGATTTCGCACCGCGAGGATAGTCTTTTACTTTTGCATAGATTGCTGCAACTAACATCAACGCGAGTCCCATCAAGATACCAGGTATGTAACCAGCCAAAAATAGCGCTGCTATAGAAACACCACCACTGGCCAGTGAATAGACGATCAAAATATTGGAAGGAGGAATGATCAAACCTGTCGTAGATGAAGCGATATTGACCGCCGCACTATACCCTTTGTCATAACCTTCTTTTTCCATGCTAGGACCTAGTGATCCACCGATGGCCGATACAGCTGCCATAGCAGATCCAGATATCGCACCAAATAACATTGCACCAATGATGTTGACATAGGCCAGTCCACCAGGGAATGAACCTACCATTGCTTTTGCAAAATCAATGAGTCTTTTGGCAATACCACCTTGGTTCATGATCTGGCCTGCTAAGATGAAAAAAGGTATGGCGAGTAAAGAAAAGCTGTCAAGACCAGTTGCCATACGCTGTGCGATAGTTGTAAATGCCGGCATGGCATCTATGTTGACCAATATGGTGAATAGTGAACTAATACCAACACTATACGCGACAGGCACGCCTAGTATCAATAGAATTAAAAAGCTTATTCCTAGTGTATATATTTCTATGTATTCCATTAGTCAATATTAAAAATGTCGCAAATAGTATAGTAGCAAATCAATATGCCACTAATTGGGATGGCCATATAGACATAGCCTAGAGAGAGCTGCATCGCGGAAGATGTCTGCCCTAGGTCGAATGAAATCATGACTAGCCGAGTACCTCCAACAATGAGTACGGTGATTGAAAATAGCATGATAAAGACTCTGATGATTTTACCATGTATGACTTTTTGATGGTCGTTAAGCTTACGCTCTAGGAGTTCAATGGAGACATGCATACTCTTACCCGTTGCATAGGCTGCACCCAGTAACCCTAGCCAAATCAAAAAGTATCTGGCCAATTCATCTGTAAATATACTTGGGTCATTGAGTAGGTATCGAGACCCTACTTGCCAAAGGACATTCAATACCATGAAGCCTAAGAGAAGGCTTAATAATATTTCTAATACTCGATCGATTCTATTTCGTATGGTCATTCTGCTGTAGTCTTAGATTGCAAACCGGTAAGTTGTATTTCATGTATCAGCTGGTAGAGCTCAGGTTTTGATTTGAAGGCATCATATAGACCCTGTACCTTGGCCTGAAATGGGGCTTTGTTGGGGTAGCTTACTTTCACTCCAGCGGCCATTACTTTTTCTAATGATTCCTTTACAGATGCTTTCCAGACTCCTTTTTGATACTCAAGTGATCTGTCAGCTGCTTCTTGTAGCCATTCTTTTTCTTGATTGTTTAATTTATTCCAGAGATAAGTGCTGACGATCAATACATCTGGAATCGTTGTGTGCTCATCTATAGAGTAGTATTTACATACTTCGTAATGTCTCGAAGTGAAAAAGCTTGGGGCATTGTTCTCTGCTCCGTCCACCACACCTTGTTGCAATGCCGTGTATAATTCTCCAAAAGACACTGGAGTAGGAGACCCTCCCAAGGCATGCACCATATCAAAGGATGATTGACTATTCATGACTCGGATTTTTTTACCTATGAGATTGTCAGGTGTTGCGATAGGTTCTTCTTTTGAATAAAAGCTTCTACTACCAGCATCATAAAAGCAAAGTCCTCTCAGTTTGTAGTCTTCTCCTTTTTCAAGTAGCTTTTTTCCAACAGGTCCTTGTAGGACGCTCCATGTATGGGCAGAATCGCGGAAGATATAGGGTAAAGTCAAAACCTTGATTTCGGGTACAAAATTCTCCAACGCACCAGCCGAAACTTTTGTCAAGTCCAAACTACCAATTTGAAGTAACTCAAGTAAATCACGCTCCTGTCCTAATTGGCCATTGGCATATATATCCATGGTCATTTGTCCCTCTGATATTTGATCAAGTAAACGCGCCATTTCTAATATCCCTTTATGAACAGGATGCTGTTCGTTTAGAGAATGTGCCAACTTGAGAGTTTTGGTCTTCTTTGATTCGTTATTGCCACAGCCACTTATGGTCAATAGACTTAGTAGAAGAGCAAAGCTCAGGAAGATATTAATCCTATTTGAGTTCATTTTCGTCATAGTTAAATCATGCAAGCTTCAATAATAATACAATCGATTGTATTTTTAACAGTGTTTGGCAAATTAAAGTGAAGATAAGTTTTAATAAGAGATCAAATTACTTAAAATCAAAGTAATTTTTAGCATTATAATAACTGATATCTTCGACCATTTTCCCAAGTAATTCCATATCATGAGGAATCTCTCCATTCATGACATCTTTGCCAATCAGGTTGCATAAGATTCGTCTGAAATATTCATGTCTAGGGAATGATAAGAAACTTCTAGAGTCAGTCAACATACCGATGAACCTACTCAATAAACCCATACTAGAAAGTGAATTCATTTGGCTTTCCATACCTGTCTTTTGATCCAGAAACCACCACCCTGTACCAAACTGCATTTTCCCGATTGTTTTGCCATCATTGAAATTGCCTACCATAGTAGCAAACATGTCATTGTCTCTTGGATTGAGATTATAAAGGACAGTCTTAGCCAATTGATCTGTATTGTCCAGGTTGTTGAAAAACTTAGATAATCTCACTGCTTGACTGTAATCACCAATAGAATCATACCCCGTGTCAGGGCCCAACTCTCTTAAAGCTCTTTGGTTGTTGTTCCTCAAAGCACCCAAGTGGAACTGCTGTACCCATCCTTTGGTATGATACATTTTACATAATTCAGTTAGTACGAAACCTTGTAGGTTTTCAAGTACTTTATTTTCTAGTACTTGACCATTTAACATTGATTTGAAGTGAACATCATGGACAGTAGCTTTAGGGTCAAGAGTAGGTAATTGAGTAAAACCTAGATCAGAGACTCTACAACCTGCAGAATGGAAGAAGTTTACCCTGTTTTGTAACGCATCTAATAAATCATCTAGACTATTAATTTCAATTTTTGAAGCTGATGACAATGACGTCAAATAAACCTTGTACTTACCAGGGTTTTGCATACTGAGAGCCCTGTCGGGTCTGAAACTAGGGAATACGTTTGGCGTGTTTTCTTGCTTGCCGATAATCAAATGATGTGCTAAATCATCAATAGGGTCATCAGTAGTGCATAACGTTTCAACTTTCATTTGCTGTAATAACCCCACACAAGAATGAGAAGCCGATTGCATCAAAGATTGTGTCTCCGAATAGATTTCATTGGCAGTGGATGGTGAAAGCAAATCTTTGATACCAAAGTATGTCTTCAATTCTAAATGGGTCCAATGATACAATGGGTTTCTTAAAGTGTATGGGACTGTAGCAGCCCATTTCTCAAATTTCTCTTTGTCAGTGGCATCACCTGTGATGAACCTTTCATCTATGCCGTTGGCACGCATTGCTCTCCATTTGTAATGGTCGCCATATAACCAAGCCTGTGTGATATTGTCAAACTGATGGTTAGTAGCTATTGCCTCAGGAGACAAATGATTATGGTAATCTATAATGGGTAAGTCCGCTGCATGGTTATGGTATAACTCCTCAGCTACCTTGTTGGACAATAAGAAATCGTCTCCTAAAAATTCTTTCATGATTCTAACGATTTTCTAATCCCTAATTCTAAACCTCGTAGTTCGGCCAAACCTCTTAATCTACCTATCGCTGAGTACCCTGGATTGGTTTTCTTAGACAAATCATCTAGCATTTTGTGTCCGTGATCTGGTCTAAAAGGCATTCTTAGATCAGCCCTTCCGTTTGATGATCTTTTGTTTTGCTCATGGATCAATGCCTTCATGACACCAAACATGTCTACATCCCCATCCAAGTGATTTGCTTCATGGAAATTGCCTTGCGCATCTCTCTTAGTTGCTCTCAGATGAATGAAGTGAATTCTATGTCCCAATCTTTCTACCATACCGACCAAATCATTGTCTTCTCTGACGCCAAACGAACCTGTACAGTAAGTCAATCCATTGTTTGGGCTATCTACAGCTTGATAAAGAGCTACTATGTCCTGCTCAGTACTGACCACTCTTGGTAGACCTAGGATAGGGAATGGAGGATCATCAGGGTGGATGCACATGCGTACACCCGCTTGTTCCGCAACAGGGATTATAGCCTCTAAGAAGGAGAATAAATTCTCTTTAAGTTCTTTGGTTCCAATGTTCTGGTAGCTGTCGAGGATAGCTTGGAATTGTTGTAGCGTATAACCTTCTTCTGCTCCTGGTAGTCCAGCAATGATGTTTTTGACAAGTTTGTCCTTGTCTTCTTGACTCATCTCATCATAGTATTGCGCAGCTGCTAAAGTCTGCATCTCATTGTATTGATCAGTAGCACCTGGTCGCTGTAGAATATGAATTTCGAAAGCTGCGAATGCTGTTAAGTCAAAACGTAATGCGGTAGAGCCATCTCCAAATTCGTAATCCAAATTAGTCCTCGTCCAGTCGAGAACAGGCATGAAATTATAACAAATGGTGTCTATCCCACATTGTCCTAGATTGGTGATCGACTGTTGGTAGTTGCTGATATATTGCTTGAATTCACCAGACCTTCTTTTTATGTCTTCATGAATAGGAACACTTTCTACTACGCTCCACGATAACCCCGAAGCTTCGATTTCTGCTTTTCTTTTTTCAATCTCTTCGACCGTCCAGATTTCTCCGTTAGGGATGTGATGCAAGGCCGTCACTATACCTGTCGCACCTGTTTGTTTGATATCTGATAGTTTGACGCCATCTTTTGGCCCATACCATCTCCACGTTTGTTCTAAATTCATCTCAATATTTTAAACCCCACTAAAAGCACTAAATCCACCGTCGATTGGAATCGTGACACCTGTTACGAAAGCTGCCCCATCACCACATAACCACTCCAGTGTGCCTAGTAGGTCTTCTGGTTCTCCAAATTTACCCATGGGCGTATGCTCTATAATGGTATTACCACGTGTGGTGAGGCTACCATCAGCATTGGTAAGTAAACTTCTGTTTTGATCAGTCAAGAAAAATCCTGGAGCCAATGCATTGACTCTGATGTCTACTTTAGAAAAATGAACGGCCAACCATTGCGTGAAGTTAGAAACGGCTGCCTTGGCACCACTATAAGCAGGTATCTTGGTCAACGGTGTAAAAGCATTCATTGAAGAGATATTCAGAATTGAACAACCTTTTTTGCCCATCATTCCTTTTGCAAACACTTGGCAGGGAAGAAGTGTGCCAATGAAGTTTAAATCGAAAACGAATTTTATGCCTTCAGGATCTAAGTCAAAAAATGTAGTGAGCGCTTCGGCACTTTCCAAATCTTCTAATTCTAGATGAGTCTTAGAAGTCGTTCCTTTTGAGTGATTACCACCTGCGCCGTTGACTAAGATGTCACAAGTGCCATACGTCTTTTCTATAATTTCACGGGCTGTTTCTAGACTGGCTTTGTTCAGGACATTGGCCTCTACACCTATGGCCTTTCCTCCATCTTTAGAAATCATGTCGGCTACTTTGTCGGCATTTTCTTTTCTGAGATCCAAGATGGCTACTTGATATCCTATATTGGATAGTCGCTGTGCCATTGTACTACACAATACTCCTCCACCACCTGTGATGACTGCTGTTTTTCCTTCGAGTGCTTTCATGTTCAATTGTCTTATTTTTACTATGTGTACGTTAACGCAATTGAAATAAAAAAAACTCCTGAGTCAGAAGTGGGGTTTGCGTGTACGTTAACATATGTGATACAAATGTAGTATATTGCACGAGAATTCCAAAATAAATTACCATTATCAATGTCATATGGCAAAGAGAATAACCATCAAAGAGATTGCCAAAGAGGCTAATGTATCTATAGGAACAGTAGATAGAGTACTACACAATAGGGGCCGTGTAGCGCAGGAGACGAAGGACAAGATTCTTGGTATAGCAAAGAAGGGTAATTATTCATCTAATGTATATGCACGGAATTTGAGGTTGAATAGAACCTTTAAGATTGCTATAATATTACCTATGTTGAATTCTTATTGGGGTAAACTGCGAGATGGTGCACATGAAGGTGCAGCAGAATTAGCCTCTATGGGGTTTGTCACAGAAGAGTATGTTTTGGAGCATCTAGACGAGTCGTCAATGAGTAAAACAATAGAGCAAGTATTGGCCTCATCGCCTGATGGAATTGTGATAGCGCCGTTGATTTTTGATGTAAAAAGTCCTTCTCTTTTGAAATTAAAAGAGTCCAAAGTGCCTTTTGTTTTTGTAGACTCGAATATTGAAAATGCTGGAAATTTAACTTTCATAGGACAAGACCCTTTCCAGAGTGGTGTGATGGCAGGGAGTCTATTGGATAAAAAGTACTCAGATGATTTTGTTGTCTATGTTATCACATTTGGTCACCGAGATTTATTGAATAAAACAATTGTTGACAGAATCTCAGGGCTAAAGGAGTATTGTAAGAATAATAATGTTGAGATGATAGATGTTAACCTGGAACGTGATGGGTGTTCATTGGAGAACTTGAAAGAAAAATGGTTGAAATCTGATAAAGCCATTCACATATTGATTCCAAATTCCAAGTCTTTTGTAATGGAGGACTTGGTCAAGGATATTCGTGTGCAGATCAGGTTGAGGTTGGTTGGTTATGATTTGATTGATAAAAATAGAGCATGCTTGATCAATGAATCGATAGATTATATCATAGATACCAAGCCTATGAACCAAGGTAAATTGGCCATTGAATCTCTATATAAAAGCATTGTGCTAAAAAGTAAGATAGAACTTGTCAAAAACTTGCCATTGGAGATCATCACTAAGGAGAATTTGAAGTATGCTGAATAATGGGATTCCAGCAGGGTAAATCAATAATTAGAGTGAAGTGATCTAATAGAATCACTTCACTCTATAAGACTTTTATAGCCCCGTCTTCTTAATGATGGCATCTACCACCTCAGGGTTGAGTAGCGTCGAAGTATCTCCTAAATTGGAGATGTCCTTACTGGCAATTTTTCTTAAAATTCGACGCATGATTTTTCCTGACCTAGTTTTTGGTAACCCAGGTACAATTTGTACTACATCTGGTTTGGCTATTGGTCCGATAATTTTCCGAACCGTATCCTTGATTTCATTCATCAAACTTTCTTCGGTTCTGCCTTCCATATCACAAATGACATAAGCATAAATACCTTGTCCTTTGATTTCGTGAGGGTAACCAACTACGGCAGATTCTATAACTTTAGGATGTTCGTTGATGGCATTTTCAACTTCGGCAGTACCCATTCTATGGCCAGATACATTGATGACATCATCTACACGACCTAATATTCTCAGGTAGCCATCATGATCTCGTCTTGCACCATCACCCGTGAAATAAAATCCTTTGTAAGTCGAAAAGTAAGTTTGTCTACATCTCTCATGATCACCATAGGTAGTTCGGACAATCGATGGCCATGGGAACTTGACACAAAGATTACCTTCCACATTGTTTCCTTTTAGCTCATTACCCTCTGGGTCTACAATGACCGGCTGTATACCTGGAAGTGGAAGCGAAGCATGGGCGGGCTTGTTTGGCGTGATACCTGCCAATGCGGATATCATAATACCGCCCGTTTCTGTTTGCCACCAAGTATCTACTAGCGGGCAATTATTCTTACCGATATGATCGTGGTACCAGTGCCAAGCCTCTTCATTGATCGGTTCTCCAACAGATCCAATTACCTTTAGAGAAGTTAATTTGTAGGGTTCAACTGGTTCCAATCCATGTGCTTGCAACGCTCTAATGGCTGTTGGAGCAGTATAGAATTGATTGACTTCATACTTGTCTACTATTTCCCAGAATCTACCTGCATGTGGATAGGTAGGTACACCTTCAAACATCAAAGTAGTTGCACCTGCCAATAGCGGTCCGTATACGATGTATGAGTGTCCTGTAATCCAGCCAACATCTGCGGTACACCAATAAGTGTCTCCTGAAGTATATTGAAATACATTAACAAATGAGTAATAGGTATACACCATATATCCTCCCACGGTATGTACAACACCTTTTGGTTGGCCAGTTGATCCAGAAGTATAGAGGATAAACAACATGTCTTCTGAGTCCATTTCTACAGCCTCATGAGTTTTGGGCTGTCCCACAATCACGTCGTGCCACCATAGGTCACGGCCTTCTTTGATCACGACTTCACTTCCTGTTCTCTTTAAAACAATCACTTTTTCGACACAAGAAGCTTTCTCAACCGCTTCGTCTACAACCTCTTTTACAGGTATGGTCTTGGCTCCTCGAAAATTACCGTCAGAGGTCAAAACCATTTTTGCATCACAATCTATTATCCTGTCTGCAAGTGCTGAAGAAGAAAATCCTGCAAATACTACAGAATGCACAGCGCCTATTCTGGCACAGGCCAGCATGGCTACAGCTGCCTCAGGTACCATTGGCATATATATAATAACACGATCACCCTTTTTAACTCCTTGATTTGTCAGCGCATGAGAAAACTGCGCAACCATCTCGTATAACTCTCGATAAGATATGATTCTGTTGTCTTCTTCAGGATCGTTAGGTTCCCAAATGATAGCAGGGTCGTTTCCTTTGGTGAACAGATGGCGATCCAGGATGTTTTCAGTGATATTGAGTTTTCCGTTAACAAACCACTTTATATCGGGTTTCTCAAAATCCCATTCTAAGACTTTATCCCATTGTTTTTTCCAGTGAAATGATTCAGCTATTCTACTCCAGAACTCTTCAGGATGTAGTACGCTCTTTTGATAGTCGTGAAAGTACCCCGATAATGTTTGTATTTTGTGACTCATGCTTCAATATTGTTTGTCTTATTAGTCAGTCTTGTCCTCTAATTTCTTAATTAAAACTTTAATAATCATATTTTTTTTGCTCAACGACGTTCCTCAATAGCGGAACAACTTGAATAATATTTAAAATGCAGTACTGAGAACTCGGTCATCGCAAGGCTTCTTTTGTTGATAAGTAATTGTTTTGAATTAGAAATGTGAAATTACTAACCATCTATTTAATTTTTTTAAATAGTTAATTATGAGTGTGTTATATGAGGTAGTGCCATGAATTAAATTCTTGAATAGCGAAAGTGAGTTACAGATTTATGTCCGTATTTTTGGAAATGAAGGGGCAATATCATTCATGATACAATCGCAATAATTTATTATGGATTACCTTCAAATCATCCTATGCCCTTTATTGCTTAGTGAATGAAAGATTGGCACGGAAACGACAAGCAATAATGGTTTTACATGATTGTGAACGATTTGGAATTAATCGTCAACAGCCTCTTCTAATTCCATTTTGACATAAAGGTGTATAGCGATTTTTCTATTGCATCAATGACGGCCATGTGCTCGTCGAGTGTTTCTTCAGGTTTATGTAGCAGTACTACTTGAAAAGGTTTAAATGAATTTCATTTAAGCTGGCAAAGAATATTTATTCAGATCGAGACACTCGTAACAAGAAATGTGTTGTAAGTATATTCTTCTTGAAACCTAAAGATTGATTTCTTGTTTGTTGAAAATTAAATAATTTTCATTTTTCGATTGAAATATCTTTCAAGATTGCTGCGTCTGATTTCAGAAAGGGATCTTATATAAAAGAAAGCGTATAGCCATCCTTGATTAATTCAAAGTATTTTTCTGAATTGAATTCGTAGAGAAAGGCTCCTTTTTTTGAAGTGCTTTTGTCCTTTTTTTCTAGTCTGTTGAGGAAGCCTGCTGATAAGATTTTCTTTCTGAAATTCCTGTCGTCGATAGGCGCTTGCAAGATTTCTGTATAAAGCTTCAATAGTTTTGGGAGCGTAAATTCTTTTGGTAAAAGATTGAACCCGATTGGTCTTCTCTTTGCATTTTCTTGTAGCAGCTCCAATGCATCCACCACTATTTTGTTGTGATCCACCACCAGTTCAGGAAAGTTGTCAATGTCTAGCCATTCTGCATCATGTGCTTGTGTGACTCTTGAGTTCTCTTCATTGATCCGCAGTAGGCTGTAATAGGCAATGGAAATTACTCTTGCTCCTGGGTCACGATTGATCTTAGTATATGAATGAAACTGCTCTAAAAACACGTCTTCAAGTCCTGTGAACTTTGTTAGGATTCGTTGTGCAGCTTCGATTCCCGATTCGTTGGGTTGTATGAAACTACCAACTAGGGACCATTTCCCAGCTTCTGGTGCTACCCGACGTTTGAACAACAGTACTTTGAGCTTTTCTTCGAAAGGATCAAAACCAAAAATAACATTGTCTACAGCAATGAGGATGGGTTGTGCGTCCTTGTAGGTTTCCAAATGTGGAATAGTACTTCGAGTTGTTGAGTCATTCATTGGTGCAAATATATAAAAAAAGTATAAACGTATTTTGTACATTTATAAAAAAGCGTTATTATTACGCTTATAAATCTGGAAGATTATAAATTATTGTGATGTCGTCAAAGGAAAGAGTATTAGTAACTGGAGGTTTGGGGTACATAGGCGCTCATACAGTGGTGGAGTTACAACATAGCGGATATGAGGTACATGTATTAGATGATCTTTCAAATACCACCGAAGAAGTAAAGAATAGGATTAAAGATATTACAGGTCTGGAAGTACAGTTCACTATGCTTGATCTTAAAGACAATGAGGGAATGGCTAAATTCTTTCAGGCCAATAGCTTTGATGCAGTGATTCATTTTGCAGCATCCAAATCAGTAGGTGAGTCAACGGCTGAGCCTTTGATGTATTACCAAAACAATATAATTGGTCTAGTCAATGTGATAGATCGGATGAAAATTAGTGGGATCAAAAATCTTGTTTTTTCTTCCTCTTGCACGGTTTATGGTCAGCCGGATCAATTGCCTGTGACGGAGCAGACGCCATTAAAACCTGCAGAGTCACCATATGGTAATACAAAGAAAATCGGAGAAGATATATTGTCTGATTCTGCTAAAGCGTATGATCAATTCAGTGCGATATCATTAAGGTATTTCAATCCAATAGGTGCTCATGAGTCCGGCCTGATAGGCGAACGCCCTGTTGGAATTCCGAACAACCTGATGCCTTATCTGATGCAAGTGGCCACCGGCGAAAGAGAACAGCTAAGTGTGTTTGGTAATGATTACGATACACCTGATGGCACTGCTGTTAGAGACTATATCCATGTGGTAGATTTGGCCAAAGCACATGTACTAGCTGTTCAAAGACAATTAGCTGGCAAACAAGATGCTAGTTATGAGATATTCAATCTCGGTTCAGGAGATGGATATTCTGTAAAAAATATAATTGACTCATTCGAGAAGGTAAATGGTGTGAAAATCAATTATGTCATTGCTCCTCGAAGAGATGGAGATATAGAGAAAATATATGCGGACAATTCATTTAGCGAAAATACTTTGGGCTGGAAGCCTGAGTTAAGTTTAGATGATATGATGTCTTCTGCGTGGAAGTGGCAACAAATTTTAACTCAATAATAATAGAATAGATGACAGATATCAAAGAAGGTAAAGAGATCACAGCGCTATTTCATCAGTATTTTGAAGGAGCACCATTGTTGGCTAAATCTCCAGGTAGAATCAATATTATTGGGGAGCATACTGATTATAATGATGGGTTTGTGATGCCAGCAGCCATTGACAAAGCTGCCTATGTTGGTATTACTTTGAACAGTAGCGATAAGTGTAAATTGGTGGCGCATGATTTGGATGAGACCTATGAATTTGATCTCAAGGAGGAGTTGAAACCAACCGAGGTAGGTTGGGCCAATTATTTCATAGGAGTCTTGGATGGGTTCAAAAAGAAAGGTGTTGAGTTGGCGGGTTTCAATATGGTCTTTACTAGTAATGTGCCATTGGGAGCTGGATTGTCATCTTCCGCCGCATTGGAGTCTTCTTTTGGTTTTGCATTGAACGAGTTATTTGAAGTCGGTTTTACTTTGGTCGAATTAGCTCAAATAGGGCAAATGGCGGAACATAATTTTGCAGGGGTTAAATGTGGAATTATGGATCAATATGCTAGTTGTCTGGGACAGGAAAATCATGCCATACTATTGGATTGTAGATCATTGGAACATACACTGATTGATTTGGATATTGAGGGGTATGAACTGGTATTGTTCAATACTAAGGTGAAGCATAACCTTGGAGATTCTGAATACAATGTAAGGAGAGCGCAGTGTGAAGAAGGAGTAGCTAAGATACAGGGAGTCTATGCAGAAGTGAAATCATTGAGAGATGTAACGATTGATAGACTGATAGAATTCAAGGATCAACTGGATACTATTGTGTACAAACGCTGTGAATATGTAGTGCAAGAAAAAGATCGCGTGATGGCGGCTGTAGATGCGATGAAAAAAGGCGATATTGTTGAGTTGGGTCAATTGATGTATCAGACACATGATGGATTGAGTAATAATTATGAAGTGAGTTGCAAAGAGTTAGATCTCTTGGTTGACTTTGCACATAAGAGTGACAACATAATAGGAGCAAGGATGATGGGAGGAGGGTTTGGAGGATGTACTTTGAACCTTGTGAAATCTGACAAAGTACAAGAAACAATAGAAGAGATTATTTCAAAATATGAGGATACTACCCAAACAACACCAGAGTATTATTTGGTAAAAGTATCTGACGGGGCAAAAAGAATATATTGAGACTAAGACTATAACTAAGCAAGTATGAATTTTTCAACATTAGATTTTATTATTTTCGGTGCATACTGTGCCGTCATATTGGGGGTGGGGCTATTTGTTTCACGAGACAAAAAGGGGCATGAGAAGAGTGCCGAAGATTACTTTTTGGCTGGAAAATCCTTGCCGTGGTGGGCTATCGGAGCATCATTGATTGCCGCCAATATCTCTGCAGAGCAATTTATTGGAATGTCAGGATCAGGATTTGCGCTTGGATTGGCGATTGCCTCTTACGAATGGATGGCAGCCATTACTTTGATTATTGTAGGTAAATACTTCCTGCCAATTTTCATAGAAAAGGGATTATATACCATTCCTGAATTCGTCGAAAAAAGATTTAGTACACAGCTCAAAACCATCTTAGCGGTTTTTTGGATTGGTCTATATGTATTTGTGAACCTTAGTTCGGTTCTTTATTTGGGCTCATTGGCATTGGAGACCATCATGGGTATTCCGATGATGTATGGTGTGATGGGCTTGGCAATATTTGCTGCTGCATATTCATTGTATGGCGGTTTGTCAGCTGTAGCATGGACAGATGTGATTCAGGTGATTTTTCTAATATTAGGAGGTTTGGTTACAACATACTTGGCACTAAATGTAGTATCAGATGGTGCAGGTTCTTGGGCTGGATTTCAGCATATAATGGCTGCAGCACCGGATAGTTTTCATATGATTTTAGATAGATCAAATCCTGAGTTCAAGAACTTACCTGGTATATGGGTATTAGTGGGTGGACTTTGGGTAGCCAATATTTATTATTGGGGATTCAATCAATATATTATTCAGAGAACTTTAGCGGCTAAGTCGTTAGAAGAATCTCAAAAAGGTATTGCATTGGCAGCAGGGTTGAAATTAGTTATTCCTTTCATCGTAGTGATTCCAGGTATTGCAGCATATGTAATGGTCAATGATCCTGAAATAATGTCAAGATTAGGTGAGGCAGGTCAATTGAATTTGCCTGGTCCAGGAGCATCTGATAAAGCATATCCATGGTTATTGCAATTATTGCCAACAGGATTGAAAGGGGTGGCATTTGCAGCCTTGACTGCAGCAGTTGTTTCATCACTGGCTTCTATGTTGAATTCAACTTCTACCATCTTTACCATGGATATCTATAAGCAGTATATCAAAAAAGATGCTTCGGATAAGCAATTGGTGAACACGGGTAGAATTGCAGCAGCTGTTGCTTTAATTATTGCTTGTGTGATGGCACCATTATTAGGAGGTATCGACCAAGCGTTTCAATTCATTCAAGAGTACACAGGAATTGTAAGTCCAGGTATTTTAGCAGTGTTTTTATTAGGGTTGTTCTGGAAAAAGACAACTAACAATGCGGCGATTGGAGGAGCGGTTCTTTCCATTCCAATTGCGATCGGATTAAAATATTTCATGGCGGACATGCCTTTTATGAATCAAATGGGATTGACAGCTGTAGGGACTATGATTGTAATTATGATTATTAGTCAATTAGAAGGTAAAGGACAGAATGATCCAAAAGGTATAGAAATAGGTGGTGGTTTGTTTAAAACCAGCCCTGTATTTAATATTTCAGCGTTTGCGATCTGTTTGATTACAGCCGTATTGTATTCGATATTCTGGTAATAGATATAAATAAAATATAATGTTTGATTCAAAAGAGCATTCTCATCGAAGGTATAATATACTGACAGGAGAGTGGGTTCAAGTTTCTCCACAAAGGTCAAAGCGACCTTGGCAAGGACAGGTAGAGAAGATAGAGCAAGAGAAACGACCTCATCATGATCCGAGCTGTTACTTATGCTCAGGTAATGAAAGAATTGGTGGAGCAATTAATCCAGATTATAAAGGTGCTTTTGTTTTTACCAATGACTTTGCTGCATTGCAAAGTGATATTCCTTCGGGAGGCGAGGATGACGGGCTTTTGCAATCAAAAAGTGAACGCGGTATTTGCAAAGTGATTTGTTTTTCACCTCGTCATGATTTGACTATTCCTGAAATGGAATTAGAGGATATCAAACAGGTCGTGGATTTGTGGGTAGAGCAGTGTGAAGAACTGGCCGCTCACGATTATATCAATCATATTCAAATATTCGAAAATAAAGGAAGTGTGATGGGGTGTTCAAATCCCCATCCACACGGACAAATCTGGTCACAAGAGTCTATTCCTGTAGAGCCTGCCAAGAAGCAGGAGCAGCAAGAGAAGTACTGGGCCAAACATGGTAAAAGCTTGTTAGGTGATTAT
>JAOPTS010000252.1:0-3039 GCA_051531955.1 Reichenbachiella sp.
TTAAGTCCATAGTGGTTTATTATCAGGAAATACGATGGACCTGAGACTGACCACTGGTGTGCGTGACGATCAACTGGATGCCAAGGAAAATACTCATCAGATTTTCTAAAATGACCTTTTCATTAGAGGTCTTGGTTATGCCACTTCAAATTATATGAGTCAAATAATTAAGGGAAATGCTTATTTCCTTCATCGAATGAACCCTCAGCTTAACGCTTATTATACATCAAATCCCGAAGAAAAAGTAAACTTTTAGAAATGTAGGAAAAAAATGAAAAGGCACAAATTACCTTATCTCGAATATCAAGTACTGGTTGGTAAAAAAGCCAAAACCCCTTGCCGATTGGTTATCTATCAAGTAGATAGGTCTATTTATGAAAAACGTATCGGAAAGACATCAAAACAAGCTAAAAGTTGTGGTTATCAAGTCTCTGAATAATTTAAAACCAGAGCCTGGCAGACTACTTATATAACTAATGCCTCTGAAGAAATGATTCCTGCCAGTAAAATAAAGAGCATCTATGGGCTGCGCTGGCAAATAGAAATCACTTTCAAAATCTGGAAATATCAGGCTAGAATTGATAAGGTAAAAGAGATGAAGATTGAAAGATTTGAATGTCAATTGATTGCAAGACTGATTTGGTTATTGGCTCACATGATAATAAACGATTATCTAACACAAGTCATTAATGAGCAATCACCAGATAAAACATTGAGTCAATGGAAGTATTACAAACACGCGTATCGAATTAATTACCTAATTCGAAAAATCATAACAAAGCCTGACAGACTAATACTCCTATTACAAGACCTAATTCTCTTAGCTCAACAAATGTTTCTACTGGAAAAAAAGAAGGGCAAACAATCACATAATGAAGCACTTAAAAACTTAGCCTGACGGCTATGCTCTAGTAGGTGGAGAGATGGGAGGCTGGGCAGTAGTCCTAAGTCCCATACTGAAGACTACTATTACCTTGGTCAGATTGAGAAAACGAGGCTATCAATCTCTATTGAATCACTACAGTTAGGTTTCTCCATCACTTATTGAACCACCCCGTGTACGAGACTCGTACCGTAGGCTTTGTTGCTCACGGCAGTTATTCGATTGGTAAATCGTATTACTCCTCTTTTTTCTGAAGTAAAATACAAGTTAAATGATGTAATTCTGATTTGGTAACTTGCTCACAAGGAATCACTCTATCTCCTATAGTCCACATTTCACCAGTAAATACTTTATAATATTCCTGATCAATTATTTCAAATGATGTGCCTGAAAGCCAGTTGTTAATTTCTTCTCTGGAATAAACTTGTGTTATAAAATTTGCTGTTTGACCATACCCAGCATTTGGATGCTTGTAGATGTCTTTGTCATATACATTTTCGTTATATGGAAATGTCAAAATAAGGTATCCATTTTTTTTCAACAAATTGTGAATGTTAATTATAGCTGAACGATGATCAGGGATATGTTCCAATACACTAAGGCAAGTGGCAAATTGGAACTTTTCATTTATTCTAGGTTGAGTAATGTCATCATTATATATTTTGTAATGCCTATTCATATAACTAGTCCAATACCCATCCATTTTATCAATTGCCTTTACATTAAATCCGCAGGTAGACATCAGGTGAGGCCATGATGATTTCCCTGGGCCTATATCCAGCACTTTACCTGTACATAGTTTTTGCATATTCCTTAACGTAAAGCTATATTCCGTTGCTCTTTCATTAATAATTGGAAATGGCCTTTTTTTCTGCTCTAATTTAAGGATTGGATTTAAATATTTCGCTCCTATGAAATTGTACAAGCTTAAAATTTTTTTCTTCATGTTATGTTTATTTTTTGACATACACCTTTTTTAGTGATCCATTATAATATGAGTTATTACCAGAATAATGTCCAATGCTTCCATTTACTTTTAGTTCGGAATAAATTATTTCATTCGCGTTTCCAGAAGAATGTTTAACAGTTTGATTAATTCCATTTATTGTGAGTTTCGCTTCCTGTGTTGAGACAAAAGTGATTTTTATGTTATACCACTTATTAGCATTTAATTTGAAGTCTGATGTAAATGTAAACCTTCCTGACGCAGATTTATTTGTGGCGTTTCCAAAACCAAAATATAAATTACCATTAAAAACTTGATAGTAATACCCAGTATAAGAATCAGTTGTATTCGAGCTATTAAATATTGGGTTGTATCCCTCTGTATTATTTAAAAGTATTTTGGCTCCTGTTTCCAATGGGAATTCAAATTGAAATTGATCTAATTTTTGATCGAGTATAATTGAATTGTTATTGAAAGCCGTTTCAGATTTCAGTAAAATCGTTTTACCGCATCCAAATAGTGAAAAAGAAATAACAACTAAAGTTAAAATCGTAATCTTCATAGATATTAGTATGGTATGTAACGTTGAGGTAAATATAGTGATCAGGTGTTTATAAAAACAATTCCATATAACGTCTTGATAAAAAACGTAGACCAGGAAAAGCAAGGTGCTTTTCCTGGTCTACGAGCCAAGACTGATTTCTAAATTAAATTATACTTGGTGGTTTCGCCAGAATCCGATGAACTTTCGGACCGCAGGTCTATTGTTGGTTGTCCTCTCTAGTAAGAGGAGAGAGGGGGGCTCATTGGATCAATCATTCTTGACACATCGTACGCTATTTCTATGTGAGGCGTTGATATGATCATCAGTGAAGTAGTCTACTCCGTTGTGAATGGTGATGACGCCTGGTTCACGAGAACCCATACTGGTTTTCTTCCAGTAGTAACCATTGACACCTACATCGATATAGGCTCCATTTGGTTCACCAAATCCAGCCATGAGTAGGTTGATGCCACTATCACCACCTTCTTTGAAGGTCGCACCTGCAGCTTTCATGCCACCATGTTTTTTGGTTAATGTTGCCCACTCTATGTCGATTGGTACGTGCCATCCAGTAGGGCAACCTTCCAATGCCGCGCTCCAAGTGTACAGCCTACCAAACGTACTGCAATACTCTTCGTAGTTGTTGTAGCAAAATCCTCCTTTGGT
>JAOPTS010000252.1:3096-37150 GCA_051531955.1 Reichenbachiella sp.
TATATAATACTTTGTTCATCTCAGTAGTAGATTTTTAGAACTTATGTCCGTTGAATAATTTGCCTGTCTTAATTCTGACTTTGCTGTATTTGATACAGTGATTGCCAGAGGTCTTATGACCAAAACCATCATGATCATGACTGTAGTGAGTGATCTGAAGCTTACCCATTTCCTTGCCATTGATTTTATAGAAGTAGTCTTTGTAGATTTTCTCTTTTGGGTACGATTCAATGATTTCTTTTACTCTTAGACCTCCAAATATGTATGGTTTCATGTGGCCTTTAAAATTACTATCAGTCATGCCAGCTTCAAAGTGACTGGATATCTCGGTGCTTATTTCATGGAATTCTTGATGGTCATAATCATAGGTTCGAACCTTGCCATTGCCATAGTCGATCTTGTCTAGTACGCCTTCTTTTATATGTTCCAGTGAATAGTGCAATGTTTTGCCTTCTTCTTGGAGCATCTTCTCTGGCTGGCTATAGTTGAAGTAGTCCGAGGGCGTGATGTTGTGTGTAGTCTCTTCACCATTGTAAAAACCCCAAAGATCTCGGGCATGGCTTTCCTTAGATGGTAAACCTGTTGTCTCCATATATCCAAAGCCCATTCTACTCACTTTACCTCTTTTGGTAATGAGCATGCTGTCGAGTTTTAGCCTGTGATTGAGAATCAAGTTGTTGTCAGGTTTTTTGGTTTTGTGTCTTGAATATTGAAATTCTGCAGAAGCGATAACAGAGTCCGCTACTAGAAATTCTATTTTGTCCAGTTGTTGTCTTCTAAATCCCGAAGGTGTGTTTTTAATATACTCGGTAGTACCTGAGCCATAAAAAGGGGTGTCAGACTCCAATCCCTTTTGCTGGCTTTTGGTGAATCTGACTTCCTGATCTCCTGAGGTAATTGATTTTAAGTACACATCTGAATGTAAGTTTTCAGAATTAATGATCACCGCTTCGATATTATCTGGATAGCAATACGATGAGTAGTGTACATCCCAAACTTCCTCGTCATTGATGTTCATTTTCTGAAAGGTACCGTTGCTCAAGTATTTGGAGACACCATCTATGTCGACATCATATTTGAATTTGGCTTCTTTTCCACTAGGGGAGATGATCTTACTGATGTACCAGCTAGTAGTGGCAAGGCTGGTGTGGAAATCAAATTTGGTGTGAAGGTCTCCCTTTTTGTGGTCGTACAAACTATTGATAGAACGTGTCAATTCTCTATTCTTGAACACATAGGTGTAACCAGCAGCATCTTCAATCGTCCAAAAGTTGTCTGTCAAGTCAAACGTAGCAGTCATTTTTCGAGGACGAATAATATTGATGGTGATGGATTTTTTCTCTTTATCATGATCTGGCGTCAAAAGGAATTTTCCTTTCATACCCATGATGTTGAAAAAGAAGATGTCTGGGTCAGAGTCAATCTCTCCGGCACATACTTGGCTATGAAACGCATCGTTTTCGTTCTCAGCACAGTCATCCAAACAAGGTTTGATATGTTCGAATGGATATCCCAACGCTTTGTTGCTGCCCATTGGATCATCTACCAATCCAAAATCATTTTCACCTCTGATAATACGCGTGATGACGCCACCTGCTTCGAGGTGCCATCCAAGACCCGTCCAAGTTGCTTCTTCCTCAACTTTGACGCCTAGTGTATGATAATTGAGACTAATGGGGACGAAAAGGTCATTGTTTACCAATGTTTTGATAGGTAGTTTGATCTTGGGAACCCCATATTTGACACCTACAGGGTGGTCAATATATTTGATAATGGCTGCTGCATTGAATGATGGAGGTATTACTCGGTCTACCCTCAGTTGTGCAAAACAGTTGATAGTCACGAATAGCAACAGTATAGTCGTTTGAATTGATCTCATAATTGGTCTAAATATAGCACGATCAATTCAATCTGATGGATATTTTTTCGGATAGGCATAAAAAAAGAGGTTATTTCAAATAACCTCTTTTTCACATTAGACTAATTAATCTTATTTCAAAGAAGCGATCAAGTCATCATTTCTTTTAATGTAACCGAAATCACCAGCTTCGAAATTTTCAGCTAATTCTTTAGATGCTTTAGCTGTTTTGATAGCTTCTTTTTTGTTGCCTTGCTTAGCTAATATTTGTGCTTTCAAGTGAACGTTCCAGAATTGAGTACCATTTTCACCTTCTGCCAAGTAAGTGTTGACCCAAATCAATGCTTGGTCTAAATCCTTGTCAGCAGAGTAATAGTAGTTAGCAGCTGATAATAGATTTCTTGTATTTACTACCGTGTTTTCAGCAATTGCTTTCATGATCGTTTCGTCAAACGAAACTTGCACTGGGATATTCAATACTGTGTTTTCCCATGCCATTTGAATGTTAGCATTTTCACTGTTCTCACTGATGTCAGCGATTTGATAAGTCAAAGTTTCAACTGTCTCAGTAAGTTTACCAGCAGCTATGTTTACTTTAACTGTAATCTTATCTTCTTCTGCTTTATCGACATTAGAACCTAATGATTTGTCAGAGTAAAGAATCACTTCCCATTCTGATGCGCCAGGTGTCAAGATCAATAAGTATTCTCCTGCAGGTACGGCTGTTCCAGCTACTGTTACATCAGTGCTAAAGGTGATGACAGTTCCAGAGTTGGCTCCAGCTCTCCATCTTTTTCCGTAAGGCAAAAGAACGTCAGCTTCACCGAATATTTTTCTACCTTTCATCTTAGGACGGAAGTAAGAAACCTCTATGTCAGTAAGGCCAATTGTACTACTTGCTGATCCCGCTGGACTCGGTCTAGGCGTATCGATTTGTGCCATTGCACCTGTAGAGAGTAATAAACTAAGCGACAAGGCTAGGACAGCATTTAAGTTGAATTTTTTCATGTTATAATTTGTATGATTGTATGTTTACTAATGCGACTATACGAGATTGTCGTCAAGTAGTTATAAAGTTATGCCGAAAGACTCATACCTCTTGCCAAAAGACTTTTTTTTTAGGTGCTAAAGTTACGGATGTTACACAATCGATACTTGGTAAAATATTAGTCACGAATGGAGAAGATAACATGTGCAAAGGACGGATTGTAGAAGTAGAAGCCTATTGTGGTCGCAATGATAAAGCCTGCCATGCCAACAATGGGAAGAGAACCAAACGTACAGAGGTGATGTATCAACAAGGCGGCTGTGCGTATGTCTATCTATGTTATGGGATTCATTATTTATTCAATGTTGTAACCAATGAAAATGGACTGGCTGATGCAGTCCTGATTAGAGCCGTGGAGCCTATTCAAGGACTGGGAGTGATGAAGTTTCGATCTAGTAAAAAGTCCAAATTGACCAAAGGTCCTGGACTCTTGTCTCGGGCTATGGGGATTGATACGCAACTTTCTGGGGATTCTTTATCTGGCCCTATTTTTTGGTTAGAAAATCCTGTAATGGAATCAGATTTTGAAGTCATACATGCAACCAGAATAGGAGTGGACTTTGCCGAAGAAGATGCGCTGTTACCTTGGCGATATTATATCAAAGGCAATGAATGGGTGAGTAAATTTTAATACGAAATCTAGAAACAAGCTATTAAAAACTCTTGATGATGCCCGCACTCAGTACAAATTGACCCTCGCCTGGAGTTTGGTATTTGGCTTGTACATTGACACCCCAGTCTTTATTGAGCGCATGGTTAATACCCATCCCGAGATTTAGCCCTGCTTCACTATTACTCACATCTGTTACTTTTGACCAGATTTTGGCATAACCCAATAGTAAATATGCTTTTGTATCGGCTTTTTCCGAATTGAAGTAATACCTAGCGTCGATATTCAAAGCAATATAGCTTTCAACTACATCAGAGCCTGTAAAGAAGTACGTATAACTTGCTGCTCCACTGAAATTGCGATGGAATACATATTCCGCTCCGAGATTTATTCCTCCACCAATACTTGGGTCTATTACGTTTTTGCCAAAACCACTTTCAGTGCCCATCACACCATTGAGTGACATTCTGAATTTAGAAGTAATGGTAGATCGTTGTGCAACTGTTATTGTAGTAAAACCAATAACGATGAGGGTAGAGAGAATTAGTTTTTTGATCATGATTGCGTACTGTTTGAAACAGTAAAGTAGCTTCAAGAAGTTAATCATGAAATAGAGTTTTTGCTTAATCTCAAATTAGGGTTTTCTGTCGTGTTCTTAATCTTTTTGCTTACCCAGGATTCTACGTGGTAAGAAGTATAATATAAGTACAGGTAACAAAGTCAGGTCTGCAATGAGTGCTACGATGAAAGACACACTCACAAAAAGGCCAGTATTGAATGTTGCTGCAAATTGAGAAAAGCAGAAAATGATGAAGCCAGAAGTTAAGATAATAGTAGTGATTATAATCGGTTCTCCAGTAGCCATGATCGTACGTTTGATTGCATAAACCATCGTACGTCCTTGTAGCCTTTCTTCCCGCATTTTGCTTAAAAAATGAATAGTGTCATCCACTACTATGCCAAATGAAATTGCGAAGATGATAGAGGTGCCTAAGTTAATTGGGATTCCAAAAAATCCCATAACCGCAGCAATGGCCATGATAGGGAATAGGTTTGGAATCAAAGTAATCAACATCATACGCCAGGACTTGAACATGAAACCAGCAATGATACTGACAATGATAATGGCACCAAACAACCCCTTTAGAAGGTTGAGAGAAAGGGTTTCTTGACTTTTTTCGATAAGCTGTGATGAACCTGTTATTCGATAATCGTATATATTTTGATCTATAGACGTGCTTAGTGCCTGCATCAATAGGGCTCTTTCTTCCATTCCTCTTTTAGAACCTAAATCCTGCGAAAAACCAGATATCACGGCAAGGTTGTTATGTGTCATTTTGATGAACCGTTCTTCAACCTTCCCTTTTTTGATAAAGCGAAAGACCTTATTCCAATCTTTGTCTAGAGTAGGTAGCGCATACATTCCTTTTGACCCTCCACTCAAGATTTGATTGACAGATTTGACAATAGTCACAGGCGATGACACATTGCTAATTGTAATATGTCGCAATACCGAGTCTTGAATTTGGGCTAGGGTAAGTATGTTGTCTTTGGTGTAAATGTTGTCAGTAGTGTCTTGTGTCCATACCGTCATCGTGAAAGGTTTGGTGCCTCGATATTCACGATCAAAAAACAAGAAGTCTTCTTTGACGGGATGATCTTTTGGTAAATCATCAATAAGATAAGCATTGATTTCCAATTGACTGATGCCAACTATAATAGCGATGGTGGCAATTGAAAAACTGATTAGAATGAATTTTTGTTTCCTCAACACCCAATCGAAAAGTTGCATGAGAAAGGCTTGGATCCGCCAATTCTTTTTACGCTTGTTTAACTGTGGCTTGACCAAAAACATAATTTGAGGAAAAAGCAGGTAGGTCAATATAAATGCAAAAACAATTCCGACAGCTGAATATATACCTAAGTCAATAATAGGCTGCACTCGGATGGACATCAGCGTAATGAAACCTATAGCAGTGGTCAGAGAGGTCAGTAGTGTGGCAAACCCTACTTTTTTTACCGCATCATTGATGGCCTCAGGTAGTGTGGAGCCATTTAAGAAGGATTCCTTGGTATGTGCATACAAATGAATGATGTCAGACATTGAAACTACCAAGAGTATGGATGGAATCAGTGTAGACAAGATGTCAATGTCTTTGCCCACCATCCCCATAAAACTCATGGTTGCAAATACAGATAGAAAAGATATCAGTAATGAAGCAGCGACCATGGAGGCTCTTCTGATAAAAATGATCAACATGATGATAATCGTCGCTCCGCTGAAAATCAAAAAGAAAGTAAAATCTCTCTGTACAGCCCAAACATAAGCTCTAGCTCCAATAGGTTTGCCTGCCAGATGGGTGCCATCAAAATCATATGTGTCCAATAGTGTTTCTAAGAAATTAATATATTGGTCAGACTCGGTTTTGTCCTTTAATTTATGGTGAGAGATGACGATTCGAGTGCTGTTGATGTTTTGTGCCAAGAATTGATCCCGGATGTGCCTTTCCTTGTAGATATTAATGCTGTCTTGCGTTAGTTTGTTTGCGTCTTTGATATGTAAGTAGGGATATTCCAAATACCCCATTGGTGTTTTGACTGTCTTCTTGAGATTGACCAGAGAGATAACCTTGATCGTGTATTTTGACTTTTTGATATCTCTTATGAATGAGTCAGCTTTTAGAAGGAAATCTTGCTTGAAGACACCTTGCTTATTATCCAGGGCGATCAAAAGGAAATCACTGTCTTCTCCAAATGTCTCAGTAAACTCCTGGTAGTAAATCAAGTCTGGGTCACTCACTGGGAAGAATGCATCTAAATCATTATTGAATTTGAGATTTAGAATTTGGGTGCCCATCAGGGCCAATACACATAGGGTAATGACAATGGAAATGATGGATGATTTTTTGGTGACTTTCATGTATGTGATAATTGCGCTGCAATAATAATGGATTATTTGTTTATTGAGACTTTCAATATCTCGTTTGAATCACAAATTGTGAGTTCAAACGAGAATTCATATTTATGCTTTGAATCAAGATGATATAATTGACTAAAAGAGGTCTTTGTTTTCAAGTAGAAATGCTATTTTTGAGGTTAGAAAAAAAGGAAACCACAGAGGTCATATGAAGCAATACCACGAATTGATGCAACGAATTTTGAATGAAGGTGTTCAAAAGGGTGATAGAACAGGGACAGGAACAAAAAGTGTCTTTGGACATCAGATGAGATTCGATTTGTCGGAAGGGTTTCCCGTTGTAACAACCAAAAAATTACACCTTAGGTCTATCATTCATGAGTTGCTGTGGTTCTTGAAAGGAGATAGTAATATCAAATACCTTAAGGATAACGGGGTCTCCATATGGGATGATTGGGCTGATGAAAATGGAGAGTTGGGACCTGTCTATGGGGTACAGTGGAGAAGCTGGCCTACTCAAGACGGGGAAACGATTGACCAGATTTCACAATTGATTCATGACATCAAAACCAATCCAAACTCTAGAAGGCTAATCGTTAACGCTTGGAACGTGGCAGAAGTGGCTAATATGGCTTTGCCTCCTTGTCATGCTTTCTTTCAGTTTTACGTAGCGGATGGCAAATTGAGTTGTCAACTGTATCAAAGAAGTGCTGATGTGTTTTTAGGCGTTCCTTTCAATATAGCGTCTTACGCCTTGTTGACGATGATGGTCGCACAGGTTTGTGATTTAGAGTTAGGTGACTTTGTTCATACGCTTGGAGATGCACATTTGTACTCCAATCACATGGAACAGACTGAACTACAGCTTTCTCGTGAATTCAAAAAACTACCTACTTTGAAAATCAATCCAGAGGTAAAAGATATATTCGGATTCAAATACGAAGATTTTGAATTGGAGAACTATGATTTCCATCCACACATCAAAGGTGCTGTAGCGGTATAATATCCATAATTAAGTAAATTTCTACGTAGTGGTTAAAAAGCTGTCATATGACAGTTAATTGGCTTATTATTGCGATTAACCCAAAAAATGAAAATTCCCTAAGGGCTGATAATCCTGATATCAAGGGGATATTGAGTTAACCAAAACACATATACATGCTTCGTAAATTTTTGTTTGTTTTATTAGCTGCCCTTGCGTTACCTGCAATGGGGTTTGCTCAGGATGCTTCATTGGACAAGGGTGATACTGCCTGGATGCTAATCGCTACGGCATTAGTGATGTTGATGACACCTGCAGGTCTTACTCTATTTTATGGTGGTCTCACACGTAGAAAGAGTGTGCTGAACACAATTGGTATGAGTTATACAGCATTCTGTACCGCTACAGTTGTTTGGGTTGTGGTCGGTTATAGTTTGGCTTTTAGTGAAGGCAATGCCTTTATAGGAGGTTTCGACTACTTCATGTTGAAAGGAATCAATGTCACAGATTTAAAAGGTTCTATCCCTCATTTATTGTTTGTCATGTTTCAAGGAACATTTGCTGCCATTGCAGTGGCATTGGTGAGTGGATCTATTATTGAAAGAGTCAAATACTCAACTTGGTTCATCTTCTCAATTCTTTGGGTCATGTTTGTTTATTCCCCGATTGCACACATGGTGTGGGGCGGTGGTGTATTGAGTAATCACGGAGAGTTAGATTTTGCTGGAGGTACAGTTATTCATATCAATGCGGGTATCTCTGGATTGATATTGGTGTTTATACTAGGAAATAGAAAAGGTCATAAGGAAATAACACACAAGCCGTCCTCTACTAAATTGATGTTATTGGGTAGTTCATTACTGTGGTTTGGTTGGTTTGGGTTTAATGGTGGTAGTCAGTTAGCTGCAGACTTTATAGCTGCCAATGCTATATTAGTGACCAATGTTGCAGCTGCCGCAGGAGGAGTGGCATGGTTGATTATCGAATGGCTATCTACTGAGAAAAGACCTACTTTGTTGGGTTCTGCTTCTGGAGTGGTGTCTGGTCTAGTGGGTATCACACCAGCTTCTGGATATGTGGATGTGTCTGGCGCGTTGGCTATCGGCGCATTATCTGGAATCATTGGATATTACGGTGTAGTTAAGATGAAGGTCTGGTTAGGTTATGACGATACTTTGGATGTGTTTGGTATTCATGGTCTAGTAGGAATATTTGGTGCGATTGCAACGGGATTCTTTGCTAATCCTGAAGTCAATGGTGAAACAGGCTTGTTTTATGGTAATCCTGGACAGGTACTACCTCAATTGTTAGCAGTAGGTGCAACGATTGTTTTTGCTGGTGTTGGTTCGGCGATATTGTTTTGGATATCCTCTTTAGTAACAGGTGGTGGTCGTATAGAAGGCGCATTGGAAAATGAAGGTATGGATGTAGGTTATCATGGTGAAGAAAGTTTTGATACAGATGATGTAGTGGATTGATCATAAGGATAAAAGAATGATGATGACATTTGTTTAACGAATTTTAAGGCTTGACATTATTGTCAAGCTTTTTTTGTACTTAAATTGGGCTAATTAGTTTATTATGAAAATAGAACATATTGCTATTTGGGTCAATGATTTAGAAGGGATGAAAGACTTTTATACAAAATACTTTGACCTGACACCCAACAATAAATACCATAACCCTATCAAGCATTTTACCTCATACTTTTTGTCGTTTCCCGAAGGGGCACGCATTGAATTGATGTATCGCCCTGATGTAGTAGATGATCTTACCAGCAATGATACTACTGGTTTTGTTCATTTTGCACTGTCTCTAGGCAGCAAGTCAGCAGTCGACGAACTAACAGAGAAAATGAGAGCGTCAGGGGTGAGGATTGTAGGTGAACCACGTACTACCGGAGATGGATATTATGAAAGTGTTATTTTGGACCCAGAGGGAAATCAAATAGAATTGACGGAATGAAGGGGGATCAGTTGTTGGATAGCATACTGAATCAACAATATCGTTTGTCTACATCTTCCTCTCAATTATTGGTCTCTATCATGGAAGAGCAATCTATTGAAAATGGTTTTTTTCTATCAAAAACTAAGAGGCTTGACCGTAAAGAGTACGTGCTACTCAACGGGGTTTGTAGGAGTTATGTGTTGAACCCAGAAGGGAAAGAGATGACGCTCAGTTTTTATGTTGGACCAGAGATTATATCGCCCAATGTGAGTCGTGCAAGTGATGGGATATCACATGTCAATCTTCAAGTGCTTAGTGATGCTATCGTAGTAGTATTTTCCTCCGATAAATTAATGGAGTTGATGGTTGCCAATCGAGAGATTAGAGAATGGGGAAATGTGATTCTTCAATCGGAATTAAAGAGTAAAGTAGAGAGGGAGTTATCCTTGGCAACTGCTACGGCCAAAGAAAGGTTGATAGCCTTTCGTAATCGTTTTGCCTCTCTAGAGAATATACTGCCGCATCCTATCATTGCTTCCTATCTAGGGATTACCAATGTCTCGTTTAGTAGACTGAGAAAAGAGTTGATGAATGATTAGATATCTTCTGTAGAACTTATACCCCCTGTATGGTGGTGGCTGGTATTTACTTTAGGGTATTCGCCTTCTTTTAGATATTAGATTAGTCACCAGATGTTAGAAGAGAAGTCTAAAATTTTGGTTCTAAAATCTCATCTCTAAGTTTATATCAACAGAGAGTTTGTATCAGCCAGATCTAGGATACTTACAATTCAATTAATGGTTGGATTTTATCATTTGTTAATGACAATGATCTGATTCATGATTTCCTTTGAATAAAAAAAGATGAAAAGAAAGAAATTAATATGGACTGTTGTATTAACAGTTCTTGTCGCTGGAATATTGTTTTTAAATAGACCTACACAATCACCTAAGTTCCTTGATAATCAAGGAAAGGAACTGCCAAATAGCATAGCACTGGATATGAATGTGCCCATTGGTGGTGTTTCGCAAAACCTTTTGATTAGAGGAGAAAGTAAGGGTAATCCTATATTACTCATACTACATGGAGGTCCTGGGTCTTCTTACGATGCGTTTGCCCATGCTTTTCAATCTGATTTGGAGAAGGAGTTTGTGGTGGTTCACTGGAGCCAAAGAGGGGCGGGTAAGTCCTATCATTGGAATATTTCCAATGAATCCATGAACTTGGATCAGATGATATCTGATGGCAAAGAAGTGATGGATTACTTATGTCATACTTATCAAAAAGAAAAAGTGTACTTATTGGGTCATAGCTGGGGTACGGCTTTGGGAACTTATATGGCTAGAGATTTTCCTGATAAAGTACATGCCTATATTGGTGCCGCTCAGATAGTGGACTTGTTGGAGCAAGAGAAGGCGAGTTATGATTACACTTTAGCACAAGCGAAAAGTAGAAATGATGTAGAAGCGCAAGAGGAGTTGGCTGAAATTGGCAGGCCTCCGTATCGTGACCTGATGAATGGAATGATGGTTAAAGTTAATTATTTCACAAAGTTTGAGGGATATATGGATGGTATGACCAATCAAGAGCTCATCATTGATGCAATCATGGAATCGCCCGAGTATAATGGTATGGACATCATGCAACTCTTGTATGGGATGTTGTATTCATTAAAGAACATGTTGGGCAATGCTGGGGATGAAGTGTGGGAGATTTCTCCTATGAAATATGCAAATGAGTTTGAAGTGCCAGTGTATATTATTCAAGGTCAAAAAGACCATATGGTCCAAAACCATCTGGTGCATCAATACTTTGAGATATTGCAAGCGCCTAACAAAGAGCTATTAGAAATGGATGCAGGGCATATGATGTTCTTTGAGCAACCTGAGCTGTTTTGCCAAATGATTATTGACATTAAGAAAGATCTTGAATCAAAAGAATGAAATTGATTCAAATTGATAGATAAAAGTTAGGAGGGTGTTATTCGCTTAGTATTTCACAATTAGGGAATGTGGAGACGAAACCATACCATCTAGAGAAGATGTTGTTAGGAGTACTGAAAGCTAATTTTTCATCGTTTGATGCGTATAGATTTCCTCCAAGGAGATAGTCGCCATTTTGAAAAATTACTTTGTTTTCATCGAATGAAATGGTTGTTGTTTCATCTCCTATACCGATCGCGATTCGGACATCTTGGTGTTGGGTTTGTTTGATAACAGCTTTTATGTGAAAAGCGGCAATAAGCCTCTTTTGGAGGAATTGACAATTGAAAACTGTCTCCTCTATAATCTCCCATTGCTGTGGAGATGGACCATAATGGTTCAATACTGCTTTTAGTTTCTCTAGCCATTCTGGGACTTCACCTTTCCTAGAATTGATAATATTACCTGTGAGTATCGCAACCATCATTTTTGTTGTTACGAATATATCGGCTCAGGAACCGATATATGTTAAAATCGGGTTGAGAGCCTATATGGGTAAAGCTGTATTGCTTTGGGGTATAGTTGGGTTACAAATTCTGTGGTGAAGCTTTGATATGGCAAATCTCTGAGAGCGGGGAGTATTCCATAACTAGCCATACGTTGTGTAGGGTGTACCGCATAACTTCATAGTTCTAACCCAGCCAATGTATACTTTTTCGTCAATTTTGAATTTTACTTTTACCCATCTATTGTTTTTACAGTCTACTTTATGAATGCTTACTTCTTCAAGTATTAATTTTTTTCATGTGACTTTCCAAGCCTGATAAACCATATTAAAATGCTTGTCTTCTAACTTTACTTTAGCAAAAATTAAGTCAATACTAACAAGGTGCACTCGCAACTAAATGCTATAAATACCTCCTTTAACTAATAATTCTTCTTACTAAAACTTCATTAACTTCGTCCTACAACATTCCAAAAAGGTGATGGCTAAAAGTAGTGTCTTTGATATGATAGGGCCTGTGATGATTGGTCCTTCGAGCTCCCATACCGCAGGTGTTGTGCGGATAGGTAGAGTAGGAGTCAAATTACTGGGAGGAGTTCCAGATGAGGCTGAGATTGTTTTTTATAACTCGTTTGCGAGGACCTATGAGGGGCATGGAAGCGACAGGGCCATTGTAGCGGGTTTATTGGATTATAATACCGATGATATCCGAATCAGGACTTCCTTTGACGAGGCAAAAGGCAAACTAAAGTACAGTTTTAAGTCTGTAGGCAATGCCTCAGTTAAACACCCCAATACCGTCGCTTTGAAACTCAAGAAAGGAGACCGAGAAATTACTATGGAGGGGGAGAGTCTCGGTGGTGGAGTGATCCAAATTACAAGTTTTAATGGGTTCTCTGCTTCATTTTCTGCTGGTTTACACACGTTGCTGATTACTGCGGATGATACCTTGGGGAGTATTGCATTTTTGACCGACGTGATCAGTCATGACGACTGTAATATCGCCAATATGACGGTTTCTCGAAAAGGGAAAAATGATATGGCATGTCAAATACTAGAAATGGATTCGGGGTTACAAGATATTACTTTGCAATATATGAGCAACCTCAAATGGGTACATGACGTGATTTATGTTCCTGTCATTTAGTAGAGCCGATTTGTTTAAAATTTGACTAAAATGTCTCTCTCAAACCAAATAGAAAGGTGAAGCCATCACGCGCATAGATGAGATCAAATTTGATATTCATTCTTTCGTATGGTAATATTCTATATCGCAATCCACCACCTAGAGCTGGTAGCAGTTCTGCATCTTTATAATCATAGAACTCACCGAATACTTTACCTGCAGATGCAAAAGCCATGAAGCCTAGTTTTTCCTTCATTAGAGTAGATTCATATCTGTATTCTACTTCCAAGGACACCAAATTCTTGTCTATGTAGGTTCCTACTTCATATCCACGTTGGGTAGACATGCCGTTTCGACCATAAAAGGAGAAGTTCTCATTGGTAGGGTTGCCAGTTAAAAATCGTCCAGTAAAATGAGATGCTAGCATGTGGCGTGTATTGCCATTGAGTGCATAGTAATGTCTAAGGTCAAGGTTATGTTCTAAAAAGTCGTTTGGTTTGTCTTCTTCACTGCTGAAGTTTTGTCCCAATCCATAAATAAAAAGAATGCCTTTGTAAGGATAATATATTTTGTCTCTTGAGTCATAGAGTACGCTATAGCTAATGCCATGATTTCTTGTATTGTTTAGGAAACCTGCTTGATCCAACTTGTCCTCTGATTGTTGATCTCTACCCTTGTATTGAACGCCGCTAAAACTATAACCAACTCCAGCAAAGAGGTTTTTAAAGATCTGTCGTTTGCCGTCAATCCCTACTATTTGCATCAGCCGTGTGGCATCTGCTTTCCCCAGTTCTCCCAGTGTGAGTTCTTGATTGATACTGAGATACATTATCCTTCCTGAAAACCTCCAATTGTCTTCCTTTAGGTTGAGGCTTTGAATGACACCCGTTCCCCAACTACCATTGGTGGTTCCAAACCCCATGACAGCTGTCAAACTGGGTCTAGTTACTGTATCTGTCGAACTGGTGTAGTAATTAGCCATTGCCATCACACTGATTCCCCATTCGGTCGATTGGTTGTACGATGGCATAGGGATGACTCTATACGATGTTTTACTTCGAGCTTCTAAGTCTTCTGCTGACATTCCTGCTACAGCTGTAGAGTCATTTGATTGAGCAGTAATGAAATGCAACGGGGCAATGAATAATAAAGACAGTAAAACGTACTTCATTAGTTAGCTGAATTAGCAGTTAGGTTCATAGTGTTTTCTAGGAAATTGATGGTCTCTTCGATGACGTGTGGGACGTCTTCAGATTTGACATAAGAGGCCATCACGTGATCTCCGGCTTCTGGGAAAGCCATTTTTATTTTTTTGTTGTCTGGTGTTCCCAATTGGTCGTACATTTCTAACATAGCAGCGACGGACACTACTGGATCTTGTTCTTCCTCATTCTTGTAATAATACCCCATGAAAATCGGACATGTGACTTGTGTAAAAGTTTCAGGAATCATCAATGTTTCAATGACGGAAAACAGGGTGACATATCCATTGACATGGTAGGACTCCAACCAATAACGAGCCATCAGACTGTCTCTCTCATAATTAATAACTTGACCAGACATCAATTCAGCAATTTCTCTTCCCCAATGACCAGTTAGAATCTTAGGTGTTAAATTGTTAAGTGCAATGAAAGGAGAGTAAAGAATCATACCAGCAATCTTGGGTTCAAAAGTGGCCAGTTGTAAGGCAAAAGTACTTCCTGTAGAAGTACTGATGATGATGACGCTATCACCCAATTGTTTCGCAATACTCAAAGCGCGTTTGGCACTTTCTAGATAATTCTCCGGCGTGAGATTGATGAAAATACTATCACCTTTTGTCCCGTGATCTTGTAGTCTAGCCAAGTATAAATTTGCCCCATATCGATCTGCTATTGTTGTATGAACTGGTGCGCCCTCTTCATGACTAGCACCGAATCCATGTAGATACAGAATGGCATAGGGCGTTTTGGATTTGGTAGAGTCAGCCCAAATAATTTTCGCTTCATTATCCTTCTTTACTGCATACTGAGATTCATAGTTAGCAACATCTGTAACTAGACTTTCTCCAGTAGCTGTGATAGTGGGAAGATTATTCGTAAAGATTGGTGTTGAAGGAGTAGGGCCTAGAAAAAATAAGACAACGAGGGAGAATAGAATGATTGAAATAATGGAGATGACTTTTTTCATTGTTGGGTTTGGATTGTTTTGATGAAAAGGAATTTAGTGTAGAAAAAGGTGAATGAAGGTTGATAACCATGTAATTTGAAATATTTTATTTATTTTCAAACAAATTGTCCCCGACCAAACATCGAGCATCGTCATAGGGGTGTAAATAAATTAGTCAACGAATAAATAATTTAGACATGAAAGATTTTATGATGATTTTCATTGGAGCACCTTACGAGGAGTTAGGTTTATCTCCAGAACAGCTACAGGCACAAATGGGAAAATGGTTCGCTTGGAGTGAAAAAATGCAAAGCCAAGGAATATTAAAAGGTGGAGAAGCTTTGGTCGCTAAAGCAAAGAGAATATCAAGTGATCGTACGGTCAGCGACGGTCCGTTCGTGGAAGGAAAAGAGTTAGTAGGAGGGTATTTTACCGTGTCTGCTAAGGATGCTGATGAAGTAGTCAAGATTGCGCAAGATTATCCTGATTATGAATTGGGAGGTACTGTTGAAATCAGAGAAGTGATTGTTTTTGATCATTAATGCCGCATAAAATAATTGACCATCTTTTCAGACACCAATATGGAAAGATGGTCGCTATTTTGACGCATGTTTTTGGCCTCCAGCATATCGAACGGATTGAAGATGCGGTACAGGATACCTTTATTCAAGCAACTTTAAAATGGAGGAATCAAATGCCAGATAAGCCTGAGGCTTGGCTGATGAGTGCGGCTAAAAACAGAATGGTCGACTTACTGAGGAAAACAAAGACTGAATCCAAACACACAGAAAAGTTGGTAAACGGCTCTATTTCATTACGTATTGATGAATTGTTTTTGGATCATGAAATAGCAGATAGCCAGCTTAGAATGATCTTTGTTGCTTGTCACCCCAGTTTAGCTCCCCAAGAACAAATTGCCTTTGCACTCAAAACCATATCAGGTTTTAGTACAGCAGAGATCGCAGCGTCTTTATTGGTCAAAGAAGAAACCATTAAGAAGAGACTGATTAGAGCAAGGAAATCTATAGCCGCTAACAATATTAAATTTGAGTTCCCCTCAGAAGGAAATGTACAGGCCAGAATACATCGTGTATTAGAAGTGATCTATTTGACCTTCAATGAAGGTTTTCATTCTACTCATAAGGATCAATTGATAAGAAAAGATCTTTGTGGAGAGGCACTTCGATTGTGTACGCTGTTGTTAAAAAAGAAGACTTTTAGATCAGGTAGTGTTTATGCTTTATTCGCTTTGATCTGTTTTCATTCTTCTAGGTTGGAAAGTAAAGTCAATGAAGATAATGAGATTGTTGACTTGAGAAATCAAGATCGATCGTTATGGTATTTTCCGTTGATTACAATGGGGAATGATGCCATGAACCAAGCAATGGAATATGATGACTTGTCCATTTATCATATGGAAGCGACTATTGCTGCCGAACATCTAAAAACGAGTTCATTTTCTGAGACCAATTGGAATGTGATCTTAGAATGCTACAAGAAAATTGATAATGATCATTCCTCTCCTTCTAGTCAGTTGAGTTTAGCTATTGTTCATTTACAGCTTGGCCAATTGGACGAGGTGTTTAATATTTTGGAATCAATTGAAGTTCAAAAACTAGAACAACGAGCCTACATTTATCATGGTGCTTTTGCTGACTATTTTGAAAAAATTGGGGAGTTGGGACAAGCTGTGCTATATTTAAACCAATCGATTGATTCGGTAAAGAACAATCTGGAAAAGAAATATTTGGAAATTAAGAGGTCCGAATTGGAACTTAGGTTAAAGAACAGTCTATGATAAAATTTTTGCTCAAAGTGGGTTCGGTAGTAGGGATGGGGCGAATTTTTAAATTCATGTTCAATATAGCACCAATGTATAGGGGTACAGGCGCTAAGGTCGTTGAAGTCAGTGATGATCTGCATTATTTTAAAATCAGATTGGGCCTTAATTACCGTACTAAAAATTATGTGGGCGTTATATATGGAGGCCATCTGTACAGTAGTGTGGATGGTATTTACATGATTCAACTGATGAATATCTTGGGAGACAACTATGTGGTTTGGGATAAATCAGCTTCTATTAGATTTAGACGACCTGCCAATCAAACTTTGTATGCTGAGTTTTTTATTGAACCAGACTTAGTCGAGCAAATTCAGTCTGATATTGCCATTCAAAAGGAGAAAGATTATACGTTACATGTGAATTTAGTAGATAAGTATGGAGTCGTTTATGCAGAGGTTGAAAAGGTGATCTACATTGCTTCCAAGGAATACTATACTGAGAAACGAAAGAAACGCAAGAGAGCGGTAGTTTGATTTTTAGCTTCCCTTTAGAAGAATGAACTCTAAAAGAGATTCTCCTGTTGCAGGTATAATTCTAAAATGAAATCATAAGAAAACTATAAGAAAATTTGATCACATCATATTAGGTAGTGGCCAAGCAACCGGTACCTTGTTAGGTAAACTTATACCTACAGGAGATTCTATAGCAGTTATAGAAGGAGGGAAAGTAGGAGGTAGCTGTGTCAATTATGGTTGTACGCCAACCAAGACCTTAGTGGTCAGTGCAAAGGCTTTGCATCAAGCGAGGCGTGGTGTTTTTTTTGGTTTTGAAACGGGAGAAATCAAAGTGGATTATTCGAGAATTCGCGAACGAATGAATGATATTCGAAATGGAGGCAGTAATGGGTTGGCCAACTGGATGGAAAACACATCAAACGTTACACTTATTCGAGCTTGAGGTGTATTCGAAGATTCCAAAACTATTCGTGTAGGTGATGATTTGGTTCAAGGCGAAAACATTTATATCAACGTAGGGACTCGTGCTTTTGTACCTCCTGTAAATGGTTTAGACGAGGTGGATTGGATAGATAATGCAGGGTTGTTGGCATTAGAAGACTTACCAAAGAAACTAGTGATCATTGGTGGTGGTTATATCGGGGTAGAGTTTGCGCAAGTATTCAATCGTTTTGGCTCTGAAGTGACATTGATACAAAGAGATACACAATTGATGACCCGGGAAGATGCTGACGTAGCGCATAACATCCAAAAAACTTTAGAAGAAGAAGGTGTACGTGTGTTACTAGGTGCTAATACCAACAAGGTATCAAAGCATTGTGCGGAAGTGCATCTAGAAGTTGATGTTTCTGGACAGTCAGAGACTATCATTGGTTCTGATTTGTTTTTGGCTATAGGCAGAACACCCAATACTAGTCAACTCAATTTAGCTGTAGCAGGAATTAAAACAAACGAACGAGGGTATATAGAAGTGGATGACTATTGTAAAACATCTGTTAAAGGTGTGTTTGCTGTAGGTGATGTCAATGGCCATGGTGCATTTACACACACTTCGGTCAATGATGCTGAAATCGTACTGGATTATTTGTTTAATGGAGATAGGAAGTTGTCAGAACGACAAATTGTTTATGGCTTGTTTACAGATCCTCCTCTGGGTAGGGTAGGTATGAGTGAAAAGGAGGCGATAGCTTCGGGGAAAAATGTGTTGCGTGCCACAAGAACTATGACGCGTATTAGTAGGGCCAAAGAGATGGGAGAGACAAAGGGCTTTGTTAAAATTCTAGTGGATGCAGATACCTACTTGTTTTTAGGCGCTTCGATCTTAGGAGTTGGAGGTGATGAAATCATCAACATGTTCGCTACGGCAATGCAAGCAGGTATGACTTGGCAGGAATATCGGAAAACTGTATTGGTTCATCCGACAGTGTCCGAATTGATGCCTTGGACATTGGTCGATTTAAAGCCTATCTAGAATTAATTGAGAAGAAAGTGTTCTTAACTTGATCACTACAATCCAAAATACATGAGTGCATAAAAAAGCCTGATAGGTAATCCTATCAGCCTTCAATTTTTTTGTTAGAGCTAGCTAATTAAGCCGCTTGCCCCAATTTATGCATCATTCTAAAGTGGCTACCAATCGCACTAAAGAAAGACTTAAATTCAAGATACTCAATACCGAAATCTTTTGCCGTTTGTTTGACAATCGGAGAGATGTCTGAATAGTGAACATGGCAAATATTGGGGAATAAATGGTGCTCCACTTGGTGGTTTAACCCGCCTACTAACCATGTTAACATTTTACTTTTTCTACCGAAATTAGCTGTAGTTCTCAACTGATGGATTGCCCAACAATTGTCTATACTACCATTCTCGTCTGCATTGAAAAATTCTGTCTCTTCTAATACATGAGCTGATTGGAATATCATGGCTAATAAAAATCCACAGATGTAATGCATTGTTAAGAAACCAATTATGATTTGCCATGCTGGGAAATCAAGAATTATAATAGGTAGCACTAACGTAACTAAAATATAGATCGATTTAATTAGGAATATATGAATTAAGGCTTTGGTCAATGTGTAGTTCTGTCCCGCTAATAAATTTCTAGCACTAAATTCAAATACCTGAGTTAAATCCTTAATTATTATTTTATTAATTGTCAATAACCCATACAAGAAAGGTGCGTAGAATGCTTGAAACTTAAATATGAACCTTTTCTTTTGATTTGGAGAAAATCTCATCACACCACTGTTTAAATCCTCATCATAATCGTGAACATTTGTTGATGTGTGGTGAAGTACATTGTGCTGAATTTTCCAAGTCAAATGGTAAGATCCAATTGTATTCATTAGATAACCTAATGCTTTGTTAATAGTACTTTTGTTGGAATATGCACCATGATTAGCATCATGCATCACAGATGTGCCAATACCTACCATGCCAAGCCCCATGAGACTCCATAGTATCATCATTACACCAAATGAGTTCGCGAAACCTGTTAGTAACAAGGTTAATGGAACAAAATACAAAGCAACCATGAAAACCGTTTTGATTTTCATGTTTGTGTTTCCGAATTTAGAAATATTGTTGTCAGTAAAATGACTGTCAACTCTTTTCTTTAATTCACTTACGAAATCGAGATTCAGGTCTCGATTAAACCTTACAACTTCTGCACCCATATACTTCCCTTTCTTAAAAAACTGTAAGTTAAACTAAATAATATTCCTTTGCATGAAATGTGATCTTTTCTTACCTTTTGGTCGCATGAGTTTAGTCATGTTTTGAGGTAATATGTCTTTGATTAACACCGTCATAAGAGCTTAACGGTCTAATGAGTTTATTATTAGTATTTTGTTCAATAATATGTGCTGCCCAACCTGATATGCGGCTCATGACGAATATAGGTGTGAACATCTCAATTTCGAACCCCATCATATAATATGCTGGCCCTGCAGGGAAATCCAGATTAGGATATATGCCTTTTTCTCTAACCATGGTGTCGTCAAGAATTTTTGAGATGTCCATCCATTTTTGTCCTCCTGTCAGGTCAGCTACAGATTGACAGTATTTGGTCATAGTGGGTACACGAGAATCTCCGCTACGATAGACCCGGTGACCAAATCCCATGATTTTCCTTTTATTTTTCAAGGCATCCATCATCCATTGTTTAGCATTTTCGGGTTCGCCAACTTCTTTGAGCATGTGCATCACTTGTTCGTTGGCTCCTCCGTGCAGTGGGCCTTTCAATGCACCGATTGCACCTACAACCGCACTGTACAAATCAGAGGTGGTACTGGCGATTACTCTGGCGGTAAATGTTGACGCATTGAAGCTGTGCTCTGCATATAGTATTAAGGAAGCATCTAACGCTTTGACGATTGCTTCTTCAGGAACCTTTCCAAAACACATATGGAAGAAGTTAGCTGCCATACTTAAGTCCTCACGTGGAGGAATGATGTCAAGTCCTTTTTGATGTCGATAGCAAGCTGCTATAATGGTTGGAATTCTACCTAGAAGAATAGTGAACTTGTCCAAATTTGTTTCTAGGGTGTTGTCCCAAATACGTTTGTCTTTACAACCTACATAACTAACTGCTGTACGCAAAGTATCCATAGGGTGAGCATCCTTGGGTAAGAACTCAATGACATGTAAAAGACCGTCTGATAATGCACGATTGGATTTTTCCTTTTCAGTGAATGTATTGAGTTCATTGGTATTTGGGAGTTCTCCATTTACCAATAGATAGGCTACTTCTTCAAAACTTTTGTTTTCACAAAGTTCTTGAACGGCATATCCCCGGTATGTCAATGAATTGGTTTCGGGCATTACCTTGGAGATAGTCGTAGTGTCAACATATACTCCTGCTAATCCTTTCTTGATATCAATTGGTTCGTTCATCTTGTTGTGGTTTTAATTAGTACTGAGTATAGGGTCATGAGATTTAATCTCTAAGAAGTTAATTTCTTGAACTTGAGTCAATGAAATTTCATTTTTTACCCATTACTCTAAACTATTCATCTATAATTCAAAATTGTAAATGCCTTCATCGAACTCGTTGTAGTCTTTATATTTGAGGACTTCATAGAGTCGTTTTCTAGTCTGCATCCGATCTACAATAGGCTCTTGCGTGCCATTGTCTTTGATACAACGTAAGCCATCTTCTACGGCTTTCATGGCCAACCTTTGTGTGGTGACTGGGTAGATGACCATGTTGTAGCCTAGGTTTTCTAACTGTTGTTTGTCGAGCAATTTGGATTTCCCGAACTCTGTCATGTTGGCGAGTAGCGGTACCTCTATCGCTTTTCGGAATGCTTCAAAATCAGCTTCGGATCGCATGGCTTCTGGGAATATCATTTCGGCACCTGCATCTACATAGGCTTTTGCTCGGGTGATAGCAGCATCGAGTCCTTCTACAGATGCTGCGTCAGTCCTTGCCATGACTAGGAAATTTGAATCATTTTTCGCCTTTGCAGCTGCGTTGATTTTTTTCGCCATTTCATCAGTACTGACGAGCGTCTTGTTATCCAAGTGTCCACAACGTTTTGGGTTGACTTGATCTTCGAGATGACAGCCTGCCAGACCTTGATATTCTAATTCGTGAATGGTACGCGCTGCGTTCATGGTCTCGCCAAAACCTGTGTCAATATCCAATATCGTAGGGAGGGAAGTCACTTTAGCTATTTGACTTGCCATTTGTGTTACTTCGGTTTGTGTAGTGAAGCCAATATCAGGTAATCCAAGTGAATTGGATAGGACGGCACCAGAGACATACACGCCATCAAAACCTGACTGCTCTATAATCATAGCCACCATTGCATTATAAGCACCCGGGAATTGCAATAATTTCCCTGAAGCCAATCCATGTCTTAATTGCTTTCGCTTCTCTTGAGGTGATGTTGAGTTCGTGATCATTCGAATATTCCTTTATGTTGTGATTGTTTTAGGTAGCCTTCTGGCAACACCACATTTAGATTCTGGACCTCTGTTGGTGAAAGTTGACTTAGATTTGCTGCCAATGCTATGTATCTATTCCTTTCAGTTTTCTCTATAAGTCCGTCAGTTAGCATATCAAATTTTTGGATATAGTTGTCTCGAACAAAAGGCCTAGCTCCGGCAGGGTGCGCATTGGCTCGTTCTATTTCATCTTCTATGGTAGAACCATCTTTCATGGTGATGATGATCTTACCGCCAAAAGCTTTCCTGTCAGGATCAATATCATGATATAGTTGGGTCCATTTGTCCTTTTCAATAGTAGACACTTTGTTCCATAGCAAGACGGTATCTGGTCTATTGGCTCGTTCGGGAGCGTAGGACTTCTCATGATGCCAAAAACCATCCTGAAGTGCCACCGTGAATATGTACATGATACTGTGATCCAAAGTCTCTCTTGAACTCTTTGGGTCAAGTTTTTGTGGATCATTGGCTCCCGTGCCTATGACATAGTGTGTGTGGTGAGAAGTCTCTATTAGTATCTTTTTGATTTGCTCAAAATCACCAATCTTGTCTTTCATCCTAAAAGCCAAATCAATCAAAGCCTGTGACTGGTACTCCGCTGAATGCTCTTTGGTATATGTCTCTAGAATGGCACGTTTTTCCTCTCCTATCTCCGGTAGGGGAATTGTGTAATTAGAAGAGGGCCCATCTAGCATCCATGCCAATACCGAGTCTTCTCCTTCGTAAATGGGAGAAGGACTTTTTTCCCCACGCATGGCTCTATCAACTGCTTCGATAGCCAATTTGGCACCATGTGCAGGTACATAAGCTTTCCAGCTTGATATTTCGCCTTTTCTAGACTGTCGCGTACTGATACTGACATGCAAGGCTTGTTGGATGGCTTGGAAGGTAGTCTCTGTATCCAAACCTAGTAAAGCACAAATACCTGCCGCTTGGGCAGGGCAGAGGTGTGCGACATGATCAATTTTATGTTCATGAAGACAAATTCCTTTTACCAAGTTGATATGTACTTCATAGGCAGCTACTATGCCACGCAATACCTCTTTTCCTGATTTCCCCAATTGCTGTGCCACTGCGAGTATTGCTGGAATGCTGTCTCCTGGGTGTGAGTAATCTGCCGCCAAGAATGTGTCATGATAGTCTAGTTCCCTAACAGCTGTGCAATTTGCCCAAGCGGCCCATTCTGCGTGGACTTTAATTTTGGGATCCAAGCCGAATACCGATGCACCTTTATCTAACCGTTGATGACCCAATGCTTGCATTCTTGCATGGAGGACTGGCGTCCTATTGACTGATGCAATGGCAACAGATGCATTGTCAATGATCCGATTAATCACCATTCCTTCTACTTCTGAACTGATGGCTACATCGTCAGTCACCATTGATGCCAATTTCCACGCTAGCTGTTCTGTTTTGGGTAAGTTGGATTTAGAAGGATGTACTTTGATAATATGTTTTCTCATATTTCAATTGGGTATATTGTTGATTCTCAATATAGTCAATTGTCTACTACTTCACGATTGGTTTTATTCCTTTGACCAAAAGCAAAATTTAGTTCTTGATGCGCCTAGTTTTGGCTAATTTTATTTCCTCAATTAATCATTATACTTAATGGAACCTCTTAAAAATGAATTTAGTGAAGCCTTCGTGTCGGATCTAGGTAAACACCTTGTGTCGCTTGACTCAAGCTTTGATCAGAAAAGGTTTATTGGTGCCGTGATTAATGATCAATGGGAGGGGAGAGAGTTGAAAGATCGGATGCGTCATATCAGTTTGATGATTCAACAACATACAGCAATGGATTATCTAGATCAGTTGGAGGTGATGAAAAATATTGCTCCTCAATACGGAGGATTGAAGGCCATGGTGTTTCCTGATTATGTAGAAGTTCATGGATTAGATCATGTAGACGAATCTCTCAAGGCTCTCAAATACGTCACGCGGTTTTCTAGTTCGGAATTTGCCATTCGCCCCTTCATTATCAAAGAAGAGAAACAGGTTATGGAATTGATGTTGGAATGGAGCCAGGATGAAAACGAACATGTCAGAAGGTTTGCCACAGAAGGTTGTAGACCAAGACTGCCTTGGGCAATGGCTTTGCCAACTTTCAAAAATGATCCTTCGTTGGTCATCCCAATTCTAGAGAATTTGAAGAATGATGATTCACTTTATGTCAGAAAGAGTGTGGCCAATAATATCAACGACATCACCAAAGACAATACTGATATCGCATTGGAGATTTGTCAAAGATGGTATGGTCGAACCGAACATACGAATTGGATAGTAAAACACGGTCTAAGAAATCTCTTGAAACGAGGAGACGAGACTGCATTAGAGATTATTGGTTTTAATAAAAATGCAAAGTTTACTAGTTCAAACTTAGAGTTGAACCCATCCTCATTGTCGATAGGTGATGACCTGAAAATTTCATTTGATGTAATGAATGAAGAAGCCTCAAGTAGTCTTGTAAAGATTGGTTATCAAGTCGATTACATGAAATCAAACGGCTCACATTCGGGGAAGATCTTTCATGTAACAGAAAAGGAAGTAGGAGCAAGGCAAAGTATAGCCTTCAATAAAAAGCTTTCAATGAAAAACCTATCTACTAGAAAGCATTACCCAGGCGTACATCATGTCAAAATATTGGCAAATGGGATTATCATCAACGAGGAGAGCTTTGAATTAGGAGTCTAACCAAAACATTATTTTATAAGTTTAGTTATTCACCCTTCTCATTTCCTCAGCAGAACCAACGGATCGTTTTCGTTTCTTTGCTTTACTATTTCCGAATTTATAGGTGTAAGTAACAGTATAAACCCGCTTGTCATACTTGTAATTCCCTTTGAAATCGAATTCGGCATCATCAGTTGTTTGCCATCTGTATTGTGCTGTCTCAAATATGTCATTACAAGCTAATCTTAATGTACCAGCCTTGTCGAACGACTTTTGAACCCCAAGATTTACAAAGCCCCTAGATAGCCAATTGAAGTAACCATTAATACTTGGTGATACGTAAAACCCAGATAATTCCATGACAAAACTGTGTGGCAGTTTAAAAGTTTGGGTTGAATTGACTTGAAACCCAAATTGGCTTCTTTCGTAAGGGGTTCCTTCATTATCGGTTGCGATTAACTGCCAGTTACCAGAGAAGTTATTTTGCATTTCCCACCAATCATTGACGTGAATTGGAAATGAGAAATTGGTAGAGATGGTCTCTCTACGATCGATGTTATCCGCTGCAAAAACCATTACATTGGTTTCAGGGTCAAGTGTGGGTTGGAACCTCAAAATCACATCTTGATCATGACTGTATTGCAATGAAAGCAACACACTCTTGTAGGAGTACTCTGTTTTGAAACTATTAGTATAGGTAGGTAAGATGTTGGCATTTCCTGAGAAGTAGGTGTAGGGGTCTAAGAAGATAATCCAAGGAGCCATCTCATTGAAACTAGGTCGTGTTATCCGTCGGCCATAGGAGAGCTGAATCAGGTTGTCCTTGTTGATTTTATGTGAGACAAATACAGAAGGGAAAAAGTCAACATAATTTCTATCTACCACACCGGCTTCATCTACTGTACTCAAATAAGTTTTGGTTTGCTCTACTCTTAAGCCTGCTTTCATGGAGGTCTTATCAGAAAACTTTGCATTCAAAGAGGTGTAGGCAGCCAATACATCTTCGGTCAAGTCTGCATAACTGGTGAAAGCATCGCCGGGTAACCAAATGTCATTTTCGTTAGTTTCAAATAGTACATCATTGACCAACTTAGAAAACGTCCCTTTAATACCGGTTTCTACTTGTATATTATCATTAATGTTGATGCTGTGGTCCAATTTGGCCACCCAAATGTCTATTGGGGTCTTTTTAGTGAGTCGATTTTCTTCTGAGTCTATGATGTTGCCTTGGTCATCATAATAGTCGTTTTCATAAGTCTGAAGGTTGAAATTCTGATAGGTTAGATAATCTAGATTGGCATTGATCACTTGACCATTATCGAAGGTGTGTTGGATGTTAATATTCCCCATTAGATGTTTCCAAGTGTCTTCTTCAACAATATGAAGTTGGATCAAAGTGTCAGGAGATATAGAATAATTGAAATTAGAATTGGTGAAAGTGTCTCTGTCCAAGCCATTGTTATACCCACTCATCAAAGCACTGATGACAGTTTTCTTTCCTAAGTAATAATCAAAACCTAAGCTGTAGTTATGAGAAGGGCGTATGGCATATCGGTCTGCTTCTGTTGAGGAGATAGAGGATTCCGTTTCGGTACTATTTTCTCTGTAGTTGTTCCAAAGTATTTGGCGTTCATTATAGTTGAAGGAGTAGTTTCCGTATATGCCGAATTTCTTTTGTTGATGGCTCAAATTAAGACTGGTACCTCCACGTGGGCCTGAGCCATAGCCTGCATTTACCATTGCTGTACCATTCGTTCCAACGGCACTACCTTTTTTCATGACGATGTTGATGAACCCAGCATCACCATCAGCATCATATTTGGCAGGAGGAACAGTCATGATTTCAATCTTCTCAATATCTCCGGCATTCAAACTTGATAGTAGCTGATACACTGCCTCAATCGGCATGCGACTTCTTTTGCCATTCATCAATACGATAACCCCATTTTTCCCACCAAGTGCAAAGGTGTTGTTTTGTCTGTTGACATTCACGCCAGGTGATTTTTCTAGAACATCGATGGCTGACTGACCAGTCGAGGTGATGCTGCTGGTTACATTGATCACCATTTTACCCATTTCCATTTCATATAGAGGTTTGTCTGCTTGCACGACCACCTCGTCTAATTGTGCAGCATCCTCAGCTAGTATGATGTCTTGCATTGAAAGCTGTGCATCACTACTCAGGTTAAAGACTTTTGAAAATGATTTGCCATATCCAATCATATATGATTGAATCATGTATTGACCTTTTTTGATTCCTGAAAGCGAATAATAACCTTTCCCGTCTGTCACCGCACCCTTAACCAAAGAAGAATCTATAGGACTTAATAGTAGGACATTGGCATAGGTAATACCAGAATTGTTGTGATCAACAATTCTGCCTTTAACAGTGTGCTGTGAGAATAGGTATGTTGTACTTGTAAGAAGTAAAACTAAGATCAACGCTACTGGCTTCATCGATTAGGTTCAAAGTTTAGTAGCTGGTAGAACGTTAAAGATAAGTATTCTGTTTCAAGAAAAAGTTGATTAGATTAAATAGTGCCTATTTATGTTAGCAAGTGGGGAAGGTATTAGCCAATGGGAGTGTCATTAAAGAATCCACCCTCTAAGAAGGTGAACTTGAAAAGCTCCTAAAAGGGGCAATAATTACATTGGCTGTAATATGTAGAAGCGAATTATCTACACGAATTTTAAATGATTTATTATTGATATTGGATAGAATATAAAATACAGGCAAAGCCATCAGGACATGACCACCACCAAAGGAGGTGGATTTTAAGTTATATTAAATGAAGGGAGTTTTGAATTGATTGTTTAACGATTATTACTTGTAGAATCAAGATTATGTTTATCTTTAAAAATGGCTAACACACTGATTGACTTAAATTTAGTATTGAAGGATCAAAAGTATACCTTCGATCGTACAACGGACAGTTTGACGATAAGAGATACTTCTCTTACCTCATCCATATTCGTAATTTCATCGTTTTGCTTAGGCTTATTCTTTTTGGTTTTTAGTATTATAATGCACCAGAACCTTTATTATTTGTCTCTATTACTCATAGCAACAGGCTTTATTTACGAAAGATGGAAATACCCCAAATCAGTCACGTTCAAGTTGAAAACAAAGGAAATGAGTATCCGATATAACAGTGGACTACTTAAGAAAATCTCAATCTATGAGAATCCTGAAGTGAAAGTAGAGTGTGATGTTAGAGCTTCTCATGTAAGTGCTTTTGAAGAAGGGAACCAAGACTTTAGATACTTTTTATATTACAGTGATAGCGAAGCGAAAAAGCTAAAGCTGGCAAGTTTTAGCTTTAGGGAGTCGCAAGATGACTATGTATTGGGTATGGTTGATTACCTTAATACTGAAATCAAAGGAAGCTAAAAACTGACATTACACCAACTCCTTGAAATTCTTGTCCCAATCTTTCCATACTATCTCATAACCCTGTGACTGTATCATTTTCTTGATGTCGGCGGTGTTCCTTTCGTCAGATATCTCGAATTGCTCTAAAGACTATGGATCTACGGCATAGCCGCCGGGGTTCGTCTTGGACTCTGCACTGATAGAGGTGATGCCAAGGTTGATGATGTTGTTTCTAAATTTTTCACTTTCCCGTGTTGACATGGACAGTTCTACATCTTCGACTAGTATTCGATAGGCACAAATCAATTATACAAGATCCGAATCCGTCATCTCTACTTTAGGTTGGACCTCTCCTTGGTGTGGGCGCAACCTTCGAAATGAAATCGAGTACTTCGTCTTCCAATAGTTCTTTTGCAGATACTTTAAATGCAAGGCGGTATAGAAACTATCGACTCTCCAATCTTCTAGACCAAACAAAGCCCCTAATTCGATCTTGTGGATACCTGCTTTTCCCAATCAAATCTTGAAAAATCATTGGCAATGATTCGGAAGGGTATAGCAAGAACTTGGTTGAATCGTTTAAGTGATGCTGAGTGGCATCCAAAAATAAGTGGGTTAATTCTCATTCTACACTTAGTTGAGGGAATTCTTCACATATCTGATGATTCAAACCGTTTGTCCTTCACAATATGCTGTCCGTCTAACAATCCTTTGAATGTCGTGATGTGATTTTTTCCTCAGACGAAAACAATGATATTTGTCTTGTTTAATGACAATCAAAACTAATGGTCCAACTTTAAAAATGAATTTTATGAAAGCAATATTCTCTTCTGAATTCACTCTTTTGATGTTGATTTTACTAGCAAACTGCCAACAGAACAAAACGATTGATGTTTCTGATAAGATCATTGTCACTGGACAGTTTGAAGACTCAAATCATAAGGACCCACCTATAATATTTGTCACTAATATTTTTTCAGGGTACGAGGAAGTAACAGCCAATATTACTGAAAATGGTAATTTTAGATTTGATTTAGAATCTGATATCCCTTTGGATGTGTCGTTAGTTTATGATCCACACATTCCGATTCTTCTTTATCCAGGGGACAGTATTAATATGTCTATTCATTCCGATGGAATGATCACTTTTAGTGGAGATAGAATGATTGAGAATCAGAATATTCAAGCATTTATTAAATTAATTGAACCTCTCAAACAGAGTTATTCTATTTTCGAAAAAAAAGATTTCAATCGATCCCAAGAAGAATTTCTTACCGCTTTGGACTCATTATACAAACAGTCTGAGAAGCTATTGGTACAATTCATTAATTCAAATAAGATTAATGACACCAGTACAGCCACATGGTTAACCAATTATGTCACTTCCATATATTTCAGTAAATCGAAAGAGTATATTTGGGCAAATCCAACCGCCGTCTCATACAAGGTACAAGAGGCACTAGATACCAAACTCCCAATTAGTAAAGTTGATTTTATCAATTCCAGCGCTATCTATACATTCAAATATGAATACCTTCAAAGGATAGAGGCTGAAATTAAGGATGAAGAAAATGGACTTAATTATTACACTCTCATGCTCAATGCAATTTGCAACTTCAAAAAAGATGACCTCATGCGCCAATTGATGTTTATCGAAATGATCTATCCTCTTTTGAGGGGATATGATGTGGATGTGTTTGAAGTATTTATAGAGGCAAAAGACTCGATTGTTACTGATCCATATCTTCGCTCCAAATTGGATTCAAAATATAAGGAGGTCAAATCCAAGATAGCAATCGGTCAAAACAGAAAAGGGGTTTTTATCAAGGACTCTCTTAAAAGTACCAAAGTATTGCTGGACTCAATATTGGCTCAAAACAGAGGTAAAGTTATTTACATGGATGTATGGGCTACATGGTGTGGTCCGTGTCAGCAAGAATTTAAAAATCAAGATCCATTTAAAAAAGTACTCAAAGAAAAGGATCTTCAATTTATCTATATATGCGCTTCTTCTAAATCTAAAGCTTGGAAAGCAACGGTTGAACAATATGATCTGGATGGCATCAATATCTATTTGAATGATACGCAATTCGATGAATTTAAAGCTCATTATGCTTTTTCAGGGTTTCCGACATATTTTATTTTTGATAAACAAGGTGAATTGGATACGGAAGACTTTGATTGGAGACCATCAGCTCGAGAGACCTTAGAAAAAATTAATTCCTTGCTATGATTTAGGAAGTGTAATGGGTGAAGAAAAAGTTTAGTTTTGCCAGATTTCTCTCTTTCATATTAATCAAAGGAAGCTAAAAACTGACATTATACCAACTCCTTGAAATTCTTGTCCCAATCTTTCCAAACCACCTCATAACCTTGGGCCTGTATCATTTGTTTGATTTCTTCTGTGTTCCTTTCATCCGAAATCTCAAATTGCTCTAAAGACTGTGGATCTACGGCATAGCCACCGGGGTTTGTCTTAGACTCTGCGCTGATAGAGGTGATGCCAAGGTTGATGATGTTGTTTCTGAATTTTTCACTTTCACGTGTTGACATGGATAGTTCTACGTCTTCGTCTAATAAACGATAGGCACAAATTAATTGTACCAGATCTGAATCTGTCATTTCCACTTTAGGTTGGACCTCTCCTTGGTGTGGGCGCAACCTTGGAAATGATATCGAGTACTTCGTCTTCCAATAGTTCTTCTGCAAGTATTTTAAATGCAAGGCGGTATAAAAACTATCAACTCTCCAATCTTCTAGACCGAACAAAGCCCCTAACCCGATCTTGTGTATGCCTGCTTTTCCTAATCGGTCAGGTGTGTCTAAGCGGTAATCGAAGTTTGATTTTTTCCCTTTTGGGTGATGTATTTTGTAGGTCGCTTTGTGATAGGTCTCTTGATACACAAGGACCGCATAAAGTCCCTCTTCGATGAGTGTTTCGTACTCTTCCTGATCGAGTGGTTGTACTTCAATGCTGATATTGGAAAAGTGATCTCTAATCAATGTAATGGCATGCTTGAGGTAAGAAACGCCAACTGTTTTGTTGGCTTCACCAGTTACCAATAGGATGTGGTCATAGCCCAGGTTTTTGATGTGCGCTACTTCGTCCAAAATCTCTTGATCGGACAGCGTTTTTCTTTTGATTTTATTTGTCATACTGAAGCCACAGTAGGTACAAATGTTTTGACATTCATTGGAGAGGTACATCGGGATATACATTTGGATCGTATTGCCAAAACGAGTCTTGGTGGAGGCATTGCTACGCTGCGCCATCTGCTCGATAAATGGTTTGGCAGCAGGAGATATCAATACCTTGAAATCATCCAAGGTAATCTTGTCCTTGCCCAATACGTTTTGCACCTCTGTCGAAGAGATCTCATAGATTTCTTTTTCTAAGGTGTCCCAATCGTATTGTTTAAACGTGTCTTTAAAACTATTCATATAAGAAAGAGGTTAAAGGGCTACTGGCTTCTGCATGTTGTTGGATCGGTGCGAGTTTGGCGTTGTAGGCCATTCTACCGGCAGCTACGGCCAATTGGAAAGCCTTGCCCATTTCTACTGGGTTTTGGGATACTGCGATGGCGGTGTTAACGAGTACCGCATCAGCACCTAGCTCCATGGCGTATGCCGCATGAGAAGGGGCACCTATGCCAGCATCTACGATGACGGGAACATTGCTTTGGTCAATGATGATCTCCAAGAACTCTTGAGTCAAGATACCTTTATTGCTACCGATGGGAGCACCCAGTGGCATGACGCACTGAACGCCCACTTCCTCCAGTCGTTTGCATAACACGGGATCTGCATGTATGTAAGGCATCACTACGAATCCTTGCTTGACCAGTTCTTCGGCAGCCTGTAAAGTCTCGATGGGGTCGGGTAGTAGGTACTTTGGATCTGGATGTATCTCAAGTTTGATCCAGTTGGTGTCTAAGGCCTCTCTGGCCAATTTTGCAGCAAAGACTGCTTCTTTGGCAGTCCTTACACCTGATGTATTGGGTAACAAGTTGATGTGGTTGTTCTTGAGGTGAACCAATATATCATCTTCCTCATTATTGATTTCCACTCTTTTGAGGGCAACAGTGACTAATTCACTTTCAGAAGCGAGGACTGCTTCTTGCATTTTTTTAGAGCTATTGAATTTCCCCGTTCCGGTGAATAACCTCGAACTGAAGGTTTTGTCAGCTATTTTGAGCAAGTCTGTCATGAGATGATTTTTTGATTATGTTTTTCAACTTGTTGTGAAGAAGGAGTATTGAGGACTTGATTGAATTGATGGATCAGAGTAAAATCTTTTGTAATCTCTCTTGATGCTGCGATTCCATATACACCGGTTTCTAATAGGTCCTTGACGTCATTCAATACGATTCCGCCTATGGCAATAATAGGAATGTCAAATTTAAGCTTATCTATTATCTTGGTATAACCTTCTAATCCTAGAATAGGACTTAAGTTGTCCTTTGTAGTCGTGAATCTAAAAGGACCCAATCCAATATACTCTACTCCTCGGGCAATGAGTGATTGACAATCGGTGAGGGTGTTAGCTGTGCCACCGATGCATTGCCAGTCGTAGAGCTGTGGTCTAGCCACAGTAGGGCAGGTGTCATTTTTACCTAAGTGAATCCCGTCTGCCTTGACAGCTTTTGCGATTTTGTAATGGTCATTGATGATTAATTGGGCCTGGTATTGACTCGTGATTTCTCTGGCCTTTTCTGCTGTGGCCAATACCGTGGACTGGTCTAAGTCTTTGAGACGTAGCTGTACCCATTGGGCACCTGACTCGCAGGCCTGTTGGATATGATCCAAGTGCGCTGCGGGACTATTGCCTTGTGAGATATAATGTAGCTTGGCGATCATTTTTTACTGTTTTGGGTGTCGAATTGCTGCTGTTCAAAGCTTGTTTTCATCTTCTTAAATGCGTCAACAGGGTCAGGGCTGTTCCAAATACCACCTAATACACCTACACCTTTGAAGCCAAGGGTTTTGAAACCTGGGAGGTTGTCAGCCGTGACGCCACCCATCCCAATGATGGTTTTGTCCAAATGATTGACGTCAAACCCTCGGCCTTCATAGCCTTGTTTTGAAATAGAAGAGAATACTGGACTGAGCAAATGATAATTGAAATCAATCGAACAGGCTGCCAATTCCTCTGGTTCGTGAAAAGACGAGCTGACGCTTTTGGTATTGAGTATCGAGTATTGGGTATTGAGTAGTTTGGAGTACTCCATTATAAAAGACTTTAAACTTTCAACTTTATACTTCCCACTCAACATACTCTGTCTTTTTGCCTCTTGAAAATGAATACCTTTCAAATCAAAATCATTGATCAGTTCATGGAAATAATGTACGACGATTCTGTTGTGGTATTTGGAATCTATTTGATTCAAAAACTCAACATGTTCTGCATAGGATTTCTCTGGTTTTCGAAGATGATAGTATTGCAGCCCTTCATCAAATAACTGATGTAGTACTTCAATTTCGTTGGTTATATCTTTTTCTGGTGCTATTAGAACAATCATATTTTTGTTTTGTGAACTATCATTTCTTGTATTTTAGGCGGTGACTTCTCGATACAAATCACCTTCATTCCATTTCGGTTATTCACTCGAAGTGACAATCAAATCATCTTCATTCCATTTCGGTCATTCACTCGAATTGACAATCAAATTTCTTTCATTCCATTTCGGTTATTTA
>JAOPTS010000253.1:0-23758 GCA_051531955.1 Reichenbachiella sp.
GTTTGAAGTTGCTTTTCAAGATAACTTCTTTTTGAGATTCATTGTCATAGATCCCAAGCTTCCCATCTTTTACGATAAATGAAAATTTTGGTAGGATCGTAGGTAAAACGAGATCGTATAAGGCAGGCACTATCTCTTTACCTTTTTTGGATTGTAGTCCAATTTTTCCTTTGCGGTTCACCATCCATATATCTTCGGCCCAATAGCCACTCAGTAGGGTTTGTTTTTTTTGAGCCATAGCCGGTTGAATTGCCATCATCATTAGGCAAATAACAATCAGAAAGGACTTTAATTTAGTTGGAACAAGAGCTACGATCAATGTATACAACATTTCAAGTATTGTATGTGGCCGACAATTCGTAAGAATTTGGTTATTAAGAGTTTGCATGACAAGATTAAGTTATAAAAATGAACTGGGTATTCCAACAATAACTTCGTTTGTCAATTACTGTAATAGTGTTCAAAGAAAGTATCCTATCCCAATGTGGAATAATGCCAACACCTACTCAACCTGTGTGAGTATTCTATGCAATCAAGGATTGAACCTTATAGTGCACGTTTTTGATACCCTATTAATATTAATTAAATTCCTATTGTTTAATGGTTGTGATTGGTACTACACCTGATTCAACAATACTATTATCATTTGACGATGATGGATACGGTCTGCAATCAGCAATAGATGCGCACAAAGGATAGCCCAGTGATACCTTTGACATAGATGAAGTAAAAGGTAATAAACAGGTTTTCTATAATCTGGATAAGAGGATGGCTGCATTAGTCCTGTATGATACATATTGGGTTTCGACAGAGGATTCTTTAACGGTCAGTCAATTTGAGATAGCTTTCAAGATTCTTTAAACCTTCAAGCTACAACCCTGGGTTTTTTCAAGTAATCATTTCAAATCTTATCGTAATGGGCAATTGTTTAGGCAGCCTGAACCCTTCAATGACAAAATTGACAAAGCGATGATTTCAATGTTTTCAGAATGGGGTTTTTCCTTGAAAAAGGAACGTACGCTAACAACTAAAAGTGATTGGGAACGACACTGGTGGTTCAATATATTTTTAAAAAACCGAAGAAGGGATACGACTAACTTTCCATTAACGAAGGACTGGCAGACTATAAAGGAGATCAGGCAATACACAATAAAGAAAACTTGGAATATCGTGATCGAGGAATGGCAAATTGAAAGCGAACAAGCGGCCCAAAGATGGCTAAGTATCATTATCAAAACCCAGCGGTTGGATGACCACAAGCCCCCACGTGCGTATTGGATAGCTGGTGATAAGTTGTATTTTATCATGACCACAGCAGCCCAAGACTGGTTTGCGCATAGTGATGAACTTGTCCAGTTGTTTTCAGGCAGCAACAAGAGGTTCCTCAATCTGTTTAATGACCCGCTTGATCTGGCAACTTATAAAAAAGGTAATGCTGCCAATGGCAGTACAAGACAAGGTGAACCCTACCTGTTAAAACCTGATACTGTGGGCACCTACTATGACTACTTTTGGTTCAAGAAATTAAGAAGGGAATATTCTGCGCAACAATCCTTTTCTGGTCTAAATATCAGAACCTATATCTATGGATTAGAAATAGGTACTTTCGAAGAAGTAGCTGAGGAATTGATCGGAGTGAAATCTAGATTGGAAGATCCTCTATTGAGAAAACTAAACCTCGTAGGGTCGGGTATGACTAGCCGGCCGCACCCAGTCATAACACGATTACATTATATAACATCTATTGATTGTTCTGCACAAACAAACTATCCATAGTTATATTATCTTACGAAAGTTTACAAAACAAGATCATTTATTATGAGGCGAAAAATCCCAGAATCAACTCTACCAAAACTCAATCGCTCGCAAATGATTACTTCCGAAGGCTTACAAAAATTAAGGGAAGAACATGATCACTTGTGGCGAGTTGAACGTCCAGACGTTACCGCTAAGGTTACATGGGCTGCAAGTTTGGGGGATCGTTCAGAAAATGCCGATTACCATTACAACAAAAAACGTCTTCGAGAAATTGATAATCGCCTTCGCTATTTGCGTAAGTGTATTGATGAATTTAAAATTATTGGCTACCACCCCAATCAAGAAGGAAAAGTGAATTTTGGTGCTTGGATAGAAATTAAAAACGAAAAGAAAGGTCTTCAAAAGCGTTTTCGTATTGTTGGTTACGAAGAGTTAATAGGTAACAAAGATTATATCTCTATGGACTCCCCAATGGCTAAAGCGCTTCTTGATAAAACTGTTGGAGATGAAGCAATAGTTAAAACCAAAATGGGTGATTTTGTATGGAAAATTCTTAAAATAGAGTATCAAAAGTAGTATAACCAAAATAGATCTCAGGCTATCTTTTACCCTATTATTTTTAGCTACCTTCAATAAATAGAATCTATCTATTTCAATTCAATGAGCAAATCAATATGAGTCTCGACATTAAAATAGTTTTATAAAAAGTCTCTGACTTTAGAAATGTCCAGATTCTAATTAATGAAAGCCACCCAGTAAAGTGGCTACTTGGAGCAAGCGCTTTACTGGTACCATATCCCAATGGCTGCTAGACGAATGTCAGTCCTCTACTTTTTTAACGATACCAGAGCTCGTAGCATTTACTTTCAACTTCGGATTTCCCTTGTAATACACTTTTCCGTCACTCACTACATTGGCCAGTAGCGAATCAGAAACAGAAACCTCAGCCCGGCCACTGCCATGCGCTTGCGCTGTCAAGGACTTGCACTGCAAACCAAAGCCCTTGAAAACGCCTGAAGTATTGGCATTTACCTTGAGAGACTCTACTGTTCCAGTGATATCCAATCTCCCTTTTCCAGATATGGTTGCATCCAACTTGGTGGCTTCAATTGCCAATTGGGCTTTTGCCGATCTACCAATGGACACTACTGCAGATTGGGTTTTAGCGGTCATATCTAGCTTACCTCCAGTGGTCACAACTATTTTTAAAGTACTGGCCGCTGGCGCATCCTTCACGCTAAGGGTAGCTTGATTGCTCACAGTAATCCTTTCTGTAGCCCGAACCGTGTAAACCTTGGCACTGACGGATACCCCGTCCAGCTTTTTTGTGTTCTTAAATGTCAAAAGCAACTGACCTTCTACAATTTCAGAGGTGACTTTATCCTCCTTAGTTCCGCTGACGATCAGCACTACTTTATTCGAGGTGCCTTTGAGCAACTCTGCTTTAATGCCATAGTCCACAGACACGGCTTTAAAATCTGCTAATGGTCTCTCTACTTCCTGCTGAGCAAACAGTGGTGTGCTGCTGGAAATGATTATAATTCCTAATAATACGATAAGGTTTTTCATAAAAATTGTTGGTTCGACAAATTAACTCTATTAAGTAACGCCAATCAATTTAATATATTCTACAATACTTCAGCGTTCAATCTCTAAACTACATGGTGTAATACCCGGCTTTTTCTTAAATCTTGAATAAATGACTGCAAATAAAACTCATACTTGACTAGGCAGACCCGGATCTTTCCAGTCTTAACCAAGCCAGACTGGAAAGTCGGAATCAGAGCTGGTTCTAATGCTAGGAAAATAAACGTCATTAACACGATCCCCATGGCTATGCAGATCAGGCCAAAATCGCTAGGATATAAAAGCGATTTCAGAAATGCTCCCTCACTAGTCGTGGCGTCTTCGCGACCCGGTCCGCTAAGACCTCTTCAATAAAATAAATATCAGTTTTCTCTAAGTCAACTTCACAAACTACCTATTGCCAATCCCACTCCTAAAGCAGCCACGGCAACTATGATTTTAACTGCAGTAGATTTCCACCAGATACGACGAATTTGCTTTTTGAGGTGCTTGACGGTTCGCTCCATCTCTGCCAGTTGCAGACTGAGTTGCTCGTTGTTGGACTGGAGCTCGGCATTGTTGTTTTTTAGTACGATAATGCTGCGATCCAACTCAATGATGATTTCGTTCATATTGAGGGATATGTTGTGTTGGTCCCGTTCCATCTTGCGTAATAGCTGTGCAGTGAGACGTTCTATTTCTCGTACCTTGCCCAGGATTTCCTCATGGGTTTGCATGAGTTGCTGATTAGCCATATGCACCGCTTGCAACTCCTGTAGCTTTTGGTTGAGTATGGTTGCCCGTTGCGTACTGATCACAAAGGCACTGTCCGCCTGTACAAAGACCGTCTGACCCTGATAGACTTTTAGACTATCATCATGCTGCTTGAAGTCCACCACTTGTGTTGCACTGACCTGCAGTGAAATAATGGTAAATAGAATGAGGTAATACGCTTTCATGGGATCGCTGTTTGAGGGGGTGATAAAATAGGTAGTGTTGTATTGTACTCCGTCAGTAGTTGTCTCAGGCTATCACGTATTTGCATGACATCCTGCTGCTGATCGTTGGAGACTTGGGTCATGTCCTCACCCAAATCACTGACGCGATGCTGAGACAAAAGCAGTTGAACATGTAGTGCTTCATAGTTTTGATGGATTCGCTGATTCGTGGCAGTAATGGACTGCAGGGTATCCAGTTGTACCTCTAGAGAATGGCTAAGGGTCAGAGCCTGATGATAGACTCCCCTATGGATGATGCTTTGGTAAACGATGAGTCCTAGTAAGATCAAGAGTATGAGATATTGTATAGGAATGGATTTCATGATTTCTAGTGTTTAAAAGATGGATGGAAAGAAAAAGAGGCCATCACATAGAAAAAATCAACTACCATTACAGAAAACGGTCTTATAATTTAGTTAGGAGGCCTCTTGCGCTGATGTAGCGAGGTAACTGTTTATACAATCGGTACTTCATAATGTTTATCAAACGTTACGCGAATTAATCGGCTTTTTAGTTCTAAGCTCGGACGAAAATTGACCCGAAGCTTTTTAATAGTACTTTGACTCACGTCCGTTATTGCATCCTCACCATGGCTCGCCAGAGCAGGTGAAAAACTACCCAAATCTCCTAGTTTGACAATACGACCTTCTTCGATATAGGTGTGCATACGGTCCAAAAAAGACTCCAACACAGCGAATACATCGGTAGAAGTCAGGGTACTCATAGCAGAGATATCTGTGGCAATTTTACGGATATTAACGGGGCGTTCGCGAACGATAGCAGCGTAATACTTGATTTGACCTCCCCCAACTACTCCCGGTTGGGTCTTAGGTACAGCTTTATACATGATAGACATAATATTAAAATTTAAAAGTGAAACATTAATTAAACTTTGCTTCGCAGACCATAACGCTACTGCCATACTCATATCCACTGTGGATCAACCTTACAAAAACTGACAGTACCTGTCTGAGGTTTTGCTAAGAACTACTTGCATCATGTGTGTATGTTGCTCGGTCGTGACTATGTGTAGTGAGACGTTGCGTTGCTTGCGAAAGCGGGGTGCTTGTCAATACTTGAGGTGACGACAGTATAAACTGTCAAAACTGGGGGTGATAACAAACGAGGTATCGAGTGGCCTTTTCGATGTGTCTGAAGACAATTGGTTGAATACAATATCCGTTCCAAAAACAGAATGTAAAACGCTAAAAAATGTTAAAGTTTACAGCTTTTGTAAATCTTTGGCATGGCCGTTCAAACCTCAATCATTAAGTGAGTTATGTTGTATAATTCAGACAGTGCACTAGTATAGAGAACTGTCTCACTTTAATAGATTAAAAGCATAAGTTAAAAGTCTGCCTAATCAAGTATGAGTTTTATTTGCAGTCATTTACTCGCTTTATTCATTAGAATAATCGAAAGGAGGACTTAAGTTTTTGATTTGGGTAGGAATTAATAGTGTGGGTTGGCATTTTTTCGTTTCTGATTCCGTTGTGTTTCATTTCTAGCAGTGGCGTAGCACTCTTTCAGCTTTTTTCAGGGTTGATAAAGGGGAGAAGGAAAGATGAATGTGTGCGGTTAAATTATTTTTAACCTTACCAAGACTGAGATAAAAACATTTTTTTTAGAAAGGAATTATTTGATGTAGACATGCTCTGATCTTCATCAAAATCCATTGTGATTGGTGTCCTATGTTTTGCAGCAGTAGCAAATCCTGAAATGATAGCTGGAGCACTTAATCCAAGTTGAACTGCAATTTTTAATGGAACTTCTATGGTACCATTTAAAATTGCTATGGTTCCTGAAACTAGAGCTAATACAAAAAAGGCTATTCAATAGGAGAATGATTTGTATTTACTGTCCAACTCTTGAAGCTGAATTTGACTGTTACCAAACTTCAAGGCTTCTAAGAGAATAAACCCCAAAGATTTTGAAATTCCATTCATTTGTATCTGGAATGTTATTCTCTGTAGTTTGTGCTAAACCCATCGAAGCATTAAATGCGACAAAGACAATTAGGAATGAAAACTGTTTTTTGAGAATCGGGAAGTTCATAATCCTATTTTTATAAAAATGAAATCGCTCGTTGAATGGTCCAAAAAGCGCCAATACTACCTATGGCATAGGGTAGTATTTTCCAAGACCAATCTGGCCAAGGAATCTTTATTTTTTCATTGATAGCCAGGACTACCAATACCACGAGTACGAACATAATTTGACCTGTTTCTACGCCGACGTTAAACATCAGCAGAGCCAATGGGATCTCTTGTGCAGGAAGCCCTACCTGCGTAAGAGCACCGGCAAAACCTAAACCATGAAATAGACCAAATATCATCGCGACACTCCATGGGTATTGAGCGCTCACACTCGATTGGCCTCTTTTGACATGAATAAGTTCAACCGCCAAAAAGACAATGCTCATTGCAATGATCGCTTCTGTCGGTGCTGGAGGAACTTGGACAAATCCCAAGGTTGCCAATCCCAAGGTAATGCTGTGGGCGAGGGTGAAAGCAGTAATGGTCTTTAGTAATTTCCAATAATTGGGAATCAATAACAACAGGGCCAATACAAATAGCAAATGATCTATGCCACTTAGAATATGCTCAATACCCATTCGCCAGTACGACCAGGAGATGGTCGCTTTGGTCCCTGGACTAGGTACCAGGTATTCGGGGGATTTGGGTTGGAGCAAAGAAGAATATACGGTGCCATCCAAAAATTCCATCTTCACCAGCACATCGATTTGAACCGTACTCAGTCCTTCAATTAATATAGATTCTCCGGCCATCGACTTGCCTTTGAGTTGGTAGGTCGCATACTCGATGATGGTACCTGGTAATTTATTGTGTGTAGATGGACCTATCGGTTCCAGGCTGGCTGGCAATTTGGGTTTTAAACCCAATACCATATCACCTACTGCAGGCACTTTCCAGGTGACGTCAAACAAACCCGAATCCCTTTCCACTATGCTAAGCAGGGCAGGTCTAATCTCATGTGCCTTTACTTGCAAGGAAAGAGCCAGACAGGACAACACAAGTCCTACGCAAAACACATCATATCTTATCATCCTTTTCATCCTTCTGGCTCTTTTACATCGTCTGCAGGAGTTTCGGCTCCTTCTATTCCTTCGATGGTGATGGTGTATCTTGACAAGACACTTTCAATAAACAGTTCATTAAGTTCTTTTTGCTTATTGACTTTCCAATCTTCCATGACAGTTGTTTTAACTGTTTCGAATTGCGGTGGCTCGGGCTCCGCAATGCTATCAATATACACGAGATGGGTACCATATCCAGAAAGGACTGGGCCATGCCATTGTTCGGAGCTTAGGCCAGCCACTGTAACAGCGAATTCTGAACCGAAGAGCTTGGCTATTTCAGCTTCTGTACGATTAGGGAAATAGCTTTGCAACATGAACCTATCTCCATATTTGTTTGGATTGATGCTTTTAATGTCCATTTTCATCAGTTGTGCCTTTGTTTTTTCGGCATCAGGAAGTGTGGCATCCTCTCGAAGATCCGGGTCGAAGAATATTTGCGTCAAAGTCAGCAATGGTGCTGAAGTGTAGGCCGCTTTTTTTTCTTCAAAATAGGATTGTAACTCTTCATCCGACGGTTCAACAGGTTTCATCAAGTCTTCCTGTAAAAACCGAAGTTTCTGTGCCATCCTTCGTTTGATGATCACATCGTCGTTGTCCAATCCCATCTTGACTGCCTCACGGTATAGGATCGCTTCTTCGACATGCTGATTAATCAACCCTTCCAATTCTCTTTCGGTAGGGGGGCGGTTCCAGCGTTTGGTCCAGGTATCTTTCATCCAGGCTAATTCCCCAGAGGTAACGACCAGTGTATTTTCGTCAGTGCTATCCTCTGTAAATCCGAAGAGGCCATAGAGCATATATAAGGAAAAACCTATGAGTAGAAATTGAACCAGTGGTTCATAGAACAGGCGTCCTATTGGACGTCTGCCAGTAATCTTGTTAATGGACATTGTTCGAATTAAATCTTATGGAATCAATCATTTTGAAACGGGAGAATACCAGATCGGAGAGCTGTAGGCTCTTTCCTGAATGGTCGTAGGTACGTCAGCAGGAGGGGCGACACCTGTCCTAACGGCATCATACGTCGACCACCTTGGGGTAGGTATTTCCAAAACACGTACATAATAGGCCGCTTTTTGATCCGGATCAAAATCAGGATCCGACCATACAGTACTTAATTGGGAGTCTCCAATCTTGTTGGTGTAGGTCGCTTTCTTGATGTTCACCGTATTTTCTACAGCAGGTAGTTTCCCTGTTTTAGGATCAATCGCACGGTTGTCTGACCAGACCACATCGTACACTATTTCTTTGGCGTATCCTGTGTTTTTATCGGGCCAGGATTTAATTATTTGAACTCTGTCGAGGTTGCCACTTTCAGGATCTTTTAATGCCCAAACCGCAAAGGTTGGCGCTTTGGCACTGGCTGGTTTGGGCTTCAGATCTTGCCCCATAGGTACACCATCAGCATATGCTTTTTTAACAAAATCTACATCTGAGGTTAAGTTGGAAGAGAAGTTCCATCCTCCGAAGAATCTTAGACGGATCATCGTACCAGTAGTTCCATAGGTCTCTTTGCGTTTCATGGCGTCAAATATTCCTTCTCTGGTGTTTTCTTCTGCCCAGACGGCAGTGACACCAGCACTACTGACGGTGTAGCCATTCTCACCAGAAGCATTCGGCTGAGGATTCAATCGTTTCGCAGGTGTGTCATCTTGAGAGCCATGGGCTCCTTGCCATGCCCACTCTTCACTTCCTGAATAGGCAGAATGGATATCTGATCCTGCTGCAATACCATATTTGTAGGGGTTGTAGCCTACTTTATCTTCTATTTTCATCCCAACAGCCAAGCCAGATCTGATAAAAGAACCGGGGGTGATTTTAGCTGGTACGCCTAAGCTAATCAGGTTGTCGAAGCGCTCAAAACTGGCAAACTCATCATTCGGTGAGAGTACCGGGTGCGTTTCGGAATTTCCCTTGGTTTGATGAATTTCGAACAACGGTTCGTTGGCTTGTTGTCTGCGGGCGTAACGGGCATCTATTTTCCCTCCTTCTGTTCCTTCAGCGCCTTGAAATTTGTTTTCAGAAAACATCCATCCATTTGATACATTGCTGTTGTGCGGGATCGCAAAACACTCAATGCCTTGGTTTCTTTGAATCTCCAAATACGTCCACAAGTCTTCAGGCTCTATCGAGTCAAAAGAGGAAAAAGGTACGGCCGCTGGTTTTGTACGGAAAAACACATTTCTGTGCATATTTCTTCCATTGGGGATAGAAGTCCATTCATACGCATATAGTGTCGTGAAAACGCCTGGGTTGTTGTATTGGTCTGCTACTTTCTGAAACTTCTCCCAGTTGCTCATTCGAAGCTCTGGTGTCACATAATCCGGTATGGGTGAGTTGGATACCAAGGTACCAATTAATGTAGTAACCGCAGCTTTAGCAGAGGCGGGATCGGTTCTCGCACTTGCCAATTGTTTGGCTAAAGCTGTTTTCGACAATGGATTATTGGGATCCACCATGTCTTTCAAAACGCCAAAATATTCTGAATGATCTGTAATGGCGACAAAGTCATAAGGCGTTTTGCGTTTCATCTTTTTCCCCGATGTAGACAACTCTACTTCTTCGCCCATGGCATATTTGTAGGCGTCTGCCCAAGTGCCTGTTACCCCCACTGTAAACGCATCAAAGGAGTTGCGCGTGTGCAGGTGTTGTTCACCAAAATAAACGTTCATCAATGGATTTTTGACGCTGGAACCTTGCCTGGGTTCACCAATTGACTGTGCATAGCTCGTGGAGCCTAAGGCAAATAAGGTTATTAGGAGGATTAAATATTTCATAGGATTGTTTTTTGCTAAAATCGTGTTTTATGTCTCAATGTATAACCTGTCTTAGCCCTGGATAAACGGGTGCCTTTTTAATCAGGGCTGGCTCTGGCGTATACCAAATTGGTGATGACCAAGCCCGTTCCTGTATAGACTTATCTAGTCCTTCAGGAACATCAATACCTAACGCTTTGGCATCATAAGTAGACCAGCGCGGTGTGGGAATCTCTAATACACGGACATAATAAACAACGTGCAATGCCTCATCAAAATCAGGATCGGTCCATACAGCACTCAATTGTGTATCTCCGATCGTGTTTTTATAAGTAGCATTCTTCACATTGACCGTGCTGCCAACTGCCGGCAGTTTCCCTGTTTTGGGATCCGGATTTCTCTTGTCTGACCATACGACATCATACACTTTTTCCCAGCCATAACCGCCTTTGTACCATCCTTTGACAATTTGGACACGGTCCAGGTTGCCACTGTTGGGGTCTTTCAAAGCTTGTACGATGAACCTGGGTGCTTTGTCGGTGGCTTTTTTTACTGGCAAATCGCCCCCCATAGGCACGCCATCGCTGTAGGCTTTGGTCAGGTAATCGTTGCGTTCAACGATATCATCTTCATAATTCCAACCACCAAAGAATCGTAATCTGATAAAAGTACCTGACGTTCCGTAGGTTTCTTTGCGCTTGATTCCGTCAAATATGCCGGGGCGCGTGTTTTCATCTGCCCATACTGCTGTGATGCCTGGTGTGCCAAAAACCATGGCTTTTTCACCCGCGGTTTGACCAGCGCCTGATAGTCTCCTTGCTGGAGAGTCGTCATTCACCCCATGCACCCCATGGTAGTTGAATTCTTCATTGTCTGTAAGCGCTGAATGGGCATCCGAACCTGCTACTATCCCATATTTAAAAGGATTTACGCCGATGGCCTCTTGAAAACCTACGCCATTAATCAACCCTTGGCGTACATACGAATGATCAATCAGTCCTCGCTGTCCTCCTGTACCCAAGAGGTTTTCGAATATTTCAAACTCTGCAAACTCATCATTTGGAGACATGGCAGGGTGCGTATCGGATTGCCCTTTGGTTTGAATGATTTCAGTGGCCACTTCATTCGCCATGCGCCTTTTGGCATACAAGGCATCAATCGGTAAACCATGTGAATCAGTGACCGCATACATCAAGCTGTTGCTGACATTGCCATTGTGAGGAATCGCAAAGACTTCATGACCCAATTTTCTTTGGACTTCCATGTACGTCCACAAGTCCTCAGGCTTCTGAGAGTCATAGGTAGAAAAAACCACATCAGGACCTTGATCATCTCTGAAGAAAACGTTTCGGTGCAGATTTTGACCTTGAGGAATAGAAGTCCATTCAAAGGCAATCAGCGTCGTGAATTTCCCAGGCTCATTGTGCTTATTGGTGATGGCTTTTTGTCGTTCCCAAGCTGACTTTTGCAGTGCCAAGTCTCCCATGCCTGGAGGTACTTTGCCTACTTGTGCATAAGACATGATATATCCGAATACTGCATCCAACTCCTTCGAAGTTTTGGCTTTCGACATCATCTCGGCGATTTCTGTTCCGGCCATCGGACCATTTTGATCCAGCGTCAAGGGCAACAGTCCCAAAAACAAGGCATGATCGGTAGTAGCCCCCCAGTCAAAGGGTGTTTTTTTCTGAACAACCATATCCTCAGACGCATAACCGATTCCCGTTTTTTTGATGGGCTTACCTTTCATGTAGTTATAAGCATCATCCTGTGTATTACGTACACCCATCGCAAAAGCGTCAGGAGAATCTTCGGTATGGAGGTGTTGCTCGCCAAAATACACTTGTCGATCCCAAGGATTTTTAACTTGAGCGGTAGCAAGGCTTGTCAAACAAAGGGCTGCTATAATGAGGATATGATTTTTCATGATAGGATAGGTTAGTTAGTTGGCTTGGCTGGCATTTTCTGTGGTTCTGAAACCACCGCTAGGGTTGCTTCGATACCTGCTAAGCGGTTGGCATTGATTTCATTGAATTTCCCGCTTTGGTAGAGGTCCTTCATGGCTTTCATCGATGGAAAGCGAAAAGAAACAAAATGATCCCAATACTCTTCTGAGACGATCGGCATTTCCGCCAAACAAGAAAGCACCACTTCACCCCCGATTTCTTTCAGCATCGGCTGAAAGTCTTTGGCGAACTTTTCGTAAGATGCTCTGCCGCCATCTTTCTTGAATCGTAGAAATTCAGAAACTACGACATTGCCTTCTTCGAACACCACCCGAGTGTTGTTTTTATGAAATTCCGAGATGGAAGAACTGGCGTTATAAATCGCATCGCCATCGCTGAGTAAATACAGCATACGTTCATAGGTACCTGCTACTCGATCTGGAATGGCCAATTGATAATCGACATCCTGCTGAAGCTGTGCATAGGCCGCACGCCTAGGGTACATGGCATAAGCAACGCCATCCCACTCGTCACTCATCTGAAAAATGGCCGGCATGTCTGTGATGCCTTCTCCATGATAGACGATGTCTCCTCCAACACCAACAATTTCACCACCAGCTACCGCACCATACAAATCGTATCGAGCTCTGTTGCCTCTGGGTCTATATTTCAACAGGTTCAAATTAATAGTTGGTCCATTATCAGGTTGCTTTAATAGCGCTTCTAGAAAAGCAGGTGTTGCATTGATCTTGTTGACTATTTCAACAAAAGTTTTGGGTTCTTCTTTGGAAATGATTCCCGGAGGAAGGGCATCTGATGCTGTTTCAACAGCAGGTGTGACTTCCGTCTGCGTCGGTGCATCACAACCGACAATAATGATTGACCATAGGCAAACTAAAGCCAGGTGGAATAAAGTGGATTTTGATATTTTCATAGTCGTATTATCTATATTGATTTATTTTTTGTTTATACCTAAACCCGAAAGCCAGACCATATATCCAGGCGGGAGACTCTTTTCTTTCCGTATCATAATACACCCCTGGAGAAAGCGTGTATTTCGATATTTCAAATTCATATTTCACACCAGATCGAAAGGCACCTATCATTCCTTCTTCGTTGATTTCGACACTGGGAGCGAATGTAGCTTCTAAGTGCATGATATGTAGAAAAAAAGCAGGTCCAATCAAAAGTGATTGTAGGTCTCCAGCGGCATAATCAACGAGCCCTCCTATGCCCACATGTTGATTTAGTCTGTACTGATAATCTACACCGATGGTTAATGCACTATTTCTCGCTTTTGAAGTTCCTCCTAAGAATACAGATAACTCACTTTTCCGTTCTTCCTCAGATACTTCCTCATTTTCTTGTGCTAACAATTGACAAGGCAAAAACAAACAGGAGCTAATTATCCAACTCACCATCAGCAAAACCATTTTGTAATTGGATAATAATTTAATCATATATCAATGCATTATTATTCCTTCGGTATTGTCCTGAGCAGAGACCTGAAAGGTCAAAAAGAGGCTAATAAGAGTAATAGATTTTTCAATATTTTAAATTTAGTTTAATATGTTTGATTTTATTATGACAGTATCTCTACTGTACCATCTTCAGAGATTTTGACTTGATCACCTGTTTTAACGGCTTCTAAAAAATCATCTCCAAGTAGGTCTACGGTAATAATTCTTTTCCCAAGCCAGTTGTCACCCATCAGCAATCCACAAGCTGCTAGCGAATCAATATGATTGGCAAATAGCATGGCGGCTGGTGCAAGATTGCGCTCTAGAATAATCATGAACAAGGTAGCGGCACTACTAGACCCTACTGTCTGTGGAATACACACGATTTTGTCTTTCAAGTCATGTTTGAACAAATCAGGATTGTCATGGTCCATGCATACGCCTGAATCAGAACCTGAAATCATCACCTCTACATAAGATGCGCAAGTATTGAATCCATGTTTTGAAACTTCAGCAGTTCCTTCGAAATAGCCCGGTAAGGCCGGACGTCCTTTAAATATTTTACTCATTGTCGTAATTTTTAATGTTTTGAATAATTAATGTTTGTTCACTATACCATCGGAGGCATTTCACCATGAACAATCAGATGTGTCAGTACATCATCAAAAAAGAATCGAGCGCTTGTATATACCCGGGTCTTGTTGGAGTTGGTTGCGACACGTTCGGCTCCAGCTACAGGTGTTGAGCACCACATCATGGGGCAATTAATCGGACGAGAGACGCCATAACCATCCAGTTTTTCAACCATTTCAGGATTCCTTTTTTCAAAGTCCTGCTTCACGAAAATGGATCCAAAGAAGTAAGTAGGAATAGCAATCTTGCTTTTGCTTTCTTTTTCCATGGCATTAATTATTCGATCTCCCCATTCTACCATTTGTCCATAAGACATATGAGGACATCCTAAAAATACACGCTCCGGTGTGCCATCTTGCTCTTTCCATAAATTAGGATAAGTAGCGTAAATACGTTTTAATTCTGCATCGTCAATGACATAGGTCTGATAGCCTTCATCTAATAAGTCTTTACCAGACTTGACCGCTTCTGGAGTTACGCCTTCCATATGGTATAATCCTACAGCACCATTACTAGCTGTTGCTGCACCAAAATCTTTTAAATATCCAGAGGTCGCTTCATTAATCTCTGGAATGAATTTGTCCATGCCAATAATGTAGGATACATCTTCTACTACTTTTAATCCAATAGCAGAACCGATCATCTCCGGGTGGGGTTTTTCAGTCAAACGAACATCAATCAACCATTTTGCCTGTCTGCCTTCATCGGTCAATAATCCAAAATAAGGTGCCTTGCCCAAAATGCTACAAAGCATGTCAATGCCCATGGAATTTCTATTCGTCCGAGCACCAAGAGCGGAATTGGAATAATTAATTGCGGAGGATTCAGACCAAGCGAGATTATCTCCCTGTTTTGGGGTGTTTCCCATTTGTGGCAAATAACAAGCACAACTCCAATTATCCTTTTTCATCCCTAAAGCGATATTCACTTCTTCCAATTCATCCATTCGGTTGTAGATCTTATTGGCTACCTGAATCTCTTTGTCAGACATTGGGATATTATCAAAATCCATGGGTTTGGGATCCGCAGTAAATGGCGCATACGTTTTCAAACCTGCATCTGCGAGTTGCCTATAAATCTTCAAGAAAGGCTCTACCCCGTCACTGCCCCAGCTCATGGCCATGTGTGGTGCACAATCCAGATCTACCAGTTTAGTAGCGCCGAATAATTCGCCATAGGCCACAACGGTCTTCATTGATTTTTGTAACATGTCTCCTTTTTTACCATCGTAGATTTCTTGTTCTTCGGCAGTAAGGGTCATTTTGGGATGGTTGTCAGAATGCTTGACATGGTCTCGTGAATGACCGGTGTGTGTCGTGGTACTAAACATAGGATCGGTCCCTATGTGTCCACCTAGTTGATGTCTTTTCATATTATCATGGTTTAAATTGACTTTCAGTTTAGTAAGATCTGATTTTGTATTTGAACAACTATTTAATAGTGCAAAGGAGGGTAAGCTGAGTGCAAGACCTGCTACTCCTGTCGTAGTAATAAATTTTCTTCTTGATGTTTTGGGTGTTTTATTCATTTGAAATTGAGGTTTAGATTCATATTTTTTAATCGTATATTATTTTCAACAACTTATTTTAACCATTCAATTTATGGTCATATTATCAAAGCGATTAGTCCTCCTTTATATGGACAGGCCGTTGGGCTGTTTCCAGATCAGAGAATCTATACGCTGAAATGATTAGGCCTATAAGCAGAATGCTAGCCGCTAATCCATTCAACGAATTAGATTTGATAAAAAGCTTTTTGATCTCAGTGAACATTTATGCAAACGATCTAAAAAAAGGCTATAAAAAATGACCATACACGAAATACGAGGACATGAATTGACCAACGGATTCAATTCTATAGTTAATCATGTAAGTTTAGTGGGTACCAATGGAACAAACTATGATATAAATCAGTGGCTAGAGTAGTTTTAGTCGGTAAAAAGCACCAATATTTCGGGTAATGCTTATAAGAAGGAGGACAGATGGTGACCCATTAAGAACCCCTTTATCAATTGATTTCAGCAACTTAAAATTGAAATGATGTCATTGTGCTATGTGTCATAAGTACCTTCCTTATTTGCGGAGGTGTTCTGCGATTAGAGCAAGTTTGATGATAAATATCATGCCAACGCAGTATGTATGTCCCTTTCTACTTTAGAGTTAGAGTATGACTTATCCATCCTGTTTTTATGAAAATATTGGTAGAGAAATTACTTTTGCAAATTATTACCCCATTCTCTTTATCACTTAGTTGCACTACATCCTGAGCCGAATTATAATTAGTTGCTATCCATTCCATAGCCTTTGCGAATAATTTATCTTTTGAATATTCAGTTAGTTCTATTACGTCTTGTCTTTAGTATTGACCTTTTGCATTTATTTCAATTTCTTGAGCTATTAATTCTACTTTACTAAGATGAAATTTCAAACCTTCTATCAATATCTTTTTACCTTACTTGATGCCTGATTTTCATTTGCTCAAGTCTCAATTGCATTTCTTTCTCTGTTCCAAACATACTAACGATCATTAAGATTCTGGCATCTCTCATACTCATTAAAGGAGCTTCTTGTTCACACTCTATTTTTTGTTTTAGTAAGAATAATGATGCCATGAATACCAAGGCATGATGGTGATGCCAACTCTGCCACTTTCTAATTTGATAATCGGACATTCCAAGCTCATTTTTCGCATCATCGAATGTTCTTTCAACCCAGTATCTTTGAGCTTGAAAATAGGCAAAATCTACAGCTGGATAATCATCTGACTTGGCATTACTCATGCTGTATTTCAGTTCTTTTTTTCCATCAGTGGATTGGGTAACAATCAATGTTCGTTCCTTTATTTCATAATTTGTTCCTTCCATCCTTTTTGTGTCTTTCTAATTTTGGTTGGCTCACTCCAATCTTCATTTTCTAATCCCCCTACATACTTGTCCAATCTGATTGAGTCTATATTAGGTTTTAATTTCTTCGATGGCCTCCCTCTTTTACCGCTATTACTGACAATAGAATACTCTGGATAGGATAAAAACACTTTTTCGTCTTTGTGAACATCAAGTATAAAAAGCAACTCTCTTTGATCCAACCCCATACGTAACTCCGTATTATGACCATACAAACCATCGCCCCCAACCCAATCAAACTCAACATTATTGTTGATCATTTCATCTATCATATCCAGAGCCAATTGTGGCTTGGTTTTAAAGGAATGTTGATCTTCTGGTATACCCGCTTTTTCACACCTCTTTTTATCATCTGTCCAACTCTGAGCAATGAATAAACGCTCGTTCACCACCCCAGCTCTATTGTCATTTACCATAGAAGCGTAATCACCGACTTGACAGTTATCTACTTTTCCAATCACTCCTGCATATTGTCTACCAACAGCTACAGATTTATTCCCCTTTTTTAAATGAGATGATTCATCAACTATCAATCCAGTAGGCTTATTACTTTTTGTTTTATTGGATTTTAATAGGTGTGAAAGTTCTGTACCCACCTTGCAAAGGACATCTCGATGACTCCATTTTGAATTGGTAAAAAAGTGTTGATACATTCGATACTCACTATCAGGTATTTCCTCAACCATCCTTTCCCAGCCAGAGGCTGACAGGCATGTTCGCTTTTCCCTTTTCAAATTTTAATAATCCTCGAATGTACTGACTTGCAAGATCTACCCGATTGTGATTTGCTACTTGAACTAAAGATTTAAAGTCAATGAGAAATTTATCAATACAATTGATTGAATTACAGCGAGTTATTGAATTGTGTAATATTTTTTTATCCGATTGAATTTCTGTCATGAGAATATTCAATCGGTCGTAACTAATCAAGTATTTAAGATATTAATATACTGAATAACAACAACTTAACTTGTGAATTAGAGATGAATTTATCCGTTAATTCATCTTAGTAAAGTAGAAATAATACCAACATTTTATTCTTTTAAGCAATTGTATTACTGCATAAAACAATACATCGACTGGTATAATAACGAAAGACTACATTCAGGTTTAGGGTACCTCACCCCTTTAGAAAAAGAAAAGCAATTAAGAGGGTTTATTCAAAATGTGGTCTGATTTATTTAGTCCCATTTTTTGTAGGTATTCCAGTCAGGAAATGGGACTTTTAAAACCCGTGCGGCTTTTGATCCAAACCCGCGCAGGTTTGATGCAAAACCCGCACGGGTTTTAAATCTTAACATGCCTTTGTTTGTAAATACCAACAAAGTCAGCTCAAATCATAGGACTACCTCCTACCAATCAAGGTGGACCATCAGAAAGATGTCCACCTTGATCATGTATGGTTAGTAACCTTATAATAATTCTCATATAATTGGAACTATAAAGCTTTGGATAGAGAAATCATTTTTTAATAATGAAAATAAAGGATGATTTAAGATTATTATGAAATTATGAATACATAATATTTGTATTTTATAGAACCTGACATTCCTTCCCAATCTCATGTGTCACCAGCAACAAAAAATAAACCTTTTGATTTTGCATTTATAATCGAAGGAGGATAACAAAACCTTCGTTTGGGATATTTCAAGATAGCCCAACCCCGAATCAAGTGCGGAACAGACGCTACTAGGAGAACAAATTGTCCCGTCAATTCGGAATTATATATCCCTTCATGTTTTATAATTTGTGCTATTTTTAACTTCATGTCTGTTAGAGGTATGACTCAAAATAAATTAAATAAGACAGTTTAGGAAGTTTGTATTCTCCTAGCATTTCTCAGATTGATGTTGGTTTGTTGCATTAGTCAAGTAGTTTACGAGTAAGCCTATTATTGTTATATTGGCACACTGAGTCCGCGATATTTTTAAAGATTGTAAGAAGACCGTATGGTAGCGCTCAAAATATTAGTTTTTATGAAAAATAAATTCTTGTCACTTTTCTTTATATGGGTAGTAGCACTTTCTTCCCAAGCACAGGTAGTGAATTTGATTGATTCCTTGAACGAACAATCGATTTATTACCATGGTATTGATTTGGACACAGCATTCATTCTCGGTGAACAGGCGCTACAACTTAGTAGAAAGAATGAGTTAAAAGACAAAGAATTTGCGTCTCTCTTTAACCTTTGTAATACTTGCTTCCATCGTGACTCTTTTGTAGATGCGGCTAAGTATTGTAATGAGGTGATTAGTTTTAAGGGTATCAATAAGAATTCCATTGCCAACGCCTATGTGTGGCATGGCCTTGCGAATGTGAATTTGGGGTATTACAATGAAGCCATCAGTAGTTTCCTTAAATATGTTGAAATTCCTGAAATAGTAAATGACAATCAATTGCTTGCAGATGGGCTAAGCAATCTTGGGTTGTCCTACCTCAACGATAGAAATATACCCAAAGCGGCAGAGTATTACCGTAGTGCGATTAGAATTCATGAAAATATTAATCACCCTTTTGGATTGGCATATATCTATCAGAATTATGGCAGAGTGATGTCTGGGATGTCCAAATATGATTCGGCAAAATATTATTTTGATGCTGCCCTTGATATTGCCACCAAAATGGAAAATGATAAAATTAAACATTGGGTATATTTCTCATTGGTTGATCTACCTCAAATATCGCAGGAAGAACGCATGAAATATTGGCACATGGCACTGGATATTGCAGTGAAGTTGAATATGGGGCACGAAATCGCTTCTACCAACTTTTCAATTGGTTCATCACTTCTACAATCTGGCAATGATATTGAATCACTTGTCTATTTTGACAATGCAATAAAGTATGGAAAGAAGATGGGCGATTTCGAGTTGGTGTTGAAAATATACAACCTACTTGCCTCGGAATTGATCAATGTGAACAAAGTCGAAGAATCTAAATACTATATCAGAGCATACGATCTGTTGAAAGATAGTTTATCTATACATGACAATGGATACCTTGAAGGTATACTCGGTGCTCAAGGATTACTTACTGAAGAAAGAGAAATAGAGCATGTCAAAGACAAACTTGCGGTATCACAAGCAGTTTTACTACAAAATCGAACAATTCTGATAGGTGCTATTGCCGGAATAGTTCTTATCAGCATCATACTCATTCTCTATGTACGTTCAAATAGAATCAAGACAAAATCCAATCTAGCACTTCGTGTACTGAATGAAAAGTTAGATTTATCGATGAAAGACAAGGACATACTCACAGGTATGATTGTGCATGATATTCGGTCCCCATTTAATCAAATCGAATCACTAGTGCAGTTGCTTCAATTGGATGATGAGGTAAATGATAATCAAAAGCAGATCATGGGAACCATGCTTACTGTTATCAATGATTCTAAGGTTTTAACCAATGACCTTTTGGAGATCAATCGAATTGAATCCGGTAGAATATTAGTTAAGAAAGAATCGGTGTTGATAATTAACTTCGTTGAAAGCTTCTTGATTCACTTGAAAGATCAGGCGAAAAGAAAGGATATCGAATTGAATGTTAATTTTGATTTGGAAAGAGAAGACATGGCTACCCAGAAGTCAATTTTACAAAGGGTAATCGAAAATTTAATATCAAATGCCATCAAATACACGCCAAGTGGTGGCAAAGTTGATCTGCAGATAGAATTGAGGGCTCATATATTCACCGTCACGGTTAAAGACAATGGACCAGGAATACCTGAAGCAGAACAAGAAATTCTTTTCAAGAAGTTTGGGAGAACGTCAGTCAGGCCATCAGGAGGTGAATCGTCCAATGGACTGGGTCTCTATATAGTAGATACCCTGACTGAAAGTTTGAATGGAAAAATATCCTTTATTAGTAAACTTGGAGAAGGATCTAAATTTACAGTAGAAATCCCAGTTTGATTGGCATAAATACTGAACATATTTACCTTCCCTCTCCCCTTTTCCCAACTCAAGATAGCCGAAAGAGGACTGGGCGTCCCCTAGATTATACTGTAAATAAAAGGCAATAGAACTAGAGCTTAAAACTTGCCACTTGATCTTTTAATGCCACAGAAATATCATTAATCAAATTTGATTTCCCTAAATAGTTATGCATTCCTTGGGCCAATTCTGAAGAGGAAGCGGATACCTGCTCAGAAGCCGATGCAGTTTGCTGTGCTATTACCACTACACTTTCTGTCTTAGTCGCCATACTATGTATTTTAATTGACTGATTATCTGTAGCTTCAATTATTTCTTTGGCGAGAAAAGCAGTCTCATTGGAAAATTCTGCCATTTCATCAAATATTTTCATCACTTTTTCGGATTCAGGGATCACTTTCTGAACATTTTGACTTGTAAGTAGCAATGTTTTCCCAGTATTTTTTACGTCCTTTTCGACATCATCAATGAGCGTTTCTATTTTTTTAGCTGACTTTCTGGAGTCTTCTGCTAGCTTTCTAATTTCTTCTGCCACTACTGCAAATCCTCTACCTGAGTCTCCAGCTTGGGCGGCCTCTATTGCTGCATTTAAGGCTAATAAATTTGTCTGAGAAGCAATGTCTGTTATTACACTAAGGACTTGAGAGATCTCGGAAGACCTCAGCGCCAGTTGACTCACAGAAGCAGTAGCTTCGTCAGCAAGACTAGCAGTTTCTGATATTGTTTTTTCCAATTTGTTGATAGACTCTCTTCCTATTACTGATCTATCTTCTCCTTTCTTAGCAGAAGTATCTATTACCTTTGATTTTTCTGCCACTCTTGCTGAAGAATCTATTAACTCATCAATCAACGATGTAGATTCATCCATTTTGGTTGACTGAGTATGAGCACCATTACTTACCTGCGCCATTGATGTTGCTATTTCTCCTGTAGCAACATTCATTTGCTCACCACCTACAAACATTTCTGACACATGATTTCCTACATCAAGCACACCATTTTTCACCTGATTAATAAGATCATTCAAATGATCCAATGCCGCATTTAGGTTTTGGACTAAATTTAACACATCTCCTTTGGCTTGATCCTTATACCTCACGGATAAATCCCCTTTTGACATGGCTCCTATAACCAAATCCAATTTCTTTAATGGCTCTGAGACAGAGGATATCAATTCATTAATCCCTGAACCCAACTCACTCCACACGCCTTCTTTATCTTCATTAGATATTCTTGCACTTAGATCACCATAACTTCCAGCCTGAACAATGACACCATTCATATTATGAATTACATCATTCAAATTTCGTTTCATTTTCACCAATGAATCACCCAATTCATCCATTTCACTCAACTTTTCAAATGGAGAATCGAGGTTACCCTTACTTATTTCTGTTGCGAAAATGGCTGCTTTCTTCATATTGTTAGCCATTAGTTTCATATCGGTTAGTGTACGACCAATTTCATCTTTTCTATTAATAGTTAGCTCACTACTAAGGTCACCTATTGACATTTTTTCCGCCATGGCACCAATTGACAACACAGGTTTAGTCACATACCTATTCGTGATAATGAAGGATATGATTACAATCACAAATCCCACCAATAGGTTTATTAGTAGTATAGTCCCCATCATTTGTTGCTTTTTTTCATTCTCCCTTACATATCCTTTGACCAAATCATCAAAAGAGCGTAAAACGTTTGCTGCATTTGTTTCAACAAAGTTCAAATACTGTTGCTTTTGTTCTTGATTGTTAGTGTGAAAATCATTCATTAACATCACTGCGTTTTCCTCGTAACGACTCCAGTTTTTTATGGCCTTTTGAAGCAATGGAGCAACCTCTGCAGAAACCTTTGGAATAACTTCCAAACTATTTGAATTTGGTATGCTACCTCCATTAGCTAGTACTTCGAAGGCAGTATCACATGCTCCAATAGATTTTTTCAAATCTGGTATCACATCAGATTTCTGATCCATAATTTGTTCAGAATAAAAAGCTATCTTCTGAGACAACATTCGCTGTTTACCTGCAAGGTCTACCACCATCGCATCTACTGCTTGCAACTGCTTGAAGTAATCTATAAGCAAATAATTGGATACAATGAGTACAAAAAACAGGATCGGTGTAATCCCCATTTTCACCTTTAAACTCAAATCCCTTATTGTGATTTTTTTGAACATTGATTTATATTTTCTGGTTGAGGCGCAAATAGATTTATTTACCATTCTTTTATCAATAGAGGGTCTTCCTAATTTTCATTAGGTAGAATTACCTAAATATGGAACCATACATTATATTCTAACTATTCCACATCCTCCTAAATCATCCTTAACATAAAGGTTTTCACCTTTTATGCTTCCATCAGGTATTCACCTATTGTTCAAATCTTTGTATTATCCCTTTCACCCGCTCACATGATCCTTATCATGTTTTAGCCTTTTCATCATATTACTAAATCAATCATAACCATTCACAACAATTATTATCTTGCTACTTCATGAGCGAGCCAGCAAAAAAGGCCGTTCCATTTATGAAGATTACAATTATTATTTCTGTTTTAATTACTGGTACATTAGGGTATCATAACAAAAAATCTAAAAGTGAACTCCATTTTCCAATCCAAGAAAGCCGAAAAGAGTGGAATGGCCCCCCTAAGATTATGCTGTAAATAACATGGAGGTACTAGAAAAGATAAAGGCCAA
>JAOPTS010000254.1:0-6648 GCA_051531955.1 Reichenbachiella sp.
TCGGCTTGTGGTAAGAATATGTCCAAAGAGACATGGGATACCTTGGGGCATCAGAAGGAAGTGAATTATGCTTTGCGAGCAGATATGACATGTGAAGAATTTGTCAAAGAAGTAACAACTGGAATTACACCTCCTCCACAATATTTTGCTGGAAATGTTCAAATGAACAAAACGGGATATGACAGCTTTGATTCTGTTTTAGCTACCGGTCAAGTAGCGTTGGATGTTGAGACTTTTGAAGCGATGGCCAATCACGAAGGAGCTATGGTCTTGGATACTAGACATCAAGATGAGTTTGTTAAGGGACATATTCCTAATTCAATATTTATTGGAATAGATGGAGGTTTTGCGCCTTGGGTGGGTGCTTTGATATCGGATTTGAAGCAGCCGATCATATTTGTAGCTGATGAAGGACGAGAAGAAGAAGTCGTGACGCGATTGTCACGTGTTGGTTATGACAATACTTTGGGGTATTTGAGTGGAGGAATGTCAGCATGGAAAGACAAGGGTAATGAGGTAGACGCTTTAACTTCTATTTCTGCTCAAGAGTTGGCAGAGAAAAGTAAATCAAAATCATTGAACATACTGGATGTTCGTAAGTCAGGAGAGTATCAATCTGAGCATGTAGAAGGCGGGCAATTGTTTTCTCTAGATTTCATCAATAACAAGATGGATCAATTGAACAAAGCCGATCATTATTATGTGCATTGTGCTGGTGGATATCGGTCAGTGATCGCTTCTTCGATATTGAAATCTCGTGGATATCATAATTTAACAGACATAGCAGGTGGATTTGCAGCAATAAAGCAAACAGGAATCAAAAGAACAGATTATGTTTGCCCGACAACACTAAAATAGAACATTAGTATGTACGAGAATATTGATGAAGTAGATTTTGCAGAAAAACTAGCAGCGGATGACAATGCGGTTTTATTAGATGTCAGAACGCAACAAGAATGGGATTCTGGTTATATCAAAGGAGCGATTCTTTTGGATTTTTTCAACCCAGAGTTTCCTAAGGAAGTTGAGAAACTCGATAAGTCAAAGAATTACTATATCTACTGTCGCAGTGGAAATAGAAGTGGTCAAGCTTGCGGATTGATGGAAGGAATTGGATTTGAGCATGAACTGTACAATCTTGAAGGTGGGATTATGGCTTGGACTGGTGATTTAGAATTGTAATTTATCTACTGTTTAGATTGGGTGTTAGCCCTTTTTAAATAGAACTAAAGAAATTAAAGGGAACGATATTCGTTCCCTTTTTTGTTGCGTGTACACTACGATTCATGAAGGTTGATTAGCGTAACAATTGTTACAATAAGTTGAATTCAGGCACTATACATTTGTATTATAGATTGGTTGAAAGGCCAGATTAAGATAAAAAAGACATGGGATTATTAAGTTTTTTAGGTTTAGGAAAAAAGAAAGAACAAATGATAGAAGCAATTAAAAATGGCGCAATGATCGTAGATGTTCGATCACGTGGTGAGTTCCAAGGTGGACATGTGGATGGGGCGGTAAATATACCGTTAGACACAATTGGAGGAAAAATATCGGAATTGAAGTCAAAAGGGAAACCCGTGGTGTTTTGCTGTGCAAGTGGAATGAGAAGTGGTTCGGCAACAAGCCAAGCAAAATCAGAAGGTCTAGAAGCTTATAATGGTGGTGGTTGGATGTCCTTAAATGGACTATTGCAGAGTTTGTAAGAAAAGAAGTGATTAAGGTTTGATCCCCATGGAACTATTCATGGGGATTTTTCGTGTTCATATCATTCGTAATGATATATTTTTGCAAGCATTTATTAGAGGAGTTTTATGATTGAGTGGATAAGTCAGCCATGGCCATGGTATGTAGGAGGCCCAATGATTGCAGTAGTCATGATACTACTCATGTATTTTGGCAAAAGGTTTGGGATATCAAGTAGTTTGGATACCATGTGTACCATTGCTGGTGCTGGTAAGATGATTGATTATTTCAATGTCGAGTGGAAAAGCAAAATATGGAACTTGGTGTTTGCTTTGGGGACTTTGATTGGTGGGTTTATCTCATATGAGTTCCTGACACCTGATAACACCGTAGCAATATCCGAAGCAACGAAAGAGAGTCTCCTTGCGCTTGGTTTTCAAAATCCTGGCAGTCAATATCTACCAGTAGAGTTGTTTTCTTGGGATAGCCTAAGCTCTTTGAGAGGAGCTATTATATTGATTGGAGGAGGGGTGCTAGTCGGTTTTGGGACTAGGTATGCTGGAGGTTGTACTTCTGGCCATGCGATCTCAGGGTTGAGTAACTTGGAATTCCCATCTTTAGTTGCCGTTGTAGGCTTCTTTATCGGAGGCTTGATTATGACGCATTTAATTCTTCCTTTTTTACTCACGCTTTAGTACTAGAAATATGAAATTTATTAAATATTTATTGACAGGTATATTTTTCGGTATTGTACTGAGTAAGTCAGAGGTGATCTCTTGGTATAGAATCTATGAGATGTTTAGATTCGAATCTTTCCATATGTATGGAGTGATTGGATCAGCAGTTGTATTAGGTGCCATATTTTTGTTCTTATTGAAGAAGTTTGAAGTCAAAGACAATCATGGTGAGGTAATGATCATGAAGAAAAAAGAAAATGGCTACAAGGCATTGATAATAGGTGGATCAATTTTTGGCTTAGGATGGGCAATGACTGGAGCATGTCCTGGGCCGATGTTCATCATATTGGGACACGGTACTCCAGTATTTGTAGTGACGATTGTCAGTGCTGTTTTTGGTGCCTTTTTATATGGAGGGGTGAGGAAGTATTTGCCTCATTGATTATCCTCTGAATCACGATATGTAGAAGCTTTTATTAGTGCTTGAATTGCTATGCCGACCCAAACAATATTGATGGCCATAGAAGGGAAAGAATGATAATAATACGTGTTGACAATCAAGAAGATGGCACCCGATAAATTCAGTAATTGATAACCGCTAGATTTGGCTGTTACTCTATGTGTGCTGATCATCCAGTACGCGATGATCACTTCTGCAGAGCCAATCCAGCCTATGATATCGATAATGAGTTTGTAGGATGCATCCATCACTCTTCTATTCTGATGTCATCAGGTAGTTCATTGGTGTCATCTTCTCTGACAATAAAACCATTGTCTAGCAAGAGTGTTTTGCATTTGGAGATAGCGTCAGCTATGCCTTGAGCTGGGATGTTATTTTTAATTCCATTTATAACCAAATCTACTACCTCATTCCAATCTCCATCCTTAATTTTAGCATGGATGCCCTTGTCTCCGATTACCTGTACTTTGTGCTCGAGCTCACTGATGTAAATCAATATACCCGTTCGGTCTATGGTGTTGAAAGCTTCCTCTTGTAAGAATATGTCACGTGCCTTGGTCAATACACGATGTGTTTTGACTGTTTCGTTGATGAATACTAGTCTGAGTTGTGGAACTAAATAGAGTAAGGTAAAACCAATCGCTACTACGCCTATAAGGTATAAACATCCGTGAAATAAGGAGAAGTCTTCTGGTAATAGCCATAGGTGTGACATGGATCCGATCAGTCCTAGCCCTGCTACACCTAATATAGCAGCCAATTTCCAGCATGCTTCAAAATAGCTGTCGCTGTTTCGAGCAAAATATACTACTATTTCTCCCGAAGATTCAAGTTCTAAATCTTCAATGGCTGATTTGATGATTGTTTTATCAGAATCTGAGAATGTAAATTTCTTTTTCATTAGAATAAGCAAAGATTAAAATAAAGTTACCAACTGCCTGAAGCACCACCACTACTTCCTCCGCTATACCCGCTACTGCCTCGATATCCACCACCAGAATAAGAACCTTCATCTCCATCGCCACTTCCACGACCACTTGCATCAAAGTTGCCGAAGCTGAAGAAAAGGGAAATGATAAAAGAGAATACGCCAACAAAAATGCTACTAAAGACATAGCCTACGAGGAGAGCAAGAATGATCCCAATAACGATTCTTATTTTTTTATTTTTAAATACGTTGGCAATCATTCCTATTATGAATGAAGCAATCAGTATTCCTGCCAACGGGTTCATGCTGTTTTTTCGTGAATTAGACATTTGTGTAACTCCCGGTAATTTTTCACCATCTAATAAGGCTATTAATGCATCAACCCCTTCGTCTATTCCGGTTGAGAATTTTCCTCCTCGAATTGCTGGAAGAATTAAGTTGTCTATGATTCTGTTGGTATAAATCTCAGGTACGACTTCTTCAAGTCCATAACCAACTTCTATTTTTAATTTTCGATCTGCCTTAGCGATGAGCAAAAGGATGCCGTCACCTACTCCTTCTCTGCCTAGCTTCCATTGTTCAGTGACTCTGAGGCTGTATTGTTCGATTTTTTCTGAATCGGTGGTGTTGACAATGAGGACAGCAATTTGACTTCCTTTGGCTTGTTCCAATTTTTCTAGTTTGCCATTCAAGTATTCAAGCTCGTGCACCGACAAGGTGTTCGTTAAATCTGTAACCCTTTCTTTGCGAGGGGGTATCTCAATGTTGCCTAGCGCCTGTGCGAAAAAAGGAATTGCAACGATCCCGAATAGAGTAAATAGAATTTTTATGTTATTGAAACTCATTGGAGCTAAAATAATTAGAATTGTTGTTTAACTAATATTAAAATGAGTAAAAATCATTTATGTAGCATTAGTTGTAAGAGTCAGACTTATTTGTTTGATCAGTTAATAAGGGTAGAATTACAGTTAAAAGAAGCCATTTTAACACTGTGGTTAAAGGACATAGTCTGGTAGTGATCAATTCTACAGATCGTATAGATCCAAGTTTATTGTTGGTAACAAACATTACATTTGTTGAACTACCTAAGCCTTATTTTTGTAATTGATTAAATGAGATAGAAATGGCAAATTTTGCAGAGATGATAAATGGTGATCAGCCAGTATTGGTTGATTTTTATGCTGATTGGTGTGGGCCTTGTAAGATGATGGCTCCAGTTTTGGACGAGCTGTCCAAAGAAGTGTCAGGCCAGGCTAAAGTACTCAAGGTCGATGTTGATAAAAATCAGAAAGCTTCACAGGTGTATCAAATTAAGAGCATTCCTACCATCATACTTTTTAAGAAGGGTAAAGTGGTTTGGAGGCATTCGGGTACTGCTGGCAAGGAACAATTGAAATCAATTATTCAAGCCAATCTATAAAATTCGTATTCCCATCTCTTCTACCAGGGTTGTTTTAATTCCCATTCTCTAATTGGATATTAGTAGGTGGGTTTTCGGAAGTCATCCTTTGATTTCGCTATTTGATCGAATTAATTTTATATTCTTATTTTGAGAGTTAACTTACTACGCAAGATTAATTGAAATGATCTTTCACTGCATGTATAGTCCGAGTTACTTGGTATGAATGTGCTTGATTTCCCCGTAATCAGTGTGAAAATGCCTTATTGAGTTTGGATCAAATAATGAAGTGCTAATACAATAGTTCCGCTCCCACTTTTTAAGTGATATTATCCTTTTATGATTTTTGTAAATAATTAAATTTATTCTTATTATTTTGAATAAAGGAGATTGAATTGTTTTGAAAGTGTAATTTTTCTGTAGAACGTAACTCAGTTAAAGCGTGCTTTTTTAATTACTTTGATGTTGCTAAGATGTTAATTTGGTTGCCATTCTAGTCAAATTAGCATATTAGAGCTCAGCAACGAGAATATAACGATGAAAAGATGTAAGCTATGAAATTCATACAGGTCAAAAAGTGGGTATTTTCTTTCATTTTAATTGTCGGTTTTAGTCAAACGGCATTTTCGCAAAGCTTCAGTGCGGGGGTTAATGTCGATTCGCCGAACCCGAATGCAGTTTTACATTTAGTCTCACCCAACGGAAATCAAGGAGTACTCGTGCCCAACTTGACAACAAATCAAAGAACGGCTATGAACCTGGCTAGTGTAGATAACGGAATGTTGGTTTATGATGGGACGGATGGTCATTTTTACTATTGGATCAACCCTGGTTGGGTTGCATTGATTGTAGATTTGACTTCATTCACTTCAGATGATTTGGTTTCAGGTGTTACGAATCTTTACATCAGTGCAGCGGAACAGGCTTTGATTTCCACAGCGGTTCAAAATGAATTAGACCCAACAGTACCTGCTAACATTAAAGATGGTATTGACTGGACTGAATTGACAGGTGTGCCAGCAGATATCTTGGATGGAGATGATACAGGAGGTGCAAGCACAGATTTAAGTTCTTTTACTGCGGACGATCTTGCAGAAGGCTCTTCTAATCTTTACTATACTGATGCCAGAGTAAATACACTTATAGGAACTACTAATATTGATGTTGATGATTCTGATGACCTGACCACCGCTGATGTAGGCACTGGCCCAAATAATATTGTAGAATTAGATGCCTCTAGCAGATTGCCAGCTGTTGATGGTAGTTTATTGACAGGGATATCAGCGACTGGATTTTCAGGTACCTTAACTGGCGATGTAACCGGGACACAAGGTTCAACTACTGTCGATAATGTAGGGGGCGAGACTGCTGCCAATATAGCACTTGCAACAGGCATCGTTAATGGAGCGACTAGTTTGGATCTGGATGATAGTGATGATCTGACTACTGCTGATGTAGGCACTGGCCCCAATAATATTGTAGAATTAGATGCCTCTAG
>JAOPTS010000254.1:6676-6876 GCA_051531955.1 Reichenbachiella sp.
AGATTGCCAGCTGTTGATGGTAGCTTATTGACCGGGATATCAGCGACTGGATTTTCAGGAACCTTAATTGGTGATGTAACTGGGACACAAGGCGCAACCACCGTGAATAGTGTTGGAGGAGAAACTGCTTCAGATATAGCAGCCGCTACATTTTTAGTTATTGGATCACCTGGATTGGATCTGGATGATTCTGATGATTT
>JAOPTS010000255.1:0-1082 GCA_051531955.1 Reichenbachiella sp.
GGGGAAGAAAGAAAAATGAAAAGTTAAAAAACATTTATAGGAATATTACACCACACATTTAACCGTAGCGTTAAGTAAAAACATGCATTAACAAAGAATCAAGATAACTTTTTGTCCCATTCCAGTCATAATTGAAAAAGAGGGATGAATTATTACTTTTCACTCTGAAAGGTAAAATATTATCTCCTCCCCAACTTTACAGACTGATCCCATGCTAGCAGCCATATCTAATGTAACCTCAACGACTTTTCTTCTTGAATCAACTCCTATCTGCTTGAGAATCGTATTTACATATTCACTGTTCGTTCCTTTTATTAGTGCTATTAAACTTCCTTTCATACCTTTACCTGCCTTGTTGGTTACGATGGTATAAAGCTCTCCTTGAGATAAAGCGGTCTCGTCGATACTCAAATGCGTACCCATGTTCTCAGGAAAAGGTCTGCTATCAGTTTACAACTTACAGGCTTGGAATCCAGGAGTTCCGTTTTAAAAAAAGCGCGAATTCCTCTGTCATCCGCGTACCATTTGCTGCCATATTCCAATCTCTACTCACGTTTTGACCGGTATCTTCATTGAGCAATTTCCTTCGCTTTATTTTCAAGTAGCAGTCTTTTCCTCTCAATGGAAAATCTTGAATAGTCACTTCATCATAAAAGCCTTTTGAGCTAAGTTTTGATCCTTGAAGATCTTTAGGGTAAATATTGAGCTCCTCCAAATAAATATAATATTCCTTGTCCTTCAATTTTACAGAAAGGACTTTGAAATAATCTAACAAACCCTCAGGTAACAACAGTCTCAAATAGTCTTGCTCTTCCATCTCTTTTTTGATGTAAAGAAAATTATTTTAACCTAGCTCCTCAACTTTACATACTGATCCCTAGCATGGAAAAGATTGTCAGAAGTAGTTTTCCAAAAGCAGAGCTTGTCACAGATCGATTCCATGTACAAAAGCTAGCTTATGATGCTGTACAAGAAATGTGTATTGCTTATCGATGGGAGGCCATAGATGAAGAAAACAAACAGATAGAATTAAGTCGTGAAATGGGTAAACCCTTCAAAGCCCATAGACTTGAAAATGGCGA
>JAOPTS010000256.1:0-1399 GCA_051531955.1 Reichenbachiella sp.
CAGATGTGGCGCAAGGTAAATAGCATGTAATTGTAATTATACTTATAGCATGCTTTTCAATGTACCGAAATTGTTGCGCTAGTTTAGCAGTGGTTCTGAATCTGTATCTGTATAATTTTAGCTGTAGATCTCCATTAGGAGCATTAGAACAGCATGCGAACGTGACAATACTTCAGTATTTATACGTACTACCATCTAGACACAAGTCCAGATGGTTGATATCGGCTTTGAATTTTGCGAGATCACCTACAGCAGCTATGTTGTTCCACTGCACAATTGTTCTGGGAATAAATGAGTACTTGAAACAATCCTTCGAAGTTTGTGGCCTTATGTACTGCACACAGTTCTTCTTTCTTGAAGGTCTTGTCGACTTAGTCATTAATACATCCCCGTTTACATCCACCGTATTGTTTACAATTCTGTGAAACAGACTGAGACGTGCCTCAGCTCTCCTCTGCTCCAGCGATGGCCATTCTAACTTGTTCAACATTTCGGTAACGCTAGAGTGTCTACTATAGTCACCACACACAAAACGAGCCGCTCTTCTTTGCACTCCTTCCAGTTTCTGAATGTTGTCGTCAGTGTAAGGGTCCCACACCGGAGCAGCATATTCCAGCTTGGGGCGGAGTATGGTTTTGTAAGCCATTGCCTTAATGTCTCTTGGGCAATCTCTTAAATTCCTTCTCAAAACTCCAAGGGTTTGGTTTGCTCCAGATATGACCTTCTTAACATGAGTATTCCATTTCAGGTCTGACGACAGTTCTACCCCCAGGTAAGGAGTGCTGCTTGTGGTTTCTAGAGGGATACCATTCAAAGAGTATTCATAGATCACCTCTCGTTTACGTGCGTGCGTAGCTCTCATAATGTTACATTTCTGCGCGTTGAACTTTAGTTGCCATCGCTCTTCCCACAAATGTAGTTGATCAAGGTCCTTCTGTAGTACTTTGCAGTCTTCTATGGATTTCACTGGCTTGTACATAACACAATCATCTGCGAAAAGTCTCACTGTAGATGAGGTGTGCTCGGCTAGGTCGTTAATGAAGATCAGGAACAGCAGTGGTCCAAGGACTGAACCCTGTGGGACACCAGATTTCACAGGGGCAGGATCAGAACTGACACCTTCCACAACAACTGTCTGTGTACGTCCTTCCAGAAACGACATTATCCATGTATGCAGTTCACCAGTTATACCATATCTGCTCAGCTTTGATAGAAGCCTTTTGTGTGCTACCGTATCGAAAGCTTTTGCAAAGTCCAACACCAACATATCAACTTGACCACAATTGTTTACTACAGAGGCGAGGTCATGGCACGTCAGTATCAGTTGAGTTTCACAGGATCGTCTCTTCCTAAAGCCGTGTTGCTCGTCTGCTAGTATTCCATGTGCATCTAAGTGATC
>JAOPTS010000256.1:1416-9439 GCA_051531955.1 Reichenbachiella sp.
ATGATATGCTCTAGTATCTTGCAGGAGATACAGGTTAGACTGACAGGTCTGTAATTTGCTGGGTCGCATCTGTCTTTCTTTTTGAACACCGGTGATATGTTCGCATGTTTCCAGGCTCCGGGCACAGTGCCTTCATCAATTGAGCGCTGGAATATTGCATGTAAGATCGGTGCTATTTCAGTAGATGTTCCTTTCAGAAGCTTCCCACTCAAACCATCAGGTCCAGCTGCCTTCCCTGTATTTAGGTTAGCTAACAGTTTTTCAACACCATTCACTGAGATCACTAATTTGGGTATGTCTGGGTACTGATTTAGTGCTGATTGTGGTACAGAGTCTGTGCTTTCATTTGTGAACACTGAGCTAAATTGGGTGTTCAGCAGTTTTGCCTTTTCTTCTGGGGTTGTAGCTGTAACACCATCTTTCTTCAGTACAGCTATGCCAGTGTTGTCGGCTTTAAACTGCTTTACATACCTCCAGAAGCCTTTCCTGGCCTTATCTCCATCCTGATTTACAATTGAATTTATATGGTCCCAACGAGCCTGTCTAATCTGCTTCTGGACAAGTTTTTTGAAGTGTTTATACTTTCCATTGGCAGCCTTACTAGTAGATCTGACCTTGAAAAGTTTTTGCTTCTTTTTTAACTTCCTTTTAATCGCAGGAGTGATCCAGGGCAATGACTGTTGGGGTTTGACCATTTTCGAGGGGATAAATTCTTCTTGTAATCTCATCATTTCAGAATGAAAACTTGACCACATATCATCTACAGACTCAGTAGCACAATTAGCAAGGAAATTGACTCTAAATCTAGATAGTTCCTCGTTTAAATCTGTCATATTTCCTTTGTGATATTGGTAAACTTTCCTAGACACTGTATTATTAACTATTGGTTTGATCAGGGAATCAACCAGGAGAGCATCATGATCTCCTATCCCGGGTATCACCTTCGTCTGTCTTACCAATGTGGGATTGTTAGTGAAATACAGATCTAGAATATTTTTATTTCTTGTCGGTGAACTGTTCATCTGCATAAGACCTGCATCATTTGTTATTTCAATCAAAGAGTTAGATATTGCTAAACAAGGAGAGTTCGGCTTCACACCACAATCGTCCCAAGTAATGTTAGGTAAATTGAAATCTCCGCACAAGCACACTATAGAATTTGAATTTCTTAACTTATCAATTGATTTGTCTAGTTCGTCAAGGGTATGCTTGCTAGTTGGTGGCCTATAAAATGCACCAATGAACAGGTCCTTTGCATTACACAGTTCAACTTTGACCCAAACAATCTCGCAATCGGTGTCCATGTCCATGCAAACGCTGCTTAACAATCTGTTATGAACTGCAATCATAACACCACCACCTCTTTTCTCCCCTGGCCTATCTTTTCTGAAAACTGAGTAATAATTTGGAACAATGTCTGAACTTGGTATGGTTGGTTTAAGCCATGTCTCTGTAACTACAACAATGTCAGGTTTTTCTTCATTTAACAAACACTGGAAATCGTCCACGTTGGCATTCAGACTTTGAGCGTTAAGCACCAGAGTTGTTAGATTTCTAAGGTTACTGGATGCTTTGCTCTTAGTCCTATGCGGAGATGACGTATGCTGCGGGGAGTTTAATACAGAGGGTATCGAATCAATACTATCGTTTAATAATTCAAAACTATTTGAGGTGTTTGTTTTGTTATCTCAAAACTCTCAAAAAGGCCAGAGTCAAAATTTGGGAAACCACACTGACAGCAGATCCAACTTTTGGAGCTATTTTTCAATACTTTGTACACTACATTTGACATTGATGTACACTTAATATGGAACCATTTGTCACACATATCACAACACACAGCACGCACACCATTCCTAACTGCCTTATTGCATACACCACAAGGAAACTTTACAGGACCAGGATTCAGTTCTACGTCGCCACACAGCATCAGTAACATCGCTAGATAAATAGCACAGAGCCCTATCCTATTATATCTAGTGTGAAACTGCCAAACAGTTAGTTTTGATTTCTGTTTCCTTTTTCTAGACACACACCATCTCCATTCATTTATGCTGATGAAATGTCTCATCCCACACACCGCCACATAGACACTCTCGTACCTGCATTCCTTTGTCCGACCAAATACGTACTGTTGTGATCCGATACACGCAATTATTAACCAAATGATGAGAAAATGCCCAAAATGTTTGTAAGTCGCCATTTGCATTAATTTTCTGTCAACAACTTTACAGCGTAATCAATTTAATTTTGACGCATAGTACACTGTTTCCACATATAAATTTTGTTGAACGAATGTTAGTGAAGACTGGGCTTGTTACTGGTTACTGGGCTTCACATTGAGGGAGAACACTATACCATTCATGATGACAACATCAACAGGGAGACCAGCCAGCTATCCGAGCGGGTAGTAATTAAAGACTTCCCAGCAACCCTACCCCATGAGAGAATTCTGAATTTCTTTAAGGGGTACCCTCAAGTAAAACTCCGTTCCAAGGTCATCTATGCCAAGGAGCGTATTGGTGGAGAACAGATGTCTCAATTCATCAACGGTGACAGACTCATTTATGTGTACCCCAATGTGTCGCCCCCCCTCCCCAAAGAATCTGTGATCGCGGGACACTCATGTCGTATATGGCATAAATCACAGCAGAACTACTGCAAGAGGTGCGCATCACATGGCCATCGCACGGATAATGTTGATCAGTGTGAATCATATGATGCGGATGCAGCTGTAGCAGCATTCCGATCCGACAGCAATCCCCTATCGAACTTTTATATGTGCAACATCACTATAGGGGGTCAACTGTTCAAAAGCTCAGAGCATGCGTACCAGTGGAAGAAGTGTAGGAATGCTAAACGCCCTGATCTGGCTGAGCGTGTACTAGCCGCCCCCACCCCCGCCGCTGCTAAGCGCCTTGTTTCTGAACTCTCTCCTGAACACGCAGCATCCTGGGACAAAATTAAAACAACTGTCATGAACTATGTACTGAGGGCTAAATGGAATGCATGTGGCATGTTCCGTCAAACCCTTATGAAAACTCTCGGGATGTCCATTGCAGAGGCCACACAGGATACTTTCTGGGGGGTTGGAGTGGCACCCAACCTTGCCCAGACCACCCGACCATCAAAATTCCTAGGCACAAATCACCTAGGGAAGTGTCTAGAATCAATCCGTAACCATGTGAACAATGTTACAACACCAGATTCATCCTATGATATCATTGTGCTCGAGATGCCCCCCGCCCCTACACCTCAGGGAGAAACCATGTTCCCTCCTACCCCACCCAAGGTTGGTGCAGAGACAAACTCTCCTGTGCTGGACCAAATTGCAGGTACCCAGCACCAGGAACCCAATGATCTCGTGTTACCTCCTCCCCCTCCCCCCTCTGCACATCAACAGGTTGTCAACGCTAGCCCTGGGAATTCCCCTCAACTGAGTGCCAACAAGGGACGTGGTAGTGCTGACATACATGTAGAGTGTGCAAAATTGATAACCATGATTGAGAGTGTGAAGGAAATGGACAGAACCACTCTATTCAACTCCCCCAATGGGCCAACTGCTCCCCCGCGGCGCAAAACCAGCAGGTCCATCAAAGGAGCTGATCGAAAATCTTCACTGGAGCGATTCCGGTATATCTCACGCGATTCATCCGTATCATCTGAGAAGAGGAAGGCAAGTCCTGGCAGTGATACAGTATCCCCCTCCTCTGCTCATATTGCCAAGGCAATTCGATCAGATGGGGGCGATGCAGTATCATAGCAATGCTTTACAATTGTATTGATTATAATGGTTAGACTAGGCTTCTCGTATACGGACAATGAAAATGAACATCCCTATTATAATGTAAGTCAGTTTATGGTAAACGTCAACTTACAACTTAATTATTGTGTAAAGATACACATACATTTGCAATTTGTAACAAATTGTCCACATTGGTTATCCAATATGTGTACGTACATGTATACACATACTATGTGTACAATTACAATCGATATCATCGAATATCTCAATATATTTTTGCTTTACATGTATTATTATTTACGGGTATTACAAACCTCCATAATATACTACAATTATGTATACCATAAATATCATTGTGACACCCGGCCCTCTCACTATAATAAATACACATGTATATCTCATAGTGCTACAAAATGCACGGTCCCAATTATTGTATTATTAATATATTTAACATCGAACCCCCTATACCCGTTTGTATTTATATTGAACCGAAATAACTTGATTGCAATTAATTATGTTTACTGCATGCATTATAATATGTACCTACATGTACCTCAGTTAGTTATAAATTCACATTTATATAGTATGGTGTGTCTAATTTTCCTATTTACATACATGTATGGGTCTAATAGTCGGTTTGTCATAATACTCTATTTATATACTGTATCAAATGTGTGCCAATTAATATTATTGATTTTATATTTTCTGTGCATCTACATGTATAATGCTACACATACACATAATATTATACTATGTCATGTAATCATGTGTGCGTATAATTGTACGCTGTCTATAACTCAAAACTTAAATATTTCTGCAAATAATGAATCAGTAGAGAGATGTAATAACATTGTACAATACGTACTACTATTAATTTATGTTTCACAATTAATGCATGCGATTTGCAATGAACATATACACTATACACATAATATGCTATTACCGGTAATTATAATTAGTGTCTATATAACATTAATGGTAGGTCTACATGTATTCAAACTGTTTCGAGTAATGATATTGTGTGGCATAATTTTGCATGGTCACTATGACCTTTACAGTGCTTTAATTGTAATTATACAATTTATACTACTAGTAATAGTTAATGCTAGTCTATTAGAGCAGTGTGTATTTGATATACATGTATCTTATTTATTTATTATTAATTTGAATTGTTATTTTGAATGTATATGTGTCTGTTATATGTCTAGTATACATTATAAGAAATATTCTAATATTTCTCCATTTATGTTGTCGTACATATTATGTTATAACCAGATTATTCTGATATTCACCAGTATAGCAGTTCTTGATCATGGCTAGTAAACCTTTACATTCTCAACTGCAAGATAAAGTTAATTTAAATGGAAGCAAATATAATTCCAGCCATAATCAAAATACTACATGTACTGTGAATAGCCATGAATATGACCACAGTATGCTTGCATGTATAGATCCAGACGTGAACTACCTTAATGGCACTAATATTATGCCACAAACTCAATATTATGTTGAAAAGGATTTCAATACTGAATTCAGTCAAAATAATAATTTGTCCCTTTTTCATATAAACATCAGAAGTATTCCCAAGCATTTTAATGAACTGTCACATTATTTAGACACACTTGCTATTAAATTTAAGATAATTGGCGTAACGGAGACGTGGCTGAAAGGATATCATATTAATTATAGAATTCCTAATTATAATTCAGAATTGGATATGAGAGCTAAGAAACCTGGTGGCGGTGTTTCATTGTATTTACATAGTAGTCTGCAGTATACTGTTAGAACTGATTTGCAGATGGGTGCAGATACTAATTCTGTGTTTGTTGAAATTAATTGTAACTCAACGCTCAATAAACGTAATATAGTGGTTGGCTGTATTTATAGACCACCATATTTTTCATTAAGTAAATTTAATGATCTCTTGAACAACATGTTAGGCCAACTCCAAGGCGAACATAAATACATTTATTTAATTGGTGATTTTAATTGTAATACGATGGCCAATATAAATGCCGGCCATCCTACTGAAGAATTTAAGAATATTTTTTCTGCTAATTTTTTATTTCCATTAATAAATCAACCCACCCGTATAACCCAGTTTACTGCTACATGTATTGATAATATGTATTGTAATATACCTAATCTCAGGAGTCATTGTAATGCAGGCATTTTAGTGACTGACATATCTGATCATTTAGGCATATTTTGTGTTAGTAATTCCATTACTATTGAGAATGAGAAACAAGTTATTAAAAAGAGGCTTTTTAGTACAAAGAATGTAAACAACTTTAAAAAGTCTCTGAAGAATGAGACATGGGATTTTATTCCACAATATGATGTACAGAATGCATTTACCAGGTTCCAAGGAGTGATAGATCTGCACTTCAAACACACATTTCCAGAGCAGACTATCACAATGACTTATAAGAACCGTTATGATTGGGTGCAGAAAGCACTGAGTACTAGAATAAGGCTGAAAAATACAATGTATCTTTCAACACTTTCAAACAAGAATGACACAAAATTAATATCTGATTACAAGATATTAAAAAATAAAGTAACCTCTGACCTAAGGAATGCGGAAATAGAACATTTCAGCAATCAATTGGAAATAAATAAGAATGATTGTGCAAAATCTTGGAAAGTATTGAAAAATATTATTGGTAAGGATTCTAAACAGTCCAAACAAAAGACAAGCTTCTTAATTAATGGTAAGGTTGTGTATGATAGTCAAGTTATTGCTAATGAATTTAATATATTTTTTGTATCAATTGGGCCTCTATTGGCCAAGGACATAGTGAGCACCGTTAATCCTTTATTTTATTTAACCCCTGTTGTAAATAGTATTGTTATGTTAGAAATGTCTATTATGGAGGTGAGATACATTATTGAATCACTGAAAGATTCTAGTCCTGGTTGGGATAACATCCCCACTTTAGTAGCAAAACAATGTGTCGATAGCTATATTGAGCCACTGACTGACTTAATAAATAAATCCATTAGTGAAGGAGTATTTCCATCCGAACTAAAATTAGCCAGAGTAGTTCCAATTTTCAAGTCTGGTGATTCTAGTTCCATTAATAATTATAGACCAATTTCAATTTTGTCATTCTTCTCCAAAGTGTTTGAAAAAATTATGTATAATTCTATATCAGATTTTATGGAAAGTTCTGACACTATCTATAAATATCAATTTGGTTTCAGAAAGAAACACTCCACCCAATTAGCAATTATGTCTCTGGTTGACAAAATTACATCCTCTTTGGACACCGGAGACGTTGTTATTGGAATATTCCTAGACTTGAAGAAAGCATTCGATACTGTCAGTCATAAAATACTTCTAAGAAAGTTACATGCATATGGCATCAGGGGCAACATACTCAAATGGTTCGCTAGTTATCTATCCAATAGATCTCAGTATGTTGTCTATGATGGCAGGTGTTCACAGACTGATAGTATTGAGTGTGGCGTACCACAGGGCTCAATTTTAGGGCCGTTATTATTTATTGTCTACATGAATGATATATGTAATGTTTCAGAGTTTCTTTATACAATATTGTATGCTGACGATACTTGCGTAGTAGCTAATGGCCAAGATTATAAACGTTTAATTGCTGAACTCAATAATGCTTTGGATAATTTATCAATATGGCTTAAAGCAAACAAGCTTTCCCTTAATGCACAGAAAACATTCTATATGGTGTTCCATAGAGCTAGAATAAAAGATCATAATGTACATCTATATATGGATAATGAGGCCCTATCCGGTACAAAAGTATTCAAGTACCTAGGATTACTAATTGATGACAAACTAAAATGGACTCATCATGTTTTGCATGTAAGAAATAAAATAGCTAAGGGTATTGGGATTATGTACAAAGCAAGAAAGTATGTCCATAAAAAGGATCTCATAAGTTTGTATTATTCTTTTATCTATCCATATATGATATATTGTGTAGAAATTTGGGGTCATGCAGCTGCTTGTCATATTGACCCATTGTTTTTTCTACAAAAAAAAATTATTAGAATTATGACATTTTCTCCTTATTTAGCCCATACTTCACCTTTATTTGATAGGTTATCAATTTTCCCATTTAATATATATATATAGTTTATTAATCATACTCTCATGGTATACAATACATTAAATTGGAAAAATAGTTAGATTATGCAATATTACATAATAAGACAGTACGTGCAGTAATAATACATACATAAATATAGCCATTAATTAATAGCTATAATTATGTTCTATCATAGTAACTATCTCATCCG
>JAOPTS010000257.1:0-7459 GCA_051531955.1 Reichenbachiella sp.
CCCGTTGGGCCTAGGAATACAAATGAGCCAATTGGCTTATTAGGATCTTTTAGACCTACTCGAGTTCTTTGGATAGCTTTTGAAAGCTTGTTAATTACTTCGTCTTGTCCGATGATTGATTTTTTCAAATCATCTTTCATGTTGAGTAGTTTCTTGCTTTCAGCTTGCGCTACTCTGCTAGCAGGGATACCAGTTATCATAGATATTACCTCTGCTACGTTTTCTTCGTTGACAGTGAATCGCTGTGATTTGGTTTCCTCTTCCCACTTCATCTTAGCTTGCTCCAATTGCTCGATAAGTTTTTTCTCCTTATCTCTCAGTTGGGCAGCTTCCTCATATTTTTGACTCTTTACGACTTGGTTTTTTTCAACCTTGATCGCTTCAATAGACTCTTCTAACGTTACGATTTCATCAGGTACATATATATTGTTGATATGTACTCTTGATCCCGCTTCATCCAAAACATCGATAGCCTTGTCCGGAAGGAATCTATCACTGATATATCTGTCTGATAACTTCACACATGCGCGTATAGCCTCTTCAGTATAGTTGACATTGTGATGCTCTTCGTATTTGTCTTTGATGTTGTCCAAGATCTGAATAGTCTCATCTACGCTAGTGGCGTCCACCATTACAATTTGGAACCTTCTTGCCAAAGCACCATCTTTTTCGATGTACTGTCTGTACTCATCCAAAGTGGTAGCACCTATACATTGAATTTCTCCTCTGGCTAGGGCAGGTTTGAACATGTTGGATGCATCTAGAGATCCAGATGCTCCTCCAGCTCCTACGATAGTATGTAGCTCGTCAATGAACAGAATTACTTCTGGAGATTTTTCAATCTCGTTCATTACCGCTTTCATTCTTTCTTCGAACTGTCCTCTGTATTTTGTGCCAGCTACTAAAGATGCAAGGTCAAGTGTCACCACTCGTTTGCCAAATAGTACTCTAGATACTTTCTTTTGTATGATTCTTAATGCTAGACCTTCTGCTATAGCAGTTTTACCAACACCAGGCTCACCAATTAGAATAGGATTATTTTTCTTACGTCTACTCAATACTTGAGCAACACGTTCGATTTCTTTATCTCTTCCTATGATTGGATCCAGTTTGTCCTCTTCAGCCATTTTGGTCAAATCACGACCAAAGTTGTCCAATACAGGAGTTCTTGATTTCTCGCCTTTTCCAGCATCTTTACCTGTTGGTGTGCCAGCAGGACCACTGCCGCTACCAAACAATCTAGAAGAATCATCATCTGGTTCATCTGTGTCAGATGAAGAACTTAAAGGATGTTCTGTTTGATATTCTAAAAGCTCTTTGACGACATCATATGCTACGTCAAATTTGTCTAAGATCTGAGTACCGATATTGTCTTCATCTCTAAGGATAGACAATAATAGATGCTCAGTACCAATTAATTGGCTCTTAAATATTTTGGCTTCTAAATATGTTATTTTCAACACTTTCTCTGACTGTCTAGTCAAAGGAATGTTGGCGAGATTTTTTACATTGTTGGTCGCTGATCCCTTGGTAGCTTTTTCGATTGACGCTCTGAGCTCTTCTAGAGATACTCCTAACTTCTTCAATAAACTAACCGCAACACCTTCTCCTTCTCTGATCATGCCTAGTATTAGGTGCTCTGTACCTATATAGTCATGACCGAGTCTCAATGCTTCTTCACGGCTCAGTGAAATAACCTCTTTTACTCGATTCGAAAATTTTGCTTCCATGTGCTACGTTTATGTAGTGAAAATATGTTTTAATCTAATAAAAACTTTGACATAATACTAAAAACGAGAAATCTATCTCATTCGTTCGCTAGTAGTTCAGTTTTTATAAATATGTGTCGGATTCTGGCCCGTTGTTACTGAGTAAATCTAAGACGCTTAGATTACCTACAAACTCTTTACCAAACATTTGGTTGTACGGGATTAGATCATAGATCTCATTGTAAATGTACCCTTTTTTGGGGTGAATAAGTGATCTCTTGTCGTCTAATTGACCAAGTTTATCGATTTCATATTTGTCAGTAAAATTAATTTTTATGTCAATATTGAGGGCTTTAAGACAGAATGTCAGAATTTCATTGTTAAGATCCAATAATCTTTCATGCTTTTTGAATAAAATATCATGAAGGTAGCCTTCGTAGTATTCAAAGTAGGGAGATTTGTTGTATGCCGATTGGATGGCACGCCAATGGTCGTTGAGCCAACTGTGCTTGTACTCAATTTTTATTTCGTCCATCGGAGTTTTTCCATTGCCTCCTTGCATAGGGATAGCCAAGGGTAGTGTCTTGTTGGATCCTAAAATATAACAACGGTTCCTATAAGTCTGCTTAACGAAATTTTCCTTTGTCTCGATCCATATTTCCTCCTTAGACTTTAATAAAGAGAAATATTCAATGCAAGGAAAATATTGACTTTCGATGATGGTTTTCATAAATACTCTGAAAGGTTTCCTAGTCCTTCTCTTACAATTTCGGGTACGTCTGATGTACAGTCTACGATCGTACTGGCAACATTGTGGCCATATCCACCATCGATTACAATGTCTACCAAACCGTCGAATTTCTCGAATATCAATTCTGGATCTGTAGAATATTCTAATACTTCATCCTCATCCAATATGGACGTTGTGATGATGGGATGCTCCAATGCCTTGACGATTTCACGAGGGATGTTGTTGTCGGGTACTCTGATACCAATGGTCTTTTTCGATGCATTGAGCATCTTTGGTACTTTAGTACTTGAGTTGAGAATGAAAGTGAATGGCCCTGGTAAGGCTTTTTTCATCAATTTGAAAATAGGAGTGGTGAGTGATTTGGTGTATTCTGAAATATGACTCAAATCGTAGCATATGAACGAGAAGTCGACTTTTTTCGACTTGATGTTTTTGAGACGCTTGATGTTTTCAATCGCTTTTGTATTGTAGATATCACACCCCATACCATAGACGGTGTCTGTTGGGTAAATGATGATTCCGCCTTTGTCTAGTACTCGCGCGATTTGATCAATTTTTCTTTGATCAGGGTTCTCAGGGTACAGTTTGATGAGTTCTGTTTGCATACATGTCAAAGTTAATCATTTGTAGGTTTTAGAAAAGCATGAAATGATGGATCAAGATCATTTCTAATAATTACTTTTGCGGACTTATGGAAAAGAAAAAAGTCATACTTGGTTCGGCGATTGTATCATTCTCGGTACTGTTGTCTTCGTTTGGGTTCTATTTTCACCAAGTGATTTATGCGCCTAACTTTCTTTATAACCAAGAGCCAAAGGCATTGGTGATTGAGATGGATGATGAGTTCAAAGATGTGCAGAAAGCATTGCGTAAATATGGCTTTATTGATGAACTGGTCAGTTTTAGCTTCTTGGCTAAGATCATGGGGTATCACGAAGTGGTGAAACCAGGCGTGTATTTGATCAAGCCTGGGATGGCGAATATGGAGGTGATCAGAATGCTTAGATCTGGAGATCAAGTGCCTGTGAACATTACTTTCAATAACGTAAGGATGGTTCAAGATTTGCCCGAAAAAATCACTACGAACTTAGGTATGGAGTCAACTGATTTTATGCAATTGTTAGATAATGACTCATTGATTGAGGCGAATGGCTTTGATTCTTTGAGCATCATTGGCATGTTCATCCCCAATACCTATCAGGTGTACTGGACGGTCAAGCCAATGGCATTATTTTCTAAAATGACTAAAGAGTATAAGAAGTTTTGGAATGAAAGTCGATTGGCTAAGGCGAAGGAAATAGGTTTAAGCCCAAAAGAAGTATCCGTATTAGCTTCTATCGTGCAAGCCGAAACGATCAAGGCTGATGAGCGAAAAGTAGTAGCAGGATTGTATTTGAATAGGTTGAAAAGAGGAATTCCCCTGCAGGCAGACCCTACTTTAGTATTTGCTGCCCAAGATTTTGAGATCAAAAGAGTGTTGACCAAGCATACCAAAATTGAATCGCCTTACAATACTTATAAATATCAAGGACTTCCTCCTGGGCCGATCAATATGCCGAGTATTGGGGCTTTGGATGCGGTGTTGAATTTTGAGACGCATAAATTTATTTATATGTGTGCCAAAGAGGATTTTTCAGGGTATCATAATTTTGCGACTAACCTCAAGGATCACAATAGAAATGCGCAGCGTTACCAACGTGAGTTGAACAAAGCAGGTCTTTACAAATAGGTATGGCCCAACAGCATAACTTTTTCGAAGATGTATACGAAGTGGTAAAATTAATACCAAAAGGAAGAGCGACGAGTTATGGTCTGATTGCAAATTACTTGGGTACTAAGATGAGTGCAAGGATGGTGGGCTGGGCCATGAATGCTGCCCATGGTTTGCCTGATGTGCCCGCACACAGAGTAGTCAACCGAAATGGAATGCTAACTGGTAAGGCCCATTTTGAGACGCCTGATCTGATGCAGGAGCTGTTGGAAGAGGAGGGGCTGATGATTGAAAAGGATACCATCAAAAATTTTAAAGAGCTAGTTTGGGACCCGATGGAGGAATTGGAATAGTATATTCCTTAAATCTTGTTAAATGAAAAACCAGCCATGACTGCCCGCTACAGCACCTATTGTGGTGATCCAACTGATAATTAAAAGAACCCAATGTGCTCGGTGCATAATCTTGAATGTCTTTGCAGGGTCTTTGGTTGCATGCTTTCTGAAAAGCGTGTGCAAAACAAATGGTTCAAGAATAAACAAAACGATGGTGAAGATCACCCAGACGATTGTCATCGCATGTACCCACCAATATTGAGGCTGTAGATATCTGTCCCATGCTCCAAGGGTATGCAACATGTAGAACCCCGACAAACCGGTGATGACGGTCGCAAATTTTGCCTGCAAGGAGAACTTCCCTTCTATCTGTTCAAAGGATTCAATTTGCTCTTCTTTGGACTTCATCCTTTTGATAGCAGGAATGATGACGGTTGTGACCATCGATACGCCTCCAATCCATACGATCACACCACATATATGAAGGATACGAGCAAATGTTAAGTCATGCATATTCAAAGGTTTTTAAGTGTTGACTAGGTGATTGGCTATAGGAGGACTGCTGTTGCTGGGGTAGTAGTCGGATTGAAACCCTCTTAGTTGATAGGCACACTTCACAAAAGTGCGCCAGTTGGCAGTAGGTTGTTAGGGCTAGTTAGTAATCAATTCACAGATATTAGTGTGATGTCAAATATCAGTACTGAGCCACCTGGGATGCGACCTGAATCATTGTTTCCATACCCGAGATGTGCAGGAATCAATAGTATTCCACTTCCTCCAGGTTTAAAATACGTAATCCCTTCAGTCCATCCATTGATCACTTGGCCCAAACCAAAGGAAATTCCAGTAGATGTGCTTTCATCGAAAACACTTCCATCTAAATAATATCCCTTATAAGCCACCGTCACATTCGAGGAAGCATTGGGTGCAGCACCAGCTCCAGGTTCATAAATAACGTAATGCAATCCGGATTCACTTCTCTGGGCATCCAGGTCATTTTCTGCTATGTAAGCTAGAATATCTTTCTCATTCTGTGCGGTATAATCTTTCTCATCTTCATCTGCGCAAGACAAAAACAGGAACAAGGAAGAGACTAGTACGAGATACTTCATAGTTTTTTTGTGCAAAATAAGGATTAGCATCGACCCTATTATACAATAGACCAGATTTAAATTTTTTTATGTTTTCAACTAATATATACTGCAGCCTTGCCAGGCCTCATGCGGTTTTGGTTAGTAGAACAAGGTTTTGTTATCTAGAAAGACAGGGTCATAAGCTGTAGGGAAGAGATATTTTGACAACCTATATCATGGTGTAGTGGGATGAAGCACTAGCAAGACGCTGGTGCTCTGGGGAGACTTTATTTGTCAGCTAATTGACTATAAATCTTCCTTCTATATAGATACTTGCCTATCGAGGAGATGTAATCCTTGTCAGTCAAGGTTTGTTGGTCACAAAACCAACAAAGGCAAAAATAAATCAATATCAAAAGCCGTTATATATCTATAATGGAGCCAAACAGGCTTTGACAGTAGCTTGCCTCTATGATAAAATGATGATTGACTACAGGGAATTCTACATTAATGCGTCTAAGCTTTGTGCTCAGTCTTAAAAAGTGGTTTTTCATCATTATATTTCGACTTTCATAATATTTACTTATCATTCATTTAAGATAAACTTCATGCTATTTTTTTTTAAGCGCTATCGATTTGCCTACTTCTTCGTACTAATTCCATTGCTATTTATCGCTGCTTGTAGCAGCGAGGATGATCCAAAAATAGAAGAGGAAGAGCCAACAGCAGAAGGAATCTTTATCAATGAAATAGTAGCCTCTGGTGATGACTGGATAGAGCTGTATAGTGAATCAGAAATTAGTACAGACATTGCTGGCTACACTATTGCGGATAGTGGCATTGAATATGAGTTGCCTGCTGGCACGACCATTCCAGCCAAAGGATACATCGTATTGCTTTGCAATGATTTGGGAACTGGTCTCAACACCAATTTTAAACTCTCATCGAGTGGAGAATCAGTATCACTAAAAAATGCTGCGGGCACGCTTATCGACAAAATTGAATACCCCAATCTAGATAATAGCCAGTCTTATGCCAGGTTTCCTGATGGTTCGGATGTTTGGCAAATTACGGGTGTTACCACACAAGGCGCCTCTAATGGGTCTGATACTGCTCCTGCTATCAACACGATCTCACGTGCTCCACTCGTCCCTGCACTCAATGAAGATGTTGTAGTCACTGCAGAGTTGATTTCAACTACAGGAATTGCTACTGTCACGTTATTATACAGTTTCAATGATGCTGCCTATTCGGAGGTTGCGATGCAGCTCCAAAGCGGGACATCTTACACAGGCTCTATACCAGGCATGGCGTCTGCAGGGATAGTAAAATACTACGTGCAGGCTACAGGAACCAATGGCTCTTCAGCATTCAAACCCGCCTCAGCTCCTGATAATACCGACGATTATTTATTAAACAATGATGCTTTGCCACAGCTGGTGATCAATGAGTTTATGGCGAGCAACACAACCTGTTGTCCTGATACTGATAGTGGTGAAGAGGAGTTTGACGACTGGATAGAAATCTACAATATGGGTACCACTCCTGTAAACCTTGCAGGAATGTACTTCTCAGACAATATAGACAATCCTTTTGGCGATAAAATAAGCAATGATGATGCTACCGCGACTACTATTCCCGCAGGAGGATATCTGCTGTTCTGGGCTGATGGATCTACCAATCAAGGCCCGCTACATCTCAATTTTAGTTTGAGTATTGACGGAGAAGATCTTGGCTTGTATTACATCGATGGCCGATCCATTGATACATATACCTTCGGAGCACAAAACGAGAATGTATCGTGGGGAAGAACAACCAATGGTGGTGCAACTTGGGGAGCCTTTGCTACGCCAACACCAAATGAATCCAACAATTAAGAA
>JAOPTS010000258.1:0-4093 GCA_051531955.1 Reichenbachiella sp.
TTACTTCTCTAGTAGTCCCTGCGGCATACTTAAGAAATGCAAACCCTCCTAGTGATGCTTGTATGTCTTCATTGAACGTAATCACCAAATTATCGCTAATGCCTACACTTGTAGCGCCATCTACTGGAGAAAAAGGAGTGCCACTCAATAATGGAGCAATATCCTCTCCTGCCGTGGTGAAATCCCAGTCATCTTTACCAAACATTCCTCCGAATATATTGTCACTCGTGTCTTCAATAGCACCATTATCAACTCTGATATAATAGTGTGTATTTGGGCTAAATATTAATTGAGAATTTAGCGTAATAGTGCCATCTGAAATAGTGTAAAACGCACTAACTCCCATTTCAAATTCTTCAACTAGTTGGTTGGTGTTATAATTATAAATGGATAAAGAGCCTGTACCTTCTGCTATATTCTCGTTAAAAGTAAGATCGAATATTGCACTAGAATTTGCTACTTCACCATTGCCATCCGAAGGTGATTTTGTAATGATAAATGGCAATTCATTATCTGAGGTAGAAAAGTTCCAAGTAGTATTATCTGCAATTCCTGCATAAGCATTACCTGAAAGGTCAGTTATAGCACCATTATCAATTATTACATAATATGCATTCCCATCTTTTGCCAATTCAACTCCCGGATCAAAAGTAATAGTAGCATCAGAAATTGTCGCACTATTGATGCTAACCACGGCTATGATATTGTCATTTGATTTATCCTTTAGCCGTAAATTTCCCGAGCCAGTAGCTATAGGTTCATCGAATGTAATCGACAATTTTGGACTGATGGCAAAAGTAGTACTCAGATGAACCGGAGAAAATGACTGAACAACTGGCGCGTCATTATCAGAGTTGTCTACTCCCGCAGTGGTAAATGACCATTCTCCGTCTGGTATTCCTGCAAAAAGATTAGAATACAAATCAACAAAAGTAGTGCCTTGAGCTTTGATGTAATACTCTTTACCTGGTAGTAAGGTAATAGATGGATTAATAGTTACTTGCGTATATCCATCCCCACCTACTACTGTTTGACTACCAAGAAATGAATGTACATACTCATCATCACTTGCTGAATAAAGTAGCAATGAAGTAAAATTCAATACTCGCTCATCAAATTGCATAGTGAAATTTGCATCTACAGGAACATCTGTTTCTCCATAAGTTGGATAAGTAGAAAGTAAATTTGGAGGGGTTACATCTGGTGAGGTAGTAAAGCTCCAAGAGTAATCTTCAAAACCATATCCACCCACAAAGTAATTGTCACTTGCGTCTTGAACAACGCCAGACATTTGAATATAAAATTCTGTGTCAGGGGCAATGTTAGCACTTGGCTTAATAGTTAAGCTATTTCCCACTACAGAAACCTCGTCTGACAGCACATCGATAAATGTTAAAGCTGAATTACCAGAAACTCTTCTAAACGATATATTTCCAGCACCCGACAATTTCACTGCCTCGTTAAATAGTATTGTAAACTCTGACCCTACAGGTACAGCAGTTGCATTATCTGAAGGAAATAAACTAACCACAGTTGGTGACGTAACATCACCAGGATCTACAGTAGTAAAACTAAAATCAGTACCTGAGATTCCCACTGTCAAATTATCTTGATAGTCAGCTACTACACCACCCATTTGAAAGTATAATTCAGTGTTTGGCTGAAACGTAGTATTAGGAGTAATGGTCATTGTACTGCCACTGATAACTACTTCAGGAGAAAGTATATTTATTTGTCTATCTACTCCATCATCACTTGCTCTATAAAACAAAATGTTACCCGTTGTTTTTACTATAGGCTCATCAAATGTGACGGTAAGTGATGGTAAGTAGGCAACATCAATTGCATTATCCACAGGATCAGTAGAAGAGACAATTGGACCAGTCACATCAGAGGATAAGGTTTTGAATAGATAAGCTGAAGATGGGTATATGCCTATAGATTGGTTTCTAACTAAATCAATAATTCCACCACCACTACTAATGTAGTACATAGCCCCTTCATCCATTATGCTTGACCCGGGCAAATCGAAAGAAACCGTATTTCCAATCACAGTTATATCTTCGGTAGGCACATAATGTACACTTGTACGAGGCACTCCTGGCACCACAGAGAAAAACTCTATCGGATTAAGGGCTTCCTCGACCAGTAATTTAACAATGCTAAATCCTCCAGAAGGTTGGAGTAGAGGCTCATTTGCAGTGAAAGTAATAGTCGCATCTAAGGTGATTCCTTTAGATCTAGTAGCTGGAGAACTATTAATTACTACTGGTGTATTAGTATCCTCCGTTTTAAATTGCCAATCTCCTTTAGCAAGTCCTGCAAAGTCATTTCCTGCTAAATCTTGAATAACACCACTGCCCATTTCTATATAAAATTCACGGTTGGTGAGCGTATAGTTAATAAATCCATCCAAACGAAGAAAATAGCTGTCGGTTCTAACATTCACACTTTCCGAAGCAACGTTTATAGAGTTGATAACTACATCAGTGTTAGCATCTTTTAAATAAATAGTTCCTGTTCCTTTTTGAACAAAATAATCGAAGAATATTTCAATATTGCCAGTACCTACTTCTATAGATTCATTTAGAGGAAATAGTGAAGTGACTGTAGGCGGAGTGGTGTCTAATCCACTACCAGTTGTAAAACTCCAAGTGGTACTATTAGTAAATCCTGCAAATTCATTGCCCGAAGTATCTTCAAATACTCCCGCAACCATAGTAATAAAATAGCCTGTACTTAATGATAAATCAGAAGGCAAGGAAAAGCTGGCAGTGTTATCAGTTATCGTAACACTAGTCAGGTCTATGATATGGACGATAGCACCTCCAGGTAAACTCTTGATAAAAATACTGCCCGTTCCTTTTTGAACGTCTTCATCAAATATGATACTTAAGTCTGTATCTATAGCAACATCAGTGGCATCATCAGCAGGTAGAAAAGAGCTTACAACAGAGGCTTCAGTATCTACAAAGGTTCTCATTGTAAAAGACAGCTCACCAGCACCAATGCCTCCAAAAGCATTTCCAAGTAAATCTTCGATAGCACCATCTGCCACCTCCACATAATATTCAGTACCTAAATCCAACACATCTGTGGGTAACACTTGAAAACTGCGATTATTATCGTAAATATTGATATCTTCTGAATTAGTCACATCGACACTCATAGCAAGTGCATTATCACTAGAGCGTTTGATTGTGATAAGACCTGACCCAGCTTGTACTGGTTCATCAAACTCAAATATTAATAGGCCATCTTTTTCATAATACCCACTTATACCGTCAGCAGGGCGAGAGGATACTAAAACTGGCGCTTCATTATCTGCTTTTGTAGTTATCTTCCAAGAAGCGTAACTCATACCAACAAAATATTGGTCTCCTTCATTTTTGACAGCACCAGGTTCCATATTGATATAATAGTTCTTACTATAATCAACTACTCCTGCTGGTAGCGTCCAACTAATGACCGCACCAACTATAGAAATTTGGTCGGAACTAATTTCAGCTGAGTATAGAATGTTCTCAGTAGCTACATCAATTAATCTAATTTTTTTACCTGCTAAACCAATTTCAATATTTTGGTCAAAGTTCAATGAAAAGACTCCATTCAAACTGACGTTGGTTGAATTGTTTAAGGGACTTAACCCAGTCACAACGGGGGATGATGCATATGCCACCACCGGAAACAGTAATAGTGCTAACAACACTGGTATTATTAATAGCAATACTCCTTTCGAAGATTTGTAATTATTATTCATGGCTTCTAAGTTTGGTTTTAACAAATACACCCAGGCATATTTACAGGTGCTTAAATCTGCCTCAAAGAAGCCGCTATATATTAAGGCCTATTTCATACTAGTGGGGTGATATTTGTACTACCCCATGGGGTAGTTGTTCGTAAACAACTGACATACAACAAATAGCAGACATAACTGAATTAAAAAAAATCATACCTTATTTATTCATAGGAATTAAACCACTATGAATAATGAGTGGCCTAGGAATAAATGGTAATAAAATTCTGTACTATCTAAATCAATAAGATCGATAATAGACTCAATATTTTTTGGGATCAACCCGTATTTCTGGGG
>JAOPTS010000259.1:0-518 GCA_051531955.1 Reichenbachiella sp.
TCTATGTCTTCAATTCGCGGCACAGTGAAATAAAATATCGACCCTTCTCCTTCCTTGGACTCCACTCCTATAGTTCCTCCATGTGCCTCGACCACCATTTTGCAAAATGTTAGTCCTATTCCTGTAGAACGAACACTGCCTGATTTCTTGGCATTGACCTGGGCGTATTTATCAAAGACCAAATGTACCTTTTCGGCGGGAATACCCTGTCCATTGTCTTTGATAGCAATTGATAACAGATCATTTTGCCTCTCTGTCGCAACCTCAATAACCCCATTAGAAGCCACATATTTAATGGCGTTGGACAGCATATTGATAACGACTCTGGTCACCAATTCATAATCTATTCGGCAGTATAAATCTTTTTGTACATAGGTCAATTTTATGGACTTTTGCTCCAGCATATAGCTCATCTGCTGAATAGCATCATTCATCACTTCCCCAATGTGATAATTGGCCAATGACAATCGAACCTCTGCAGCTTCAAATTTCTGGACATCCAATATGTTCAACACCAT
>JAOPTS010000260.1:0-13191 GCA_051531955.1 Reichenbachiella sp.
GCTAGGCTTTTAGTTTCCTCTAATTGTACTTCAAAATTTAATTTCATCAAGGAATCGGTCACGATTTGACCAATGATCATTGCATTGTCCACAAGATTCTTTTTTGCTTTGTGGACTAATGTTTTTGAGCTACCGTCTTGAAATTTCTCAGCATTGATCACATCGTTAACTGTAGAATTAAGAAGGCCTGGGTTATTCTTTATGTTTTCAATATTACCGCTTTTTAATTTTTTAGCCACGTACTCGTTTCTGATCATGGCCATATAAGCATATGCTTGTGGGATTTCTTTCCCTTTCATTAAGAATTTTTCGTTATGGACTGCAGCATTCAATAAGGATAGTGCTTCTCTATGTCTTCCCTCAAGGTAGGCTTGTTTACCTAGATCAAATTTTTCACTTTGGGCAAATGATGGAATCGATAATAAAAGTACTGCTACTACTAGGGAGTATTTTTTTAAAGTGGAATTTCTCATAACTGCTTTTGTTTTAGTCGTTTGACAACAACGTCACATAGGTAATATTGCCTACGTAGTTTGTAAAAACAAATGAATGTATTGAAAAAGCTTGAAATTTAATGTTAACACCTATGCACTAGGTAATTCCCCTATGGAGGTTTTGGTAAAGATTTGATATTCAAGACGTCTTCTATCTGGGAATTAGTGTATTGTAGAATAATTTTTCTTTTGACTAAACCAGTATTTCATTGGGTTATTATAAACTCCAACCCAATGATGTTTGGATAACATAATCAGATTTACTGATGTCTTCTGTTGCAGGACTACTATCGTAATTGTAAGTAACACCTCCTCCAATATAAAAGTCTCGCGGTAGATCAAATTTCAAATCAAAAGTAACATTGACTCTATGTCTATTTGATTGAGTTAAACTTGGGTAATAAGCAATACCTGTACCTAGACTCACATTTTTAAAACCGAATGCATTATATTTAAGTGCTGCGTATGCCTCAGAAGATGATCTATTTTCAGTATTTGCTGAAGTCATATAATTTTCATCATTGATTGCTAAACCTACTGATGAATTCAGGTACATTCTATAGGATCTAATAGGGTAGTAACCTATGCCAAGTATGTAAGTAGATCTTAAGTCCATTTGCATTTCATCTGAAGATAAATAATCAGCCCCTGCAATAGCAAACCAAGATTTACCTAGGAAATATTTAAAGTTACCACCATAGTTATCCCTAGAAGTTTTGATTGGGTCACCATTTTCGTCATCAATTGAGTTTTCAACAAAGTTGAAATAGACGTCTGGATTGATTGAAGTGTTTTCATAAGCAGCAGCTCCTTTTATAGAGAACTGTGTGTTGTTTGATGCTTTAGATATTGTCAAACCACCGTCTAGAGAGATGCTCATTCTAGACCAAAAACCATTACTAATCGAATTAAGAAATACTATATCTAAGTAATCAATAGTACGAACACTTCCTTCATCCAATGTGAGGGTAGCCTGTTTATTAGCAATTGAAATTTTACCGCTTAACTTTTCTCCTGATTCTAAATTGATGAGGAAATTGTCTTCTGATTGTAAATCAACAACTAAGTCCCAATCCATTAAAAAATTGTTTTCGCTGTAATCTGTTTCAATTTCTAACACACCATTTTGAAAACTTTTGATGTCTCCATTGAGTTCGTCTCCATTACTGAATTTGACGGAGCTTTGGGCATTGAGGTTTTGAATTAAAACAAATGAGATTAGAAAAGTGAATATATGTTTCATCATGGCGATTTCAATGTTTTGACAAGTTCAAATTTATGATATAGTCTTCCAATAACTTAGTTCTAGAATAGAATATATTAAAATTTCCAACCAAAAGTAGTTTGAATAACATAGTCCGTAGAAGGAGAGTCAGCATCGGGGCTACTGTCATAGTTTAAACTTGTTTCAGCTCCCATGTAAAAATCTAAAGGTAAATCGAATTTCACTTTAAGGAAAAAGACAGATCTAAACCTGGATACATCAACATTTGTAAATAATTGGAGTTTTGTACTTATTGAAATGTCATTGAAGTTGTAGCCATTAAAATCAAATTGTCCAAAAACTTCCATAGAGTTTACAGTTTCATCTTTAGTGGAAAAACGCTCGTTGTTGAGTGCAAGACCGGCAGTAGTACTTAAATATAATCGATGATCATATAAGAGGTATTTGCCAACTCCGCTTTGTAATGTTGTTCTTAAGTCTAGGTTTTGCTCATTGTTTTGTAAGAAATCAGCTGCAGACATAACATACCAACTTTCCTTGAAATATACGTAACCCGTACCGCCCCAATTATTTCTGTTGGTTTTAATTTCTGTTGTGTCATCATCTACTTTGTTATTGATCAAGTTGAAATAGATGTCGGTTTTAAATTTTGTATTAATATAGCTAGCAGCTCCTGACAAAGAGAAGTTTATTGAGTTACTGGCTTTGGTAAGCGAATATCCTCCGTCAATATTTGCTGAGAATCTATCCCAGAAGTCTTGTTCGTTAGACTTGAGATATACAATGTCAGTAATCCTTGAAAATAACTTGGATCCGTTTTCTGGGTTTATTATTAAATACTCAGGATTATTTTTATCCATAGTAATAGTGCCTTTTACACGGTATTTATTAGATAGATATATGATAAAAGACCTGGCAGTATGTAGTGTTTTAACATCACTCCAGTCAATTTGAAAATCGTTTTCACTGTAATCCGTTTCAATTTTTAAAATACCATTATCCATGGTTTTAATTTCACCAATGATGATATGATCATTTTTTAAAATTACAGTATCCTGATTTTCCGTTGCTAAAGCGGAAAAGGTTATAAAGAAAGTACTTAAAAGAAAAAATATTTTCAAGGAATTGACTAGTAGGTTAGTGATCAATCTAAGTTAGCTATGTTGATGTTCTGATCAAATAAAATAATTTCATCCACTATTATTGGAGAAATAGACAATTGATTAAAGCACAATGATTTCGATTCTTCTATTCAACTCTCTTCCATTTTCCTCGTCATCATTTGAAGCAATAGGCTCGGAGGGTCCATATCCTTTTGTTTTAACCCTATTGGAGTTTATGCCTTTTTGGGTAAGATAATTTTTTACAGAATTAGCTCTCGCTAAAGAGAGCTTTGTGTTCGTGTCATAACTACCCGTATTATCTGTGTGCCCACCTATCTCAATAATTAACTTAGGACTATTGTTGAGCATGGATAGTAGTTCATTAAGGACAGGGATGGATTCTTTTTTGATATGTGCTGATTGGATATCAAAATATACATTGTTTAAAAATGCTTTTTTACCAGCTCTGAATTTACTACCCAACATTCCAATCTCTTCATATTGCTTGTCAGAACTTTTATCATAAAGAGCAACGTAATCATTAGCAACGTAATGATCGGTGTTTATGTGGTCAGGTACATCGATGTAAAAATCTTTCTTGAATGATTTGTGATGCTCAGAATGCTCCGTCGATACTCTCTCTGAATAGACCATGTGATTGCCAAATGAAATTTCAATTTTGAATTCTTCTTCTGTGAAAACCTCTTCTTGAAATACTCCGTTTTCTTTAGTGTAAGCCCTGAAAGTTTCATCGGGGTAATTAATTGGATGCATATCAATCCTTGCGTTTGGAACAGGTTGGTTTGTTGATTTGTTATAAACAACACCTTCGAATTGTACTTTTCCTTGTTTATGAAAATAATAAATGTCAAAATCACCTTTTCCATGAAGACGGTCTGAGCTTAGAAATCCAGAAATGTTGTCTTCATTCAACTGAAAATTGACTTCATTGTCGATTGTGTTAGTCGGAAACCCTAGATTGACTGGGGATCCCCATTCTTGTAAGCTTTCGTTCCATTTAGATTTAAAAATATCAAGCTTCCCAATTGATTCTGGGTTGTTGGAACTGAAATACAACGTCTGACCATCATGAGATAAAAATGGACTGCCTTCATTATATCGACTATTAACTTGGCCAGGTATTGTTTCTGGATTACTCCATTCACGAGTAGATTTATTGAATTTTGTTTGATAAATATCTGTACCGTTAGTAATCGCTTTTATAGAAAAATATATGACTGTTTCATCATCATTTATGTAAAAATGGGAGGCAATTTTTGAATTGTTTAGTTGAGTGTCAAACTCTTTAGGTTGGGTCCATCCAGTGGATGAAGATAAGGATGGCTCACTAAATAGTAATCGTTCTTTAGTGCCAACCAATTGATAAAAGAAGAGTTTTCCGTCATTATTTACGACTTCAATTTTTGCGTTCTTAGAAGTGAGACTTCCTAAGTTACTCAAGTTGGTAGGAGTCGACCATTTACTACCCTCTTTCATTGTATGGAAAATAAGGTAGCCATTCGATTTACTGTCAGTTGATAGCTTTGGTCTTGTAGATACAAATAACAACTCATCATGGCTTGAAAAAAAGGAAGGGGAGAGATCTGCATACTTGGAGTTTACAGGCGCTTTAAGTTGCACTATTTCAAAATCAGTAGGGTTCAGGTAAAATTCATTTGCACGTATTGAGTTGGCCAGCCTTTCTTGTCCTTCATTTTGAATTTCCTGAGTCTTATAGACATCTAGATCTAAAAATGCTTGGAAATATTCTTGCGCAATTTCGAACTCATATCTGCCGTGATGTATTCGTCCCAGCCAATAGTTGTAAAATTTGTCTGTTTTGCCTTCATTAATTTGGTATTCTTTTAGAGCATTTAGGCTGGAACCACGACCATCTGTCAATAAGTAGGCTACATATCTATGATATTGTACGTAATGGTTTTTTGGGTAGTTATCCAGAATGATATCATATAGCTCCAGAGCCATGTCAAAATTCTCCTTAAAGAAGTAATAATCGGCTTGTTCAATGAGCTTCTTTTTACTCAGTTTGTCTTCAGCTTTTGTTTGAGCAAATAAGCTGTTAAGAGACATTGTCAGAAGTATACAAACAATGTATTTCATATTATTTTAGATTGTGTTTAAAGCAAACATAAGGAATTAAACCAAATTTTAGAACGGAATAACCGCTCTTAGTGTTGATTAATAAGTGAATTATCTTTAAACAATATTAAAAATCCAACATAAGTGATTATTAATTGAATTGTCACTTATGTTGGAGATGTTTAACTGTCTGTATATCAGTTATTTATTTTTAAATTCAAGATATTCATCAAATGACATAAGTTTATCTGCATATGAGTTACCATCCTTTAGATCGATAACTCTAGTTGCAACAGTTTGAACAAATTCATGATCATGTGAAGCGAAAATGATGTTGCCTGGAAAATCTTTAAGCGCATTGTTAAATGCCTGAATAGATTCCAAGTCTAAGTGATTGGTAGGTTCGTCGAGTATCAACAAGTTGCCTTCGTTAAGCATCATTTTTGAAACCATACACCTTACCTTTTCTCCCCCTGATAGGACACTGCATTTCTTGAATGTTTCTTCACCAGAGAATAACATTTTTCCAAGAAAACCTCTAATGTAGACTTCATCTTTATCTCCTTCAGAAAATTCTCTTAACCAATCAATTAAATTCTCGTCAGATTTGAAAAACGCTGAGTTATCATTGGGGAGGTAGGATGAGGTAATAGTTTGTCCAAATTGAAATGTTCCACTATCTGGCTGTTCTTCACCCATCAATATTTTGAAAAAACTAGAGGTAGCCGTACTGTCATCAGCTAGTATTGCAATTTTATCCCCTTTGTTGACAAAAAGATCTAGGTTCTGAAACAATGATTTACCACCAGCTGATTTACTTAGCCCTTTTGTCTCTAGTATTTGGTCACCTGCAGTTCTTTTCTGAGAGAATATAATGCCTGGATATTTTCTAGAAGATGGTTGTATGTCTTCTACGTTGATTTTGTCTAACAACTTTCTTCGAGAAGTTGCTTGTTTGGACTTGGCCGCATTGGCACTAAACCTTGAGATGAATTCTTGTAGCTCTTTAATTTTTTCTTCTGCCTTCTTATTTGAAGATGATCTCTGGTTCAGAGCCAATTGACTTGATTGATACCAGAATGAATAGTTACCAGTGAAAACCTTGATAGCACTAAAGTCAATATCTGCAATGTGCGTACATATAGTATCTAAAAAGTGTCTATCGTGAGATACTACAATTACTGTATTCTTAAAATCAAGTAAGAAATCTTCAAGCCATGTGACTGTTTGAAGATCCAAATCATTGGTAGGCTCATCTAGAATCAATATATCTGGGTTACCAAATAAAGCTTGAGCTAGTAACACTCTCACCTTCTGACTACCATTCAACTCCTTAACCAGTTTGTAATGACTATCCTCTATGATACCCAAACCACTTAACAACATTGCAGCGTCTGGTTCAGCATTCCAGCCGTCCATTTCAGCAAATTTTTCTTCTAATTCAGAAGTTCTAATTCCGTCGGCATCAGAAAAATCTGGTTTTGCATATAAGGTGTCTTTTTCTTGAATAATAGACCACAGTTCATTATGCCCTCTCAATACTGTGTTGAGTACAGTCTCTTCATCAAATTCGAAGTGATCCTGTCTCAGAACTGCCATTCTTTTACCCGGGTCTAATTTTACTGTACCTGAGTTAGCAGCTATGTCACCTGATAAAATTTTGAGGAAGGTTGATTTTCCAGCACCATTTGCTCCAATTACACCATAACAGTTGCCTTCTGTGAACTTTATATTCACTTCATCGAAAAGAACTCTTTTTCCGTACTGTAGAGAGATATTATTTGCTGCTATCATATTGTTCTAAATTTCAAGCCGCAAACATAGTTGAAATCATATCTAAATGAAAGATGTATACCACTCATTGATAGATAAATAATTAGTTTTGGCCAAATTTGTAATTCTATGAAGGTAGCGATAATAGGTGGTGGTGCAGCTGGTTTTTTTGCTGCTATTTCATGTAAGGTGTATCATCCTGAAGCAGAGGTATGTATTATTGAAAAAACTGGAAAAACACTTTCAAAGGTTAAAGTGTCAGGTGGTGGTCGATGTAATGTCACTAATGTAATAGAGTCGAGAGCCGACTTTCTGAAAAACTATCCTCGCGGTAGTAAAAACCTGAAAAAGACATTTTCTAAACACTTTAGAACTGATACGATAGATTGGTTTGAAAAAAGAGGGGTTCAATTGAAGGCAGAAGATGATGGGCGAATGTTTCCTGTTACGGATGATTCACAGACCATTATCAATTGTCTACGGAACGAGGTGCATTCAAAAGGGGTGATTTTAATTCAATCTTGTAAAGTAAATCAGATTGAAATATTAGAAAGTCAGTTTGAATTGAGGTTTGATAATCTTGAAGTCAAAAAGTATGATAAACTTATTCTAGCAACTGGAGGCTCTCCCAAAGCAGATGGGATGGATTGGATCAAAGAATTAGGGCATGATGTAGAAAGATCTGTACCATCTTTGTTTACATTCAATATTGCTGAAGAAGCGGATCTCAAAGCTTTGATGGGAACTAGTGTTCCCAATGCAACGGTGAAAATAGTAGGAACTAAATTAATGCAAAAAGGCCCTCTGTTGGTTACGCATTGGGGAATGAGTGGACCAGCTATTTTGAAGCTGTCAGCATGGGGAGCCCGAGTTCTCCATGAAATGAATTACCAATTTAAAGTCCAAGTTGCATGGAGTGAGTTAGCCACAGAAGAGGAATTGAGAGTTATCATAGTTGGAGAGATGCGTTCAAAGAAGAAATTGAGTAATCATAATCCATTTTCGATCCCAACAAGATTATGGTTATATCTGCTCAATAGGGTTGGTATCAATGAAGAGAAAATCTGGATGGAATTGAGTAAGAAAGAGAAGAATCAGTTGGTCAATATCTTAGTGAATGATGTGTATGAGGTAAAGGGTAAAACTACTTTTAAGGAAGAATTTGTCACTTGTGGTGGGGTTGTCAACGCTGATGTTGATTTTAATACCATGCAGAGCAAGATAGTGCCAGGCTTGTATTTTGCTGGTGAAGTTCTGGATGTAGACGGAGTGACAGGTGGTTTTAATTTTCAGGCTGCTTGGAGCACGGGGTATGTTGCTGGACAATTAGAAAGCTAGCTAATTATTATACTGGTGTAGTGAAATTCAATTCCTTTATCATTCTATTAAATTCTAGTGGTAGATCAGCTTGAAACGTGATGAATTGATCTGTAACTGGGTGTTTGATGGTTAACTTGTTTGCATGTAATAGCATTTTGTCCATGCCCCATTTATTGAGAAATAATTTGTTTTGCTTATTGCAGCCATGTGGACGATCTCCAATGATGGGGTGAAATATATGTGCGAAATGCTTTCTGATTTGATGCATACGACCTGTTTCTGGTATTACTTTAAGTAAAGAATATCGTGAGGTTTGATGCTTTCCATAAGCCAAATCAATCTCTGAAGTTTGTAATGTTTCGTAATGGGTGACAGCCTCTTGTGATTTACCTTTCTCACTCATCAAGGCATAATCGATCGTACCCCTTTCATCTGTGAACCCTCTGACTATACTTAAATATTCCTTTTGAACCGTCTTCTCTTCGAATTGAATTCTGATTTTTGACAAGCAATCAGGAGTCAAGGTAAATAATAATACACCACTAGTTTTTTTGTCTATTCTATGGGCTGGATAGACATGTTGATCTATTTGGTTACGTAGTTCTTGCAGTACAAATTTTTCATCTCGGCCAGCCAGTTTAGATCTGTGTACCATTATGCCATTAGGTTTATTAATAGCTACTAAATGCTCATCTTGATATAAGATTTCAAAATTGATAGGTTCTTCCATTCTTGATTAAAGAAAATGAGAAAGATTGCGTGTAAATAAAATAATTGTAATTTTCTTTAGGATGCGAAACTAACTCATTCCTGTATATGAAAAACCTAAGTATATTATTTTGCCTTACTTTTTTATTATTGAGCCATGTAACAAAGGGGCAAATTTTGAATGTCAATAGTGTAGATGTGACAACAGATTCTTCGCATTATATAGACGGGAATGTTGAATTTTATATAGAAACAGATAATAGGAGCCCTACTCCTGAAGAATCTGCTCAACTTTTAACCATACAAGGGGCGACAAATTTGGTTTATGTTGCAGAAAAGGATGCTCATTATTTAAGTGGACAATTAAATTATTATCGTGCTACTGGAGATCCCATAATTAGTACAGGTTTTCTGCATTATAGAATCAATTTTCAAAGAAAGAAAAGATTGTCATATGAAACTTATATGCAGGGATCATTTGATGCCAGTAGAAGATTGGATTATAGATATCTTGGCGGAGTAGGGGTTAAGTATAGAATGTTAGAAGATCGTAAGGTTGAATTGGATGTGGGGACGGGTTTTTTTTATGAACATGAGCAATGGGAAACGTTCGATGATATAAGTGAGGTAGTGAAAATTAGCTTGATAAAATCTTCATCTTACATAAAAACTAATTTTGATCTTACAGAAACAGGTACTTTAAACTTAATTTTATTTTATCAAGTGGGGTACGATCAAGATATCGAAGCATTCAGGAATAGAATTAGTGGTTCTGGGAGTTTAGAATTTAGTATTAACGAACACTTCTCCTTCGTAATATCAGCAAGTATACATTATGAAGATAAACCTGTGATAGATATAAATAAGACAGTTTATAGTATCCAAAATGGTCTACAGTATACTTTTTAATCTGTTGGGAGATGATTTATCATCCCTTGGGTTAAAATTTGTCCAAAAAATGATGCCTTGTAGATGTGTGGGGAAGCTTTCATTTATTAAAAATTTCTATAAAATAAAAAAAGCCCCCATAAGGAGCTTTCATTATTTTATAAGAGTAAGACTTAGGCCATTACCTCTTTTACGATTTGTTCTAATTGCTCAGGCCCTTCCAGTGGTTTTCTGACATATTTCTTAACATCAATTTTCAATTCATCTGTTTCGTACTCCAAATGAGATGAAACAATAATGATTTTCGGTTTGTTTTCTAATGTAGAAATCGTCTCATACCCATCAAGGTAAGGCATTTCAATATCAAGGAACAAAATGTCTGGTCGTAATTTAGAAACGCCAACAGCTCCATCAATAGCACTACTAAATGTACCAACCAAATCTATACATTCAACTTTCTCAGAAAGTTTTTTGAATATTTCAAGGTAAACCAAGTCATCATCAATCGCTACACACTTGTATTTTTCCATCTGTTATATCTTGATATTGTTCGTTTTTTTCAATACAAAGTCAATCTTAACCAAAAAATGCAATTAATAAAACTTTGTAGGTCAAAACTATTTTAAAAATAAATGAAAAGCCAAGTATTTATAATATGAATGTATTTTTAACATAAGTCCATATTCCTATGATTGAAACTAATAAATTTCTAAATTGCATGCTGAATTATCACTGAATTGTCAGGTTAGATACAATACTCACAATACCATAGATTAATGAAAAGAATTCTTAACGAAGTAAAAGACAAGCTAGGAAAACCTTATGCAGATTTTGAGTTTTTACTAGAGTGCCTAAAGGATATTTTAGAACAAAATGGAGAAGCGGATATCGCTAATGAAATTCCATTTATCAATGATTTTCCTTTCAAGACAGGAAAGGATATGACACCAAAGCATATTCAATTGTATTCATTAGTGTTTCAGTTGGTCAATATGACTGAAGTCAATAGTGCTGTTCAAAATCGTCGAGAAGTAGAAAATGATCAGTTTGATTCAGTGAGTGGCTTATTCGCAAAGAACTTGAAATCTTTGCTGTCTTGTGATGTGAGCCAAGAGGATATTTTAAAGAAATTACCAGCGACTATTGTTGAGCCTGTATTGACAGCTCATCCTACCGAAGCAAAAAGAGGGACAGTCCTGGATCATCATAGAGATTTATATCTTCTATTGGTGAGCTTAGAGAATAAAATGTATTCTGATAATGAGCTACTTAATATTAAGCATAATATTAAACTTACTCTTTATAGAATTTGGAAAACAGGTGAGATCTATTTGGAGAAACCAGATGTTGAATCTGAAATCAGAAATATTCTTCATTACTTGGTTAACGTCTTTCCAGATGTAATACCAGTAATGGATAGAAGATTGATCCAAGCATGGATCTCATGTGGCTTGGATAAGCAGGCATTATTAGAAAACCATAGTTTTCCTAAAATCCAATTTGGTAATTGGGTAGGAGGAGATAGAGATGGTCATCCATTAATTACTGATAAGGTTACGGATAAAACTTTGGAGGCATTGAGACTGAATGCATTTGTAGTTTTATATAGGAAATTGAATGTACTAGTTAAGCACATCAGCTTTACCCACAACTATAGAGATACTAGTAGTGAATTCAAATCTAGAATTGAGAATATTGTAGAGGATCTAGGAGAGAATGGTGTTGCGGCAAAAAACAGAAATAAAGGTGAAGCATTTAGACAATTTCTGAATTTGATTATTGCCAAGATGCCTATTAACATTGAGAGAGGTCATGCGACTGAACTACTTGACGAGAAAGGTAAGTATGTAGAGGCATTTGAGATGTTGGAAGACCTGACACTATTGAAATCTGAACTTTTAGCTTTTGGTGCAGAATCGATCGCTTATGATGATGTCAATATTGCCATCAGATGTCTAGAGACTTTTGGCTTCCATTTAGCCAAATTAGATATCAGACAGAATAGTGATTTTCATGATAAGGCCATAGAGCAATTACTAGAGTCTGCTCAATTCGGAGAAACGAATTATTCTGAATGGAGTGAAGAGAAAAGGTTGACATTCTTAAAGAATGAATTAAAATCAAACAGACCATTTACTCATGAAAATGCTGATTTAGGACCCAATGCTCAAGCGGTTATTTCTTGTTTTCGAGTGATCGAAAAGCATGTTTCTAAATATGGGACAGAAGGGATTGGGTCATTGATTGTCAGTATGACTAGGTCTATGTCTGATTTGTTGTCAGTTTATTTATTGGCAAGAGAGGCAGGATTGACAGTGACTACTGATGAGGGCTTGGTTTGTGTGCTTCCTGTTGTTCCTTTACTAGAGACTATCGAAGATCTACAGAATGGTCCAGAGATTCTTGAATCATTTTTGAACTATGACTTTACACAAAGAAGTTTGTCATACCTTCAGGCTGGTCAGAAGAAGGATAAAAAGACTCAACAGATTATGGTTGGGTACAGTGATAGTAATAAGGATGGAGGTATTATTGCCAGTCAATGGAACCTTTATAGAGCCCAATATCAATTAACAGAAATTGGAAATAAATTTGATGTGGTACTGAACTTCTTTCATGGTAAAGGAGGGTCTATTAGTAGAGGGTCAGGACCAACTCATTATTTCATCAAAGCGTTACCGCACGAGTCTATCCAAGATAGTATAAGATTGACTGAGCAAGGTGAAACTATTGCACAGAAATATGAGAACAAGGTTAACGCGGAATATAATTTAGAGCTTCTGGTTGCCAATTCGATGTATAAAAGCTTGAGAGATCAGCAAAAACCAAAAGAGTATCATCCGTTAGCTGATGTACTTGATTCGTTAGCTGCAGAAAGTAAAGCACACTATGAGAGATTGACACATGAGGATGGGTTTATAGAGTATTTTAGGCATGCTACACCTATCGATGCGATAGAGACAAGTAAAATTGGATCAAGACCTGCGAAAAGAACGGGTGCTAATACGTTAGAGGACTTACGTGCAATTCCTTGGGTTTTTTCTTGGAGTCAGTCTAGATTTCATATGACGAGTTGGTATGGAGTAGGTACTTCTCTATCTAAATTGAAGAACAACTCACCTAAGGAATATGCTAAATTTAAAGAAGCTACTAAGACGGACCCTTTTATCAGGTATGTCTTAACGAATGTTGACACGTCACTCGCTGCTACTGATGAAGATATCATCGCTGCGTATAGTCAACTGGTAGAAAATGATGAGGTTAGAACTAAGTTTCTAGATATGTTCTTGTCTGAATTGAAACTAGCGCGTGAATTATTGATGGATTTATTGGAACAGGAGATAGGGGAGAGAAGGAAAAATCACTACTATTCTAATGTGCTAAGAGCTCCATTGATGAAGCATCTTCATGAGAAACAAATTTACTTATTAAGTAAGTGGAGAAAGGAAAAGAAACTTGGGTTAGAACATGGAGAAGAGACCCAGATCGAGTTGATGTTGACTATCAATGCTATTGCCAGTGCAATGAGAAATACGGGTTGATATTTATATACTAGTGTAAAAGTAAAAAGGGGGATATA
>JAOPTS010000261.1:0-924 GCA_051531955.1 Reichenbachiella sp.
AATATCATAAACGATCTTTTGCTGTGGTGAGTAGATCTGCTACATTGCTGCCTTAATCAATCCGCACGGGCACATCGCCATATGCGGGCGTTAGGCTTCACGACTTTTATGAAACTCAATACTAGATGTAACTCATGTAAATCGGATATTTACTTCAATAAGAGGGCAAGTGATAGGTTTGTACTCGCTAAAAAAATGGGTAAACAAATTACATTAACATGTACTAATTGTAATTCATCAGAAGAATTCCATGTGAACGATATTAACGCTGAGGAAAACCAGAGAACTCGTTTATTGTCATTAGCCATTTTTATTGGCGGAACAATATGCCTATTCATTTACATATTACCTTACATCTCTGAAATGGCTAACATTTATGCGATTTCTGGGTTTGTAGGTATACTAACAATTCCATTTTTGGTTTATCAAGGAATCAACAGTACACATTCTGGAAATGTGCGATATTTTAACTCTAAGAAGTACGGATAACTTCTCAGCTAATCAATTACGAAAAAATTATGAGAGTTTTCGGTTACTTTCTATTGACCATTTCGGTAATCCTAAGTTTAGGATTCTTGAAAATAATACCTGACGGGATTTATGGCATTGCAAAACTAGTCTCACTAGTACTCGAACAAGAAGGCAATTATCAATCGGGTTATGAAACTGGATATCTACTAGGAAAAACAATAATGGAGATACTTTACATTGCACTAGTTTACCTTTTCTGGAAGCTTGGTAATAGGCTAATAAAAAAGAAGCCTAACATGGTCTGATATCCCATGGCGGTTTAGCGGTGATGCGGACTTTACTGCCTTCTATCAACACCGGAAAAATCTCCGATTTTTCACATTGGATGAAAAAGGTATGATGAAAAATCGGAGATCTTTCCTACTTTGTATCCGAAGCTTTAAATTACACCAA
>JAOPTS010000262.1:0-6755 GCA_051531955.1 Reichenbachiella sp.
ACATAGCCCCAATACATTAATCCAAAAAAGAAGAATATTGTCAACACGTTGAGTTGATAATGATACCAGCCCATCGAAATCGCCAACATCGAAAAACAGGTCCCAATACCTCCCAAGACCAAAGGAAAGATGAGCTTCTTTGGCACAATATTGATTCCCAAGATCTCACTGGTCGGGTATTGCTCCATATTGGAATCAACGGATACTTTTATTCCATTCTGAAACAACCAAATGCGCTTTTTAGTCTTGCGATCTAGTGACGCATGTGCAATCGGTAAATCATGAATTGATCCTCTAATCATAAGCTCACAATATAAAGATTAATGAATTTGATATACACCGACAAAAAGATTAATTATAGCAGTAGAAATAATTAATCATAGCACGACTCATTAAACGACATTGTATTAATATTGTGCCCAAATATGGCATTGAAGATTAAAGACATACAAGCACCTGTTGCTAACGAAATGTCTGAATTCGAAAAGAAGTTCAGACAATCGATGAAAAGCAATGTCACACTCCTTGACAAAATCATGACTTACATAGTCAAGAGAAAGGGAAAGCAGATGAGACCTATGTTCGTCTTCCTATCAGCTATTACTGTTGGCAAGGTGTCTGAAGCGAGCTATCGAGGAGCTTCTCTAATAGAATTGTTACATACCGCCACTTTGGTACATGATGATGTGGTAGATGAGTCTACCTATCGAAGAGGATTCTTTTCGGTCAATGCCCTTTGGAAGAATAAGATTGCTGTTTTGGTTGGAGATTTCTTATTATCAAGAGGCATGTTGTTGTCTATTGAGAATGAGGATTTCGATTTGCTTAAGATTGTCTCTGAGGCCATCAGAGAAATGAGTGAAGGCGAAATCCTACAAATGGACAAGGCAAAAAAACTCGACATCACCGAAGACATCTATTACGACATCATCAGACAAAAGACCGCCAGTTTGATCAAGTCTTGTTGCAAAGTTGGCGCTGCCTCTGCAGGTGCTGATCCTGTCACTGTCACATCTATGGGTGAATTTGGAGAGAAAGTAGGCATGGCCTTCCAGATCAAGGACGACCTATTCGACTATGGCACACAAGAAATCGGCAAACCTTTGGGAATCGACATCCGTGAAAAGAAAATGACCTTACCACTGATTCACGCCCTCAACCAATCGAGCAAATCAGAGAAACGCCATATCATCAAACTAATTAAAAAACACTCTGAGGACACCAAAAAGGTCAACGAAGTAATCGCTTTTGTAAAAGAAAAAGGAGGTTTGGAATACGCCAACAAGGTGATGAACCAATATCATGGTGATGCTTTACAAATCTTATCAACCTTCCCCGCGTCAGAAGCTCGTACTTCTCTAGAACAGCTGGTTCAGTTCACTATCGAGAGAACGAAGTAAACCCTTCTTTTGAATCTATAAGTAGCTATTTTCATTTTGATAAAATAGTTGGTATTGGTATTATTCATAGATCATATCTTAGTACTTACATCAAATTTTGCACCCTAATAAAAATAATGAAAGAGCTATATCAAATATTAGAGCAGGCAATTGGCTTAACAGAAAGTGAATACGAAGACTTTAGCACCCAACTAAATAGAAAAGAATTTAAAGCCAAAACTTCATTAGTGAGGGAAGGTAATATTGCTCACAGTTTATATTTTATTGAATCTGGATTGCTAAGGACTTATCACTTACAAGACGGTAAAGAAATCAACACCTATTTCGCGTGTGACAAACAATTCATATCTACTTTTTCTAGTTTCATTAGTCAAACAGCATCTTTCGAAACTTTGGAAGTGATTGAGGATTGTATTGTTTATGAATTATCCTATCACACTCTGAACAAACTATATATAGAATCCAGGAAATTTGAAAAACTAGGGAGGATTTTAGCCGAAAAAAACTACTTATGTGTGCTGGACAGAACGTATTCCATGCAAACAAAAACAGCTAAGCAGAAATATCTGGATTTCATCAAAACCTATGACAAGAAGATTACCCAAAGAGTCCCACAACACCAAATAGCCAGTTTTCTTGGGATCGCTCCAGAATCATTAAGTAGGGTAAGGAAAGAAATTTCTATTTCTTAACAAATGTCAATGCAGGGCTTTTCCGTTTAATATTTCTTTGTGTTTTCACATAAAATAAACACAATGAAAAAATTCAAACTAGGCCTATTATTCGCTTTAGTTATTAGTATTTTGGTCTTCACACAATCGTGTAAGACAACAATCGATATTACTAAATACCCAACACCTACTTTTTCAAACACCAATTACCCTATTGACAAGGAGGTTGAATTCTCCCTCTCTATTATTGAGACCGGTTTTGCAAAAACTCCAGAAGCATTTGTATTTAGGGGTGGAAGCTTATTTAAAGTACGCAAACTCTCTCACGTTGCAATATTGATTCAGCACCCAAAAGGGACCTTTGTATTTGATACTGGTTTGGGAAGTGAAATTAAAGGACAGTTCCATGATCACTTTTCCTTCTTAGATCGCCAACTATTCAACTTCACCAAGTTGAATTCATTAAAAGAAACCTTAATCAGTAATAATTTCGATACGGCTTCTATTGATTTCATTATACCTACGCATCTCCATTTTGATCATGCAAGTGGTATAGAGGACTTTTCAAAAGCGACTATTTGGACCACAAAAGAGGAATATGACCATGCATTTAGTCCAGAAGCAATCCCACCAGCATTCATCAAAGAACAATATGATGCAGATTTCATAAAGTGGAAATTCATGGACTTCAGCAATACTGATTATGAAATATTCAAAGAAAGTTATGATGTTTTCAATGATGGAACAGTGGTTTTGGTCAAACTACCTGGACATACAAAAGGCTCTGTAGGCATGTTTGTGAACTTAAAATCTGGTAAGCGTTACTTTTTTACTGGAGATTTAACTTGGGCTGCCGAAGCGTTCATTAAACCAGCAGAGAAACACGCCATCCCAAGAAAAAAAGTGGATGGAGATAGAGAGAAGGTCAAAGAATCGATTGTTATGATTCATCACCTTTCAAAGAAAAAACCTGAAATTAAAATTGTTCCAGCTCATGACTATAACGCGCAAAGAGAAATTGCTCATTTCCCAGAAATAGAGTTTTAATCAAAGCATTAGATAAAAGACGATTGGACTCAACACTTAGAGTGAGCATAGCAACCTTACTCTGATTTAATTATTTTAGGACTTATCATTAACCCTTCCGTCAACTTTGTAAAATTTTTATTCCATGAATTTGCGACAATGAGAAATTGAGACTTGTTGACATTCTCTGCTAATCGGTAAATCATTTGGTATTTATCGATTGTAATCAATTCAGCATCATCTATCACAAACATTTTTATTTCAGAAAGGTGAACCCCTGTCATCTTTAATAATTCATTTAGACGTTTAGGTGTACCAATCAACACATCTACCCCATCATAAATGGTATCTTTCTGATAATCTATTATCCCTTGATCAAATACTGTAAATGTCCTTAAATCAGTATGCTTACCCAATAATTCAAATTGAGCTTCTAACTCAAAAGCTTTTTCTTTTGTTGCTGCCACAATAATCGCTCTCGGCACATCTTCGAATTCTTGCTTTAACTTCTGAATAACACTTATCACAATAGTGCTTGATTTACCCATCCCCTCAGGAGCGACAATCAATAGATCTTTTCCAGATTTTATTTCAGAGATACATGTACGCTGAACATCTTTTGGATTCTCATCAAATCCAGCAGCTTTCAGTCCAGATACTAATTCAGGGATTAGTTTTTTCAAATTCATAGATCTTCTTTCGTTTTAGACTCCTCCTTAAAGAAGGTGCAAGCTAGTTGAAACTTAATCTTTTGCCCCTTTATTCTAAAAACTCCTGTAGTTATTTCCCTTTTGATCAAATAGATTGCTTCGATATTAGACATATGCATAACCTCATTCACATAGCAAATGACTTTGGGTGGTTCATCGGCAGCTTTGACAACAATCATCAACACCGACACTACGCCATTCAGTTGAGTATACCAATTGATGGTATTCTCTCTATCAATACATCAAGTACTACATTAGAGACGGTATCTCCTATCTTAATAAAATCAAATATCATACACCGCTTAGTATCCAAAGGCCAACATATCGTGATTCTGATCAACCCAGCATCAACTATCGGCCATTATTGGAACAGCTTAATCAATGATGAGGTAAGTGTATTAGATCAAAAACCAGCAGCTGCATTACAAGCCATTGTCAATGACCGAGCACTTCTTTCAGAAAACCCATCTGAATTTTCTAAGCAACTAAACGAGCTATTGATGTCGTACGATTGTTTCTGTGATTCATTCATCCATCAGGGTGATGATCGAATTAATAGTGCATTAGATTATCTTCAGAACCACTACAACAGAGTGGTACCTCTTGAAGAAATAGCTGAGTTCTCGAACATTTCCACCAGTCGGTTTCTACATTTATTCAAAGAACATACTGGTATCACCTATCGCAGGAGTCAACTATGGACCAAACTGAATAAGGCAATTCCATTGCTAGAGAACCAGTCTCTTACCCAGACCGCACACGAAACAGGCTTTGCAGATAGCGCACACTTCAGTCGGACTTTCCGGGAGAACTTCGGTTTTTCACCACACAGATTTCTGAAGGTTAGCCAGTTTGTTCAAGTTTAAGCTTTCCATCCTTTGGACTTTTGTAATACACAAAACCAAAGGCTATGAAACAATATCTGCAACCAACAGCAATCTTAGATTTTAAGGAAAAATCCATCCAAGAGCTCATCCAATCAAAAGGCTGGAACGATTTAGTTGAAGAGCAAAAAATCAGAAGTATCTACAATTATGTGCGGGACGACATCAAGTTTGGCTATAATGAAGCCGATGAAATCTCTGCCACAAAAATCCTTGAAGATGGCTATGGACAGTGCAATACAAAAGCTACACTATTCATGGCGCTATTGAGAGCAGTTGGAATCCCAAACAGGATATACGGCTCCACCATAGACAAGACACTACAAAAGGGCGCTATCACGGGCATATGGTTTCGGTTATGTCCTCCAAACATTGTGCATAGCTGGGTAGAGGTTTTTCATGAAGGCAAATGGTACAGCCTCGAAGGATTAATTCTGGACAAGGCATATTTATTAGCGCTTCAAAAGAAGTTCTCAGACTGCAAAACTACTTTTTGTGGATATGGAGTCTACACGGATAATTTTGAAAACCCACAAATCGAGTGGAATGTTAACGATACATATATTCAAGAAAAAGGAGTTAATCAGGAATTCGGATTATTTGACACACCAGATGACTTTTATAAGGAGCACAAACAAAAAATAGGTGTTTTCAAAAGGTGGATATTCAAACACTATGTTCGCTTTGAGATGAACAAGAATGTGGATAGAATAAGGTTGAATGACTTGAAATAAATGATAAAGAATCAACATATCAACTAGCACACCCTATAACATTTAAGCTTAGAACAAACACACAAGATTAAAAATTCAAAACCTATTGAGCTTTTAGAGGGGTTAGGGATCTGGATCGCTTCTCCGTGGAGTTTTTGGAGGGGTTCGGGATCTGGATCGCTGCTCCGTGGAGTTTTTGGAGGGGTTCGGGATCTGGATCGCCGCTCTGTGGAGTTTTTGGAGGGGTTAGGAATCTGAATCGCTGCTCCGTGGAGTTTTTGGAGGGGTTCGGAATCTGGATCGCTGCTCCGTGGAGTTTTTGGAGGGGTTCGGAATCTGAATCGCTGCTCCGTGGAGTTTTTGGATTGCTACCATTAAGCAGCCTCAATACAGTTTCCGGGCCTTTGATAGGTAGACCACATCCTCCTGCAATTGACAAATCGTCTCTGTAAGAGAGCATCATTGCTGGAAGTCAAGTAAAAACGCAGAAAAAAGGCTCTTTTGGGATTGACAATATCAAAGCTTCTCCATCACTAGGTTCAATCTTGTGGTGAACATCGAAGATTTGACTAATTTGTAGCCGAAACTAAACTCAGGTAAAACGCCACAATTGAGCTGGGTATTACCATTTCTAAAAAACTAAGATGAAGAAGTACCTATACGCTATTGCCATCATTGCTACATCCTTTACTGTCCACGCTCAAGAGACGGTATACCTTACTAAGCAGGACATCCATTACTATCAGGACGCCATTAATCAAGCAGATACATATATTAACGAACGTTGTGTCTTAGACATCTATTACCCAAAGGATATTAAAGAGTATGCCACCATCGTTTGGTTTCACGGAGGTGGGCTGAGAGGTGGTAATAAGGAAATACCACAGGCACTGAAAGACAAAGGAGTGGCTATAGTTGGCGTGAATTATAGATTATTCCCTAAGATCGGCGCACCGAAGTATATTGAAGATGCAGCTGCGTCCGTAGCATGGGTTTTTAATAACATTGAAAGTTTTGGAGGTGATTCCTCTTTAATCTTTATCTCTGGACATTCTGCTGGCGGCTATCTTGCTAGCATGGTCGGTTTAGACAAAAAATGGCTCGCCCAACACAACATAGATGCGAATAGGATTGCTGGCTTGATTCCTTTTAGTGGTCACACCATCACCCATTTCACAGTTAGAGAAGAAAGAGGTATTGAAGGAACACAACCCATAGTTGATGAACTAGCTCCTCTTTATCATGTAAGAAAAGATGCCCCTCCTCTCTTGCTTATTACTGGGGATAGAGAATTAGAGATGTTGGGCAGGTATGAAGAAAATGCCTATATGATGCGAATGATGAAAGTGGT
>JAOPTS010000263.1:0-3825 GCA_051531955.1 Reichenbachiella sp.
GTTTTAAGATGAGAAATATATTAACTAAAGTTACTAAATATGGAACCATTTTTTTGACAAATACCCTATAAATATTGGATTTATTAGCGGTACTGATTGACCTAAATGTCTGAGTGTCTGGTTCAAAGACATAACCTTTTGCATGACCAGCTATTAGATGATATTCAATGTTTACTCGGTCACAAAACTCTTTTCGACTCTCAATGATCCTTCCCAATTCTTTCACTATCTACTAGAAACATGTTTCTTAATGTCTCACATGATATTTTCTAGTAACTCTGCTTTTGAACTGATAATGAGGTGAAAATGACTCGGCAAGATTACCCATGCATGAATGACCCATTCTTTTTTCTTTTGTCTATGTCTCAAGGCAGCCAATACGAAGTGCTTAAATTCTTCAGAATTGCCCATCTAGGTTTTAACACATTTTTAATAGCTTATGGTTTACAGGGAGATGGTGCATCATCCTGTTGATTGCATTGTCAAATATTGAATTCTTAGCCCCATGTCTGTTAAACCTGTAGCAATACTCATCGAGATACCCTTGTAAATACTTCTCACTTGCATGATGATGAATACCTCTTAACCATCCCTTTAACTGTTGAATAAACCGGTGCATGAGATTGAAATTCACACCAGGGTTGCTTTTTGTTTGAACAATATTCCAGTCCTTAATCAATGGGAGGTAGCCTTTCCACTCATCAGTATCAACCCTGCGGACTCTTTTATCTATATGTGAATCAAATAGCTTCCCCAATTCTTTAGCAGAAAAATTAACTATGCTTCTTGCGTAAGCCCTACTAATCCCTCCTTTTGGAGCCTTTTCAATTACAATACTTACTTTCTTCTTTTTAAGAGCGCCTCTTCCTCTTTTTCCTGATACCTTTTGGCCTAAAATAGCTTCATCAACTTCACAATTATCGGTAATTTGCTGTTCACCAGCGCTAGCCATAGCTTTTCTTACTTTGTGCATAAAAAGCCATGCTGTTTTTCTGTTGATGCTATATTTGCTTGCCATAGCTAGTGCTGAATAGCTTTTGGTTGTAGTCGACATCTCAAAAATGATGAAGAATGCTTTACGTAAATCAAATTTAACCTTGTGAAACAAAGTGTTGGCTGTAACTGATTCGCAATGGCGACAACTTTTACACACCTTATGAAATGGATCTTCTTTCTTAGCCCAGAAGGTAGTATTGCTACATTTACTACACAGAAAGCCATCCCGCCACTTTATATCAGCCAAGTAATATTTGCACTTTTCTTCGTTGGGAAACCTTTCTATAAAATCGATTAAGCTAGTACCTTTGAATTCTTCAATCATACCACTAATATAGTTAGTATACAGAGATGTAAACTAATTATGTTAGTAATTATTAGATGGGCAATTCTGAAATTCTTTTCTTGTAAATCAATCAACCCCAGTCTGCCTTTTAAGTTTCAATGGTCAGGCAATTGACAATCATGGAGGTGACAAAATAGATACCTGACGGATCAGCAAACTTGTATTTCTCAGACATCATACAATTTATACAGAGATGCTCAACTCTTACTTGAAGGTAAACATGGCACCATTAAGGCACCATTAAGGCACCATGCAGTCACGCGTTCCCACTCAGCTCAAACGCGCGCCATTGGAGGATTTACCACTGTTGAATTGTTCCAGAGCTTTGCTCTGCAATTGGTCTAGTTCTGATTGTGTCATGTTCTATCTAAGTTAATCGCTAAAAATTTACTTAGACAGAGTTTAATTTCCACTCTCGTTTTCGATGCGGTCAGGCATCTTATGATGGAGCTTGAGTTTAATTTCCACTCTCTTTGGGGAAAGCCGGGAAACGCTCTCGGGCAGGAGGGAAACGGTCTCGGGAACGAAGGAAATGGTCTCGGGCATGAAGGAAACGCTCTCGGGAACGAAGGAAACGGTCTCGGGAAGTAAGGAAATGGTCTCGGGAAGCTGGGAAACGCTCTCGGGCAAGCAGGAAATGCTCTCGGGCAGGAAGGAAATGGTCTCGGGAAGTGGGGAAATGCTCTCGGGCAGGAGGGAAATGGTCTCGGGCGGTATGAAGTCCTGAATTAAGTTGACAGATTTCACCTTAGTACTGGGGTGGGTTGACAATGATCATCCTTAATTCTATGATTAGTTGACAGGATAGGAGGTAGTCCTGCTTTAGGTTGTCGCCTGTTGTGTTAATCCCAGAATAGGTTGACATTGCATTTACTTGTCCTAACTCAAGTTGTCACATTTCGGGTTCTTCAAAGGACATTGGAGGTGAGTAGGCACAAGTAAATACTTGCGCCAGTGAGGGTAAGAGAGATTACCTTTTATGATTAATCGCAAAGCTCATTGTAGAGCTTCATTGTAGCTTCAATCTCTTTATCCTTAATTCTCTTTTTAGTAGCCATATATTCACTAAATGACTGACAATCTTCCGTTAGCTGTTTAAAATCTTCTTTTTCGAATGGGTATACTCTCATGGAGCTATTACTTAATGTGAAATAGTTTTCAGTTAAAACATTGTTATATGATTGAACTGTTCCGTAACCAAAGTCTTGTGTGCCGTATGAATAAGACTTGAAAAAGTCTGTACTTCCTTTACTTACATAGTGACCAATCACCTTGCCACCTGAATTAAATACGGCTAAAAATGTAGTTCCATTCAATAGCTTAATCTTGGTTATTGCGGTTTTAGGGATTTCTACTTTTTCACCCTTTACTTTTCCTTTAACGAAATATTGATTATCATCTGCAAAGATATATTTCCCATTGAAATATTTCAAAGAAGTACTTAGTTGAACGGAATCTCCATTTGATGTTATAATGGTTACTAACTCAGTCTTACTCCCTTGAGCATGTATGTTGGAATAAATTGCAAAAAATGTTGCAAGTAAGAATATTTTTTTCATGGCTGATTATGTAATTATTTGTGAATCACAACAATTATAGATGATCATCTAATTGTCCATCTACCTTTAATCAACGAATCTAATCCATCGATTTTAAAATAGCTGACAGGGTGTAGGGATTATTTGTTATTGATTTTGTTTTTCAAAAGTAGCCTTTAGACATGAAGCAATAGGGGACTTAACTTGGTTGCCCCTTGTCACGTTTAGGGTTTGTTCAAAGGACGTTAGAGGTTAGTGTGCGCAACTACAATTAAATACTTGTGCCAGTAGGGCAATGGAATTCGTACCTACCATGTTAGAGCCTTTTTTATTTGCTCTGTAGAATGTAATTATGTTGTGGGTCATTGACCTGCTCTTCTGTTTTGTACTTGATGTCTGAGAAATTGATCATTTCAAGCGTTGACCCGTTTCGAATCCAAGTATACCTGAACCTTAGGTAAGGTTTATCTGATCCGCTTAATGAAACTGGTACTTCTGAAATCTTATATTCATCAAGTGTTAAAGTGTCTCCTTCTACCAAATATTTTCCGCTGCTAATCTGGTTCATTCCGCAGTAAAAATGTTGAAATTCCCCGTTATTTAAGAATTCTATTTTACTTGAGCAGTTGTCGAAATTAGCATTGATCCAAATCGTTCCAGAGAGTTCTTGAGTTCGCCCTTCGTTCCACATGGAAGTAGCAGTCAAAAATATTAGTATTGAAATGAGTTTGTTCATATTTGATGTACAGGAATTGGCTTCATAGTCTCGAGCAGAACTGTATAAATAGGGTCTGCTGAGAAAGCACAAAGTATACATTTGGGATTGATTGAGTAGGATTATTGTTAACTTTCATAGAACCAAGTGCACAGGTATATGAATAAGAGTTCAAAAAGGCATGCACCTAGCGTGCCATATACTAGTCAAAAACAGCTGGAAATTGTTGG
>JAOPTS010000264.1:0-15965 GCA_051531955.1 Reichenbachiella sp.
GTGTCAAATGGACCGTGGTATGCATTGCCCTATACGCATTCAGGAACAGTAGGCGAAATTCAATTAGAGATACCTGCAGATCAGCTCAGTTCAAATTCTTATGATACGATTCTAACTTATATCGATATATACGACCCCTATGATTCTCTCAACTATACACTCACTACACCATCCAACCTCGCTATGCTCACTAATACCGCTGCTACAATAGCGGTTACTGTTGATTCCAAATACCCACTCGATAGCATGGAGGTCTTTGCAATGACGATGAATGGGCTCATTGCAGCGGCTGATATCTTTATAGCCAAAACAAGTACTTCGACCTGGGAGATTACTTTCAATTCCAGAAACCTCTATGGCGATGAACTCGTTACCGTTGCACTCATTCATGCATCCTATGGTCCTATCGCCTCTGCAACAATTCCGCTACAAATTAATCAACCCTCTGCCAATATGGTTGTGAATGGTCACCCCAGTACTATGGACTATGAAGAGAGTGTGAGTATCGGCATTACTGCTGCCACCGGCTTTCCGCTTTCTATTGACTGGAGTAGTTCAATAGGACTATCTCCTGAGTCTCTCTTTCTCAATGATTTTGGAGGAGGCGTTTGGAGCCTGTATATTGCACCGACTCATGAAGAATGGGGTGCTATAGAAATTGTAATTTCCGCTGAAGATCCCTCTGGTAATTACCTGACAAATACCCGTATCTATATTTTTGTTAACGAACCACAACTCGTATACTCTACGCTCTTTTCCGTTTCAAATTTTGACCCCATAATCAGCCCTCACGAAACACGGTCCATTCGAATATTTATAGACCCTAACCTTACTATCAGTATTGAAAGCGCCGACTCCAACGTACTACTCGCCTCCCGCGTCGGATGGGATAACTTTGGTGATGGTATGTGGGAGATAACCATTACACCTTCTAATGGAAAATGGGGATTAACTGACTTGATTATCACCACCTATGATCAAGACAGCTATCCCTTTGCAACTCACTATATCGGCATAGAAATTGATCATACCTCAGGGTCTGGCCCAGAACAATGTATCGGCTTTTGCATGCTCCAAGGTATTTTTGAATACAACCTATATAACAGTAGTGTACGCTTTGAATTTAGCGAACAGATCCAGTTTGAACAATCGGGTTCCATAGTAATAAAAGCATACCGCTATGAATCATCTACCGATCCTGACCCTGAACTTCTGGATGCAATGGAATTTTATATCGATCGCCAAACATTCCTTACTGAAAATTATATACAGTTTACCCTTACTGATGCCGAAGCCACACTGATCAAAAAAATGCATCTGCAATCGAACGTCCTTCTGGCTGAGGTCGACGAAAACCTGTTCAGAGGCCGTACTACAGAAGCAGTAAATGAATTTGGAGAGACAGAGATGTATGTAACTCAAGGAGCGCAATTCCAACTCTACTCTGCTATGTATGAGCCTTATGAACGAAAATTGATCCTAACGTTTGATGGTGCAGTCGATGTCTCAAGTTTAAGAATAGGAAGTATCTTTCAGATTGGAGAAGGACTCTCAGGTGCAAATCCACTCGATATAGCAATTCAAAACTATTACTTTGGATCACCGGATTGCACTGACTGTATTACCGACATTCAAGAATTGACTCTGCTGCTAAATAGTCGAGAATATCAAGCTCTTGAACAGTATAGTGATAAGAGCATTCTAACCATCAACATAGAGAGCGGGTTTGTGATGAGCGCTGATGGGTACGCCCTTGAGGAATCAACGTTTGAGTTTTCCATACCCGTTACCTATGGCATTGGATACGGCCCCAGCTGGGTAGAAGCGGCAACATTTGATAGAGCGACGACAAAACTTAAATTAAAATTTAACAAAGACATAGTTGAGTATACTGATACTCCATTTGATCTCGATACCGAGAGCACCACACTCTTTCTATTATTTGGCGTGCGCGACTACGCGCAAATAACTGACGGCCCTCCCCTTGAGAGTCAATCAAACGTTGTCTATCTGCGTGGGAGTGAAGATGTCATTGAATATAATGCAGATGACAGCACAATGATACTCAGTTTAAATACAGAGAACAGTGCCAAAGCAAACATGTGGCAGAACTATTATGGCGCTGCAATGCTCAATGAATTAGTAATCTATTTACCTCGCGGTGCGGTGACCACAACGAGTACTGAGATAAACCCCTCCCTTACATTTACCGTAAGCCTTGGAGAGGTTCTCTCACCAACAGACACAATCGATATTACAGATACAACGGGCACGACAGATACTACCGGCACCACTGATACAACGGACATCGTTGATATTTTTAATTATTCTGCCCCAGAAGTGAATCCGGTAAAAGACGAAGGGATAACCTACTTTACTCTGGGCGAACAGTTGAAAGTGAGTGTTACCACAACCAGTAATACTATCAATGCATACACCGCAACGTATGCTGAGTACAGCAATGGAGACAGAGTCTATTTAGAAGCCGGCAAGTATTACCATATCGTACGGAGTAATGATACCGTCTATTCGGCACCTACCACAATAAGTGGCGCAGTGAATACCTCATTTGATTTGAACATTAAATCAACCGGCACAGCATTCAGGATTCAATATTTAAATACATTCAATGATGATATAAACAATGCTCAATTTGGCTACAGCATACGCAACCTAAAAACCTCTACTACTAGAAGTATTGATGACTATTCAGAGTCGTCCATAGATCTGTTTGGCTTTGCAGGAGATTCCCTCTTGGTCACTGCATTTATAACATTCCTCGAAGAGGGAGATTCAGCGTTTATACAATCCTTAACTTTTTCTAAAACAGTCGTACTTGAGGCCCCCACCACCAAAACGATTCTTGCTGAAACATGGTATATGATCTCATTTGGTTCAGAACCACTTGCCCCCTCCACGTTGAGTAGTGACATCACCTTTTTCTGGTGGGATGCCGATGGTGTGTTCGACAAACTGTTTGGTCACTATATTACCAATGATAAAATCGGTGCAATTTTCCCCGGTCAGGGTGTATGGATTAGCGCTGAATCGCCAACAACTATTCCATTAGTTTTTGATTCAGCATTAGTATCACTTGATATCAATCCAGGTGAAGATGGGTGGAATCAGGTATCAAATCCATACGGATTTAATCTTATGACAGAAGCATTTGGCTCTCAAGAGTTTTTTAAATGGGATGGCACCAACTACTTTATGGTTAACTATCTGGTACCGGGCGAAGGGTATTGGACAACAGTTTCCCGGGATGCAACGATTGACATTAAAAGAATGATCGCTTGGCCTCCTCTCCAAGAAGCAGCATCTGAGCCAACATACAAAAGAGCGCTCTCTACAAAAACAGACTGGGAATTACATATCACCTTAAAGGCAGTACAGAGTGGGCTCCAGGATATCTATAATTCAATTGGCGTAAGTCCTCTTGCTGATGATATGATAGACGACACTGACAAACGGGAACTTCCCGGTGCATTTGGTGAAGCAGTGACCCTTTCATTTTTTCAGGATGGGCATCTGTATCGCAGCGATTATAAATCGGAAATCGACAGCTTTGCCTCATGGGACATGTATATGGGAACCACAAACGATGTCCCCATTGCCGGAGTGCTTACGTTTAATGGACTCGAACAACTCCAGCAATTAGGATATAGCGTGTATATGGTTAATGGAAACAATACGACACGTATTGAAAAATCGGAACACCCTATAACACTACACCAAACCACACTCTATTCCCTCATTGTGAGCGATGGTTCCTTAAACATACATGCACTGAATCCTGGAGCATCACTATCGAATTACCCAAATCCATTCAGTACCTTCACAACTATTCAACTGCAAAATATCAAATCCCCCGGCAGAACCATGAGCCTACACGTATATGATGTACAAGGGGTATTAATTTCAGAAAGCGTCCACCTCTTTGCAGAATCTATCCCATGGGAACCCATTGATTCGGATGGTAATAGTTTGCAGAGTGGGTTCTATGTGTATACCGTTACTACTGGTGCAACGGTTATGCGTAATATTTTGTTGGTTGTGGATTAGATACTACAGCAGATTACAAAGTTGTAACAAGGGTATGGTGTACATATAGCAACAATATCACCCCATCCTTCACAATTAGTAGTCAAAAGTTGACTTAGGGTCGAACATTCAATATAATAACCATAGGGTTAAACTAGGCGTTAGCAGTGCCAATCGAAATGATTCACCATGAAGGGTTTGACATCCTTTATGTTGATTATAGTTATATCAAAGATCAAAATGAGATGCTTTCGCTATTAGCAAAAGCACGTGGTAAAGTCGAAGCCGCCCCTCCAGGTCTCCTCATTCTGACCAATATGTCGCGGGCCATTGTTGGAGATGATTTTATGACTGAAGCAAAACAATTCGGACGTGACCTTCTCAAAGAAAAATCAAAAAAACATGCAATTCTAGGAATAGAGGGTTTAAAAGTAATGCTCCTTAGGGCCTATAATCTCTTTACAGAAGATAAAATTGTGCCTTTTGGAAGTCGTGAAAAGGCCCTTGCATTTCTTATTTCTGATGAATACTAATTCATTCGTATAATCGTTCTTCCTTTTACGGAACCGGCTGTCATAGCAGCAATCCTTTCAGGGAGTTCTTCAAGAGAAATTTCAGTACACAAATCAGAGAGCTGTGTTGGCTTATATTCCCCAGCAAGTTGCTCCCATACTTTGAGCCTCTTATGCATAGGGTAATTTTGTGAACTTAACCCCATCAGACTGATACCCCTTAAAATAAAAGGATAGACTGTAAGATCCAGATCAGCCGCGGCTGCATTGCCGCAACATGCAACGCCTCCAAATGGCTTCAATGACTTAATTATATTGTCTAGAATTACTCCACCCACGGTATCAATTGCGCCAGCATACAATCCTTTGAGCATGGGCCTCGATTCTTTCATTTCAAATTCAGACCGGGCAATAACATTCGATGCTCCAAGACTTTTTAAGAACCCTGCTTCATCGGGCTTACCCGTAAGAGCAGTTACCGTATAGCCCAATTTGCTTAAAATCATCACACTAATCGAACCAACACCACCGGTTGCTCCTGATACAACTACCGGACCATCTTCGGGTGCAACCAAAGCAACTATTTTAGATACCCCAACACCAGCAGTTAACCCCGCAGTCCCATACAGCATTGCTTCTCTTAATGTTAAATTCTGAGGTAGTTTTACAACCCATTCGGCAGGGACTCGAATATACTCTGCAAAACCTCCCGCATGATTCATCCCAAAATCATAGCTCGTTACAATCACTGATTCACCAACCACAAAGGCATCTGTTGTAGAATAAACGACAATTCCTGCAGCATCAATACCTGGGGTATGTGGGTAGTTCTTGGTTACTCCTTTATTGCCATTTGCAGAAAGGGCATCTTTATAGTTCAAGGATGAGTAGTGTACTTTTATGAGAACATCACCTTCTGGTAATTCATCAATAGATCTCATTTTGACATCGCTCACATAAGTATCTTTTTCTTCAGAAACCACGAGGGCTTTAAATTCAGGTATCATTTGGGTTCTCTTTTATTGATGTAAAATAAAGGTACTCTTTAATCTATATCAGGTCAATACACCTTCAGTTATTGCACCATCACCCACAAGTATCTAGATTTATACTATGAGTAATTACGAAATAGATATAGCAGACTGGGAAATTGAGATCACCGCAGTGCGGTCTCAAGGGTCCGGTGGTCAGAATGTGAATAAGGTAGCAAGCGCTATCCATTTGCGCTTTAATATTCGTAGATCAAAACTTCCAGAACTCTTCAAAGAGCGCCTGCTCAGACTCTCTGATTCTCGTATTACCAAAGATGGCACTATTGTCATCAAATCACAACAATACCGAACTCAAGAGAAGAACAGAGAAGAAGCTATTGCCCGCTTAAAAGAGGTAATTGCTTCTGTCACAACAACGCCTAAAAAGAGAAGGCCTACTAAGGCCTCATATGGTTCTAAACAACGTCGTATGGATAAAAAGACTGAGCGCAGTCAGACTAAGAACATGCGTGGTCGGGTTGATTATTAATAATTAACCAACGTATGCGTTACCCATTTTCGATCATGGGTTTCGATCCTCAACAATAACACACCGCCTCTCACTGTTGAAATATTTAACACATTACGATGTAGTGAATGGAATACTCTTTTTGTAGAACCATCAAGTCCCGTGATGTGTACAGTGCGAATTATATCTTTATCATAGAAATACAACTTTTTTTCTACAGGTGCATACTGGAATAAATCTGCCGCGGCCCTTTGGTCATTGATATCAGAAGTATTCTCATTGCTTGATGCATCAGGTACTTCACTATTAGAACTTTCGGGGATATCAACTGTTGAACTTGATTCACTGGTACCCTCACTTGATTCAGTATCAATTGATCCACCGCTTGAGCTATTCATGGTATCTTCCGAACTCTCCCCTATCACAATATCACTAACAGCACCAAATAAGTTTACAGTCCATGAAACTTCGGCAGCATCATAATTAAAGTTCTCAACATGATCTACTGCAAAATAGATTTTGTCGCCTGAAAGCAAAGCACCGAGATCATACATTTTACTATCCAGAGCCCAACTTTGACTATTAGCGGTAACCTCTACTACGGTTTCTAAATCATTCCCTTTTACTACAAGTGCAACATTGCCACTTTCGCTACCCACTCGTTTAATACCAAGACCAGAAACTTTATAGGTTCCATCAACGGGCACGGTAAACGCGCATACTGCTAAATGTTTATTTTCTGGAGGATGCATTTGTAAGTCATTCCCCCCTTCTGGACTGGGCTCATCTCCCGTTCTTGGCGAATTACTTATACCAATATACGGATAGCCTTCAGAACCATACCAAAATTTTTCTAAGGCATTAAAACCTTCACTGTGATTTGAACCAGAATAATTACTAAAAAGTGCTGATTGCCCTACACCATTATCATCAGTACTTTCATACAATTCAATGTTTGACTTATACTCACCCTCTCCCACAATCGCCTGAGGAAAATCAGTGTTCATAGTCAATTCCCAAGAGTTCCAGGAGTAAACCAACGTCTCTATTTTATAAGTATGCTCATTAGAAGTCACACTGTTTCCATCTGCATCTTCAGCTTCAATCATATAATAAATTTTGGTTCCTAATGCATGCCCTGGTATTTCACCACTGTATATACCGTCATCGCCAATCATATCAATACTATTATCGAGATTACCTGAACTCTCACCCCACTTAAGTACTGCACTATTTACACCCACATCATCTTGAATTTTAGCAGAGATGATAACGGGGTCATACTCTTCTGGAATATCAGGACTTTGAGTTACCGTGCCAATACTTGGAATTGGAGAAATCTGCATCTCATATTCAAATGAAAACTGTGAATTTCCATCTGTCTCAAATTGATTTCTAAAGGTACTATAAGTAAAGGCATCAACAGTATTCTCTTCTGGTTTGAATGTGTAGTACCGAACCACCGCTCCACCACCTTCATTACCTCGACATTGATAATCAGACATTATGTTATGGATGGTATTTCCTGATGGTGTTTGAGAGTTCCAGTACTTCTCTCCGCTAGCATCACAATCGTGACCATATACAGTCATAAACACATTATCATGTTTCGTTATAATATTTGTTGTATACTCTATTCCATTTGCATTAGAGTTGGGGTCATTGAGCATATGAGTAGTAATAATTGCCCTTCTATCAGAATATTCTTCTAATACTCCATTTGCCCAGTCAGCTACAGCGGGATCAAATGAGCTTTCCTGATAATTTTGGAGCGAAAGAATAATAAAGTCCATGCCTTCAACAGTGAATAGGTAATAACTATTAGACATGTTGTAGAAATTCCCCCCAAAATAGGGGTAATTTTCAAAATCTGATACAGGGAAATAATCTTCAAATGTTGACATATTTTGTGGTATTCCATAATCAGGAACATAGTACATATCGTGGTTCCCCATACAAACTGCATAGGGCAAATCTGCATTGAGCAACATATTGACTGAATTTCTAGCAACATCCCATTGGCTGGTTGAGCTAGTATTATGGTTATACCCACCAGCAGTATAATCACCTAAAGAAACGACAAACTGGGTATTAAGCTCATCTTTGGTATCTATAATGTATTGCATTTCATTATACAGGTTCTGATCTGGTCCTGACCAGGTCATATTTTGAATATCAGGAATTACGACAACGGTGAAATCTGCGAATGTAAATACAGAAAGTAATAGCACCCAAGGTAAACTTTTAAGTTTAATCATATAGTCCCCCGACTAATGTTGCATTATGCCCTTCTCACACTATAATGAGAAAATAATGTAAGGTTTGATTAAAAACTAAATTAAATAATACGGATATTTTGCAAAAACCTTACGACCTTAGTGTTTCTGTGGACATATATGTCTATTAGTGGACATATTTACTTCATTTAGTCCATTTAGTCCATTTAGTCCATTGGTCGACTAAAAAGGCTATCCCAAATTTTGAGATAGCCTTTTTAAAGGTATAGTATTAGTTCACATTCCCGATCGTTCGTCAATTTTTTGACACATTCAAGGGTTTAAACTTAAAAATTGATCTGCGTAAAAGTGCTTTTACTCACTGTGCTACCATCACCAAGAAAGCCATAGTAGTTTTCACCAGTAGCCCAAGCAGTTCCATTACTTTTTATTACCAAAGAATGAGACTCTCCAACTGAAACACTACTAATACCTGATTCAATAAATATTGCGCTGTTTTGACTCATTTTTGAACCATTTCCAAATTCACCACTCCCATTATCTCCGATTCCCCAGAGTGAGTTATCTGTTTTGATTATTAATGTATACCCCCTGCCAGCAGCAACACTCTTAACACCAGTCATTCCTTGAGGACCTGATTGAAGCTGTACTGGGGAGCTTTGATTATCATCATTTCCAATTCCCAGCTGATAAAAATAATTAAAACCCATTCCCCATAATGTGCCATTGGCTTTAACCATCATTGTATGATTTACACTTGTATATACGTAATCAACAGCAGTCATAATTTGCACAGGATCATTTACATTATCATTGTCACCAGTACCTAACTGCCCATAGTTATTATCCCCTGTGGTATAGACGGTACCATTAGTCGTTAAAATAACAGTATGATTAGAACGTGCCGAAACCTGCTTCACACTCGACATAACAAAAGTAGGAATCGAAACATTGTCATTTGATCCCGTTCCCAGTTGACCAAAATGATTTCCACCCGTAGCATATAATGATCCATCAGTCTTCAAAATCATCGTATGAGTATTTCCAACAGCGACACTTTTAACTTCTGACATAATTTGAATAGGATCATTTGTACTTGCAGGTATTGCAACTCCAAATTGACCTCCGGTATTTCCTCCAGTAGCCCAAAGGGTGCCATCTGTTTTTACAATCATAGTGTGATAATCTCCTGCCGCAACAAACGATACATTATCCATTACTTTTACAGGTGATGACTTATTTTCATTACTCATATCACCTATTTGCCCCGACATATTATAACCAGTCCCCCACAATGAACCATCAGATTTCAAAAACATCGTGTGCTCTTTACCAGCAGAAACTTGCTTCACATAAATAGCCTCAAACTCAGCTTCGATATACCCTTGAAGGTTACAGGTAACTGTTGGTGAAACTTGATCATTAATTGTACACCCATCATACCCAACCCATTGCTTAAAAATATACCCTGATTGAGGAGTTGGTGTAATAGATAGCTCTGTTGACGCACCATGTGCTATTGAAGCGCTTGTAGGGTTAACAGTACCATTACCAGCAGTTTTCACTGAAATCATATACGCTACTCGAGTATAATTAACATTAACAACCCCAGCACCTGATGTACTATAACTGACCTCTTCACCACTAATACCAACATTAGTGCCCACAGTGAGGTTATTATAAGAATACCCTTGTTGCGCTGCCGGCACAAACGTATACGCCCCATCAGTCTCTTTAATAGTTACAGTATTCAGAGTAGCAGAATGCACATCACCGCAACTTACGCTTGTGCCACCTAGAAAACACGCAAAACTTATCTCAACCTGAGGAACGGCAACAGTCTCGAACTCGGCAGTAACGGTATACTCATTACCAATAGGATCATAGCTGCCGTCATTAATTCCCGACACAAAATAACTGTTTCCACTTTGAGTAATTTCAAGGTCTGGAGAAGTAACACCTACAACACTGCAATAGTCACCTCTCGATATATCGAGAGACACTGCTTCAGCACCAGCTAAGAAACTATAACTTGAAGTTCCAATTAACCCGCAGCTTCCGGTCTTCTCGAGGCTAATAGTGTATTCTTTTTTAGCAAATCGTGCCTTTACGGTACTTGATTGGGAGCAGGTAATAAAAAGTGGATCGACATTATCTATGGTGCACTCGCCCGTTGCTGCCACCCATTCACTAAATGCATACCCATCTGATGGAATAGAACTAATTCCTGCAACTTCAGTAGACACTCCCGCAACAACCTCTAATGAAGAGGTTGACAGTGTTCCATTTCCGAAAGAGTTAAATGCAATTGTCAGATTTTGTTGTCCGCTTGAATCTTCTATACTGATAGAACTTGACGAAGGCACCGGTTCACTGGATCCAACATTAGATGAACCATCACTCGATGATACTTCATTCTCCATACCTGAACTACTCTCTTGCTCCACTGCTTCTTTTAACGATGATGATGATACGTCAGTTACTATGGCAACAATATCAGAGGCCTCGAGTGTATTCAACATTTCAGAGATAGTTTCAGTAGCACTTTCATCACCACCTTCTTCTAATTGGGCTATCATTACCTCTATGAGTGATAAAGAAGATTCACTTTTAGTTTGATAGAGTTGAAAAAGGGCATCTGGATTTTCATTGTTTTCGTGTAATATGTAGTAACTAAACGTTGAGTCAAAATGGTCTGGGGGTAACAGACTTCGAGCCACAGATTGATCATTAAAGAGATAGAGTATATTTACTAGATTAGAATCATTCACCACATCACCCGGAAGCCCAGTGCCCTCACTGTCGTAAGACTTATTTACTGTTAACACAGGGAGACCATATGCATAACAGACATAGGTAATATCAAATGTCGAATGCTCTTCTAACACAATTCCAATTGACACTTGAAACCCTGCAATCCCTTTATCTGTTATAATTTGAGTAATTGCTGTTGAATCAAACGAGTGAGTTTTATCCGTTTCATCAATAGTGGTAGTAACCACGATTTTATTTACACTAATGCCTTTAGGGTTTTCACCCCGTAGTATAAACTCCTGTTCTTCTGCACTAGTAGTATCAACGGCACAACTTGTAAACTGTAATAATAACGATGCAAAAAAAGCAATAAGAAGCCATTTAATCATAACGCATTCCTTTTAACAATGTAGTCTTGATAATATGTCGCTTACTATTTAATAGTAAAGCGTGGAGTATTACTCCATATGTCCCACCATAACAATAACTATTTAAAAGCAATACGTTCGGAGAAACTAGAATCTGAAATCTAATGTATATCAATGTTTACACAGTAGAATTATTGCATACTCCATATACTAATTTTGAATTAATAAGTATATCACCAAAATTCCGCCCTCCATTAAACATCTCCACTTGTATTTCCATAATATGCTTCAGAATGTAAACTCTTCTTTTACTATGCATAATACCTGTTTACAAAACAAATTGAGCTTAAAGAGTTTATAACTTTGTAATTAAACTTGGGAACGCATACATTAATTATTTAACTGATTCAGTTCCCATTTTCATTCTTTTTTGGGCCAAATAATGACGAAATCTATATTAATACAAATAAGTTTACTCTTATCCTTTACGACACTATTTTCATTTCCCTATACTGAAAATTTTGAGACTATAGCAGTCCCCCCAGTAACAATAAGCGGAGACTGGGAGCTTGGTAGCCCCTCATCAGGGCCAATGCTCGCTTATGAAGGCTCAAATGCCGCTGCTACCAACCTTTCAGGGAATTATTCAAATAACGCTACGGGAATACTTTCAACCCCTTTAATTTCACTCCCCGACGCCCCTGATATTTATCTTAGCTTTTATGATTATATCAGTATTGAAAACAATTTTGATTCTATAGTAGTTGAAGTAGAGCAAAATGGCTCAGGAACATGGATCCCCATCATGTCCTCCAGCCGAAGTCGAACGAGTTGGCAGGAGAATATTTTTGATGTAACAGCCTATAGGGCGAGTTCGATAAAAGTTCGGTTTAGAATAGCAGCTGATGGGTCCGAAAATAAAGCAGGATGGTATGTTGATCAGATTTCAATAGACATTATGCCTTTTAGAGTCCTCAAAGTAAAATGTAATACCGACATAACGTACTCTTGTCCTCTTATAAAGCAGTCAGTAACTTCTGGTGATACTGTTATCTTAGAGGTAGAACCAAACTTTGGGTATGATTTCCTACGGTGGAATATTAATTATGGATCCGTCACCTTCGACAATGCCGAAAAAGATACATCAATTGCAACGGTAATTGAATCAAGTCAAATCACTGCTGAAATTGAACGATTTCCAACTGAATCCATTACTGAAACACCTACATCCTATAATCATAAGTTGAACGCCCCCTATGGAGATAATTTAAATGGTGTTTGGTTTGATTTTACACCACAAAGCATTGGTAGCTATGTTATTACCATTAATGACGAGTCGATGTCCACTACTTCAAAGGTACTCTCATCATACGGCACTGATACAACCTACATATCTAAAACTAATTCTTATTGGTATAATGCAAATTATTTATACCCCGAAATAACTTCTCTTGGCTTAACCTATTACTTCAGCGCATTACAGCAGTATACCTATACAACATATTCATCTTTCAATATATCATGGCGAAAATTAACAACTCCTACAACACTAAGTACCAGTAATAATTTTTTCGGCTATATCAGTACTTTCTCTTCTAGGAAAGTAAACAGTGGGGAGACGGTATCTGTCCTTGGCACCCCTCGAATAGGCTATGGCTTCAGCTCATGGGTGCTCCTTTCAGGATCTGCAGATATTGTAAATCCCACTCAAGATTCTACCGATGTCATACTCTTTGACAATAGTACCATTACTGCTGAATTTACTCGGTTTGACAGGCATACACTGAGTGATTCAGCTATCACCTACAACTTCATAACCAGCGCCCCAAATAACAACCCTGACAATATGGTCTGGTTTGAGTATACTCCATCAAAATCAGGTAATTTCTTAATTAACTCCTTCAATGATAACTATCATTATCTTAAATGCTATGGTTCAGATACAACCTATTACCATTCTACCACCAATGAGTCAGGTAGCGGGCATCTCTACTCAGAATTTAATGGTATCGCTGGAACTCCATATTTTTGTTCTGTTTATAAATCCTCGACCTCTGGTTTGAATAACAATTTTACCATAGAAGTAAATTCTATGGATTCAATTATAGAAGTGAGTATTGATACTACCACTGGCGGCCGTGGTTCAGTAGGACAGAAATATATCAGTATTGGTTCGAGTACCTCAATTACTGCATATGCGTCAATGGGGTACACATTTAAAAATTGGACCGTTGTTTCTGGTGATGCAATTCTCTCTGATTCTCTTCTTGCAGCGACCACAGTACAAATCAACACCACCTCGGTACTCAAACCTATTTTTGAGTCTTCAATAGTTATCCTATCTGCAACATTAGATACCTTTAGTATGATTGATGATGCTAGTAGTTCTTGGTCTGGCACTTCAGAAGTACTCCTCCAGTTTTCTCCACCGGACTCTGGCTCGTATATGCTATCCATATATTCTGTTGACTACTATCGTTCATTAGACATTACTTATTGTGGCACAAGAATATATTCTTGCTTTGGTGGTGATTATTACTATTCCTATCCAATTTTTACAACCTTTACCGCAGACTATCCTGATGAAATCCATTACTTTTCTGCTGAATCGTGGTCCTCTCCATCTGCCGGGTCAGATAAACTTTCAGCTATGGTTACCCTCATACCTTCAAGCGTTACTCTAACAGCCGATAGCCTCTATGAAAACTACATAGATTTTAACGGCCCATCAACGTTCTCCAGTGGAGACACGACCCAAGTTGAGTGGAGAAACCTAAGGGGACATAAATTTATTAAATGGGTAAGTGACGCTGATTCTAACATAATAGATATCATTAGCCCAGACTCCTCAGAAACCAAGGTATCTCTTACGAGCAGTGCTACTATTAAACCACTCCTCAAAAGGTTTCCTAGGCATGCCATAGATACAACACACGATACTCTTAATTTAATCGATGATAGCTATGACAATGATCCACGAAAGAATATATGGCTAGAATTTATACCTACTGAAAGCAGAGAATATAAATTTACAGCAGAGGATCTTGCTGATTCTGTGTATAAGTCTTTGGCTTTTTACGGTACAGACACAACATATCTTCATATACTTTCCTCCAAGGGAACTGAAGGTAAAGCCGTTATTATATTTGCAGCGATTAAAGACTCAAGCTATACCTTTTCATTAGGAAGTTATAGCACAACTCTTAACTCAGATATACAGGTTCATATTCAACCTCTTATAGACCCAGTCGAACTCCACTTGCTGTCACCTGACCATGGGTATACTACTACAGAAAATAGACTTACAAAAGGATCTCGAGGCGATACACTTACCCTTAAAGCAACTGCTTATAATGGGTATGAACTTGACCATTGGCACCGTATATCTGGAACATCTGAAATTATTGACTCTACATCAAAAACAACACAAATAATTATGAATTCTGATACAGAAATTAGAGCAATATTTAAGCGAAATAGGACCCCAATCAATTTAGGGGATGCTATACTTAATTTTGAAGACGAGCAAATTGCTGAAAGTGCCTATAATGGTGTTTGGCTAGAATTTATTACTCCTGATTCAGGCACATATATTTTCGAAACGTCGACTATAGGACCACTTCTTTCAAGATCGATTAATTATTTTGGAACAGACTCAACCTATAGAAGCTCCCTATATCAATTGCTACAAACGAACACTTCTCAGTCACTTTTGATAACCTCAAAAAGTGCAGGCGAAAAACATGTTATCAATATTAGCTCAAGTCCCTCCTACATTACGCCATCAACCGAAATATCGGTTGCAGTAAGAAAGTTCTATCCCACGCTTAGCCCTATATATCATACTAGTTTTGAATCAACTGATACCAAAATCACACCATACGGAGATTGGGAAACAGGTGAACTCCTTCCAAGTGCACTGTATACTATACCAGATACAGCATACCATGGTCAAAATGTCCTGGCGACCGTAATTAACAATGAATATAGCTCTAACGCTGATGACTCAGTTATAATTGGCCCTATCACGGTCTCAGATGAACCAAATCTCTATCTAACTTTCAAACAATGGATTTCATTCCATTACAGTGATGACTACACTCTATCTATTAGAGAAAATGGTTCAAATATCTGGTCTTCAATTATTTCATCCGACATAAGTAGCAATAGAAACTGGAATTCTTTTTATTCACCACTCGATGCCTACCGAAATAAAATAATATATTTAAAGTTTAGATTACGATCAGACAATTATGATGAATATGGAGGATGGTATATAGACGACCTAACCGTTGGTCATGAAGCCATCCCTGATCCATTGTCTTCAAGCTCAACGGTTATTTCATCATCTATGGAAATAGTGAGTAGTGAAAATACTAATCCATCAAGTAGCAGCGAAATCCAGCTTTCATCGGATGAACAAAGTTCTTATCAAATATCAAGCTCTACTAACATTTCATCATCTATGGAAATTGAGAGCAGTGAGAATACTAATCTATCAAGTAGCAGCGAAATCCCACTATCATCGGATGAACAAAGTTCTGCTCAAT
>JAOPTS010000265.1:0-2868 GCA_051531955.1 Reichenbachiella sp.
TGATGCAACATGCTTGTGACATTACTGAAAAAGGCTTTAGACGCATATTAGAATTGACCAAGCCTGGGGTGTGGGAATACGAATTAGAAGCAGAATATGCTTATGAGTTTTTAAGAAACAGAGGCACTGGCTTTGGCTATGAACCTATCATCGCTTCGGGAGCCAACTCGTGCGTACTTCATTATGTAGATAACAACCAGCAATGTCAAGATGGTGACATCCTATTGTTTGATGTGGGAGCAGAATATGCCAACTATAACGCTGACATGTCACGAACCATTCCTGTCAATGGGAAATTCACCAAAAGACAAAAAGATGTGTACAACGCTGTACTAAGAGTAAAAACTGCCGCAACCGACATGTTAGTCCCTGGCAATGCAATACCAGAGTACCATCAAGAAGTAGGTAAAATCATGGAAAGTGAATTAATCACGCTTGGGCTTATTGACAAAACGGATGTAAAAAACCAAGACCCAAAAACTCCATTGTATAGAAGGTACTTCATGCACGGCACTTCTCATCATCTAGGCATTAACGTACACGATGTAGCCAGTATATATAAGAAATTTGAACCTGGAATGGTACTCACAGTAGAGCCTGGTATCTATATCAGAGAAGAAGGATTGGGCATCAGACTGGAAGACAACATCGTCATCAATGAGAAAGGCCACACTAACTTGATGAAAAACATTCCCGTTCATGCAGATGAGATTGAGAGTTTGATGAATGGATAAGAACAAAGATTTGTTACCCTATATTATTATGCTATATTCAGGCTTGATTTAAACCTAATCAATAATTATTTATGAATTTTGAAGTAAAACATCAAGACAGTTATTCACGAGGAGAATTATTGCTAAGATCATTTTTTGGTATCTTTTACATTTACCTTCCTCACTTCTTTTTACTTGCCTTTTTAGGCATTTGGTCTCAGATACTGAATTTTATTACAACTTGGATCATCTTATTTACTGGTAGCTATCCCGAGTCATTTTTCGAATATCAGGTAAAGCTACAAAAATGGACCATGCGTGTAAATCTTCGATACCTCAACCTAAGTGATGGATATCCAGCTTTTGGATTAGACGCTGAGGATGATGCATTTGAATTGGAGATCCCCTACCCAGAACATACTAGTAGAAGTTTGACATTGATCAGAATGTTGTTTGGTTGGTTGTACGTAATGTTACCACATGGCCTCATATTAGGACTTAGAATGTATGCTACTATATTTCTAGCATTCTTAGCTTTTTGGGTTGTATTGTTTACTGGTAACTACCCTGAGTCTTTCCACAAATTCAATGTAGGTACCTTGAGATGGTCTTTAAGAGTGCATTTATACTATTATAATATGAATGATGATTACCCTCCATTTTCGGGAAAATAAATAATGGAATATCATCAACTAGAACAGCCAGATCAGCTGTCCAAAAAAGAAAAAGAAGATGCGATGGGATCGTATCTTATGATGTTTGCTGCAATGGGAGCTGGTCTCCCATTGCCCATCATCAATCTGATCGCTGCAGTAATCTACTATTTGATCCAGAAAAAGAGCTGTCGATTTGTACGGTTCCACAGTATGCAGTCCCTCTTTAGTCAATTACCTACTACACTTGTCAACGCAGGTGCTCTTTACTGGACATTCCAAATTTTCTTTTTTAAAAACCTAGAAGTCACGGACACTTATATCGGGTATTTGATCATGGGAGGAATACTCAATGTTCTATACTTCATTTTCAGTATCGTAGGAGCTATTAAAGCTAGGAAAGGTGAGATGTATTACTTCTTATTTTTTGGTAAGCTTTGTTACCACTCAGTATATCAAGTAAAAGATGAGGTAATAAAAGACCAAATAGTAAACCAGCCACCCAAATTATGAATATCAAAATATGGAGAGACTTACTCATATTACTTCTCCTATTTGGAGGCATATGGGCTGGTTTCTCTTATTACAATTACGAAATAGATTCTAATCCATTTTCTATTTCAAAAGAAAATGAAGAGGAGATGTCAGAATTCTTGAACGAATACATGATGTCTGATTTTGAAATCATAGATAACCCTCCACTGGATTCTTGTTTGAATATTATCATGACCAGATTGACTCAGAACATGGACACGGTGTCTTATGACTATCAAGTATCTGTGATTCAAGATGAACAAATCAATGCATTCACTTCGCTCAATGGTCAAATATACATTTATACTGGACTAATTAGCAAGCTAGATCGACCGGAAGAACTTGCGTTAATATTAGCCCACGAAATTGGTCATGCAGAGAATAAACATGTGATAGAGAAAATAGCAAAAACAATCGGAATGGAGGCCTTGTTTTCAATTGCAAGTGGTGGAGACCCGGTATTGATTTCTGAGATTGCAAAACTTAGTGTCTCTACAGCTTTTGACAGAAAAAATGAAGAAGAGGCCGACGATTATGCTTTGAATTTAGCTATAGTAAGTGAGCTGAACCCAAGTAGACTAGGTCAATTTTTCATTAAAATGAAAGCGGAGAATAAAAGCTTTTTAAACGATCTAGAGTTTATTCGTACTCATCCAATGGACAATGATAGAATTCAGAAGTCAGCAGAGGTAGAGTTACCGATAGATTTTGAAGAAAAACCAATCGAATTGGACTGGAACTTGGTAAAAGAAATGATATAAAAAAACACGTCATAGTAAGAATCTCTTACCATGACGTGTTGATATTTTTATTGAAGATTGAAACTAGATTCCGCTAACCTCTGCTTCTCTGTGTATTTTCTTAACCAACCCTTGTAACACTTTACCTGGCCCACATTCTACAAACTGAACAGCTCCATCTGCTACCATCTGCTGAACAGACTGCGTCCATCTAACAGGTGCTGTCAA
>JAOPTS010000266.1:0-4138 GCA_051531955.1 Reichenbachiella sp.
ATCAGCATACTTTTGGTTCCATCTGGGGCTTTGTAACGTAGTTTGATGTTTAGCAATTCGCTTGAAGTAGCAGCGCTAGTTGCATTTGATTCTTGATATTTCAATGGGTCAACTGCCGTGAACTCACGATCTACACCTACAGGGATAATCTCATACAAAGCGGTCACCGTATGTCCAGAACCTAATTCGCCTGCGTCTTTTTTGTCGTCATTAAAATCCTCATCTCTCAATGCTCTGTTCTCATATCCAATCAATCGGTAGGCTTGTACTAGGTTGGGATTGAATTCCACTTGAAGTTTAACATCCTTTGCAATAGTAAAGAGCGTTCCACCAAACTCGTTGACCAACACTTTTTTGGCCTCCAAGATATTATCGATATAGGCATAGTTGCCATTGCCCTTGTCGGCAATCGTCTCCATCTTCGAATCTTTGTAATTGCCTGTTCCAAAACCCAAGACAGTCAAAAACACGCCTTCTTCTCTTTTCTCTTCTATCAACTCCTCCATACTGGCATTGCTAGATTCGCCAATATTGAAATCACCATCAGTCGCCAATATGATTCTATTGTTGCCTCCTATTTTGAAGTTGTCTTTTGCAATCTTATAAGCCAGTCTGATTCCTGCTCCGCCTGCAGTAGATCCGCCTGCTTCTAATTGATCCAAGGCTTTCAAAATGTCGCCTTTTCTATCTCCCGAAGTAGAGGGCAATACCACCCCAGCCGCACCTGCATATACGACAATCGCTACTCTATCCTCAGGTCGCAATTGCTGTACCAACAGTTTGAAGCCTGACTTCAATAAAGGTAATTTGTCAGCATTATTCATCGAGCCTGACACGTCGAGCAAAAACACTAAATTAGAAGCAGGCAAACCTTCTGTATCCACCTCCTTACCCTGCAGGCCGATATGCACCAATTGATGTTTTGGATTCCATGGCGCTACGGCTATCTCAGTATTGACAGAAAAAGGAACGTCTCCTTTTGGTTGTGCATAATCATAATTGAAATAATTGATCATCTCCTCGATACGAACGGCATCTTTCGGAGGCTGTTGGCCATTGGTGATGAACCTACGCATGTTGCTGTAGGAAGCCGCATCGACATCTATCGAAAAAGTTGACAATGGTTTCGTCTTGGCATTATGAAATATGTTTTCGTTGATTCCGTCGTATTCTTCGGTATTGAATTCCTCCTCCTCATAGACGCTTTCCATAGGCGCCATACTATATGACTCATCATAAGCAACAGAAGACCTCACTTTACTCCTACTGTTAAACCGCTTGGCTGTACCATATCCCACCACCACTATTTCTTCCAATGCCTGTACATCCAGCACCATATTGACATTGATATTAGATTGTTGGCCGATAGTTATCTCTTGGGTGACATAGCCAATAAAGTTAAAAACCAATCTATCTGTGCTTTCTGCAAACAGTTCGTATTGACCACTGAGGTCAGTCACTGTCCCGTTGGTTGTTCCTTTGATCAATATACTCACTCCTGGGATTGGCAAACCTTGCTCATCATTCACGGTTCCTTTTATTTCCTTTTTTGCTAAGGGTGATAGTGCGGTCGCTATTACCAACATTCCGATCAACATCATTATTCTTTTCATGGCTTTCGTGTTTTTGTGAAACAATTTTCCTTTAGGATGCAGGGATTCCACAGATTCCATAAATGGAACAGAAAAAAATTTATAGATTGGTGCCTTGCCTAACTCGATAAATGAAAATAACTCCTCAAACACCATTGGATCAACAACAAAAAATGATGGACCAGTTCCGGTCTACAGGTGATTTGGAGGTCTTAGGTGATTTGTACAAACCCTATTTGCATTTGGTCTATGGGGTATGTTTGAAGTATTTAAAAAATCATGAAGATGCCCAGGATGCAGTCACCAATATCTTTGAGGAATTAATCCTCAAGCTACCCAAACATCAAGTAGACAATTTTAAAAGTTGGTTACATGTTTTGACAAAAAACCATTGCCTCATGCTATTGAGAAAAAACAAATCTCAAGGTCATTCAGTAGATATCTCCAGTCAGGTTATGGAATCTGAAGAGCATTTGCATCTTGATGATGAAAGTGCTTTGGAAGACAATTTGACGAAATTAGAAAGTTGCATTCAAAAACTAAAGGAGGAACAACGAGTATGTGTCCAACAGTTCTTCCTAGAGAAAAAATGCTACCAAGAAATCGTTGACGCTACCGGGCATGATTTGAAAAAAGTAAAAAGCTATATACAAAACGGAAAAAGAAATCTTAAACTTTGCATAGAAAGCAGTGAGTAATCATCAACAACATATCGATTTGTCCCATGGACTCACCCCTGAGGTGATGCAGCAGTATCTCGATGGTGATTTGTCTGTACAAGATCAGTTTCACGTGGAACGATACTTACTCGACCATCCTTTTGAGGCGGAAGCAATGCAAGGTTTTGAAAAACACCCGTCAAACCTTCAAAAAGATTTGACGCAGGTCAATCATGAGATAGACCAACGAACCAATCGAGACAAGAAAGTGATTCCAATATGGCAGCAACCTATGAGAATGGTCGCGGCAATTGCATTATTGATGTTGTCCTCATTGGTGATCTATTTGGTCTTAGACACCGCAAGTGATAATGACACGATTGTCATGGACCAAAAAACGATAGAAGAGGAGCAGGAAGAAGAGACCGCTACAAAAATCAAACAAGAGACGCTTGTCTCAGAAGCAACTCCAGCAGAAGAAGTGAAAGAACCTCTTTCACAAGTACAACTTTCCAAAAAATCAACTCCTATCAAACCAAAAAAACGAGCTTCGAATAATCAGGAAGCCATCGCTCCAATAGCTGCTACTAAGACACCTGAAGCAACCGAAACTATCGAGCCATTAATAGTCGAAGAAATTCAAGAGATGGATATGGCCTTTGCAGATGAAGAACTGGAAGATTATATAATGGAAGAAGTAGAAATGGTGCCTGAAGAAGATATAGTGATAAATGAAGTAAGCAGGTCTTCAAAATCTATGGCTGCTTCATCAGAAGCAAATGTTCAAGCAGCATCTGCTCGCTCTTCCAGAAAAAAGAAAATGGAAAAAGCCTCTGATATTTCATTCGAAGAAACCACCATCACTGGAAAAGTACTGGATGAATCAGGAGAAGGCATACCGGGAGTGACGGTAATGGTTATAAATACCGGGTATGGCACCATCACTGATATAGATGGCAATTATCAATTGCAAATCACTTCGCCAGAAGATGAAATTTCCTTTTCCTTTATCGGCTATTCCAGTCAGTCGGTAGTCATTGATCAACGAGACTCATTGACCATACACTTAGCGCTAGATATGATGGCGCTGGAAGAAGTGGTAGTAGTGGGTTACGGAACACAGTCCGACCCTGAACCTGACAGCTATACCGCTCCAAGACCCACAAATGGATTTATTGCCTACAAACGTTATTTAAAAGACTCGCTGCAATATCCTGTACAAGCAAAGGCAAATAAGGTGGAAGGAAAAGTGGTTTTAGAAGTCACTATCAATTCCTATGGCGACCCCTCAGATATTGAAGTCCTCAAAAGCCTAAGTGCAGAATGTGATCTAGAAGCCATTCGATTAGTGAAAGAAGGTCCTTCTTGGCAAGCTGCCAAAAGGAATAATAACAACGTGACCGAAAAAGTGAAAGTCAAAGTTAAATTTGAGCTAGAATAACAAATGATTAATATGGAAAATACGGTGAATTCGATGGCGAGTTTTGTTTTTACCTCTTCAAAAAGTGCTGGCTGCTAATCACACCTGATTTGTTAGATAGTACCATCACATACAGCCCATTATCTAAATGACCGACCACCAACTGATTTGATTTTTGTGTCTGACTCAACACCAGGCTTCCACTTGCGTTATACAGTTTGACAGTCAATGAATCTACAAATTGTTCAGTTGCAATAATCAAAACATCACTTGCAGGGTTTGGGTAGATTTGAAAAGCAAGCTCTTCTTTTAGAGCCAACGGAGGATCAACTATATCTTCTTCAATCTCTTCTATGCTAATGTCAGCAAACAAAACTTCCTCGTCCCTCAAACTAGCCTGATCATCCAAACTACGATAGATGCCCCACTTTGGCCTGATAAAGGCAGCTTCCGTTTTCCACATTCTG
>JAOPTS010000267.1:0-16812 GCA_051531955.1 Reichenbachiella sp.
GGGAAACTCATGTTATGAAGCGGTGGTCAGAAATATTAGTTGCAGAAGGTGAAATCATGAAGAATCTAGAAGTTCGGACGGACAGAATGCATTAATGTTTTAAACAAGTGTCATCAATAAAGTGATCAGTTTGAGCAAGCCTAATTTTTATTTCGCTTAAGGTTAGTAACTCTTTGAAAAAGAGTAGGGCGAAGTGCCTACTAAAATTTAGTTCTGATATATAAATAGTCGTAGACAGACGCTGCACTTTGGAATCGGTCAGGTTCCATACAATTTTCTTTAAAGGAGATAAACAGATACAGGCCCTCGTATCTAACTGATTTTAATATGCTTTCGCTAATATGGTAGTTCAGCGTCCTCATTATGATTGATAAGAAAGAGGTTCTCTACTACTTGACATGTTTTCTCGAATAAATTCGGTGTTGTTGGTTGACAATCTAGGCTTGTGAATATGATATTACTCTATCCTTGTACAGGTTCGGGTAATGGTTCTTTCTTAATGTCTAACCAAGAGACTAGCAATTTGTAGCCCAGAGACAGTATGATAGCACCTATAAATAACCCGATAAAACCAGAAGTGATAAATCCGCCAATAGAGCCTAAAAATATCACTAACATAGGTACAGGGGCTCCTTGACCAAGAAGTATTGGTTTTAGAATATTGTCTGAAAGCCCAGCTAAAAGTAGGTATGCAGTCCATAAACTAGCATATAAGGTTGAGTTTGCAGAGAAAAGATAAATAACAACAGGGATCACAACCAACATTGGAGGCAATTGTATGACAGCTAGTATCAATACAATGATTACCCAAAGACCAGCATATGGGACACCCGCAAGTACAAAGCCTATTCCGAAAAGGATGGATTGAATAACAGCTACGCCCAATATTCCCTTAACCACATTTCTAATGGTTTTTTCAGAAATGGAAGCGAATTCTGCTCCAAATGATCCTGCTATTTTTTCAAACAAGGCATGAGATGCTTTTTTTGTACCATGAGTGGCCAACAATACGCCTGAAATCACAACTGATAAAAGGAGTTCTAAAATCCCCATCCCAGTACCAACAAGAGAATTAAAAAGTAATTTACCCGTTTTCATGATGGAGTCCTGATGCTTCATCAATAGTGTAGTCAAGTTGTTATGAGCTTCAGTCCAAGTTGTGTATGTCCATTCCCCTATCAATGGCCATGCCTGTACATTGGCGTTTGGTTCTGGTATTACAAGATTGCCTTCTCTGTATAATTTTCCCAATTCTTGTAGCCCTACTACTGCTGATTCAAAGAACAAAATAGTAGGTATGAGTATGAGCACTATTAGAATTAGTGATACAATTATGGAGGTTAACTTTGTCCTGTTAGGTATTACCTTGCTTATTTTTTGAAATAGAGGATCAACTGCTACAGCGATGATGATACCCCAAATAACTGGATTGATAAATGGGGAAAGTATTTGAAAACACCATCCAGCTAGAATAAGTAAAAAGCCAATTTTAACTACAACATCAATGGCTTTATCTACATGGTCAATGCTCTTCATACTTCAGGTTCGGTTATTCTAATAATTCAAAATCTAAAGCTAATACATCTGAAGAGTTACCGCCAATCATAGCAGTGAAATTTCCAGGTTCACTTCCAAAACTTAGGTCCAAACGATAGTAGGAGAGCATTTTGTTATCAATTTCAAATGTGATCTCTCTATCTTCTCCGGCTGCTAGCTCTATCTGCTCATATGCCTTTAATTCTTTGACAGGTCTAGTTACACTGCCAAAATGATCGCGTAGGTATAGCTGAACAGTTTCCTTTCCTGCTATATCACTTGTGTTTTTAATGTTGATAGTAGCTGTAATTTTCCCTTTTATGTTCATTGAATCGCTGGATAGTTTGAGACCACTGTATTCAAATGTACTGTAACTCAGACCATAGCCAAATGGGAACAGAGGAGTGTTCTTTTCATCTGTATAGTGTGACCAAAAAACTAATGGGTCAGTTGGACTCGACCCTGTTGGTCGTCCTGTGTTCTTGTGGTTATAATAGATTGGTAATTGACCGCCATGCCTTGGGAAGCTAACTGGTAGCTTGCCAGAAGGGTTATACTTTCCGTATAGAACATCTGCAATGGCGTTACCAGCTTCTGATCCTAGGTGCCATACGTTCACGAGTGCTTTTGCTTTTTCTGCAACATTAGGGATGGCTAGAGACCTTCCTGTCATCAACACCGCTACAATGTTAGAGTTAACTGCTACTATCTTATCAAATAACCTCTCTTGACTTCCTTTCAATGTAATGTCAACCTGGCTTCTACCTTCACCAGTCTGCCAGCAGTCTTCTCCTAGAACCATAACCACAACATCCACTTTTTTTGCTAATGCAATCGCTTCATTAAAGCCATCTTCACTGTCAAGAAACTCAAGTTCGTGTATGAAATCTCTAGCATCAGTGGTGAGTTTATAACCTTCAGCGAATTTAGTTTTTGGGTTAGCGCTTATCATTCCTTCAAGCATCGATACAGCAGAATTCTCTATTGCTTGTGCTCTCCAACTTCCAAGTGGGATGTCCTTGCTAGATGCTAATGAACCAATAATAGCAATTGATTTACCTTGCGTTAATGGCAAGATTTGATCCTCGTTCTTCAATAAGACGATTGATTTTTGACCTGCTGATTTTGCAACCGCTAAATTTTCTTTGGATAACAATTCAGTTTTCTCTTTTTCAGCATCACAGTATTTGTAAGGGTCCTCAAATAACCCTAGTTTGAACTTGATCGAGAGTATTCTGCCAGCTGCATCATCAATGATACTTTCATTGATTGTTCCTTCATTCACCAATTGAATGAGCGTTTTTTCATATATCCTAGACTCCATGTCCATGTCGCTGCCTGCCGTGATGGCTTTAAGACCTGCGGCCATGTTGTCTTTGGCGAAACCATGCGTGATCATTTCACCTATTGAGCCCCAGTCAGAGACCACAAAACCTTTGTAATCCCAATCGCCTTTCAATATTTGCCTTTGTAGTAGCTTACTACCGTTGGCAGGAACACCACCAATTTCATTAAATGAGTTCATAAATGAAGCTACATTCGCTTCACTAGCAGCTTTGAAAGGAGGGAGTACGATATTGTACAAAGTATGTAAGCTGATATCAACTGTATTGTAGTCTTTTCCTCCTTCTGCAAAACCGTATGCTGCAAAATGTTTGGCACAAGCTGCAATAGTTTCGTCAGACGACAGGTCATCTCCCTGAAATCCATTTACCCAAGCTTTTGAAAATACACTGGCTAAGTAAGGGTCTTCTCCAGCACTCTCCATCATACGTCCCCATCTCGCATCTCTGGCTATATCCATCATTGGAGCAAATGTCCAATTGACACCTGATGCTGCAGATTCTTTTGCTGCAACAACGGCACCTGACCTTGCTACTTCTGGGTCCCAGCTTGCTGCTTGAGCCAGTGGAACAGGCATCATCGTTTGGTAACCGTGGATGACATCATATCCTATCAACAATGGGATGCCTAATCTTGTATTTTCTACTGCTAGTTTTTGTGCTTCACGAACTGCACTTGTTGTGAGAACATTTAGCATGGCGCCAATATGTCCAGTCTTTATCATCTCTACAGTTTGCAATGCATTAGACTCTTCAGGTAATATACCCGTAAATTCAAATGTTCCATTGTAGAGGTTCAGCTGACCAACTTTTTCTTCCAAAGTCATTAGAGATAATAAACTATCTACTTTGATTTGGGTAGGGTCTGATTGCGTACTGTTGTTATTCTGACTTGGCGAACAAGCGAAAAGACTAAGTAGCAATGCAGAGTAGGTAAAAATAGATCTCATAATATGTTAATTCTTCTGAAGCTGCAATACTAGAACTTTCATTGGTCTGATAGGGAGTGTATTTGTATTAAATAGGTTTGATAAATATCTCATTAGGACAAATAATCGATTATAGTTCCTTTAAACTAATTGAAAGGGGTGTATCAGTAACTAACCAATCACTGTTTTGGTCGTCTTTGGTTGTGTAACCCAAGAGCCTATTTGTTCTCTTAGGTATTGCTCTCAAAATGGTAAAGGACATTATTGTTTTCAAATAGAATACATTCCCTCTGTCCAACACTGCGTTTATAAGTATAAAAGAGGTAGGATAAATATCATGCTAATTGATTTTTAACAAAAAAGCCCTGTCATATTTTTGACAGGGCTTTTACCGATAACTAATCAATCACTATTTTGGGTGTCTTTGGTTGTTTAATCAAAGAGCGTATTTGTTTTCTGAGATCAAGTGATCAGCGATCTCTCTTCTTAGTTGTTTAATATTCACAGGATTGATTTTTGTAAACCTTTTCAATCCCATAAGCATTACCTTTTGCTCGTCCCCTGTTGTGAAAGATACGACAGCATCTTTTCCTGCTTTGTTGATGATCTCAACTGCTTCGTATAGGTAAACCCTAGCTGCATGTATCTGTAATTTGTTTGCTTCCTCTCCGGTTAAGCTGACTAATTTTTCAGCTCTAAGTACAGCAGATTCAGCAGCATATATCTGCGTCATCATATCAGCGATATTCATCATGATCTCTTGCTCTTGCTCAAATGCCGCAGCAAATGTTTGTGCAGCTTTCCCTGCAACCATTAACACTGCTTTCTTCAACCTTTTCAAAACATCCTTTTCTTCAGCAAATGGTTTTGACATATCTGGCATATCAAATGACGGTACAGCTGTCAATTCTTTGGCAACAGCCATAGCTGGTTCCATGATATTCAATTCACCTTTCATGGCTCTCTTCAACACCATACCTACCATCAACATTCTATTGATCTCGTTTGTGCCTTCATATATTCTAGTGATTCGTGCGTCTCTATAAGCTCTTGCCATAGGTGCTTCTTCTGAGAATCCCATTCCGCCATAGATTTGAACTCCTTGATCTACTACATAGTCTAATGCTTCGGAACCTAGAATTTTTATAATCGCGCATTCAATTGCGAATTGCTCAAAGCTCTTTAGTTTGGCTTGAGCATCATCCATGCCATTGGCTATGTAATCTTCTATACAATCATCGATGTTTTGACCTGCTCTATAAGATGCTGATTCAGTGATCCAAGTTTGTATAGCCATCTCTGCTATTTTATGCTGAATCGCACCAAAACTGGATATTGGTGTATTGAATTGTTTTCTTTCATTGGCATAGTTGACACCATAGTTGATCACCTCTTTACAGCCACCTAATACCCCTGCACCTAATTTTATTCTTCCAATATTGAGAATGTTGACGGCAATTTTGAATCCGTTTTCTCTTTCCGACAGCATGTTCTCCACTGGGACTTTACAATCGTTAAAGAACACTTGTCTTGTCGAAGATCCTTTGATACCCAATTTGACTTCTTCGTCATTCATGGTGATGCCACCAAATGTCTTTTCTACAATGAAGGCCGTTAATTTTTTGTCATCATCGATTTTTGCAAATACAATGAAAAGGTCTGCAAACCCTGCATTCGATATCCACATTTTTTGACCTGAGATGAGGTAGTGTTTGCCATCATCAGATAAAACCGCTTTAGTTTTTCCAGAATTAGCATCTGATCCCGCATCAGGCTCAGTCAAACAGTAACAGGACTTCCATTCGCCAGAGGCTACTAAGGGTAAATATTTTTGTTTTTGTTCTTCAGTACCATAATAGAGAATAGGTAAAGTTCCAATCCCTGTATGTGCTCCATATGTGGTAGAGAATGATCCAGTCTCTCCAATAATGTCAGCAATCAACATAGAAGTGTTGAAGTTCATCCCTAGTCCTCCATAAGCTTCAGGAATAGAAACTCCCAATAATCCCAGTTCACCAGCTTTCGTCATCAAGTCAGGGACAATAGTACCTTCCTGTTTTTCGATTTTGTCTCTGACTGGTTGGATTTCTTTTATGATAAAATCTTTAGTCGCCTGAGCCATCATCTTTTGTTCTTCGGTAAACTCTACCGGAATGAAGATGTCCGCTGCTGGTGTTTCTCTAATTAAAAACTCTCCACCTTTAATCGATCTTTTGTTTGTTTCAACTGCCATTTTTGATTGTAGTTATTAGTCTTATATGCAGTGTTTTCTAAGCACCTTTTTCAAATATATGGAAAAAATGTTATGCATGCATACTAAAAATGAAAAAGAATTTGGTGAGATAGAAGTGGCAGAGGCAATGGGCCTGTAGTAATATACGATTCAACTAGAGAAATCAACAGTTCATCAAGTTTAAATTCTTAAACAAGAAAGGATAATGGAAGTTTGGAATATCAAAATCAAACATCCAAATGATCAAATCAATTATAACACTACTATTCCTCTTCATAGGTTTTTGGGGCCAAGCCCAGACGATACAAGGAAGAGTGACCGATACCAACGGTGAAGGATTGCCAGGTGTCAATGTTTATCTGCAGGATACCTATGACGGTGTAACGACAGATTTGGAAGGGAACTTTTCTTTTAATACTTCTGAGAATGGAAGTAATACTTTGTTGGCCAGTTTCATTGGCTACAAATCATATGCTCAACTGATTGATGTTGCTAGTCAACAGTCATTAGAGATTATACTGAAGGAGGAAGTGAGTCATTTGACAGGAGTCACCATTACGGCAGGGAGTTTTGAAGCCAGTGATGAAAAGAAAGCAACCGTATTGAAACCTCTAGATGTTGCGATGACCGCAGGTGCATTGGCTGATATTCCTGGAGCGCTCAACATGCTGCCAGGTACTACGACAAATGGAGAAACTGGAAGATTGTTTGTTCGTGGAGGGACCGCCAACGAGACACAAGCATTTATCGATGGCGTTTGGGTCAATAATTTCTACACGTCATCTCCTAACAATGTGCCATCTAGAAGTAGGTTCAATCCATTTTTATTCAAAGGCACCTTTTTTAGTACAGGAGGATATAGTGCAGAGTATGGTCAGGCCTTATCATCTGTATTGTCACTGAGCTCGGTTGATTTGCCAGAGGAAAATATTACGGATATAGGCTTGATGAGTGTCGGAGGTAATGTGGCACACACACAGCGGTGGGAAACAGGATCTGTTTACGGACAAGTAGGTTATATGAATCTCGATCCGTATATGAGTTTGGTAGATCAAGAATATGAATGGAAGGATGGTTTCACTTCTACCAATGGGACTTTTATGTATCGACAAAAATTAAAAAAGTCTGATATGCTCAAAGTATATGCCGCCTATGACCAAAGTGCATTCCATGTAGTCTCACCCAATATTAATAATCCAAATGGAGATGATGTCAAAGTACAGAACAACAACTTTTATGTCAATACAAGTTATAAAAAGGAGCTTACCGAAAACAGTATGGCATTCTTTGGGGTGTCATATGGTCAAAACAAAGAAGATACAGAATACAATACTATCGAGGTAGGGAGTGAGATGAATTCTATACATGGGAAATCATATATCAATGCAGATATAGGTAATGTCTCACTCAAAGTAGGTGGTGAAGTGATGTATCGAGACCATACAGAGGATACGAAGTTGTCTGATAGCGAAGCGTATAGTTTTTATTATGATAATAACCTGATAGCTGGATTTGCTGAGGCTAATTATTTCGTAACCAATAGTTTAACTTTTCGAGCAGGGTTAAGGTATGCGTACTACACCTTATTGGATAGTGATTTGGTGTCACCAAGAATCTCCATGGCCTATAAAACAGGTACATACTCTCAATTATCCTTTGCATATGGTCAATTTCATCAACTAGCACAAGATGATTTATTACTCATCAATGATCAAGTTGATATGGAAAAAGCCAATCATTATATGTTGAGTTATCAACGGATCACACAGGGCTTTACCCTGAGAGGAGAAGTTTACTATAAGGGTTATAACAATTTGGTTAAATATGGAGAAGGGCAATTTTTTAACCCCACAACTTATAATAATAATGGAGGCGGCTATGCCAGAGGAATAGATTTGTTCTTCCGAGATACCAACACTATTGAGAATGGAGATTATTGGATTTCTTATTCGTTCATTGATAGCAAACGTGATTATAGAGATTATCCAAAGGAAGTCAGGCCGGATTTTGTAGCGATGCACAATGTCTCGGTGGTATACAAACATTTTATTCCATCAATCAGGACACAGATAGGAGCAAGTTGGGATTTTAATACAGGTAGGCCCTACAATGATCCTAATGAAGAGTCATTCAATAATCAAAAAGTAGCCTTCTTTTCTGATCTAAGTTTTAATGCAGCTTTCATATTCAAACCTAATGTCATCTTGTACGCCTCTGCATCCAACCTTTTGGGGCGCGATAATGTGTTTGGTTATCAGTTTGAGAATGATGCTGGACCAGACGGTACATTCGACCGTGCAGCCATCGGTCAACAGGCAAAGAGATTTCTATTTGTGGGAGTATTTATTTCCCTCACCAAGAATAAAGAGACAAATCAATTAGACTATTTATAAACTATCATAATACTATGAAAAAGACCATAATAATCATGTTTGGGGTGCTTATAGCAAGCGCGTCATTAATTGCAAAACCACACCAAGGAGAATTGACTGTAGTGGTCAAGAATATCGAAAATGTCGAAGGAAGCCTTTCGATCGTACTGTTTGATTCTGAGGGTGACTTCTTAAATGACGGCAATCAATTGATCAAAAAAGTGAATAAAAAAGGAGAGATCAGCGTGACTTTTAAAAATGTAGAGGAGGGAACCTATGCGATCAGTGTTATTCATGATCAAAACGAAAGTGGTGATTTAGATACAGGGTTGTTTGGGATTCCGACAGAACCCTATGGCTTTTCGAATGATGCGAAGGGATCATTTGGACCACCATCATATGCTGATTCTAAATTTGAATTTGAAGGAGATAAAACAATAGAGATTAACTTAAACTAGTAACAATATGAAAACGCAAAGAATAGTATTAATAGCCTGTATCCTTTTGATGAATCTAATAGTTAGGGCCGATGGAGGTAAATATGAAGAGATCATGGGCAATAGCATTCCGCAAATTTATAGTGCGGGTACATTAGAGGAATTGGATGCACTGACTAATAAATTCTCAAGAATTGGAGATGCCGAAAATGATAAATGGTTGCCTTATTATTATGCGTCATTGAGCCAAGTGTTCAAGGCATTTAAAATAGAAGATAATGCGGCCAAAGATGCTACACTAGATGAAGGGCTAAAATATGTCGCAAAAGGAAAAGAGTTAGCAGCCAGTAATTCTGAACTGGAGGCGCTAGAAGGATTCATCAATATGATCAAAATTGGAATTGACCCAGGGACGAGAGGACAAACGTTATCTCCTGGCATATATGCATCGTTTGGAAAGTCTATGTCTCTGGATCCCAACAATCCAAGAGCAGTGCTATTCATGGGGCAGATGCAGATGGGTACAGCTGAGTTTTTCAAGCAATCACTTGACGAGTCTTGTCAGTTGATCATCAGAGCTGATCAGATGTTCAAGAACCCAACAGTGACTGATCCTTTGTTGCCGAATTGGGGGCAATATGGAATTGAGGATTGGATGTCGAAGTGCAATAATTAATTTTAAAAATGAACAGGACATGGAGCGTCATGTACTGTTCATTTTCAACATGGATGTTTACATTTGTTTCTTATGGCTAGTTTTATTGAAAAGTGTTTGCCAATCTTACCCGAGCAGGGGGAGGTTACCGTCAAAAATATACTGATATCATTTGGAATAGTTCCATTGTTGGGTAGCCTCTTTATATCCTCATTATTTTGTTCTAGCTGTCTTTCGGATGAGGATTATGCCAGGTATGGTATCTCCGTTTTGATATCCTATATGTATTGGGTTATACTTGGTTCGGGTAACTCTTATATCTCCTATTACTTAGATCTCAAATTGGATTGGTTTGAAAAACCAATCCAGAAGTTGATAATCGGGGTGTTGATCACTACGGGTTTTACATTGATTGTGGTTGTAATGATGAATTATTTGATCATTCAATACTTTCAAGGAGGCGAATTTATAGAACAATTGTTGGGAGGTGAATTGACCAAGACTTTTAAGGTTACTTTGATTATTACATTGAGTGTGTCCATGTTTTTTCATGCTAGAGGATTTTTGTTTTCTTGGCGTGAGACGGCCATTCAAAATGAAAAATTGAAAAACGAAAGTCTAAGCTCTAAACTTGAATCGTTGAAGAGTCAGGTGAACCCACACTTTTTGTTCAATAGTTTGAATGCCTTGACTTCATTGGTCTATGATGATCAAGCCAAGGCGGTAGATTTTATTCATCAATTGTCTGATGTCTATCGCTATGTATTGAAAAACAGAGAGAATGAATTGGTGCCATTGAAAGATGAAGTTGATTTTATTCAGTCTTTTATTTCATTGAATAAAATTCGGTTTGGAGATAATTTTGAAGTGGCCTATAAAGGTCTGGAACGAATAGAGGATAATTGGATGATCCCACCTCTAGCCCTGCAGATGTTGGTGGAGAATTGTATCAAGCATAACGAGATTTCGAAAGAGAAAAACCTTATCATTAGCATTGGTCTGGTGGAAGATGAAATTTCGATTTCAAATAATATAAACCCACTGAAGGTGGAAAAACGGGATTCTAATGGTTTAGGATTAAGTAATATTAAATCTCGCTATTCTTATCTCACTGATCGAGAATTGAAAATAGAGGAGGGGAAGACGAATTTCGAAGTTGTTTTACCATTATTGAAAATAAAACCTTCATGAAAGTATTGATAGTAGAAGATGAGGTGTTGGCAGCCGAGAGATTGGAGAAACTTCTGAGTCGAATAGATCCTAATATTGAAGTATTAGACAAACTGGATACCGTGAAGGCTACCGTGGAATGGTATGAAAACCATGAAGAACCAGATTTGACATTTTTCGATATTCAATTGGCTGATGGGTTAAGCTTCGAAGTGTTTGAGCAGGTAAGAATCAAAAATGCTGTGATTTTTACCACGGCATATGACCAGTATGCGATCAGGGCATTTGAGGTCAATAGTATTGACTATCTTCTCAAGCCAATAGTTGAATTGAAACTCGAAAAAGCACTAGCGAAATTCAAAGAATTTAATCGAGATAATAGTATTCAAATAGAACAGGTACAGGCATTATTGCAATCCAATAACAAGGAATACAAGGAGCGTTTTGTCGTTAAAGTTGGAGAGCATCTTAAGACAGTTTTGGTTCAGGATGTAGCTTGTTTTTATAGTCAAGATGGAGGGACATTTTTGGCTACTACCGACAATAGGAAGTTGTTGATAGATTATTCTATCGATCAATTGACCGAATTGATTGATCCTAAATCTTTTTTTCGAATCAATCGTAAATACGTGTTGAATTTCAATGCTATCAAGGATATTATTACTTTTTCGAATAGTAGACTTAAAATCTATTTGAAACATATTGAAAACGACGATTTAATTGTCGCAAGGGATAGAGTTGGGGAATTTAAATCTTGGTTAGACCGTTAGGGTCTAATTGAGCAACGTAAAGCATTATTCTATGAATATTATTCTGTCAATATTTATCTTTTTTGGGAGCATGTTTGCTCAGGAAGAGTCAAAAGAAAAGGACGTAGCAACATTTGGTAACGGATGTTTTTGGTGTACGGAAGCTATTTTTCAAGATATAAAAGGAGTTACAAAAGTGGCGTCTGGATACTCAGGTGGAGAAGTTGATAATCCAACTTACAAAGAAGTCTGCAATGGAACGACTGGTCATGCCGAAGTACTTCAGATTACTTACGATCCTTCAGTGATTTCTTTTACGGAGCTTTTGGAAGTGTTTTGGAAAACGCATGATCCTACCACACTCAATCGTCAAGGCAATGATACTGGGACACAGTATCGGTCTGTCATTTACTATCATAATGAGGAGCAAAAAGAGCTGTCAGTTAAATACAAACAGAAACTCGACGAGTCAGGTGCTTTTCAAGATCCCATCGTAACTGAGATTACAGCATTTGATAAATTCTATTTAGCAGAAAGTTATCATCAAAACTATTATAATCTGAATGGATCACAACCTTATTGTAACTTTGTCATCCAGCCCAAAGTGGAGAAGTTTAGAAAGGTATTTGCCGATAAGTTAAAAGACTAATGGAGAAAAAAGTAAAGATGATATGGGACATGAGAGGAGGAGATGCTAAGGGAACTGCTGAACATCATGCTATCCACCTGAAAGAATATGTCCAAAGAGATAAAATAACAACACATGATTGTTGGGACAGAGTTGGTCAATGATGTGTATTGTGTAGCCTTTATGATTATTAATGAAAGTGATATGATTACGGTACGTGATGCCTTGAAACCACATCGAGCTGAGTATGCTTAATTTAGATACTAGATTTTAGAACCAAGAATCTAGACTCAATGTTTTAATTGTAGTAATTTTAATCACGATTACAATTTTTAGACTTAAGTATTCGAAGGTAACCTGAGTTTGTTAGTGAATACTGCATTTGTTGTTTTCTGTAGATTTTAAAGGGTGGTGAAAACACTATTAGTAATGTTGGCTTTTTCTGTTAATTTCGCTCTGACAACAATTACCCATCTGAATCAACGAATCACTATTCATGTCAGACAAAAAAATTACGTTTTTAATCCAATGCGATGATAGCAAAGGGATAATCGCCAAAGTAACCTCTTTCTTTTATGGAGAAGGGTTCAATATCTTGAGCTGTCAGCAATTCACTGATACAATACAAGATGCTTATTTCATGCGTGTCAATTTGGATGCAAGTGGGTTGAGCTATAGTCGTGAAGAATTGAAAAGTAGATTTTCTTCAATTGCAGATATATTTCAATTAAACTGGAGTGTGTCCTTTACCGAGGATAGGCAGAGCATTGCGATATTGGCATCCAAAACCAGTCATTGTTTATTTGATCTTTTGGAAAAGCATAGTGAAGGGAAGTTGGATTGTGAAATTCCATTGGTGATTAGTAACCATGAAACGGTCAAGCATGTTGCGGATCAATTTAATATTCCATTTTACCACTTGCCTGTTACAGGGGGGAACTGGGATGAGCAACAACAAGAGATTAAAAGATTGATGGATTTTCATAAAATCGACTTAGTTGTCATGGCAAGGTTTATGAGGATTTTGTCTTCAGAGTTTATTAATTATTATCAGAAGAAGATTATTAATATTCATCATGCTTTCTTGCCTGCCTTCCAAGGAGCGAACCCTTATCGTAGGGCATATGAGAGAGGGGTGAAAATGATAGGTGCCACGGCACATTATGCCACAGATGACCTGGATGAGGGGCCAATTATCGAGCAAGATGTTGAGCGTGTTTCACATGCTTTGACTCCATCAGGGTTGACACAATTAGGTTCTGAGATAGAAAGAAAAGTACTCTCAAAAGCAGTTAAATTTCACTTGGATCACCGAATCATCGTGACGGGTAATCGTACTATAGTATTTCCAGAAACGGACGACTAATATATCGTTCATTCCGTTTCACATGGAGGGAGAGAAAACAAAAAAGCCTACAATCATTATAGGTTGTAGGCTTTTTTGTTTTGCATGTCTGCCGAATAGACAGAGCGTTTTTTTATTCAGTGAATTTCTCAATTAGTCTGTTACAAGCTTTTTGCGCTTTGACTATATCCTTATAAAGATTTCTGTTTTGATCTACTTCTTCTGCTTTTTCAAATGCGTTAACCGCTTTGATGTAATATTTCTTAGCATCTAGATTTCTATTGATCGTGATGCTGACATCACCCACATTCATGAAATCAATAAAAGTAGCATTTTCTTTTGCCTCAACCAAAGAGATGATTTTCATCAAACTTTCTTCTCCTTTAGCTCTATGCTTCTCTGCAAGCGTAATAGGTAGGTGGTAATCGGTGAAAAGCTCTAGGTGAGTAGTAGCTTTTCCTTTGAGGTATACGGTGTTTTCAGGGTCTATAGTTAATGCTTGGTTAAAGTTCTTGAGCGCTTCTTGCTCTTTTCCTTTTGAGTGATGCAAAGCCAAGCCTTTGTAATAGTAGCCACCTGCATTTTCGGGCTCTAATTCGATGGCGATATCAGCAAACGAAGATAGTTGAACAAAATCCTTGGTCCTAACAAGACATTGACAAGCCAATAATCTCAAATCTAAGTTTTCAGGACTGTTTTCCAATTCGGAAAGAATCTTGTTTAGTGACGGTTTTACTTTGCCAGAAAAATACAAAGCCTTTAGAGACTCATAACTAATTGTTTTCACCGCTTTTACCGCTTTCACTTTAACCTCTTTACTCATCGATATTTTATTAAATTTTACTAAATCTCTTTCCTCTTGGTGGTTTCCAATAAAGATGCAAGTTACAGTCCTATATGCATATGAAGGCTTCAAGATCAAATTATTTTGATGATTGGACTGAGAAATACGTAGATAGTCTCCAGAATTGGATGTTCAGCATACTTTATTGGACAAAATATGCTAATGAATGAATGCTAGAATTCACTTTTGGAATTTTATACAATGTAATTTCTATTACAGCGTGAACTTCTTCAAGTCCAATTGGCACCTCTCTTTTTCCAACATTTCGGTATGTGTATCTTCCATTAAGATGGCAGATACCTCTTTGATTTTGGAACGATAGTCTTTCTTCAGTTCTTTTCTTTTGATCGCTTCTAAGAATAACCTTACTTCTTCTTGAGATTCCAAGACGAGTTCTGGTACTTTGGTAGGTTTGTCATCATCTCCTTTTGCAACCATAGTTACATAAGAATTGTTGGTCTTTTTGAGTGTACCTATTTTGACATTCTCAGCGATTACATTGATGCCAACCACTAATGAAGAATTACCCACATAGACTACAGATGCTTTTAAATGTACCAAATCACCTACTTCAACTGGCTCCAAGAAATCAACATTATCTACAGATACTGTGACGCAATAATTGGCAGCATGTTTACTAGCACATGCGTAGGCAACTTTATCAATCAATGATAATAATATTCCTCCGTGGATCTTTCCTCCAAAATTGGCATAAGAAGGAATCATCAATTCGGTAATTGTAGTTCTTGAAAATTGGACTGATTTTGATGTAGGCTTGCTCATGATGATTTGATTGTGAGCTGCAAAAGTAGAATATAACAGCATTAATTAACACCCTTGTTAGATTTTGATCAAAGTAATAACAATTTGAATATATTATAACTGACCACCATGCTCGAATCTTTGAGTGTAAATTATGTTTTGAGCCTTTAATTTATGATCCATAAAGGGTGAAAAACTACTAAATAACAGTTGATCATATAATACAAGTAGTAATATTTGAATATCTGTTCAAAGCAGTTGAGATTTGTGGATGCCCAACACCCAGGTATTACTCGTCACACCTCCATTTACTCAGCTCAATACGCCTTATCCAGGGACTAATTATCTGAAAGGCTATCTGAATACAATTGGAGTCAATTCTTTTCAGATGGATTTGGGTATCGAAGTGATTTTAATGCTCTTTTCTAAAGCAGGTTTAACTAAAGTGTTTTCTCAAGTAGACGAAGAAAAACTTAGTGATAATGGACGGAGAATGGTGTGTTTGCAGGACGAATATCTTGATACTGCAGATGCTGTCATTAGTTTTCTTCAAAATAAGAATCCTACGCTGGCCTATTCTATTGCAGAACGAGATTTTCTACCTGAGGCCAGTAGGTTTGATGAACTGCAAGAACTCGAATGGGCGTTTGGCTCGTTGGGAATACAAGACAAGGCGAGGCATTTTGCTACATTATATTTGGAGGATTTGGCTGACTTGATCAAAGAAGCTGTAGACCCGAATTTTGGATTTAGTCGATATGCGGAGCGCTTGGGATTATCAGCTTCTTCGTTTAGCCCTATTTATGAGGCTTTGGAGATGCCATTGTCGGTGGTAGATGAGTTGTCGATTCAGGTGTTGAAAAGTGCTATGGATCGTGAACAACCACAATTGGTTTGTTTATCTGTGCCCTTTCCAGGTAATCTATTTGGGGCCTTTAGGATTGGTCAATACATCAAAGCAAATTATCCAGAGGTCAAAATTGCGATGGGAGGAGGTTACCCCAATACAGAACTTCGTTCGCTTACTGACGCGAGAGTATTTGGATTTGTAGACTATATCACATTGGATGATGGTGAGCGACCTGTTCAAAACTTGATAGAATTTATAGAAGGAAAGAGAGCGCAAAAAGAGCTCAAGAGATGTTGGTTGTTGCAAGAAGGACAAGTTGTGTATGTGAATGGGTCCAAAGATCGAGATGTTCCATTTGGTCAAGTAGGAACTCCTTCGTATGCGGATATGGCCCTTGACTCCTATCTGTCGGTGATAGAAGTGACCAACCCAATGCATAGACTATGGAGTGATGGACGGTGGAACAAGTTGACGATGGCACATGGCTGCTATTGGAAAAAATGTAGTTTCTGTGATATCTCTCTTGATTATATAAAGAATTACGAACCTGTCAGTGCAGCAATAATTTGTGATCGCATGGAAGTGCAAATAGCAGAGACTGGAGAGACGGGTTTTCATTTTGTAGACGAAGCAGCTCCGCCTGCATTGATGAAGGAAGTGGCATTGGAAATCCTCAAGAGAGGGTTGGTAGTGACTTGGTGGACTAACATTCGATTCGAAAAGCGGTTCAGTCCAGACCTTTGTCGCTTACTCAAGGCATCTGGCTGTATTGCGGTTTCGGGAGGTTTGGAAGTCGCTTCGGACAGGTTACTTGACAAGATGAAAAAAGGAGTGACGGTAAGCCAAGTCGCTCAGGTGGCTGACAATTTTACGCAAGCAGGGATCATGGTGCATGCCTATTTGATGTATGGTTTTCCTACGCAGACCGACCAAGAAACAATTGATTCCTTGGAAATGGT
>JAOPTS010000268.1:0-251 GCA_051531955.1 Reichenbachiella sp.
TGATGCGAATGATGAAAGTGGTTGGTCATCAAGATACCCGCCTATACGAACTCGATGGATATGGGCATGGCATTACCGAGCCCGCACTTCCCTTATTATTGAAAGAAGTAGAGCGCATTAAGAATAAGAAGGATTAATCATTCGTCCATAACTTAATGTTTCGTTAAATGAATTAAAGTAAGTAAAGAATTATTTTAACACTGATCACAATTACATTACTCAATACTGTGCAACTGCAACAAAAAGGCTCA
>JAOPTS010000268.1:438-8691 GCA_051531955.1 Reichenbachiella sp.
GATATACTTTTTTCTTATATTCCTGTGATAAAAATCTAGGTTCAAACTCAGTGAAGTCAACCCCATGCTCATTGCAAACCTCCTCTAATACATTTAAATCATGAATATCTCTGTTCTCTGCGTAAAAAGCCTTTTGTAATGATTTATAAAAAGACCATTCTTTAGCAGGGGACAAATCTCGCACCACCCTTACCGCTCTAGATGGGGGTTCAGTATCATAATTGAATGAATCCTTATTGAAAAAATCATAATCAAAAGGCTGACCAGATGCCTCATTGACATGACCCCAATGGGATTTCAACATCTCCTTCATTTCCTCATTCCATTCATCTCCTCCTCCTGGTCTCAATCCACCTAATACCAATTCAAAATCAGTAGTATCCTTGACATCCTCAACGATTGCTTCTAAATGGTTAGTTATCCCCCAGCACCACGAACACATCGGGTCGCCAAAATACAATAATTTGTTTCTATCCTTATTTGGGACTTCTTTGATCAAGCTATCTCCACCGTTAGTGTTTGGCACTTCGCAAACTCCATCCTCACAATTCAAACTATCCTTTTCCATTTTTGTATCTTTTATTCAACATCTAACAATATAATTAAGGAATTGTTTCATAATTGTGTAATAAATTTCAGCTGCATTCTACTAAATGATAAACCTCAGTCAATGCCGATATTAAAAACCAGTAATCTTACCAAGCATTTTGGCTCACGCACCGCCGTGAACAAACTCAATTTGGAAATTGAAAAAGGACAAATATTTGGCCTCCTAGGTCCCAACGGAAGTGGCAAGACCACCACATTGGGTATGTTACTAGGTGTCATCAATGCCAATGAAGGTGACTTCACTTGGTTTGATGAGCAACCAAGTGCACAGAACAGAACTCGGATTGGTGCGATACTAGAGACCCCTAGCTTCTACCCCAACATGTCAGCTTTTGAAAATCTCAATATTGTAGCCAAAATCAAAAACTGCCCTCAAAGCAGAATTGAAGAAGTATTACAAACGGTTGACTTATTGAGTCGCCAACATGATAAGTTCATTACATTTTCGCTGGGTATGAAGCAAAGGCTGGCCATTGCCTCCGCCTTATTAGCAGATCCAGAAGTACTGATCCTTGACGAACCTACCAACGGTCTAGACCCTGAGGGAATCATTGAAATTAGAAATATTATTCAGCAAATAGCTGAGACAGGCAAGACGATCATATTGGCTAGTCACCTATTGGACGAAGTACAAAAAGTTTGCAGCCATTTTGCAGTGCTCAAAACTGGGAAGCTCCTTCATCAAGGGGCTATTGGAGAAATGACCAAAGGCGTATCTACCATTGAAATAGGTGCGAGTGATTTGATCAAACTAGAAAGTGTATTGAATCAATTACCTGGACTCAAAAAACTAAGTAAAGGAGTTCAATTCCATACTTTAGAAATAGAACAAGAAGTCACGACCGATTACATCACAACTTACTTAGCAGAAAATGGTTTGACACCCAACCACATATCCAAAAAACAAGCATCACTAGAACAAGAATTTCTAAAAATACTAGCCAACAATGATTAAGCTCCTCTCCCTCGAATTCCTCAAAAACAAAAGCAATATCTCTTTTTGGATTTTTTTAGCAATCTATCTTGTAGCGGTCTATGTAGTCTGTTCGGCAGGTACCGTACTGATGAACGCCACTATGGAATTAACGGCTTCAGGTGATCTCGGAGAAGCACCTCCTATTCCTCAATTCACTATCTATGAATTCCCTAACATCTGGCACAATTTGAGCTATGCAGCTTCGTTCACCAAGATCATATTGGCTATTATCATCATAGTCAACATCACCAACGAAATCAGTCAACGAACACTCAGACAAAACATCATTGATGGATTGAGTAAAGGAGAGTTTCTAGTCTCCAAGATCTTATTCTCAGTAGTACTGATGATCATCGCTACGATAGGTTTTGTCGCTATTAGCTTATACCTAGGGTTCCAATATTCTGGAACAACTGAAACAGATGCGATTCTTAGTAATATGGGTTTTATAGGTGGCTACATGGTAGAGATACTAGGTTATATGGGCTTTGCGGTATTCATGAGCATTGCACTGAGAAAAGCAGGTATGGCCATTGTCATTGTATTCGCTTATAGCATGCTATTCGAACCTTTCTTTGGATGGATGCTCTTGGACTCTGAGGGTTTACTCATCAACCTATTACCAATCAATTCGCTAGACAACATCATTACTTTGCCATTCAGTCTAACGAACCCTGATGGTGTACAAACCGCTGTACAATTGCCAGAGTTGGCTATTGCTCTAGGTTGGACTATAGCTTTTTATGCGATGTCTTACACCCTTTTATTAAAACGTGATTGGTAAATTAGGCATGGTTCTTGGCTTATACCAAACCTCTTAAAATAGAAATATTATGAAAAAGACATTCATCCTATCAGCTATGCTCATGCTATCAATAGCAGTCATGGCCCAAGAATCAACTATCACCGTAAGTGGTCAGGCTGAAACTCAAGTACAACCAGAATTAGTAGTGTTTAGTTACCAAGTAACTTCTACAGAAAAAGACTATAACGGTGCTGTTGACAAATTAAATTATCGTACTGATCGCCTAACAAAGAAGTTGAAAAGCTCTGGTTTCAAGACCGAGGATATCAAAACATCTAATTTCAATATTAGAAAAAACAAAATATACAATCAAGGAAAAGCAGCAGGTACAGAGTATATAGCCAGTCAATCGATCGCAGTACGATTTGATTATGACATTAAAAAACTATTAACTGTTCTCAATAATACTGCAGATGCAGAGATATCAGCTAATCTTTCGATCAATTTTCTACTGACTGATGAGCAGAAAAAAGGACTTCAAGATGAGTTGCTAAAACAAGCAATGTTAGATGCTAAAAGCAAAGCAACTCTTTTAGCATCAATGGAAGGCTATCATATTACGGGTGTAAAATCCATTACACACAATAGTAATCAAGGTGCAGTACCAAGAAATGCACGAGTAGAGTATGACGGTATGAGCATGATGAGTGAAAACAATGCCAGCAGTTTCGAACCCTCAGACGTTACTGTCAGAGAACAGGTCCATGTGGTCTACAATATTTGGGAATAACCCAATATTTTTTAGATATTAGGCTTTAAACTAGATCTTGAGCCAAGGTAATCACTCTCCTGCGACGCAAGGAAGAAATTCCACACTTATTAGACCTTACAGGTTTTAAAAACCTGTAAGGTCTTTTTATTGCCAGTTGAATCCAAAATCTAGAGTCTAGGATCTAATCATTCATATCTCATAGTGACCCTTTTCAATCATATGATCGTTTTTCCTCTCATATATTGCTACTAAAAGGAAAAAAATTATCTTTGTGCAACTTATCAAGAAAGATCGAGGGAAAGGGCCCAGTGACATCTTGGCAACATATCCACTAGCCGCAATTTTGGATGTTGTGCCAAACCCTATTTTTAATAGAGATATTAGATATAGATAAGTAATGTCACAAAGGATTACTTTCTGGATAATAGTATAAATACTATAGTATAATGAGCATTAGAGATATTCTAAAAGGAAGAATATTGATATTGGATGGAGCAATGGGAACGATGATCCAACGGTATCAATTAGAAGAAAAAGACTTCAGAAACGAAGAATTGAAAGATCATGAAATTCCTTTGAAAGGCAATAATGATTTACTTTCAGTAACACGTCCTGACGTCATCAAAGAAATACATGCGGCTTACTATGAAGCTGGTGCTGACATAGTAGAAACCAATACTTTTGGTAGTACATGGGTAGCTCAGGCCGATTACAACTTACAGGCGTGGGTATATCGCATCAACTTTGAATCTGCTAAACTAGCGAGAGAAGTAGCGGATAGATTCACTGCTGAGGAGCCAGACAAACCTCGATTTGTCGCAGGATCAATGGGCCCCACCAACAGACTGGCCTCTATGTCACCTGATGTCAATGACCCAGGCTATAGAGCCATCACCTATGATCAATTATTGGAAGCCTTCACCGATCAAGCCAAAGCGCTCTTAGATGGTGGTGCTGACGTTCTATTGGTAGAAACGATCACCGATACGCTTAATTCTAAAGCGGCACTCATGGCGATCGATCGATTGGCAGAAGAAAGAGGAATTAAAATTCCGATCATGGTATCAGGAACTATTACAGATGCAAGTGGACGAATTCTTTCAGGTCAAAACACTGAGGCTTTCTTAATCTCTGTATCTCATTTGGATTTATTGAGTGTAGGATTGAATTGTGCTCTTGGCGCTAGAGAATTGAAACCTTATTTGAACACGTTAGCAAGCAAATCTGATTTCAACATTAGTGCTCATCCTAATGCAGGACTACCGAATGAGTTCGGAGAGTATGATGAAACACCAGAAGATATGGTAGAACAGATCAAGGAATTCCTTGATGATGGTTTAATCAATATCATAGGTGGATGTTGTGGAACAACTCCAGATCACATCAAAGCGATTGCAGAACTGGCTTCTAATTATGAACCAAGGTCACTCAATAGTGACAACTAGTACTAGTTAATAACAGCATAAACAAAAGCATAGGACTATAAACTGTTCTTTGCCGACCAATAATATGGACTACAAGATACATCCAGACTACCCAGGAAAATACGAATACAAATGGGTCGGCTATGCTCCGATGAAGCTTAGTGGATTAGAACCTTTGATCGTGACCCCTGAGATGAATTTCATCAACGTGGGAGAAAGAACCAATGTAACTGGTTCTAGAAAATTCTTACGTCTGATCAAAGAAGAGCAATTTGAAGAAGCCTTAGAGATCGCAAGAAATCAAGTCGAAGGTGGTGCGCAAATAATAGATATCAACATGGACGAAGGTATGTTGGATGGCGCTGCTACCATGACCAACTTCTTGAACCTCATGGCTGCTGAGCCAGATATTGCGAGAGTACCTTTCATGATTGACTCTTCCAAATGGGAAATCATCGAGGCTGGTCTGAAATGTACACAAGGTAAGTCTGTCGTCAACTCTATCAGTTTGAAAGTAGGGGAAGAAGAATTCATCCGTCAAGCCAAGTTGGTCAAGCAATATGGTGCTGCTGTAATCGTGATGGCGTTTGACGAAGATGGTCAAGCGGACAACTATGATAGAAGAGTTGAGATCGCAAAGAGATCTTACGACTTGATGGTTGGACCAAAAATCAACTTCAAACCTGAAGACATCATATTTGACCTCAACATCTTCCCTGTTGCTACTGGAATGGAGGAGCATAGAAAAAATGCGCTAGACTTTTTCCAAGCGACACGTTGGGTTAGAGAGAATTTACCAGCCGCTCATGTCAGTGGTGGTGTAAGTAATGTATCCTTCTCGTTTCGTGGCAACAACGCCATGAGAGAAGCCATGCACTCTGCTTTCTTATATCATGCCATTGGACAAGGAATGGATATGGGTATTGTTAACCCTGCCATGTTGGAAGTCTATGATGACATTCCAAAAGACTTGCTAGAGCGTGTCGAAGATGTGTTATTTGACCATCGTGAGGATGCTACAGAAAGACTCTTAGATTTTGCTGACTCTTTCAAAGGAGAAGGGAAAGTCGAAAAGAAAAACGATGAATGGCGTCTACTACCAGTATCCAAAAGAATTGAACATGCTTTGGTTAAAGGTATCGTAGAATTCATAGAAGAGGATACTGAAGAAGCGAGACAGTCTGTTGTCAAATCTCTGCATGTGATCGAAGGACCATTGATGGACGGTATGAATGTCGTTGGAGATCTATTTGGAGAAGGTAAAATGTTCTTGCCACAAGTAGTAAAAAGTGCTAGAGTCATGAAAAAGGCCGTTGCTTATTTGACTCCATTCCTAGAGGATGATAAAGAAGAAGGAGAGTCTCAAAATGCAGGTACCGTATTGCTTGCTACCGTAAAAGGTGATGTTCATGATATTGGAAAAAATATCGTAGGGGTTGTAATGGCTTGTAACAATTATGAAATCATAGACATGGGTGTCATGATTCCTAATGAGAAAATATTAGAAAAAGCAAAAGAAGTTAATGCAGACATCATTGGTTTGAGTGGCTTGATTACTCCTTCATTGGATGAGATGGTTGATTTTGCTAAGCTATTAGAAAAAGAGAAAGTATCCTTCCCATTATTGATTGGAGGAGCAACTACATCCAGGATTCACACAGCAGTTAAGATAGACCCTTGCTATAGCGGACCTGTCATTCATGTGTTGGATGCATCTAGAAGTGTACCTGTAGCCGGAAATCTTTTGAATAACAAGAAAGATGCTTTTGTAACTAAGACCAAAAAAGAATACGAAGAGGCAAGAGTAAATCATGCTGGCAGAACAAAAGACAAAAACTATATCAAGTTTGATCAGGCACAAGCCAATAAATTTGACATTAACTGGGAAGAAACTGATATTCAAAAGCCAAACTTCATAGGCAATAAGTCTTTCAACAATTTCTCACTAGAGGAAATAAGGAAGTTTATTGATTGGACTCCTTTCTTCCAGACTTGGATGTTGAAAGGTAAGTACCCTAAAATTTTCGATGATAAAGTAATAGGTCAAGAAGCAACTAAACTCTACAATGATGCCAACAAAATGTTGGACAGCATCATTGCAAAAAGAAGCTTACAAGCTAATGCTGTAATAGGCATCTACCCAGCTAACAACACAAATGGAGATGATATTTTGTTGAAAGACAAAGCAGGTAAAGACCTAACAACTTTCCATTTTTTACGTCAACAAGGTAAAAAGGGAAAAAATATCGCAAACCTTTCTTTAGCAGATTTTGTTGCACCAACGGAATCAGGCAGACAAGATTACATGGGTGGTTTTGCCGTTACTACCGGTATTGGCATAGAAAAGCTAATCGAAAAGTATGAAAAAGATCACGATGATTATAGCAGCATCATGGTCAAAGCGATTGCAGATCGACTAGCAGAGGCTTTTGCTGAATTAATGCACACCAAAGTTCGTAAAGAATTATGGGGCTATGCTTCTGATGAAAACTTGGAGAACGATGCTTTGATATCCGAGAAATATCAAGGAATACGTCCTGCACCAGGCTACCCAGCATGTCCAGACCATACTGAGAAACCGATTCTTTTTGATCTACTCGACGCAACTAAAGAAACTGGTATAACTTTGACCGAATCAAATGCCATGTACCCTGCCTCTTCTGTAAGTGGATTCTATTTTGCAAATCAAGAATCAAAGTACTTTGGTTTAGGAAAAATTGACAAAGACCAATTAAAAGCCTACGCAGAACGTAAAGGCATGACATTAGAAGAAGCCGAAAAATGGTTAGCGCCTAACTTAGCTTATAATTAAACTGTAGTCTTTCGACTACAGACTATTGACTGATATAATGAAAGTAACCGAACACATAAACAACGCCAAAGGCAAACCGTTATTCTCACTAGAGATTATTCCTCCCAAAAAAGGAGAAAACATACAGAAAATTTTTGATCACCTCGATCCTTTGATGGAATTCAAACCTCCATTTATCGATGTGACTTATCATAGAGAAGAATACGTTTTCAAAAAGCATCCGAATGGCTTGTTGGAAAAAAAGACTACTCGTAAAAGACCTGGTACGGTAGGTATTTGCGCAGCATTAAAGCACAGGTATGAAATCGATCCAGTACCACATATTATTTGTGGTGGTTTTTCAAAAGAAGAAACAGAAAATGCTTTGATCGACCTCAATTTTTTGGGAATCGAAAACATATTGGTTCTTCGTGGTGATAACATCAAAACAGAAGGGAAATTTGTTCCACACCCTGAAGGCAACAACTTTGCAACTGATTTATTGGAGCAGGTAAACAACCTCAACCAAGGAAATTATTTAGATGAAAGCATAGAGAATCCTAACCCTACTGATTTTTGCATCGGGGTAGCGGGGTACCCTGAGAAACATTTCGAGGCACCCAACCTCAAAACAGATCTCAAGTATCTCAAGCAAAAAGTAGATGGTGGTGCAGAATATATTGTAACTCAAATGTTCTTTGACAACTCAAAGTATTTTGAATTTGTAGACAACTGTAGAGCTGCAGGTATCAACGTGCCAATTATTCCAGGCTTGAAACCCATCTCGACCATTAGTCAAGCAACTGTATTACCAAGTATATTCCATATCGACTTACCTGATGAATTAGGTGAAGCTTTAGAAAAATGCAAAAACAATATCGAAGCTAAAGAAGTGGGTGTTGAATGGGGTATCAAACAGTCCAAGGAATTATTGGA
>JAOPTS010000269.1:0-160 GCA_051531955.1 Reichenbachiella sp.
AAATGATCCATGCGGATGATTTTGGAATCTAAAAGAGTTTAGCAAAAAAATATAAGGTTAGAAGTTCAATACTTCTAACCTTTTTTTGTATCCAAATATAAAGCCCCCCAAGAAAATTACTTCCTGACAACTCAGATCTTTTTCACTATCTTACCTACAT
>JAOPTS010000269.1:232-1358 GCA_051531955.1 Reichenbachiella sp.
CACCTAGGCTCATGGTTATGGATAGGTCTTCGGGGAAACAATACTTTTAGTGATCACCCGGTTATTGTTCTGACTTCACTTCTTGGTGGTTTAGCCGCACCCATGTTTATTATTGCTACTGGTATTGGGGCGACATATTTATTTGCCAAACACTCTAAAGACTTTACTAAAACGGTATTAAAACGCTCATTAGTACTTTTTGTATTTGCCTATCTGCTAAACCTTTTAGTTCCAAGTTGGTTCTCGTGGCAATCCTGGTATATTCTTCACTTTCTCGCATTTTGTATAGGCCTCTCTCCCCTGCTCATACAAAGAAAAGTGAGTACGTTAATCATACTCGCTTTTGCAACGCTCCTTGTTTCTGCATTCATTTCTGATTTAATATCTCTACCAGAAACACTCAGTAACATTGATATGTCAGGACGAAGTGTATGGTCACTGCAATCAGGGCAACCTCTTCTCTTTTTTAAAATAGTTCTACTACAAGGACAATTTTCAATTCTCTCTTGGTTACCCGCATACATCATTTCAATTATCGCTGGACGTGCGATTATGTCTCAAAATATGAGAAGCCTCAGAGTCATAGGTGCTCTCTCTATTTCTTTGGGAGTTTTTCTGTTTACCATGGGTACATTTATTCAATACTTACAACTCCCCTACGTAATCCCAGTTATCTCAAAACTAGTCTCAACATCCATGCTTTTCTACCCCATCTCTCCGGGTATGGTACTTCTCCTCACCGGAATCACTCTTTTATTATTAGATGCATTCATTTGGCTCAGCACTAAAAAAGAATTCTACACATCTAACGTTCTCGTAACCGCTGGGCGAACCTCACTCACTTTTCTATTCATCCACATTATACTCTTTCGGGAAATATCCATTGCATTATCTCAATTCAGATCATTTTCTGAATTGTATGCTCTCTTGATAACATTAGCCACCTGTGCTTTTGTATTAATTCTCTCACGAGTATGGTTTACTTTAAACTTTCGCTATGGTTTAGAGTGGGTATTACGTAAGATATAGAGCCCCTTAAAAGTCTGCTGCATCTCGTAATAAATTCACAACTCCCCCCTACTATTAGCCCAAATTAAGCTATATTTCAAAAAAATCAAATTTTTTC
>JAOPTS010000270.1:0-482 GCA_051531955.1 Reichenbachiella sp.
TTTTGGCTATTTGTACCAGTTATAAGATCAAAACCTGCACTTTTTCTAAGGTCCAATATTATTGTTTCATCACCCGAATCTACACCTATACTATCATTTAAAATTTCTACATAAAACTTGAAATAAGTACTGTCACCTGCCATACTATTATTATAAGATGGTGTCCATTTAATCCTACTTAACGAATCATTATAAAAACCTGGAGTATTAAGTGAATCATAAATAATAAAGTCTTCACCATATATAGCAGTACTATTTACATCTAATAGTATGTAGTTGTGACTTGATAAGTGAGGACCTGAAGCGACCAATGTATATTCACGTATAGCACCTTCTTGTATTGAGTCCTCCCCAGAGGCACGCATTTCTAATAATTGATGAAGGGACCAGTTATGAATATATAGAGTATCTTTATAAGGGTAAATACTTGTATCTAGAAGTACATAATTAGAATCTGGTCGGATTTCAAATTCTATTGCTTC
>JAOPTS010000271.1:0-1113 GCA_051531955.1 Reichenbachiella sp.
CAATTCATACAGAGGCGTTATCTGCAAGTATAAAAAACTATGTTCAGCATATTCAAAAAGAAAAACAAGCCAAGTAAACAGACAGAACAAAATCCAAAAACAGTTCTTTGTATTCCAGGGGAATGGAATGACCGAACTGAAATAGTAACAGCAATTGCGGAGAACAATTTGAACGAATTCATATTTGCTGGAATGGTACTTTTGAACTTGAAAACTGACGCAGGATTTGAGCTAGAAATTTGTGAACGTGATGACAGAATGAAAGACTCTTTTAAGTGGGCAGGAATGACCAATCAAATTCCCGAAGAATTTTTAAATGAGATTGACCAACATAAGTATGTAGTTTATTTATCAGGAGAGACAGGAAATACAGAAAGTGCAAAATCTATTGCAGAAGCAGGAAACGCGATTTTAAAATCTGGAGGAATTGGAATTAAAGTAGAATCAACGGGAAAAGCATTTACCAAAGAGCATTGGTCTGATCTTGTAATTAACTTTGAAGAGTCAAACCTCTATCAAATGTATGTGCTAGATTCCATAAGTGATGGAAAAGGGACAACATACTCATGTGGCATGCATAATCTAGGATTAAGAGACAGTATTGTTTACAACCAAGAATTTCAAGAATCAGCAAAACTCATTTCAATCTTTGGATATTATCAACTAATTGACAAACCTATAATTGAAAAAAATCAAACTTTCAGTACTGATGCAGACGCTCCCATTTTTGTGATTTCAGAAGAAAGCAATCAACCCAATAAAGGAGATGAACTTTTTGAAAACCCTTTTGGAATGTGGAAGCTCGAAAAAAAAGCAAGCAGATAACATCATACATCAAATCATGCTTTTGGCTGCTAGAAGGAAGGCTTGAGCTTACTCTTGCCCCGCTGAATCTGCGATTCAGCCCATGAAAAATAAAAAGGTATGAGCTGAATCCCAGATTCAGCTATATTGCATCCGAAACAATCTGCCTTACATTAAGCACGAATGATGTATAGGCGTTAGCGACAACTTGTTATGTATCTTTCATTTACGATCTGTGCGCCGTATCTGAAGAACTCAATTGGTGAAATTTATCGGCGGTTTAAAGCGAAATCATTATCGCTTTCCAAT
>JAOPTS010000272.1:0-422 GCA_051531955.1 Reichenbachiella sp.
GGTGAATACTGCAATATTTAAGTCTTGTTCTTCTTCATTACTCATATGTTTTTGGAGTCGTTAATATAAGCTAGGAAAACATGCAACTTCAATCGAACCTACCAAAGTAAGAGCAGTTCCAAACGCTGATCAATCAATGTAAAAAAGTAACTGTGGAGACGGATCAAATGTAGTACTATCCAATCCATGCATAAAAAAAGCCGAATCATCTGATTCGGCTTTTTTTATGCTTTTGTTGCTTTCTCTCCACGAGGATAACGGACCGCAGGTCTTATGTTGGGTGTCATCTCTAGTAGGTATAGCCGTCAGGCTAAGGTCGTAAAGACCTGTATTTGAATGTGTTATTGAGCAGGACTAAGAATCCCAACAGGGATTCTTAGTCTTTTTCCCCATTTTTATGTTTTATTGGTCCCAGAGAATAG
>JAOPTS010000273.1:0-1103 GCA_051531955.1 Reichenbachiella sp.
TAATAATGAACGTGTCTCCTAATTTTCTTTAATTCGTATCTGTGTTATTATTTATTGGTCACAATTAGAGTTAAAACTATGCACTTTCAGTGCATTTCGCTTTAGCTTCTAAAAAGCTATCCTTACCGTACGATCGATTGATCAGAGCAGAAATGCCCATACGGTATCAAAATTAACGGTCCATATATTTTGGTCAACGAAGTATCGTTACCATGTTTTGGAAGGAGACATTAAGTTACGATGTAGAACAATTCTGATTCTGATATGTGAAGCTGAGGATGTTCATGTTTTGAAAACCGTCATCGAATGATCAATCGAATTTTATCATAGAATGACTTTCAGTTATCACGAAAACTATGGTGCTTTCAGCCCAAAGTGGTTTATTATAATACAATGATGCGAAATTGAACCAACTCTAATTTTTGACTAACTAGGGTCTGCTGAGAAAGCACAAAGTATACATTTGGGATTGATTGAGTAGGATTATTGTTAACTTTCATAGAACCAAGTGCACAGGTATATGAATAAGAGTTCAAAAAGGCATGCACCTAGCGTGCCATATACTAGTCAAAAACAGCTGGCAATTGTTGGGTTTGAGACTCCCTTTTCTCAACAACTAGACCCCGCAAATCGTTGGGTTGATTTGGCTAAAAAAATCCCCTGGGATGATCTGTCAAATTTATATTTAAGGAGGTGTTCGGTTAAAACTACAGGTCGTCCACCTCTCAATCCCAACATTGTAATCGGAGCTTTGATCATCAAGCATATGTGTGATTTAGACGACAGGGAAACAATATCTCAGATCACCGAAAACATGTAGCGATGGTCGCCCCCGATGAACATTTCTTAGGATACAGTGGCTTCAGTACAAAACCTCCTTTTGACCCGTCCTTATTTGTAGAAATTAGAAAAAGAATGGGAGATGACTTGCTGGCAGAAATGAATTTGCGAATTCTTCGTCTATCAGAATCAAATAAGGGGAATGAGAAGGATGATCAGGATCCGCCAGACCCCACACATAAAGGCAATTTACTGATGGATGCTACTGCTGCACCACAAGAGATTGCATATCCAACAGATTTAAATTTACTCAATAGGTCTCG
>JAOPTS010000274.1:0-5174 GCA_051531955.1 Reichenbachiella sp.
CTAATTACAATCGTAAAGCATATTCGAGTTAAATGTCTGATCAAAATCATCAAATAAATCACTACTTATTTCAATATCTACACTTACTGGATATTTTTGATCATTATAGACGTAGTTATAATTAACCTCATAAAATGGCACATCAACTCCTTCATCAGTTACAAAATAATAGCTCAATTTTGTAACATTATTCTCATTGAAAAAATATTGAAAAGCACCAGGGCTTAGCAAATTAATTAATTCACCCTTATCAGGGTTGATGCCTTTATCATATGAAAAAGAAGTATTCGATACATTCGATATATCCAAACCATGGTTCAATAAAAAAGAGTGATGACTTTTTTCAATTTTATTGGTTTGTAACACTCTACCAACAGCAAAGATATCCTCATAATTATCAGCTATATGAGTAATGTTATTATCTGTATACGTGTACTCTGAATAACCTTCGAGTGTGAAATCAGCATTCTCTTCACCTTTTTCCCACCTTTCAAATTTCACAACTTTTGGTCCTTCGTATATGAATCTATAATCTCGTGTTAAAAACTCATCAGACATCATTACTACATTCTCAACCTTACCATCTACCACTGATATCTCGGACTCAATTGACAATTTTCCATCGAGATATATCTGACCTGTCGCTCCATTTTCAGTATATTGAATCGACATTCTAATCGTTTCATTTAGTTTTTCACATTCTTCTTGAATACAATCAACAGTCTCAGTAGACATAATCATTTCAACCATTCTACCTTCTAAATAAGAATAAGTTCCAGTTGTAGTAGTTGTGATTTCACTTTGTAGGTTTCCATTATCGTCATAAGACTTTTGAAGCTGTTCCACATCCAATTCCATTGGTTGACAAGAAAGAGATTCTTCACTTTTTTCACAAGAAGAAGCGAGTAATACTACGGCTAGTAAAAGTACCGTGATAGTGTTGAAGGTTTGGTTGGTTTTTTTCATAGTTATATTTTCTTGATAAATCTATTTCAAATACTCGTAAGTCCCATTTTCTGAAGTGATAGTAGCCTTTGTTGTCTCTGAAGTTTCTACTCTACCGATGATTTGAGCAGACACCCCAAATGACTCAGAAATAGCAATCAAATCAGAAGCAATTTCTTGTGGGACATACAATTCCATTCTGTGCCCCATGTTGAACACTTTGTACATCTCTTTCCAGTCTGTACCGCTTTCCTCATGGATCAATCTGAACAATGGAGGGATTTCAAACAAGTTGTCTTTGATAACATGTACATCATTCACGAAGTGTAGCACCTTAGTTTGCGCTCCACCACTACAGTGCACCATGCCATGGATCTGAGATCTATAGCCTTCTAACATCTTCTTGATGATTGGTGCATAAGTTCTAGTTGGAGACAAAACGAGTTTACCGGCATTCAAAGGAGAGCCTTCTACTTTGTCCGATAAGTCTTTTGAGCCAGAGTAAATCAAATCAGTAGGTACTGAAGGATCAAAACACTCAGGGTATTTTTCCATGTATTTCTTGGCAAATACATCGTGACGAGCAGATGTCAACCCATTGCTACCCATGCCGCCATTATATTCAGTTTCATAGTTGGCTTGACCATATGAAGACAACCCTACGATCACGTCACCACCTTTAATCTTTTCATTAGTGATTACATCAGCTCTTTTCATTCGGCCAATCACTGTACTATCCACTACTACTGTACGAACCAAATCTCCCAAATCAGCAGTTTCACCTCCAGTAGATTTGATATCCACACCATTGTCACGGAGCATCTGTAATACTTCCTCAGTTCCTTCAATCAAAGCAGTTAATACTTCGCCAGGAATCAAGTTTTTGTTTCTACCGATAGTAGACGATAGTAAAATATTGTCAATCGAACCTACACATAATAGATCATCTGTATTCATGATAACCGCATCTTGAGCGATCCCTCTCCAAACAGACAAATCACCTGTCTCTTTCCAATACATATACGCCAAAGAAGACTTGGTTCCTGCACCATCTGCATGCATGATGTTGCAATAATCTTCACTACCACCGAGCATGTCAGGTACGATCTTGCAAAAGGCATTAGGGAATACTCCTTTGTCAATATTCTTGATCGCGTTGTGTACGTCTTCTTTAGAGGCCGAAACCCCTCTTTGCATATATCTTTCGTCCATGGTAAAAGCGAATTCTAATTGTGGCGCAAAGCTAATAAACTATCCTATGGATTTAATAATAAGCTTGAGATTGAACGAAAATCTATTTTATTTCGTCATCATTCAGATTTTTATCTATCTCACTACTCATTCTTCGTGTAATAGTATCCATTTCTTGAGTGGCTATTTTGATATTGTTCATCCAATATCGTTTGTCTTCTTCTGGAACTTCATCTAACAAATCAAGTATACCCATTGTTCGTGTCAATGGACCTCTGACTTTATGTGCATTGTCAAAAGCAAACTTGGTCAATTGATCATTTTTAAACTTTATTTTTTCAGTCCTAATCGCTACAAGCCCCTCCAATTTTTCATTCATTGAATTGAGGTTCTCATTGTAGGTCTTTAGCTCCTCCGCTTGATCTTGATTTTTTTGATTAACCTCTTCTAATTCTTCATTCTTATCACGCAATTGAGTTGTTCTCTCTTCAACCAAGAGTTTTAGTTTTCTTTGTCTTAAATTCAAACGTTGTTTTCTCCAACTCTCAAACCAATAAACCATCAACACAAATAAGCCTATTGCAATTGCAATGAACCAATCCTCCATCCACCAGGGTGACAATACTTTTATTTTAATGCTTGTTCCTTCTTCATTCCATACGCCATCATTATTACTCGCTTTCACTTTGAAAACATAATTTCCTGGATTGAGATGTGTATAAGTTGCCTTATTTAGCGATTCGACATAATTCCAATTATCTTCAAGCCCTTCTAACTTATAGGCATATTGATTGTACTCAGGACGAGTATAGTTCAATGCTTTAAATTCAAGTGTAAAACGCCATTGATCGTGTGTAAAAACCAACTCGTCAGTCACAATTATACCTTGTTTTAATATACCTGTACTGTCTCCAATATTCACTTGTTTATTAAAAAGTTTCAACCCCATAATGCTCACGGGAGGCTTGTAATAATTGTGAGGAAGATCTGTCGAAGAGAAAAAATTAACTCCAGAAGTACCTCCTATATAAATCGTACTATCCGAACTCAAAAACAAAGTTGATTTAGTCAATTGGCCCTTTTGTAGACCGTCTTTATAATTATAATTAATGATCGAATCTTGATCAATTATATATCTTGACAATCCGTTGACCGTTGTAATCCAATAGTTCCCGTTTTCATCATTCAGTATGCCTCTCACATCAGAATCTGGTAGCCGACCTTTTAACCAAAACTCAAAGTGCATAGTCTCTTTATCAACTTTAATCAATCCGGATTTTGTAGCGCAAATGATTTGACCCTGATCATCCTCATATATTTGAGATACCCAATCACTTGGAATGTATCTTGGTGCGGAAACATTAAATTTCAGTGACTCAAACTTACCTTCTGACTTATTCTCCTTTCTTAATTGGAAGAGTCCTTTTCCCTCTCCACCAAACCAAATATTCCCTTTGGCGTCTTCAAACAAAGCATAGGTAAGGTTACTACTAATTCCAAATGGTTTATCTCTATCATACTCATATGATTGGACATTAGAATTAAGTGTGTCTATGCAAATAATTCCATTCTCAAATGAGGTAGCCCAAAGCTTCCCTTCTTGGTCAAAGGTCATATTAAAAACACTTTTTAATCTTTCATCATCTTCAAATACTCGAATAACTTTTTTAGTTGATTTATCAATCACATGGATCCCACCATTCCAAGTACTAACCCATACATTGCCATGACCATCGTCTATCATACTCAATACCGCATCAGACGCTAATTCAAAACCATCAACTTTAGACAAATTGTCCATTTGATAATTATAGGGATCAAATACATCAATCCCTCCACCATCTGTTGCGATCCAGACTTTACCATCATCACCCTCATAAAATGACCGAATAATGTTGTTTGACAATGATTGATTCTCATGTGTGGATTTATACAAATGATCAAATTTGAAGTACATAGGATCGATAATATCGACCCCTTCTAATACTGTCCCTACCCAAAGCCTATTTTGATCATCCTGATATACACATCTAATTGAAATATTAGATAATGAATTCAGCGTTTTATCAGGTACATATGAATGAAAATTATCAAATATGGGGTCATAGAGATGCAACCCTCCATTGTCATTGCTTACCCAAATGCGATTTTGATGATCCACGTAAGTAGAAACTATATGATCATTTATTAGATTATACTTTTCGTTCTTACTGCTATATTGCTTGGGCACCAAGCGTTCTGATAACAAATCCAGTTTAAATAATCCATCATTGGCAGTACCAACTAATAAATAATCAGAATTCCAGATGTTAAGTGATGTAATTTGTTTTACGGTATCTCCTTTTTCATTGTATAACAACACATTCTTCGTTTCATTATTTGACAAGTTCAGGCAATTCAACCCATCTTCATAATGGCCTACCCAAAGACAATTCCTTTTTTCATCTTGAATAAGTGTACTTATTTTAAAACTATTTAAAGTGTACTTTTCTTGTGACTCGAAGTAGGTGTCAAGAGATTTAGATTCGTAATCAAAAAAGAGTAGCCCATCAGTTAAACTAGCTACCCATAAGCCTCCTTTACCGATATCTTCTACCATATCCATAATCACACAGGGATAGTCTAATTCAGAAAAAAAGCTATTAGTTAATTGGTAGATCGAAATCCTATCCTGCTGGGGATTGTATAGACATAAACCATCTGTGGAGCCCATCCACACCTGACCTGATTGAGAAGTAAGTAAAGACTTAACTCTACTTGAACTGCTAACAATGCTACTATCACGGTTGAAGAACACTCTATAATCATCCCCATCAAATTTGTAAAGGCCATCATTAGTACCAATCCACATATAACCCACTAAATCCTGGGTAAAGGCTGTGATTTGATTGTTCTTTAGCCCCTCAATATGTCTGAATTTTAAGATAGGTTTATTACTCTTATTTTGAGCGTTTGTACTGGTTAAAGATAGTACAGTCAAAATAAGAGTAAGTAGAAAAGGCCTTATATGAAAAAATTGGTTCATGAGCTTAATCCCT
>JAOPTS010000275.1:0-2626 GCA_051531955.1 Reichenbachiella sp.
TCCTGCCTTTTACTTCTATCATAATATGAAAGTAAGTATTTAGGGTTTACGGAATCACCAAAGTACCTAATTTATTTCAATTGCCTATTAGATATTTCACTGGAAAGGTCAATTAGGAATCACGATGAAAATTATTGTAGGAGCTTGTCTTTGAGGTGACTAAAGCCAGTAATCTAAGCCCTTTCTTCTCGTAAGTATTTGTTGTGTTGAGTTAAAATTTAAACGTTTAGAGATTTGTGGTATCCGATTTTATTGATTTGTACAGTGAACTGCCTGATGATTAGCAGTTGCGATGAAGAGGAAGAATTGATACCTGCGTTTCAGTCTATGCTGGCATCTGATCAACTTCACCTCTCAGGCAAGATATATGGTCTCTGGGTGGACGAAATGAAAAGTTGGTTTCCGGATCTCATCTTAGTTTTGCATATTTTGAAACCGAAACATTATCTTCACCAAAACGCCTGGTTCATAGCAACGGAGAATGACAACAAATAATTCTATTCAAGTAAGAGAAATGATGTCTGATGACATTGAGTCTTTTGTTAATTATTGGTTGAGTATGTCTCCAGAGTTTTTAGAAGAGATGGGGGTTGATATTAAAAAAAGACCTACTCGAGCACAACTTGAAAATTTGATAAATGATCAAATTGGAGTTGATATGAAAAAAAGGAAGTCCTATTTCCTAACTTGGTTGATTAATGATATCCCTGTTGGGTGCTCTAATGTAAACCAGATAGAATACGGCCAAAAGGCATTTATGCATTTGCATTTATGGAATTCGGAAAATAGGCAAAAAGGAATGGGGAGAGAGTTTATCAAGAAATCACTTCCTTACTATTTTGATAATTTGGAATTGCAGACATTATATTGTGAACCCTATTCCCTAAATCCAGCGCCCAACAAAACTGTCGAAAAACTCGGGTTTGAATTTGTGAAACAGCATACAACAATTCCAGGTGCTTCCAATTTTGAACAGGTTGTCAATCAATGGAAATTGACAAAAAGTAAGTACATAAAAATAATAACGCCATAACGTGGTAAAGAAATTGAATTAAAGAATGGAAAATCAGAACAAACGAATGCGAGTAGGAGAAGGTAGAATAAGTGGAGCCATTTCTGTGTTTCTTGGTTCTCTTTCTTTGGTGGGTATTTTATGCTTTCAATTTCCGGAACAATTAACAACCTCAGAATTTCGTGAAGCCTATACTGCGGATATGGTCGAAAACCTCATGTTGGGTGCTATTGTCGCTACCTTTTTGTTCGCTTTGGTTAGCATGTTACTGAATAAAAGTAGGAAGAATGCAGTAATTGGGACCATTTTGGGTGTACTTACCATTGCATTAGGAGGATTCACTGTTGAAGGTCGTGGAGTTGAAAAAGTGAACTGGAGTATCGGTCTGGATTGGCTGATTCTAGATTTGTTTATCATGGTACTGATATTCGTACCAATCGAATTGGCATTTCCTAAAAACAAACTACAAACCAAATTCCATCCTGAATGGAAAACAGACCTAATTTATTTTGGAATCAGCCACTTAGCGATTCAGTTTTTCGGTATTTTAACTAAGAAACCAGCAGTTGCTTTTTTTGGGTGGATGTATCTAGAATCAGTACATGAATGGGTGAAGGGATTACCTTTTATCATTGAGTTATTTCTGGCTTTACTTATTACTGATATTTTTCAATATTGGGCACATAGATTTTTCCATTCTCATCATTACTTGTGGAGATTTCATTCGGTACATCATTCCACCCAAAACATGGATTGGTTGGCAGGGTCACGTACTCATTTTATAGATATTTTCTTTACTCGAAGTATCTCTTACATACCACTTTATGTATTGGGGTTTTCAACTTTGACATTCAATGTATATATTATTTTCATCGCTATTCATGCTGTGCTGATTCATGCCAATACGAATATTAATTTTGGCTTCTTGAAACATATTTTTACGACCCCTCAATATCATCATTGGCATCATTGTGAAGAACCTGAGCACTATGGGAAGAATTTTGCAGTGGTTTTCCCTTTCATTGACAGACTATTTGGTACCCACCATCTACCGGGTAACGAATGGCCCAAAGGAACAGGGTTAGTGGACAGCTCTTTCCCAAAAGGATTTATGAAACAACTCATCTTCCCATTTATGAAGAACCCATTGAAAAATGATTTGACGCCAGAGGAAAAAAGTAGTCGATAACTCAGTTATAAATGCTTGTCACCAGTTCTTTTAAGTCTTCAGATTTTAAAGAACTGGTCTATTGGTGTGTAGAGCGAATCCTTGCCAGAACTACTGTTCAAAGAAAGTAATTAAGATATTGGTGAGTTCAGCTGGTTGATCCTCTTGCAAGAAGTGTCCTGCGTCCAATAAGTAATGCTTTTGGTTTTTCGCGCCAAGGATTTTTTGTTGCAATATTTTGTCTTTGTCTACCCACATCGAATCCAAGTGATTACCCCATATAGTAGTAAACGGTTTGTCAAATTGAAATAGCTTTTGGTTGAGGCGTTGATTGAGAATGGCTTCTGGGTCTTTTGGGTCTGTTGGGATAAGAGAGGGGAAGGCACGCATTCCGTATGAGTCTTCTGGGGATTGATAAGGAAGGTTGTATAAGTTTTTGATACTGT
>JAOPTS010000276.1:0-458 GCA_051531955.1 Reichenbachiella sp.
CCCCTCCTTGGAGGGGTTAGGGGTGGGTTATTAATAGATCTACATGACCAAACGAAAAATAGTACCCTATAATCCAAAATTGAAATCATTAGCAAGAAAGCTTCGGCAAAATATGACCTTATCTGAAGTTTTGCTTTGGAATGAGTTAAAACAAAAAAAGATGCTGGGCTGTGATTTTGATAGACAAAGGCCAATTGATAATTTTATAGTAGACTTTTATTGTAAAGAGTTAATGCTAGCAATAGAAGTAGATGGAAATAGTCATAATTCTGAAGAAGCTTATAAAGCAGATATAAAAAGGCAAAATGTACTTGAGAGCCTAGGAGTTAAGTTTCTTAGATTCGATGATCTGGAAGTGAAAAAGGAAATGTCGAATGTCTTGAGAACCATTCAATATTGGATTGAAGATTTTATGAAAGAAGAAAATATAAATAATAAACCCACCCCTAACCCCTCCA
>JAOPTS010000277.1:0-11255 GCA_051531955.1 Reichenbachiella sp.
TTTTTTTTACCTTCTTTTTTTTCTGTTACAAGGTACAAAATAAAACCGAAAATAGCGCCCTTGGCCTCTTCATCCCAAAAACGATTATCGCCACCTGAAGGAATAATTAGCGCATCCGAGATCATCATAACATCGGATGCTAAATCAGGGTCATTTGCATCTAAGGAATCAAGCGGATTGTAACAAGCTATTAAATCAGGGTCTACGCCCTCTCCATATTGGTCGCTCTCTTGTGAAATTCCCCACGGATCAACAATATAAACGTCTTGATCCATACCGACACGAGTTGCCGCCGTACGTCGTGCATTTTCGCCTTTAGGATCGATCACCAAAATGGAAGAATCAAGCCTCAGTAAATTTGGTATAATAAAACATGCGCCCTTCCCTGCCCGTGTTGGGGCAATCGTCAAGGTGTGCATTTCTCCTTTGTAGATTATTTCTTTGCTCGGATCATTAGAGCCACCAAGCAAAAGCCCTTGAGGCTGTTTGAGACTACCAAGCAAATCCCAATCTTTAAGATCGTTTTGATTAGCCCAACGAGATGATCCAAAGATTATAGGGAGTGTTGACTGTGATTTGAATTTAAAGAATGAAAATATAAGTAAAAAACCAACAAAGAAACCCACTACCCCGACAAAGCCCGACGCACTGGTCATGACTGCTATATTATTGGATATCTCACCGATAAGAATTGTAATGAGGGTTAAGACAATAAATATTCTAGCAAGGATATCTGCTGTTAATCTAAAAATTCCGACGATCAACAATGCCAAAATTACACCGCTAATGATTGCAATAAGTCCCGATAATAAAACCGTACCAGTTGGTAAATACGATTGACCAAAAACCCCCATAGCTTTTAAAATAACAACAAAAAGTACAAAACCGCTCGCAATTAAAAAATTTCGATTATTCATAAGTCCCCTCAACAAAAATAAATTAACAAACTATAGACGTAATAATCTTACTGTAAATATTTAATTGGCTGTTAAGAGCGAATGGGTAACACTGTTCGTAACTACTGGTAACCGACCAGTCATGAGATCCGACACCGAACACAGGAGAACAGACAATGAAACACTCACTAAATGAAGCGGCTAAACTATGTGGCCGTGCAAAATCCACCCTCTCAAAAGCCATTAAGTCAGGGCGTATGTCAGCAAGTAAGAATGATAAAGGCCAATTTGAAATCGACCCTATAGAATTGGATCGCGTGTTTCCCTATGCGGTAACCGACCAGTCACCAGAACCGACACAGAACACCTCAAGCGAACATGAAAACACTATAGAAAACAGTGTGCTAAAAGCTAAGCTTGAGGCTAAAGATGAACTATTTGAAAGGTTGAAATCAGAAATAGAAGATTTGAAGTCACAACGGAATGAATGGCGCGAACAAGCTAAAGAACTGACGACTCAAAACAAGAGTCAAACTCTCTTGATTGAAAATCTGTCTCCAAAAGCAGAGATAAAGCCTCGTGGTGGAATTTTTGGTTTTTTTAGTAAAGCAGGGTAGGGCATTTTGTGTTTTTACTAAGAGTACAGCTCATAATCTAGCGCATGACCAAATCATTTTTAGGACTGGCGATTACATGCGCGGCAATAGTAACACCCTCAGCCTCAACACAAACTTGAATGATTTCAAAAAGATTCGAAGCTGTTGGATTTCCTTTTTCACTCAATGAGCGCATAAGATTTTTATCAATTTTCCCTGTTCGTTTGGCTAACTCTGGAAAACCAATTGTTGCATTGATATAATCACGTAAATGAATACGGCCATCGTCAAGGTTGCCTGTCAACATAGCGTTTACGGCATCCTCAAGAATGTTATTTGCAAAATCAGGGTCACGACTTGCAATCGCTTTTAAGCTGTATTTAAATGGTACTGTAGGCATAATCAAATCTCCTTAATGCTGTTTTTCTTTTTGACATTCAATCCATAGTTTTTTGGCTTTTGCAATGTCGTTACTTTGGCGTTTTTTTGTTCCGCCATGTAATAAGATAACAATGCGTTGACCTTCTCTTCCAAGATATACGCGGAAACCATTGCCAAACGTTAACTTGATTTCATGAACACCGCCACCAACTGATTTAAGGCTTCCTGTATTGCCATCTGATAGCTTACCAATAGCTAGAAGGACTCTTTTTTGAGCTTCACGGTCAAGGTTTTCTAACCATTTTTCAAATGGTCGGTCACCATCTTTGGTTTCATAAATATCAATTGTTATCATTATGAATCAATAGTACCTTATATGATACTAAAGCGCAATGTAAAAATAAATCACCCCCTGAAAACCTACAGTTTATAGAGCATGTGTTGAATTCCCTGCTTTTCCGAGCCGCTTTCGATAAGAGCGTTCCTCTGGTGCATAGGTTCTGATTGCACCCGTAGGGGCGTAACGCAGTGTAGCACAGCGGAGCTGTTGTTATTAGGTTCTATGTGACAGATGATAAGTGACGAAAGAGGCGGGAGGCACGGGAATTTCGCCCCCTGCTTTTTTGAGAGCGGAGCGAACTATAGTATCTTAAGCAATCGGCATACCGATTTCCTTTTTTAAGCTTGGAGCGAAGCGAAAAGCTCTGTTGTGTTTTAATATGTGTTTTAATAGTGTTTCCAGATTCTGACAAGTCCGTAATACATTGATATTTATAGTAAATAGTACGGTTTAAAAATATTTTGGTGTGTAAAGTCCCGAATCGCGGTGTGTAAAGTCCCGAATCGCGGTGTGTAAAGTCCCGAATCCTTTTTCTCATTTTTTATGCTGATGGTGTGTAAAGTCCCGAATAAATATATTGACGTGGTGTGTAAAGTCCCGAATAGTAAAAATCGGGTGTGTAAAGTCCCGAACGTAGCCCTATTATATGAAGTTTCAAAGATAATGAACCAAGAGTCTGAAAAGTATAAACGCGCTCCTCTTCTACCTGAGAGGCATCCTGAACCAGATTTTTTTATCTGTGATATTTTTGATGCCGCTCCCAAATCTGACACAGCATCGATGGAGCACCCACTTTTTACATTAGCATCGAAACCTGACTTAGTTCCTAGAGAATACAAAAATGGAGAAAATTATATACGCTTAGTTCCTTCACTTCATGGTCTTGCAACGGTGCATGATCGAGACATACTCATCTACTGCATATCACAATGCATGAACCGTTTAAATAACGGCCAGAAGGTACATAAAACCCTTAGATTCAATGTTCACGATCTTTTAAAAGTTACTAATAGAGACACAAGTAAAAGAGGGTATAAACTTTTTAGAGCTGCATTAAAACGCCTTCAAGGGACACAGATTGAGACCAATATAGTCACTGGTGGCGTGGAACAATGGGAGGTATTCAGTTTTATAGACAGTGCCAAAACAATTAGAAAAACTCGTGACGACCGTATGCAAGCCTTAGAGATAACTCTTTCTGATTGGGTATTTAACGCCATGCACGAAAAAAGCGGTGATATACTCACGCTCTCGCGTGATTATTTTAGGCTTAGAAAGCCATTAGAACGTCGTCTATACGAGTTAGCAAGAAAATGTTGTGGACAGTCCACAAAATGGCACTTCCGCGTTGAGACACTTCATAAACGCACTGGTTCCACATCCACAGTAAAAGAATTCAAAAGGATGTTGAAAAAAATTATTGATGACAATAACGAACATCATCATATTCCCGATTACACTTTTGAAATGCAAGGCGATCTTGTTGTTATTCGTCCCCGTGGCGAATTCACAGAAATTTACAAAGAGCCTGAAACCGTGGACGCTATAGATAAAATTTTCTTAGCTTCAAAGACATTCGACATTGCCCGTAAATTCGCGGGCGGCTATGATCTCTATTTCTTAGAGGCCCAATGGCGCGATATGCTTATGATTAAAAATGCAATACCTGAAAATGTAGATGCTTCATTTGTAGGGTACGTTAAATGGTATGTTACAAAACATGGCCAAGCCTAAGTAATAATAGAACATAAATATTCTTTGAATTTAATCCTGTTCGTGTTAAAAATTATTTTTTAACATTACCGTTACAAAACAGCCCCTCAGAGAACGGTGATCTCAATAAATTTTACTAAAATGGTATCTTGCAGTTACGTTCTTACTCGAAGGATAAGATTTAAAAATGAAATCTCCATATCGATTGTCAATATGATTACCTGAAGTTCTTTTTCTTACTTTATCAGCAAACATAATATACGATGTTTTAAATGGAATACACACTTCCTTAAAATGAATTTCTGTTAATTCAAGAATAAAATTTACAAAACAGGTAGTAGATATAGATTTTTTTTCTATATCGTTTGCTTTAATCTTACCCGATTTTAATTCTACAAAATATAGATTTAAATTATTATTATTATGAATAAATATGACATAGTCTAATCTACATTGGATACCATATTTATTGGTTAAAAAGTGCGACCAAATACTTCTGCATTTTTTTTCAGCCCCTCTAGCACTATCTCTAGGTTCAAATTTTACAATAAACCAATCATCATAATCTTCAAAATTCAGAATGATTTTTTGATTTTCTGCCCGTTCTTCTAGAATTGCATGACAGTCTCCCGCATCAGAGGAATGGATAATACTATCAGTGTCTGAAAAACAATTCTTCAAGTTGTTAAAATTATTCATCAAATGTGGAACTTTCAGTCAAATAAGAAAGCTCTGTATTAATCCAGTTTAACTTATCAATAGTATCATCAAACAGACTGACCTCGATACCTTCTTCAGTAATCATGCAAAGTTCTGTTTTTCCTTTATCATTAATTTGAAATACTTTTATTTTTTTACAGTCTAATTCAAATTTCAGATTATTTGAGTAATGTTTTTTTAAAAATTTATCTTTATCTTTAAAGTTTTTGTTGAGCAGTATTAAGTTGTTTATTTCTCTTATGATAATATCACTGTGTGTTGTTATGAACACTCTGATTCCAGCATTTGTAAGTGCTCCAATAAATCGAGCCATTAGCACTTGGTTTTTAGGAGACAAATGTTCTTCTGGTTCATCAATAATCATCAAATCATTATGCTTAGCCTGATATTTTATATAAAAATAAATATCTATAATCGAACGTAAAGAAGCTGATGCCAAATGTAGTGGAGTTTCATGACGATCATCTCCTCGTTTGCTCGATATAAATTTTAGACCGTTTTTTGCAGTGAAGCGACCGCCCACCATTTTCTCTATATAGAGGTGAAATGCCTTATTCTCTTTTGCTAAATGACCGAGTCCACTTTTTTCTATTTCCTCTAAATCTCTAATATGTGCAATATTATCTTTTACAGGCTTAACGTAACGAGCAGTGATTTTCTCAAGCATATCGAATGGATTCAACTGATTAGGTTTTTTAGAATCTTCTCGTTCTTGAAGGATTTCTATAATTGTATTTTTTGTGGCATCGAGTTCCTTATAAAATAGTGATACTCCTAGCCTTTCTGCAGGAGAAACATATATATTGCCAAAAATAAGAGAAATCACTTCCTCCACAATTAACCTACTTAAAATATTTCCCAAGACGAAACTTGGGATTTCTTCTAAATTTTCCAACGAGATTATAAGAAAGTTTTTAGTCGCGTCATCTAACTTTAATATCACCTTACCTTTTTTGCCAATATTAGTTTTTGTACGAAATTCTGCACTAGAATACAGTTCATCAAGTTTAAAATCTCGTCCAATATCAGAGGTGAGACTGAAATTCGTAAAAAAATCACTATCTGTTGAAAATATTTGCGGAACAATTTCTTTAAACAGTGAAAAAGAATTTTCAACGGCACTGAGCCACATTTGATTCAACCCATCTAGTTTCAATTTAGCCTGTCCGTTTTCTATCAAACTTTCTAAAAACTCATCCTCAAACTCAAACTGAATGGTCTCATGAGCAGTAGTTAGAAAAGAATAAATTGCATATGCTATATATGTCTTTCCAGTATTATTGTCCCCAGAAATAATAGTAAGGTCACTTAACTCAATGTCAGCACTCTTTACTGCCCCTAAATTTTTAATTTTAAACTTCATGAAAATTTTACTGTCTGTTTTGGGTGAAAAGAAAAAATCAAATTGTTGTGATATAATTATCTTATTTTAGTTCAACTTAAAAGTATAAGTGTTTTTAAATAAAATTAAGGGTTATTTCTTAATTGATCAGGCTTAAGTAACTAAAATAGTGTGTTCGTAAACTCTAAGGGTGGTTACTATTTCAGTGAGACTTAAGCGCTCGCGATAACGTCAACGGCACAACCCCATATAACCGCGCCATACTCGTTATGGTTTCTTGACCTGATTCAATCATCTTGTGAGCATGTGTAACCTGTTCACCCGTTAACTTAAATGGTCGTCCTATATGCGTTCCACGCTTTTTAGCGGCCTGCATTCCTGCCTTTGTGCGCTCCGCGATTGTCTCGCGTTCAAATTCAGCAAACACGGCCAACATACTAAACATCATCCGTCCTGACGCTGTGGTGGTATTTATGCCTTGTGTGATGGCAATAAAATCAACGCCCCGTTGTCGCAATTCATCGAGGAGCAAAAGTAAATGAATAGTCGAACGGCCAAGGCGGTCAATCTTCCACACGACAAGCGTATCACCGTCTTTGAGTGCCTCAAGTACCTCATTCAATCCTTTACGCTCTGTAACCGTGCCAGATACGCCATGATCACCATAAATAACATCACATTTAACGTCATTCAAAGCGTCAATCTGTAGGGCTTGGGTTTGCTCATTATCTGAGACTCGCACATATCCAATTTTCATACACAATTTATGACGTACCCTTATGATAGTTTCAAGGTAAAATATAATCGTTATATATCAACTATTTATAAAGCCACCCGAAGAATAGTTACAACCTATCATAAGGCATCCCTTAAGTTGCGTGCAACATCGAGAAACACAGCCCGTTCCTCTGCCTCCAAATATAGCCTACTGCCTATAGTGTCATACAATCTCATTTCGCCCATATAAGACACTATTATTAATAGTGTCTCCTTATCTCATATCAGCCCTTTTCTTTCTTAATAGATGTAAATTACATACGAACACTACGAACGCTACGAACTTTATGAACATTTTTTAATTAAAAAAATTATTTTATACATCGATGAACATTAAGTGCTTTTATATACATTTAAAATGTGTTATCACTCAATTAGAAATGTATCGAACCTGATTCGTCAAAAATATTAAGGTATTAAAATGAACGTATATATAACACCAGAAATCATTGCTAAAGAGCTCAGTGTCACAGCAAAAACCGTCCGAGATTGGTTGCGAAACGGAGAGCTTATAGGTTTGAAAGTAGGAAGCAGTTGGCGCGTTCATCAAAATGACTTTGACCGTTATCTAGAAGGGCAACGATTATCTTTATTGATGGAAAGAGCACAACGAAAACATACAAATATTGAGTGGCTCGAAGGACAATGCACCCATTGTGGAGTGTATATTCCTGTGCCAAAGAATGAAAAAAACGTTGTTTGCTCACAAGAATGCAAAAAAATGTATGACAGGGTTACCGCTGATATTCATCAAATAGGGACTCTAGATTATTCCAATTACAGTGGTAGAGTAGTGCCTCTCTTTTAATTTCATTTAGATGGGGTATTGACTGAAATTATAACAAGACAAACTATTTTAAATAACACTATTAGTAAGAGTGTTATGGGTAACCTAACGCATTCTTGGCTGTTTTAAGTTTTGTCGCCTACTCTTATTTTGTTGCTCAATTTGTTTTAAAGCCGCATCAAGCCGTTTTTCAGCCAATAGACGCTCTTTAGCTTGTTCTTGACGCAATTTATCGGCTTGTTCCCTCATAGGATAGTGACGATCTTCAAGCCCTCGTTGGGCTTGTTTGTATCCTTGCTGAATATCTTTTAAAATAGGCTTGTGGCGGCTCTCAACAGCGCCAAGAAGAGTGGTTTTGGTGGAATGGTACGATTGTACCATATTGCCTCTTGCTCGCGCCTGTGCCTTTTTTAAATCGCTCTGCTCTGTTTTATGCTTCACCCGAGTGCGACCGGTAATATCAACGACCCGCATAAATCGAGATTTAAAAGTCCGGTGTTTATCTTTCAAATCGTCTCGGTCTTTGGCGTGGTCATCTCGTAATGTCATCCGATCTTTGCGCCATCTTTGCGCTAAATCAGACCGTGTCGCTTGTTCTTCGCTTTTTGCTAGAGTCTTAGCTTTAACCCAATTATTGCGATACTCACCGCGCAATATACGCTCTTCATGCGTATGTTGTCGAGCTTGTGTAATCAATTCCCTTTCCACAATACGCTCGTCTTGTGCCAAGGATTTTTGTAATTTTGCACGTTCCCGCGTGGCAAAATCTGGCGAACGAGATGCACGTTCTAAATTTAAGTCAATAATTTGAGTGTTACGCTCTTGGCGTGTCCTGCCTAAATCGATAAATTCATAGGGGGTTTCATCACGATATGATCGCCACCATGATTTTTCCGCGCGGTTGGAGCTATCGGGGCGTTGCACCATATTTTCAATATGCTGGGCTTTCGCTCCGACATGGATTGTTGGAATCCTATCGACCCCTTGATCTTCTAGGCTGCGCCTGTCAATTCGTGCATTAATGCCCTCACGCTCGAGCGCTGTATTTGCGAGCGTTTCCCAACGCTCCCTAATATGGTCTACGGCATTCACAGGCAATCCCGCTTTTACTCGATCTCGTTTGTTATCTGACCATTTCAAAACCCGTTTGCCTGTCTCGACATCACGATCACGAATGATAATATGAGCATGAGGATTATGTGCGTCTTTGCCTGTTTGGTGGATAGCCACAAAATATGGCACTTGATCACCTGTAATATCGTGACAAAATTCTTGCACTAATTTTAAGCGTTGCGCCTCGTCCAGTTCACGAGGGAGAGCAATGCGGATTTTATCACAGACACGGGCATTTTTTCTGTCAGCTGTTTCATGCTCATTCATCCATGCCCGCGCGGCATTTGGATTATTGGGCATATGCTTTGAAATGATTTCAGGCTCCGCACGTTCCCGCGCAATGTATCGAACATGCGCGCCTGCTGTTCCTGTGGCATGTGTGGACTTGCCAACGGATGTAATATTGAGGGAATATATCGCGATATTACATAGCTCCGATCATTGAAAATTAACACCAATGTTTGCGTAAAGCACGGGTTTTGGAACAAAACCCAAAAGTGCGCCCTACTCTTATTTTAACTTTACGTAATATACAAAGACATAACTACAATTGCAATATATAATTTCAACCACTCCTTGCTCTATCTTTTGAGAAATATATGACTGACCAACATGACTTAAAAAATAAATATAATACCGCTGCAAAGGGCGAAGCAGAAAAGCAGCAGGATAGACCGCCTCCAAAACTCCCATCCCCCAAGCTTGTACCAAGAGGTAAAATGGCGGGAATGCGCCAAGACGTTGACCGTGATGTTGAGACAGATACAAGGATGCAAAAACAAAGGGAAAAATTTGCCAAACAACGCCAAGAGAAAGCACAGTCAAAAGACTTAAATAAAAATTTCAACGATAGGTCGCGCGGACGGTAAATTGAAAATCGGCTACGCCGATTGCTTTAAATAAAAATTCTGGGGGCGCTGCCCCCAACGCCATTCCAAGTAAAATAGCCATGACCGTGGCTCACTCGCTTTACTCCCTGCGCCCGCACCAAATTCATGACGATTTTACTTTCCATTCTGCCCCCCGTTCTCGCCAAAGGGCAGAGAGGCATATAAATATGCCTCTCACCTTTAATTCATAAAAAGAAAAATTTGATAAAGTTAATCCAAATAAGGTACAATAATAGATCATAATTTAATGAGAGGTATTCTACTCGATGACTGACAATACACACGAAGAAAACCCTGCTGAATATTCCGAAAAACCTCTCCCAATGCCTGACGGTTCAACGCGCATATTTAGAATGCATGAATGGCATTGGTGGTGTCTTACAATGGCAAAAAAATATCTTCACTCAAGCCAAAAAGGCATGGTTGAATCTGTTATAGAACAAGACTGGGGAGAAGGATTAGACATTACATTAATGGCATACCTAGAAATCCTATATGAACGCCATTTAAAAGATAAAATGGAAGAAAAAGGGGTGGTTTTCGAAAATAAAATTAAGATCAATGATGACCTCAACAAAACCATATCAGATGCCCTTGAAAGCTAGTCTTTTTTATCCTCTTTAGTATTTTTTTTTGCTTTCTCCTCTCGAGCTTTTGCAAAATCCTCTGGGGTGGTTTTTTGAGGTTCAATCATCATTTTGGAAAACTTTTTAAGTAATGATGAATCAAAATTGAATATGGGCTCATTTACCTTTTTAGATTTTAAGCTATCCTCATAAAAATCAGCTTCATCTTTAAGAACTTTCTCTTCATTTTTTGTAATTGACGTGCCCGTTTGCAGTGCTTTCAATCTTGAATTTTGATACCAATAAATTTTATCTGAAACCACTGGGTGGCGGTTTTCAATAAACAACAATTGTCTATGCCGTGGCAAGGTCATTAATTCGTCAGGAAAGGCAAGAGGTCTTTGGACGTCATCATATGATGTTGATTCACTCGATGAACTCCCGCCCCCCGAAGAACCGCGAGATGTAGAAAATGACCGTTTTTTCATTGTCGCAACACCCGTTAAACTAGAAGCATAATCCGCTGTCATTTTATCACGACTGCCAAAATATTGGAAAACACCCGCATTTGAAATGAAGGTTTGCCAGCTCTTCCCGTAAAGCCTTTCCATTTGTGCCAAATCTTGCGTAATAGCACACAGTTGAACTCCTAACCCTGCCATAGTACCATATGCTTTTTCAACAATATCAAGCCGTTCTAGGGCTGCAAATTCATCCAATATTATGCGTACCTGTGGGGTATCTTTAGGGTGTGGGATACGCATTAAATCTTTGAGTGCTGTTACAACATTCAAACGTAACCATCTATTAAATGTCGGCAACCTATCAAGAGGCAAAACAAGATAAACTGTGACGGGTTTATCTCCTGTTTTAAGGTCTTTAAATGAGAAATCAGAGCGTTCTAAATTTTTACGGAGCATTGGGCTATCAAGGAAATGCGTGTTGGCCTGTGCACTTGAGATCACCCCTGAACGCTCCTTATCATCCTTTTGCATTAACCGCGCGGCAGAGCTACGCACAAGCGGATTTTTACTTGTACTCATGCGTACAAGTATCGTTGTCATAGTTTCAATGTCTGCGTCATCATCTGGGGCATACGGCAATGTTAAAATCTTTTTTTTACCTTCTTTTTTT
>JAOPTS010000278.1:0-13227 GCA_051531955.1 Reichenbachiella sp.
TAATGCTAGTCTTTCATTTTTCGATGAAGAAAGCAGTACAGTCACAAACAACCTTTTTAACACTTTAAATCATAAACCTCTTGGTGATCAAGCACAATCCATGAGTATTATTGAAAACAAAGGATACATAGTGGTTCAAAACAGTGCTAAGATTGAAGTTATCAGTATTAATACAGGTGAATTACTTTATACACTTGATGCTTCCGATGGTATCACTTCACCACGATACGTAATTGGAATTGGAAATGATCAAGCATACCTTTCTGATTGGGGTGCAGATGGCACAACCGGAACAATAAAGGTTCTTGACTTGAAAAATAATGAAATTATTCAAACTATTTCGACTGGCAATGGTCCAAACCAAATGGTCAAAAAAGACAACAAGGTTTATGTTGCATTAGATGGTGGCTGGGGATATTCCAACAAAGTAGCAGTGATAAATACTGATACACACAAGCTTGATAGCGAAATAGAAGTTGGTGATAACCCCTCATCTATCATAATTGATTCAGAAAACAATATCTGGGTAGCTGGTAAAGGTGCATCAGCTTACAATGACGATTGGTCTATTGACTTAGAGAACTCAACTCCAGCTTTCATAGCTAAAATCAACAACAATGATGAAGTTGAAATTAAAATAGAAGCATCTGAAATAGGTGTTGGCCCAAAAGCACTCAACATTGATGCATCAGGCAGCACATTAGTATTTAACTACAAGGAAGGCGTAAGTATCTTATCAACTTCTGTTGATGCAAACAGTGACCATACATCTTTCACTGAGATCATATCAGAGTCTTTCTATGGACTATCAATTGATGCATCAGAGAATGAGATCATAGGTTGTTCTTCTCCAAGTTTTAGTAGCAACGGAAGCATCAAAAGATACAGTATCGAAGGTATTTTTTATGATGAATTTGAAGTTGGTATCGGACCAAATGGAATAGGATACTAATACAAAACCCTAAATCAATCAAGTGGCACTATTTATAAATAGTGCCACTCTTTTATTATGATAACATACATCTCAGGAGGCGAACGATCAGGCAAATCTTCTTTTGCACAAAAAATGGCACTAAGTATAACTCAGACTCCCTACTACTTAGCTACTGCCAAAATCTGGGATGATGATTTCAAAGAACGTGTGGAACGTCATCAATCTGACCGTGATGAGAGATGGACCTCTATAGAAGAAGAGATACACTTAGACAGTGTACTACCCGAAAACAAAATTGTGGTGATTGACTGTGTCACTTTATGGATCACCAACATATTCACTAAACACAAATATGGTAGAGATGCTTCTTTCATTGAAGTGCAACAAGAATTTTCAAAAATTAAAAATTACAACGGTCATCTCATTATTATTTCCAATGAAATAGGAATGGGACTACATGCAGAGTCAAAAATGGGCCGTGACTTTGTTGAATTACAGGGTTGGACCAATCAAATGATAGCCGAAGCATCAGACAGTGCATATTTCATGGTATCAGGCTTACCCATACAATCAAAATATCCAGCATGAAGAAATTTAACATCTCCGCATTAGACACTTCTATATTAAAAGAAATTCAACATAAGATAAATTTTAAAACCAAACCATTGGAAGCTCTTGGTGATTTGGAAACAATTACTAAGAAAATTTGCGTGACGCAACAATCCCTCGATCCAGAACTAGTCAAACCTAGTATAGTTGTTTTTGCAGGGGATCATGGTCTAGCCCAAGCTGGCGTTAGTGCTTACCCTCCTGAAGTGACACACCAGATGGTGCTTAATTTCCTTAATGGAGGTGCTGCTATCAACGTATTTTGCAAACAAAACAACATAGATCTTCAAATTATAGACGCAGGGGTCAATTTCGATTTTGATCATAATTCTAAACTAACCAACAAGAAAATCAATCACAGCACTAAGAATAGCTTGACAAGTGAAGCGATGACGTCATTAGAATTTGATCAAGCCATAGAAGCAGGTGTTCAAATTGTAGATGAAAAATTCTCAAAAGGGTGCAATATCATAGGTTTTGGAGAAATGGGGATTGGTAATACCTCAGCTGCTAGCTTAATCATGTCTTGCCTCATGAATTTAGACATTTCTGATTGTGTAGGAAAAGGAACCGGTTTAGATGCTGAAGGGTTGAAAAATAAACAAGAAGTACTAGCATCAGTTGTTCATTTTCATAAAGAGAAGCTAAATCAACCTTTAGAGTTTTTTCGATCAGTCGCTGGTTTTGAAATGGCTATGATGCTAGGAGCATATCTTCAGGCAGCAGAAAACAAAATGACTATTATCGTTGATGGGTTCATTACTAGTGCAGTGTTCTTGATGGCCCAGCATCTATACACCAACATTGGTGACTATGCCATCTTCTCTCATCAATCCAATGAACAGGGACACCAAAAAATACTGTCACATCTAAAAGCCCTCCCCATATTAAAACTAGACATGAGACTCGGAGAAGGAACAGGTTGTGCTTTGGCCTACCCATTGATAAAGTCAAGTATTGCTTTCATGAATGAAATGGCAAGTTTCGAAAGCGCTGAAGTATCTCATAAATCATAGTATGAAAGAAATTCATATATTCCTCACTGCATTGATGTTCTATACAAGAATCCCATGTCCCAAATGGGTGGATCACAGAGCAGAGTATTTGAATAAAGCAACAAGGTATTTCCCTCTTATTGGTTGGCTAGTAGGTTTGACTGGCGGGCTTACATTTTATGGTTTAAGTCAAATTCTGCCTGCCAGTATTGCCCTTTTACTCTCCATGTTGAGTACGATCATGATGACAGGAGGATTCCATGAAGATGCAATTGCAGATGTCTGTGATGGATTTGGTGGAGGTTGGACCAAAGCCAAGATTCTAACTATAATGAAAGATTCGGCTACTGGCGCGTATGGTGTTATGGGTCTATTCTTGGCCTTAGGAATCAAGTTTTTCGCACTGTTTGAATTATCTCAGCTACTATCAACAGTGGACACTGTTATAATTATGATACTAGGGCATACACTGAGTAGAACCACAGTAGTATGGATGATATATACAGATGAATACGTCAGAGAAAATGAAGATTCGAAAGCAAAACCAATCGCTCAACAAATGACCGGATGGTCGTTTACTTTAGCAAATATCATTGGCTTTTCTAGTTTAGTATTAGTCTGTAGCACTTGGACACTCGTCTTAATACCTGTGTTACTATTCACCAAATGGTATTTTTCTAGATACTTCAAAAAATGGATTGGTGGATATACTGGCGATTGCCTAGGCACCCTCCAACAGGTTTCTGAAATCATGATTTACCTGACGTTATTAGCAGTATGGAAATATATTTGATTCGTCACACCACGCCTGACATAGAAAAAGGTATTTGTTATGGACAAAGTGATATTCCATTAACTGACTCATTTGTAAATGAATCAGTAGCATTAAAAGAGCATTTACCTGATGATTTTGATCTTGTATTATCCAGCCCTTTGATAAGATGTACTTCTTTAGCAAATAGTATTTCAACAGTGTACAATACTGATGATCGACTCAAAGAGTTGAGTTTCGGGGATTGGGAACTTAAGCCTTGGAATTCAATCCCTCAAAAAGAGATGACTCCATGGATGTCAGACTTTGTAACTACCCCTCCCCCTAATGGTGAATCTTATCAAGACCTATCCATAAGATTAAAAGAACTCATGGAAGAACTCAAATTGAAACAATACGACACGGTTGCTATTATCTCTCACGCAGGCCCCATAAGAGCTATGATTGCCAACACAATTGGCCTGCCTTTAAAGGATAGTTTCAAATTGCAAATTGATTACGGTAGCATCTCATGTATCAATTTTTCTGAATTTGAAGACCAACTTGTTTATATGAATAAAAAATGAAGAAACGAATAAGTATTAGTTGGAGTGGAGGAAAAGACTCTGCCATGATGTTGCAACACATCATGCAAGATGACCAATTCGAGATCGTTGAATTACACACCGCTATATCATCTTCGAATGACAGAGTATCGATGCATGGCATATCCAAAGAACTCATCCAAGCTCAAGCTGACTCTATTGGATATCCTATCACCTTCCTATCAATACCTCCTTCATCAACTAATAATGAATATGAAAAAGCACTTAATAAGTATTATAGCTCTTTGTACAATAGAGAAGTTTACCATATAGGATTTGGCGACATTTTTTTAGAAGATCTAAAAGCATATCGAGATCAAATTCTTGAAGCAAACAAGCTAAAAGGTGTATATCCACTTTGGAAACAAAATACAAAGCAGTTAATTGACGGTTTTCTTTCATCCGATTTCAAAACCATCATATGTGCGGCAAATACAGCATTATTCCAGCATTCAATTTGTGGGAGAATGATCGATGATGAACTGGTAAATTCATTTGAGCGTTCGGTTGACCCTTGTGGTGAAAATGGTGAATTCCATACGTTTGTATATCAAGGACCAATATTCAAATCTCCTATTAAATTCAAAATCCATGATTCTATAAGAGTAGAATATCCTCCATTAAATGTTATTGACTCTCCCGCCATATTTGAGTTTGCTGATCTTCAATTAGCATAGGCAAATGAACTAATCCTTAGGTAATCTGCTTAAAAACACATAAGTACTTTCAATAATTCAAGTTCTTTTCTAAGGATTACTTATGTTTATGCTTGAAATGACATGATTCATCGAGTAATCATAAGTGTTTCATTTAAAAATGATGTGTTTTTCTATCTTTACAAAGTAATTAGGCTTTTAAAGGGTTGTGATACTAAGACTTAACCAAAACCAATAAGTAATGTTTAAAAAATTCTGGCTTGATACTATATATGGATTTGTATTCATAGTGCTCATAGCTTTTTTAGTCACCCAAGTTACTGCCTTCAAAATATTTGACATCTTTGACCCTATCAGTGAAGCTTTTGCAGACATGGAAAATACAGATATTGTATTTTCCAAATTGAAAGCTGATGCTGTTGGAGAAGAAGATCTAATAATTATCAACGTTGGAACATTACCCAGACAAGGAATTGCTGACTTAGTCAATATCGTCAATTTGGCTCAACCAAAAGTAGTCGGAATGGATATGTTTTTCTACAATTTGAAAGAAGATACCTTGGGTGACATGGCTTTATCCGCTGCCTTCGCTCAAATTGAAAACCTTGTGATGGTAAGTAAATTGCTCAAGCCTGTAGAAAATGGATTTGATTCAATAATCACCTCTCACGAAATTTTCACTTTCAATGCTGAAACAGCATTTGCAAATTTCATTACAGGAGCCGCTGACCAAGATGACATTAAAGTATGTAGAGATTTCACCCCAGTACAATCTGTAAAGGATCAAACCGAATACGCTTTATCTGTCAAAATGGTAGAGAAGTTCGCACCCGAAAAAGCTGAAAAATTCTTGGCAAGACAAAAAGAAATTGAAACCATTAACTATAGAGGTAATATTTTCGATTACGGGGCGACAGATGCTCCTATCACTTACTTTGCACTTGATTGGTATCAAGTTTTAAATGGAGAATTTACTCCTGATTTAATCAAAGACAAGATGGTACTTTTCTGTTTCCTAGGCTCTGAACTTGGCGACAGACAAGCATTAGAAGATAAATACTTCACACCTTTGAACTCAAAATATGCAGGTAAAGGTCATGCAGACATGTTTGGAGGAGTTGTTCATGCCAATGCGATCTCAATGATCATGGCAGAAGATTACATTGACAGCATGCAAGACAATTGGGTATACTTTTTCACTATTATTATATTGTATTTCAACATTGTCTTGATGTCCTACATATACCATATAATGCCTAAATGGTATGATGGTTTATCAAAACTTATACAATTAATAGAGGCTTTTGCGTTGTTTACCATAGGATTAGTTGTTTTCAACGCCTATAGCTTTAAAATTGATACTACATGGGCCATATTGGCCGTACTGATAGTCGGTGATGCTCTGGAGGTTTACTTTGGGGTAGTAAAAAATCTTCTAACAAAAGAAGGGAGAAAGGATTTAAGTCAATTAAAGAAATTGTAATTTTGTAATTCATTAATATTATATATCATGAGAACTAAAATATTTTATACTACTCTTTTGATATTCTTTCTAGTCAATACCAGCTTTGGACAAGGGTTTGTTTTTAGAGTATTAGCCAGTAAAGGATTAAATCAAGTAAAGAAAGCTACAAGTGGCGAAACTATATCATTAAAAACAGGTGCTACTCTAATGAGCGGTGACGAGATAATAGCTGCTGATGGTGCATATATCGGTCTAATGCATAAAACCGGAAGAACCATTGAAGTAAGAAACGCTGGCGTTACCAAAATCACAGACCTAGAATCTAAGTTGGCTAGCACACAAAATGATGTTGCCAACAAATATGCTCAGTTCGTAATGAATAAAATGAACGAAGGTGATGGTGATGTAAATAAAGATTATCGACAAAACATGAAAGCTACTGGAGCAGTAGAAAGAGCTACTTCTAGTGGTTCGATCAGAGTAATGCTTCCTAGTTCTGTTGATGTTTTGAATTCAGAAGCTATTGTCAGATGGGCAGGAACTGAGGAAGTAGAAAATCCAACTTACATTGTAAGTATCAAGAACATTTTTGACGAGGAAATCTTCACTTCAGAAACTGCTGCAACTAGCCTTTTAATCGATTTTGATAACGAGAAATTGGCAAGTGAAAGATTGGTCATTTTGAATGTAAAGGTGAAGGATAACGGAACTGTTGTCTCTAGTGATTATGGTATCAAAAGAGTCTCTCCAGATGACGCAGCTGCAATCAATGCTAGCTTAGACGCTTTGAAGGCTGATGTTCCACAGAACGATGATTCTCCATTAAACAAATTGATTTACGCATCTTTCTACGAAGAAAACAACCTTTTATTAGATGCTATTACTCAATATGAAAAAGCAATCGCATTGTCTCCGGAAGTAGATGATTTCAAAATCTTATATGACAACTTCTTGATTAGCAATAATCTTCAATAGCTTTCAGAAGCGTAGAGAAATAAATTAATGAATTGAGCCATTTGTCATCAGACGAATGGCTTTTTTAATTCTATGAGACAATAGAACTAGCTACATTTCTTTTACATTTACAAACCATCTTGACAACCGCAATTAATTAAGTGTGCTTATGAAAAAGGAATTCATTTTAATCTGTTTAGGGATTTTCATTTCGAACTTAGTTTTGGGACAAGGATTTGAATACCGTGTATTAGCTAACAAAGGAGCTAACAAAGTTATCAAAGGAGAAGCCACTCCTACTTTCATCAGAACTGGTCTAAAGTTAAATGCTAAGGATAAAATCATAGTTGGAAACAACGCCTATATCGGTTTGATGCATAAGACTGGTAAAACTCTTGAGGTTAAGAAACCTGGCACATTCACAATAGAAGAATTGACAGCCCAACTGACTAATGCCCAAAGCTCCGTCGCGGACAAGTACGCAAAATTTGTTCTGAATAAGATGAATAATAGTAACACTGATGTAAATGGAAACTATCGAAACAACATGAAAGCAACAGGAGCTGTTGAAAGATCAAATGGCTCTTCTATCAGCGTTATGCTACCTAATTCGGTGAGCGTTTTTAATTCTGAAGCCATCATCCGATGGACATCAATCAGTGAGGATGCCTACTATTTGATCACTGTCAAAAACATGTTTGATGAAGAGATATTCATTGCTGAGTCAGATAAACCGTACTTGTACATGAATTTCAATGATGAAAATCTTTCAGGCGAAGACCTTATTACTTTAAGTATCAAAGTAAAAGGAAATGACGACCTCTTCTCTCCTACTCATGGAATCGAAAGGCTGTCATCTGCCAGTTACACAAAAATAGAAAATGAGTTAGAAATGCTCAAATCTGTAACTCCAAATAATACTTCACTCAACAAACTTATCCATGCTATCTTCTATGAAGAAAATAACCTTCTTTTAGATGCTATTACTGAATATGAAGAGATTTTAGAACAAAACCCTGATGTAGAAGATTTCAAAATTCTATATGGCGAATTTTTGATCAACAACGGATTAAGCAAGATATGAACAACTAACCTGATTGATTTGCTAGAAGGTATAAAACGGCCATTCTAGTAGCCACTCCGTTCTCAACTTGATCCAAAATAATAGAATGTTCTGAATCTGCCACATCACTGGTAATCTCAACGCCCCTATTGATTGGCCCAGGGTGCATGATAACAATCTCTTTGTTTAAGCCGTCTAAAAGCTCCTTATTCACACCGAAATACAATGAGTATTCTCTAAGCGAAGGAAAATATTTGATTTGCTGCCGCTCTAGTTGAATACGAAGAATATTCGCAATATCGCACCACTCCAATGCTTTTTTAACATCAGAGATCACTTTAACACCAAATGAAGTGATATACTTAGGCACCAAGGTTGCTGGCCCGCATATCATTACCTCTGCACCCAATTTTTGAAGTGCGAATATATTGGACAGTGCTACTCTCGAGTGAACAATATCTCCGATGATGGCCACTTTTTTACCTGCCAAATCGCCCACCTTTTCGCGCATAGAGTACGTGTCCAGCAAGGCCTGAGTAGGATGTTCGTGTGTTCCATCTCCTGCATTGACAATATTAGCATCAATATGTTTTGCCAAAAAATTAGGCGCACCTGGTGAACCATGTCTCATCACAATCATATCAACTTTCATAGCTAATATGTTATTAACAGTATCCAATAGTGTCTCTCCCTTTTTTACCGAACTACTAGAGGCTGAGAAATTTATCACATCAGCAGAGAGTCTTTTTTCAGCTAATTCGAAAGACAATCTCGTCCTAGTCGAATTTTCAAAAAACACATTGGCAATAGTAATATCTCTCAGAGAGGGGACCTTTTTTATCGGTCTATTGATGACGTCTTTAAAATTATCCGCCGTTTCGAAAATCAATTGAATATCTTCTCTAGTAAGATCCTTGATACCCAATAAATGCTTAGTACTTAACTGGCTCATTCTTCTGAATTATCAATCAACCAAATTTTATCTTCTTTTTTACCCTGTTCCACCAGCTCTACTAATACTTTTTGTGAGAACACGGTGTTCACATGCTTACCCACATAATTAGCTTGCACCGGCAGGTCTCGTGTATGTATTCTATCTACCAGTGTTAAAAACTCAACTTTTGAAGGCCGTCCAAATGCACTCATTGCATCCATCGCAGACTTGACAGATCTGCCAGTATACAGTACATCATCAATCAAAATAACGTTTTTGTCCTCAATGATGAATGGAATTTTGGTTTCGTTAGGAGACAATGGCTCGTCTCTACGTCTAAAGTCGTCTCGATAAAAGGTGATATCCAAATACCCCAGTTCGATTGGCTTTTTCACCACTTTCTCTATCTCTGCTTTGATTCTCTCTGCTAAGTAAATACCTCTTGGTTGTAAACCAAGTAATACAGTATTTTCAAAATTGATGTGATTTTCAATCAGCTGATGACAAAGGCGTGAAATGGTGATACTTAAGTGCTTGCTATTAAGTAAAAGTCTTTTTTGCATGTGCTAATTAGTTAGGCAAATATAGAAATTAGATTTAGAGTATTAAAACAATCAATTACTATAAATTTATTAGTAATGCACTTTATTGATATAGAACACTTTACGATTCAATTTAACATCGTGATCTTGGGTGTTTTTGATCTTTTGTACTCCATATGCATAAAAATAATACTCATACCACTTTTTAATCCCTTCCGTTCCAAGGTTGGTTGACTTCACTTCATCATATTCATACGTTAGTCTAATATCGTTGACCGCCTTTCCTTCCAATACACTATCCCCTTTAATAATTTTAGACTTCAACGAATTTTCAAAAGCATACATTAGAACTATTTTTTCTTCTTCGACACTTACCTGTACATTCTCAATCAATGGAAATACCAATACATCGTTAATCTCAAAACTGTTATCCCAAATCACATCACCACTCTCATTGAACCCTACCACTACAGCATGCGTGTAATTGTAACCCAACAATTTGGCATCAGCAGGCATAGGCTGATTCATATATGGATCATTAAAATTACTCTTGATAGCTGTATTGCTAGAATATTTAGGATAATATACCTCCCCGATCATGATATATTCATCTCCCCGTTTGACCATATCATGCACCATTAATCGATAATTCAACTTCATGTCTTTTCCATTGATCTTCTTTTTTTCGATTTTACTCTTCATTTTTTCTTCCTGTTTGTCTTTCAAATAGGAGAAAAAATTCTCTAAATCACCATAGCTATGATATTTAATATACACTTGCTCACCCTTATCCAATTTGGCCAAGTACAACCCTCTAGAAACCTCACTTTCCCTCTTTGAGTAAGTCCCTACAACATATTGAGTCCCATTTGGAAAAGTGGTTGGCACACCATCAATTAGACTCTTTTCAAATTCAGATTTCAAAGTCGTGGAGTTGATCGACCTCCCATCACTGGTAAACATCTTCAAGGAGAGTGTTATCGTCTTGTTTTGATTTCTTTCATTGACTACTACAGTAAATATATCCAACTTATCATCTGTGACAATACTCACTATTTTGCTCTTATTATTGTATATACCAGGCAGGACTTTGGGCTTTTTTTCGTAAAGATTATAAAACACCACCACTGGCCTGTTACTGGACTTGCCGCCAAACAACAACGAATGCCCCACTACTTCAAAATGAGTCAGTTCTAAAGGCAATACGGTATTCACTTGAAAGTCTGACACAAGACCATCTACCAAGTCCACTTTGCGTACCAGCATTTCTTCCAACTTGTATTGGTTCTTACCAAAGAGGAGTAAAAATGACTCCCCATTGAAATCATACCCCAAGTAATTCATCCCAAACTCCACCGTTAAGTCACGGCTCCAAACTTCATTGAGGGTTGAATCTAGTAAATACAACTTCCATAAAAAACCACTTTCATATCTGATGGTGCTCTGCCTAACCAATAACAAACCTTGCTCATCAGCAGGAATAATCTGAATGTCTATGTCTTGTGAGTTAATTTCGAATTCTATTCGATGAGGTTGGTTGACAGCACTTAAAAAGTCTGATTCTTCTTGCGCCTGTAAACGACTGGTCATACCAACAATTAACAGAATCACGAATATCAAACGGTCAAATACACTTTTAGAATGTACTTGAGTAATACTCAAAACACCTGAAGTCTGACAATCTGTAGTTATAATATTTTTCACAGGCTGGATAAGAAATATTTAATCAATTTAAATTAAGAGAATATACTAATTTGAAAAACCATTACCAACTTAGTTATCATCAGCTAGGTTCATAGACCAATATGGACATTTGATCTAATTGCAACACCTGTTGTGACAACTCTACAAGCTTAGTTGATGAAACTTCATCCACCTTTCTAAACACATGTTCCATCGTATCAATTTTATCAAAGTCAAGCATACTCTTTGCCATCATCAACATGAAGTTCTGATTATTCTCTTCTGCCATCGCCATTTGGCCTTTGATCTGCTCTTTGGCCTTGACAAGTTGTGTTGGAGTAAGCTCCACTTCTCCCATTTTCTTTAATTCCTTTTGAATTAGGTCTAACGACTTCTTAACTTTATTTCCTTCAGTGGCATAAAATATCGAAAACATCCCGGTATCAGAATAGGTTTGATAGTTGGACTCTACGTTGTAAACCAACCCATACTTTTCGCGCAAAGACATGTTGAGCTTAGAAGTCATGCTCTGCCCTCCCAAGATATTGTTCAATACGAAAAAAGGTACTCTATCATCCGAATGCATAGGAAAAGCTCTTGTTCCTATACCAACATGCGCTTGAAGGAGCTCCTTCTTTTCATTTAATAAAACTGGTTGGTGAACGTTAACTGCAGCTCGTTTTCTCAAGCGTTCTTTTGCAGGAATGGCTCCCAAACATTTTTCAACAGACATCAGTAACTGTTTCATCGAGTAATTACCCATAGATGAAAAAACGATCCTAGAGGTGTCTATATTTTCATCAATAAAACGATCAAAATCCTTCTTTTGAAAGGCACTGACACTCTCTCTACTACCCAGTATATTATTTCCAAATTGATGATCCTTGAATACCAAAGTATCTAATTGATCTTGAATAGCATCTTCAGGATTATCCAAATACATTGACATCTCCTCCAATATGACATGTCTCTCCTTTTCGATTTGATTTGGAGGAAAGATAGAGTTAAAAGTAATATCGGTCAGCAGCTCAACTGATTTGTCTAAGTGCTTGTCAAGAATGGCAGAATAAAAGCATATTTTCTCCTTGGTCGTATAGGCATTTAGCTCTCCACCCAATGACTCCAATCTATTGATGATATGGTAAGCTTTTCTTTTTTCGGTTCCCTTGAAAACCATATGTTCCCAAAAATGAGCCAACCCTTGCTGATCCTCTTTTTCGTCCCTACTCCCGACATCCAACATCATGGCGCAATGAGCAACTTTTGTATTACTAACCTGCCTATGAACAACCCTAATCTTATTGGGAAGCTCCACTAACTCGTATTCCAACATATATTTTATTCTGAAATCAAAGTTAGACAAATTTCAAGAAGAAATGCCGTAATTATTCCGCCCCTGAATTAACAAGACAAACTAAGATTTGATACATTTACATTCTTCATTAACCCCCAAACACCATGAAATACTCACCTATAGGAAAGGACCTTTTTATAAAAAATAGATCAAAATTTGTTTCTAATATCAAATCAAAATCTATTGCCATTTTGAACTCTAGTGACATCATGCCAACCACGGCTGACGGCACACTACCTTTCAAGCAGGATTCCAACATATTCTACCTATCAGGTATCGATCAAGAGGAAAGCATTTTACTATTAGCACCCGACTTCCCTAATGAGTCAATGCGGGAGATATTATTTTTGAGAGAAACTAACGACGATATTGCCATTTGGGAAGGGCACAAATACACCAGAGAAGAGGCGCAAAAAGTATCCGGCATAGAAAACATCCAATGGTTGGACAATTTCGAATCTACCTTCAATATTATATTGGCAGAGACCCAACATATTTATTTGGACAGCAATGAACACATCCGCAACGCATCCACGGTACAGACAAGAACCCAACGATTTAACAACTGGTGTCAATCTCTCTATACCCTACATGAATATGAACGAATCGCTCCTATTCTAACGGATCTACGATGCGTCAAAGAATCACGTGAAATTGAATTGATGCAACATGCTTGTGACAT
>JAOPTS010000279.1:0-537 GCA_051531955.1 Reichenbachiella sp.
GTTACGCAGGATCTATTGAGACTATGTGTGGGAATCGAGCACATCGATGACATCATCGCTGATTTAGAGCAGGCATTTGCTGCTGTCAAATAATATCAACAGCCAGGTGGCGGATCAGTGACCTGGCTGTATTTTTACCCCAACCTTCCATAGAGAATGTTTACTATAAAAATAAGAACGATAGTCTATCAAGATAGCCTCAGCTTGTTGGTCACAAGGCCAACAAGGACTGAAAAATTCCCGACAACTTGTTTGCTTGGATCAATCTGTAATTCTGGGAAAGAGGGAGAAATTCCAAAAGTGAATTTTACTGTTTGAGCGAGGCGATTCGCCGCTGCGATTTAAATTCACAATATTTTTTTGGGGTCCGACCCCTCGGTTCGTTTTTTTATCGAATGAAAAAAATGAAAAGCACCTGTGAACTACCGTAGTTAACAAATGTATTTGTTAACAGCTATTAATGCAGTACATGGATTTTCTTGCCTTTGTTGCTCTTGCGACCAACAAGGGGCAATATCAGTGACCTGGCTGTTTTAT
>JAOPTS010000280.1:0-508 GCA_051531955.1 Reichenbachiella sp.
TTCCTTTATGATTACAAATTTATAATAAAAGTCCCGAATATTAAAACATACGCAACAAATATATTTAATAATTACATTTTGATCAATAAAATACTAATTACACTAACAATATCATAATTCAACCATACTGAAAAGGCATGGGTTTTTGAAATTCATTATACAATACCACCACTATCAAAGGAAAGGTCGAGGAACTTGTTAGAAGCAATGCCTGTTTGGCCAAAACCAATCGTACAACAGCCTTCTTTTTACAAATACGAGGAGGATATCAGCACGCTTTACAAAAGCGCGCCAAATAGCCTCCTCACCATTTACCGTTTGACCACCACACCCAATGCCTCTAGCATCTGAGGTTTCTCCTCCAATGCGATCTTAGCCACCGAACGAAAGTCACCATACCACTCCTGCAGCGCATCGACCGTCTCGTCTCTGACCAAAGTAGCTTCCTGCGTCTCTCCCGTTTCCTTTTGATAACGGGCAAAGGTTTTCTCTACCTCCTCCACCTTTA
>JAOPTS010000281.1:0-10236 GCA_051531955.1 Reichenbachiella sp.
AGCTTCCGTTTTCCACATTCTGATGGTGGTGACTTGATAATTCAATAGCTCTTCTTCGTCACTCAATCTGACCATGGATAGTGCATATTGGCCCTCTTCATTATCTCCATAGACCACACGTTCGGTTACTTCTACCCATTCTCCCAAGAAACCAGATAATTCTACTTGCGTCAAGGTTTTTTGAACCAAAGCTTCTGCATATCTCAGTTCCAATCTATTTGGGGAAGATTTTCGCGCAGTAAAAGTAATGAGTGGCATCCCGTCCTCAGGACCACCTACTGCCTTGAGCTGGTGAATATGTGTAAACTTCGAGGACGGCTGAAAGCCCTCATCCAGCTTGAACTTCCATTTATAAACAACTTCCTCACCTATCACACCCAACAATTCATCAGGTGATTTGTCATAGGTTTTGATCTCTACCCTTTGTCTATCATCTTTCTTGCAACGGTCATTGTCTGGTGTCACGTGAATCAAAAACCTGAATACATATTGGTTCAGCTCTGTATCCATCACCTCCTCGATGTGTCTACCAAAATCAGTATGAATACAATCAGGCACCTCCACCACATCAGCACCAGGTGCAAAAACAGAATTGATCAATTCATACGTTTCGCCAAGTCCATCTGCAGAAAGTACCGTCTGGGCATTGGAAAAGTAAATGGACATGTAACATGCCAATGTAGTAAGTATTACCTTATTCATAAATCGCCAAATTTAGTATTAAGGCAATATAATCATATCTCTAATTATCCGAATAGCAGTTCTAGGCTGATCACTAATGGCCCTCTATAAAACGACACTATAGTGTTTTACTCCCATCTAAAGAATATGCCAGAGGTATTCCCTTATAACTATCTATTAAAGTGATGACTTTTAAGCCACTCTTGAATGATTCCAAATCCTCTTCTTTACTCTTTTTGATACGTAACCTCCGTTCGGTATTGGGCAGCATATCAAAATAATTGTCAGAAAAATTAGCCGTAGAATTCGTCGACAAATAAACATCTTTAGCCAGTTTGTTTGTTTTGAGAGTTACTTCAAAATACTCCTCCGATTCAGTAACCTCATAGGTTAATTGAGGTTCCGTCAGCTTCAACGCTTTGAATGGAGATAAATAATGAATATTGTCCGCTATCACAGTTCCTTTCAATACCAATTCAGTATGAAGCAACACTTTATTGAAGTCCATCTTAGACCCCAAGTCACTTTTTGAAATATCTACATATTTTTTAGCGCCATTACTTTTAACAACTATTGTCTGATCCCATTTCTTCAATTCATTTCCTTCAAAATCAAGTAAACGTATCTTGAGCTCTGCATTCAGATCAATCAACGAATCTGACAATACATGAATTCCAATACTATCTTGATTGGGTTCATAACTGATCGATAGATTTTGGAATGATTTTTTGGCCGCATAATGCAAAGCCTTCCACTTGCCGTAGTAATCAATACTAGACCAAGAAGCCACAGGCCAACAATCATTGATCTGCCAATAGAGGCTACCCATGCATCTTGCTCGGTTTCTACGATGTGCTTCGATTCCTACTTTGATACCATGTGCTTGTAGCAATTGACTAACGTATAGAAAGTGTTCAAAATCTTTAGGGTCTTGATAATGCCTCTCCATATATTCGGCAATGGTCACATTACCAATACTGGACCGCTGATGCGATTTCATGACATCAGAATAAATGTCATGATCCTCTGGCAAAGTATATTTTTGAACAGACGAATACTCCGGAAAAGACTGAAAACCATACTCAGACATAAATCTTGGGATCGCAGTGTTATAGAAATCAAAAGGCTCTTTGCCCCACCAAACCATCCAGTAATGCGCATCGCCTTTTTCAAAAGATTCTGTCTCATTGAAATCAGCTCCTGGTGAAGACGGCCAATAGGCACGACTATTGTCAAATTCATTCACAACTTCGGGTAGTATTTTCTGAAAGATATCATCATACGCTTTCCAGATTGTATCTGCTACTGCTTGAGATTGTCCTTCGGCCACATTGCCTTTCCAGCCCCAATTGTTCCAGGCCACCATTATTTCGTTGTTGCCACACCAAAGTGCAATAGAGGTATGGTTTCTCAATCGCTTTACATTGTCGATCGCTTCCTGTTTGATGTTGTCCAAAAATGCTTTGTCTCCAGGGAACATCGCACAGGCGAACATGAAATCTTGCCAAACCAGCAAGCCCATTTCATCACACATTTCATAGAATTCATCGTTTTCATAAATGCCGCCACCCCATACACGAATCATATTCATGTTTGCCTCCTTGGCTGATCTCAATATATGTTCATACTTGTCCGCTGTCGCTCTCGTCAAAAACACATCCTGAGGAATGTAATTCGCTCCCTTCATGAAAACGGGGTGCCCATTCACTTTAAAATAAAATGAAGTACCCATAGCATCTGGCTCTCTGACCAACTCAATAGTTCGCAATCCAATTTGATGTGATTGTGTGTCTTCAAATGAATTGGAAGTCACCTTAACCTCCACGTCATACAACACTTGATCGCCCATTCCGTTTGGCCACCAAAGCGCTGGCTGTTCTATCTCAAAAGGAACCTCAAATTGATTCATTCCATTCGTCAATTTTACCTCAACCATTTTAACCAATACCTCATTGACCCAAATGGCCACTTGACTTGATGCACTTTCCAAGCTGGCCTGCACCTCAACCTGTGCAACCATGCTGGCTGATTCCCCGAGGTTCTTTTGTTGTATATAGACATCTTGTATTTTGTGATGGTTCCAAGTGCTCAATGTGATAGGTTTCCATATGCCAGATGTCACCAATCGTGGACCCCAATCCCATCCAAAGTGATAGCCAGCTTTTCTAGTAAATATACTGACCTGTTTGTCTCCTTCAACTTCCCCGTTATTCGCTTGGTCATTGTCTGATACTGGAATATGATAACCCAATGCATTGTATTTTTCAATTCCTCTCTTGACCGGCGAGTCAAAAACTATCTCTAGTTTGTTGCCCCCTTTTCTCAATAGTGGCTTAACATCAACTTCATAGCTTCTAAACATATTGTCAGTTTCTAATATGAGTGAATCATTTAAAAACACATGACTATACGTATCCAGGCCGGCAAATGCCAATTCTATATTCTGTTTAGAGAATTCTGTATCTGATAATTCAAAGCTGGTCTGATAGGTCCAGTTTTCTTTATCTATCCATTGTAATTCATGTTCGTTCAATCGATAGTATGGATCCTCAATCTTGCCATTGTTGATCAAGTCTGTATGCACGGTACCAGGTACTGTTGCAGCATCCCAGTTCTTATCAGTGGTTTTTTTAAACCTCCAATTTTGGCTGAGTTCAACTTCGTATACAGCAATTTCTTTTTGGCAGCCAAACAGGCTGGCCATAATTGCCAAAAAAACTAGGGAAAGAAATATTGAGGTCTTGTTCATGAGTTAGGGTTGAATCGGCATTACGCCAATAGTTCAATGAACAAAAGTATATGGTACCGCACCTTCACAGGATAGGCATATCTCCCAAACCACAGACTCTTATCTCTCCAAACTAAGCAATAGGTCTGAACCGGAGAGATTTAAAAACTCTCTTAGTGCAATACTTTTTGGAAACAAAGGCTGTTCTCCACGTCAGCGTATTGACCATAATTTTGCGTCAAAGTATAGCCGCTTTTCTCATAAAGCCTGATCGCCTCTGGTTGCATTCTACCAGTTTCTAAGATGCACTTTGCATAGCCTAACTCGGCAGCCCACTTTTCTAATTCTTTTAATACCACCACAGCAATCCCTTTACCACGGGCATTCAATTTGGTGTACATTCTTTTGACTTCAAATGACGAGTCATCAAATTCCTTTATTGCCCCGCAGCTAATAGGTAATTGGTTTTCATAGGCCACTACCGCATATTTGATCTTATCAATTTTATTGAACTGATCATAAAATGAATGATCCTCTCCATCCCTAATCTTCAGGTCTGCATCCAGTTCCTTTACTAGGTCAACGAAATCTTGATTGGAGGAGTCGGTACGTAAGAATTTGATCATAGGAACAAGTATAACTATACAGCAGGATTAATAGAAGATTTTATAATCATTGAAATTGTCATGTCGATCTGTCTTGAATCGAAATCAGGCTATTGAGTTAACAACTCTTCTTCCTCCAGCTCTGGTTTCTTTTTCTTCTTGACGAAAGGACGGATGATCAATCTTGTCCCTCGGTCATAGGTAAAGTAGTTCCATACCCAATTACCAAATATGATCAGCTTATTTCTAAACTCCGCAATCAATACCAAGTGCACAAACATCCAAGTCAACCAAGCCATGAAACCACCATACTTGACCTTCCCAAATATCTCAGTCACCGCTTTGTTCCGGCCTATTGTTGCCATCGTACCTTTATCAAAATACTCAAAAGGTTTCCATTTTTCTTGATCCGACCCTTTGTTCAAATTGTTTGCCAATAACTCTCCTTGTTGAATAGCCACTGCCGCCAGCATAGGATGTCCTTTTTGATAATCGTCATTTTGCATAGACGCTACATCGCCAATGGCATAGACTTCATCAAAGCTGTCTACTTTACAAAACCCATCCACCGCATATCGCTTGTCTCGCGTCACTTTTTGATCCAAGCCATCGAGGGCATTGCCCTTGACACCTGCTGCCCAGATCAAGGTCTCAGACGGAATCTGCATATCGTCATTGAGGGTGACCGTTTCGCCATCAAAGGATTTCACGATTTTGCCCACATAGATATTGACATCAAATTTCTTCAAATAGCCAAAAGCTTTTTCACCAGAATATTCAGACATCGCACCGAGTAGGCGTTCTTGCCCTTCAACCAAATAGATCTGCATCTTGTTGAGGTTCAATTCCGGATAATCCTTTGGCAATACATGCTTTTTCAATTCTCCCAAAGCACCCGCTACTTCAACGCCAGTAGGTCCACCACCAACGATCACATAGTTCATCAAGCGTTGCACCTCATTCTCATCTTTCTTCAATACCGCTTTTTCAAAGTTTTGAAGAATTTGACTTCTTAGGTTCAATGCATGGGGCAATTGTTTCAATGGAAAAGCCTTTTCCTCAAACTCCACATTGCCAAAGAAGTTGGTGATAGAGCCACAGGCCAACACCAAATGATCATATTCCAGGTTACCGATATTGGTATCGATCACCTTTTCCACAGGGTCTATCTTATGGGCACTCGCCATTCTAAAATAGAAGTTCTTCTTATTGTGAAAAGTCTTGCGCAAAGGCCCAGCAATAGAATCAGGCTCCAATCCTGCTGTCGCCACTTGGTATAACAAGGGCTGAAAAGTGTGATAGTTGTAGCGGTCTATTAGGACTACTTGATATTTTTTGGTGTCAATTTTCTTAACAAACCGAAGGCCTCCAAAACCTCCACCGATAATAACAATGCGAGGTAGGTCAGAGTCAGGAATATTGATTTCGGTGATAGCAGCTGAGTGAGCGTCCATATGAAAGGAGTGTTTGTTTACTTAGGAAAGAACGGTATTCATATTTCTAAGTTTTCATCCAGGGCAAATTATTTCTATCCAGAATATTTGAGCAAGACTCAATTACTATAGCGCATAATCCTAACATATATAAAAAGCTTATTCAAAGTGAATAAATGAATATAATCGTCTCTTATAGCCATTTTGTGGCAAAAGATTCATCACTAGATTTGACAGGACTATAACTAGGGTCAATGACTACTTTTTTATGTATTAAAATTACTCAACCGAATTGCAAGTAGTTAATGGTAACGAGATTCCCAAGTAACCTTCATAACCTACTCCCTAATTATACCTCCCACTATAAAGGTCTATCAAAATTAATACTATGATTAAAAGAATAATTGTGCTAATTGCCCTCCTACACCCAATTATGATCTGGGCTCAAAGTGTTACAATTGACGAAGCTAATGGCTGGTTCGAAAGTGCGTATATCAAATGGCTGCCTGTCGATAATGTAGATGGGTACCATGTTTATTTAACAGGGGAAGGAATAATGCAACAAAAAATCGATAACCAACTTATAAGGGAATATGAAACGTACTATCGTGCCGATATTCTAGGGCTTGAGGCTGGGACATATACGATCGAAGTTGTACCTGTCATCTCAAATGTGGAAGGAACAGGAACAGTCACTGAAACCATCACTGTGGATGCACATGACCGAACGGGTTTTGCTTTTAATAACAACGCTACTCCTGGAGCATATAAGGCTGACGGTACTCCAAAAAACGATGCGGTAATCCTGTATATCACTGAAAACTCCAAAAATACTATTTCACTAGAAGTAGAAGGTGCTAATGCAAATCCATGCGTGGGGTTAGAAACTATCTTGGAAGGGTTTAAAAAAGGAGTAGATAACCGTCCGTTAATTATAAGGTTAATCGGCCAGATCACAGATTTGACTTACATGGACAAAGGAGACATAGTCCTCGATAATAAAAATAACCCCTCAAGTTACATCACTCTTGAAGGTGTAGGTGATGATGCTGTCGCCGACGGATGGGGGATTCGTGTAAAAAATGCCAACAACATTGAAATACGAAATATCGGATCAATGAATTGCAACAGTGATGAAGGGGATAATATCGGTCTGCAACAAAACAATGAACACGTCTGGATTCATCACTGTGATTTTTTCTATGGTGATGCAGGAGGAGATTCAGATCAAGCCAAAGGAGATGGTGCATTGGATTGCAAAAAATCTACTTACGTGACCTTTTCATATAATCACTTCTGGGATTCAGGCAAAACCAACTTATTGGGTCTAAGTGAAGGGACTACTGAAGGGCTATACATCACCTATCACCACAATTGGTTTGATCACTCTGATTCTAGACATCCAAGAGTAAGATATTATTCGGCTCATGTGTACAACAATTATTATGATGGCAATTCCAAATATGGAGTGGGGTCTACTTTAGGGTCCTCTGTATTTGTAGAAGCTAATTATTTCCGTAATTGTAAATATCCTATTCTTACCTCGATGCAAGGGTCTGATGTTTTTGATGAAAACACCCAAGCAAATGACTATAGTGATATGCCCACTTTCTCTAAAGAAGATGGAGGTAGCATCAAAGCATTTAACAATTTCATAACTGGTGAAAGACGTTTTGTACCATATGGCTCTGAAGATTTTCCCGGATCAGCAACTGACTTTGATGCCTATGTTACAGCAACAAGAGAAGAAAAGATAAGTACTGATGTCATTTCATCTAGAGGTAGCAACACTTACAATAATTTTGATACAGATGCAACTGTTATTTATTCCTATACACCAGACGGTCCAGAAGAAGCCAAGGAAAAAGTCATGGCCTTTGCTGGAAGAATGAATGGTGGAGATTTTGATTGGACTTTCATTAATGAAACTGATGACAACTCTAGTAGTGTCATCTCTGGTTTAAAAACAGCATTGATTAACTATGAAACAAGTATATCGTCTATTCAAGGAGATGCTGAACCTGAAGACGGAAACGGAGGGGATGGCGGATCAGGTGGTAGTTCTGATGATATTGGAGATAGAGCACACAATTTCACGACCTCAGGACTTACAAGTACATTCTATACGATTTCTGGAAGTCTATCAGACTCTAAGGGTACTGTTATCTACGATGACATGACCTTGACGCAATGTTTGAAAATGGAATCCGCTACTAGCCTTACATTTACTACAAGCCAAGTAGCTGAACTGACCATGGTTTTCAATGATGACTTCAATGGGCCGACTAAAATCAATGGTGTCAAACAATCTGCTGAGTCTGGTATTATAGTCATTACCATCCCTTCGGGAGCAAATGAAATAACTAAAGGGAATTCTACCAACCTCTACTATATGCAAGTAAGCTATGCAGATGATGAATCTACTGAAGAAAGCTCCACAATGACAGTGTCAAAGCCTATGGGAGCATTAAGCCTTTCATCTGGTTTCGTTAGCAAAACCATTGATTTAAGCGAGGTATTTCTAGATTCAAATAATGGTGTTTTAGTTTATACTGCCCAATCAAGTAATGAAGACGTAGTTAATGTCAGCATTTCAGAAAACTCAATAATTATCAATGAAATAGGCATTGGGTCGTCTACTGTGACAATCACTGCAACTAATGAGAACGAAAAAAGTGTCTCAGAAAATTTTGAGCTAACGGTTAATAACAGTGTCTTAAATATAGCAAACGGTAATCAAACAGCAATTCATTCATACCCTAATCCAACCACAGGAATAGTAACTATCACGAGTCAGCCTCAAGGAAGTATCTCTTTGTACAGCACACAGGGTAAAAAACTTCAATCGGGAATAAACAATGGTGCTGTTGACTTAAGCAATTTGAAATCGGGCATCTATATTGTTCTCCTACAAAATGAATTTGGAATCTCAAGAACAAAACTCATCAAAGAATAGGCTTAGTTGAAAACCAACAAAACCCTACTTTTCATTTATCATCAACCCTTCTTGGTCAGTGTATTCTCATCAATATGAGCGAACTTCTTCTTGCCGTAGATATCCACCGTCGTTTCTTGCGTGTACGAAAGCGTGTTTCCGCTAACCGTAAATTCACGCGTGAATGCCAACGTCTTTGCTCTCTTCTTCATGAACGGTGATTGAACAATTCCCCAATCTTCACTATCCGCTTGTGCTGCTACACTGAAAACCGTGTCACCCTCATCACTTTTAAAATCACCCCCTGCCAATACACTTACTCCACGTGGAATAGCAAAAGCACACATGATCGTATTTTCATTATTGTCCCAAATCCAATAACCTGTTTCGCTATGCGAGATTTTATCATTCGATATTTCTCTTACCACTTGGTGATATTTCACAGCCGTCAATTCCTGTGATTCTGCATTTTCTATCGCTATGTCAACCGGCTCTATTATCAAAGTCTCATAATAGGGGTTGTTTTCATCCTCGTCAGGTTTTGGTGCAACATCCATTCCTTTGTTGCCTTCCCAAGTTCCTAACAACCCTACTAATGGGTTTTTGTTCATTTCGTTGCTCATATATCTGTCTTTATTCGATACACGAATATAGCTGATCTTCGATTCCGTACATAGTATATTCGAACCAGGGAATCGTCTATTTATTCATTGGCAACCGGTGTAGCCTTATAGATGATTTTTCTAGCATTGGCTGCTCGGAGTTTTTGCTGAATATCTCCAACCAAACCCATCTTTACCTTTTGGTCGCATTGTAGAATAATCGTCATTTGTGCTCTTTGGTATTCTGGGAGTTCATTTTTCATTTCATGCACCCATGTGCCCAACTGCTCTAGGTTGAGGATTCTTTTTCCATCCGAAATCACTACTGTGGACCCGTGCATCTTGTTCTTCGATTTACCTACTTTAAGCGTTCGGAGCAATGTTTTTTCTTCCGCCTTATTCAAATTGATGGCATTGGGTATTTCTGTATACACCATATTGTCATTGGCCTTGATGGTGGCAGACACCATGAAAAAGAACAACAAGAGAAATACAATATCGGGCATAGAAGCCGTTGAGATCTTGGCCTCACGTGTATCATTTTTGGTTTTGAATCTTCTCATAATCGTAGTGTTTAATTGGGTTCTGCAATGGAGATGTTCATCGGTATGCCTTCTCTGGCACTGATGTATTGCGCATGATCATTTGGCTTGTTGAGGTTCAGATTGAGAAATGATGCTGAGGTCATGCCCACTCTGTCTGCATATATATCATAATAAGCACCCTTGACCACATCCAAAATCTCAATGAATGCCTCATAGTCTGTCCCACGATTTGTTTTGATAGATATAATGGCTTTGGTTGGTGAGTCTGAGAGTTTCTCGTTCTTTCCTCGATTGAGGATAAACGTTTTTAGTTCATCATTTAACCCCCCTGTATGCTGAACCACCTCATTGTTGACCAACAGTTGGTTCTTGGAATTGATTTGAATTTTGAAAAGGTTTCGGCTATTGAGCTGAGCAATTGTCTCATTTTCTACCTTAGGAGGCAACTTGAGAGACAATCCTTTTTCCATCAAGATAGTCGTGGAGACCAGAAAGAAGATTAACAATAGAAAGGCAATGTCGGCAGTCGAACTGACATTGAGCTCTTCGGTTTTACGCTTTAGCTTTTTCATAAGTTGTTGGGCTTTGTCTCTATAATCCCTAACTCACGAAAAAGTCACAATGTTTTTTTGGTTTGTGGGTAACAAAGGCAGAAATGCTCTTGGGTGCCTTACTTGGATGGTCTTGGCTAGTACACGGATGCTAAT
>JAOPTS010000282.1:0-2757 GCA_051531955.1 Reichenbachiella sp.
ATTACTATCAATATTGATATTGGTTAGTGAATAAAAGATTCCTCAAAGTTGAGGTATTTACATCGTTGCAAATGCATTTTTGAATAATTTGATCGATATCGTGAGTAAAATTATTCCAAACACCTTTCTCAAAATATTGAAGCCACTGACACCAATCTTTCTTTCCAGCCAAGTAGAAGATTTGAGTACGATGTAAATCAAAAGCAAATTGATCCCTACTCCTGCTAAGATATTTGCCAAATCAAATTCAGCACGCAAAGAAATCAAAGCGGTCATAGTACCTGGGCCAGCAATCAAAGGGAAGGCCAGCGGCACGATGGAAGAAGAATTGCTTTCCTCTGTGTCTGGCCTAAAAAAAGTCACCCCTAATGTCATCTCCATACCGATGATGAACATAATGAGCGCACCCGTGATAGCGAATGAATTCACATCTATAGAGAATAAGCCTAGAATCTTATCTCCTAAAAAGAGGAAAACTATCATAATGATCCCTGCGACAATTGTTGCTTTTCCACTTTGGATATGCCCTGTCTTCTTCCTTAAATCAATAACTATGGGAACATTACCGATAATATCAATAATAGAAAATAGAATCAGCGTAACTGATATGATTTCTTTGAAGTTAAACATGTCATTTTTGGGTTAGACGTTGTTAATATCGCCCTAAAACTAGCTATTATCTATGACATCTACACCTAAGGCTTTTGCAGGAGCGAGCAAGGAAGCCTTCATCTTATCTTTGTCTCTACTCTCAGCTATGAGCACGAGGTGACCCGCTATTTTGGCATAACCTTGAAACAAAGTATAATGAATCACACTGGTTGACCCCCTGGAATTTAAACGCTGACTGATCTTTGTATAATTCAGTTGGAAGTTGTCAATCTTGTCAAAGGAAAGTTTTTCAGAACCAAACAATCCTTTTTTAGTTGCAATCTCCTTTTCCTTCAAATTCAATTGCACCCTTGTCTTTCTGATCAACAGCGTTAACCCCGTAAAGACGAACGCCATCATCGCACCTCCGACTAGTTGTTTCGTCGCAATGACCACACTCACCAACACCAATGCAATACCAATATAGCGTAGAAAAGAAAGACTATCTTCTTCAAGCTTGTACTTAAAAATGTGTTGTGGTGTGTCTGACATGACTTAAATATAGCCTTTCTATCTTTTTTTCAACAGGAATTCAACGCCCATTTTATAACCATCCAAACCCATTCCAATAAAGTGGGCATCACAAACTGGTGTCAAATAGCTATGATGTCTAAAGGCCTCTCGTTCCATGATGTTGGAGATATGTACCTCTATCACAGGAGTCGTCACCCCACTCACTGCATCCGCCAATGCCACGGAAGTATGTGTATAGCCACCCCCGTTGAACACAATGCCATCATAAGAAAAACCTACTTCATGAATCTTATCAATCAAGGCCCCTTCATGATTGCTTTGGTAATACTCCAAATCGACATCTGGAAACTTCACCTTTAAATGTTGGAAATAGTCCTCAAAGGTCTCCTTTCCATAGATCTCTGGCTGGCGTCTCCCTAGTAAGTTCAAATTTGGGCCGTTCAATATTAGTATTTTCATGCTGATGATTTCGATTGAAGAAGACCAAAGGTAGAAGATTATAGAAAAGTCCACCTGAGTTTCTCTTTCAGTTTATAAAAAATATTGGGTAATGGATTATGCCCCACATAAATCCTATAAAATTGTAGTCATTAACCACAAAAGATGTCCTGGGATTTTCATATCAAATCATTCAAAGCCTACCTGCAACTGGAGCGATCCTTGTCACATAACTCTGTAGAGGCCTACATTCAAGACATCAGCAAACTCCATCAGTTTTTAGAATTAAAAGAAAGGGACAAAGACCCTCTTGAAGTAGAAGACACTGACATTCGTGATTTATTAGAGTATATCACCGAACTGGAAATGTCTCAATTCTCACAAGCCCGAATCGTCTCAGGGATCAAATCATTTTTCAGATACTTACTCTTCGAAGGCGTGCTCAAAAAGGACCCCTCTGAACTAATAGAGAGTCCTAAGCTCGGGAGAAAACTCCCTGACACCTTGAGTTTTGAGGAAATTGAAATGTTATTGGGCGCTATAGACATGTCGAAGGCAGAAGGTCAAAGAAACCGAGCTATGCTGGAGACGCTTTACAGCTCCGGCTTAAGAGTTTCTGAGTTGATCAACTTGCATCAGAATTCTATCATGGAGGATATAGGCTTCTTGCGTGTCATCGGAAAAGGGAATAAAGAACGGTTGGTGCCGATAGGTAGAGCAGCTTTGAAACACATCAATCTTTACCTAGAGCATTCGAGATGCCTCTTGGATGTCAAGCCGGGTCATGAATCTTTTGTATTTCTCAATCGACGGGGTGCGCAATTGACTCGAGTTATGATCTTTACCATCATCAAGAACTTGGCAAAGTCAATTGGCATGGAGAAAAACATCAGCCCCCATACTTTTCGTCACTCGTTTGCTACTCATATGATCGAAGGGGGCGCTGATCTAAGAGCCGTTCAAGATATGTTGGGCCATGAATCCATCACCACCACCGAAATCTACACACACTTGGATCGGGACTACCTCAAGCAAATCATTCGAGATTTTCATCCGAGGAGTTAGTAGATTTTAGATTTAAGGTTTTAGACACTGGAGGTTCTTGATTCTAAAACCCAGTCTAACAGAACAGTTTTTAGGAGCTAAAACGAATTTACCAGCCTGCAATAATTATCTCTATAACTCCCCTTTATG
>JAOPTS010000283.1:0-9001 GCA_051531955.1 Reichenbachiella sp.
CTACCTGGTATATATCAAAGGGTCTGAGGTGAATGAAGTATTGAAGTTGATAGTAGAATAAACAAGTATATGAGTTAGCCATCCATCACATGGATGGACAACAGTTAAAAGCACCTCTCGGTTATCTCGGGGAGGTGCTTGATACTGCTTCTTTACTGAGATGAGTTAAGTGTTTTTTAGCTCCCTCCATTGATGCTTGAGTCAAAAAGATAAGGTCTACTTTAGGTGTTAACAATTCAATGTTAATGGCTATTCCTTTTGCATATGCTGTAATATTCCCTTCTTCAAAATGTGGCCAATTTACGTGCATCTACAACCCCTTGGTTGGTGACTATTGTCAAATACTTCGGGGTATGTATACCTGCTATTCCTCCTGGTCTTTTACTGACTACTTTGTACGAAACTGGCATGTTGTCTTTCTGTTTAAGGGTAGTATGTAATAGGTGTCTAGCTTGGTCTAGATATAAAGATGCGTATTAAAATATATTTCAATACGTATCATAATTATATATGATACGTGTCTTATTGTATTAAGATACGTATTGTATTAATTGAATGAACTTAGGAAGAAAGTGTTAGGTACTGTGATAGGTTCTATTTTCCGATATCGAAACGGAGATAAGTATTGTAAATCACTTAAGAGGTTAGAAGGGGCTGAAGTCGGACACACAATTCACCAGATATGAATGGTAGACAAGCCAAGAGGTAGTCCTCCTTTAGGTTGTTGTCTGTTTTGTTAACTCAATATTAGTTCGTCATTGGTTTTACTTGTCCTAAAACTAGTAGTCAAGTAGTCATGCAGTTCTATTTCGCTCAAAGGATATTGAGGTGAGTAGGTACAAGTGAGTATTTGTGTAAGTGGGAGAAACTATTTTATAATCTCAAACCTCCTTATATCTCCATCAGATAACAAGTCCCAAACTAACTCATCATTGAACCAGACTTTAGTAACCATATCATAGTTATCGCCTCTATCAAATTCAGCTTTCAACGTATCGGTATCATTCTCGTTCCATTCAATATAATTGATTGGGTATTCATCCTTACTCTCTAGGTTAGCAAATAATCGAATCCTATATCTATCGGAAAGGGTGCCACTCGGGGAAAGAAATAAAAACCCTCTACCATTACTTGTATTGTTACTAATACTAATTTCTTCATCTATAACATCAAATACCCTAATATCATGTTCCTGAAAGGCTTCTGGGCTTTCAGGGTTTAAAAGGTCTATACCTTTCTTTGAAACCACAAAAATATCCACTGCTACATCTATATTCGTCCCTAAATCACAACAGAGGGAATCATCCTCTGTTTTACACGAGCTTAAAATCATTATAGCTAAAGCTTTTAAAAATAAATTATTCATGGTTGTTTTGTTTAGGGTCGAATATTATAATTCATTCTTTTATTATACTAATAATTACTACTTGATGATGGCTGCCAATTGTTATAAGAATACCAGTTATTAGAGTTTTCGCCCCATTCCTGCTAGATCACATATGTTATGCGAATTTATTACTTGGGCATTTCAAATACCCAAGTAAAATTCAGCCGCAATGTAATTGCGACCGAACGGGGTTACGTGTTTTATTCTTCTTCAGGTTTAATATCAGGCTCTGTATCAGCAGGATTATATTTTTCACCCTTTTCCCAAGCTTCGGTAATTTTTTCATAATTAGGAAAGTTTTCAGGCAAGTCCTTTGTCCAATTCTCTATGAATTTCGGATTATTACTATTCGGTCTTGGATTTGCATTGTTCATTCTTGCTTGAACAGGCGTTCTTACTGCGTCACCCATAATTACGACATGTTGTTGTGGTAAAATTGGTAATTGTTGTAAGATGTCCTCATTCGCAGCAGAAACTAATTGCCTTACATATTTCTGGTCTTCTGGGTTTTGAAGTCTGTGTATAATAAAGGAATTACATTGTGATAATACTGTCTTTGACAATTCTGATGGACGTTGACTCGAAACAAGTAATGAAATTCCATATTTACGGCCTTCTCTAGCAATTCTTTCAAACACCTTTTTAGCTATAGATTCTCTGTCACCACGGTTTTTCTCGGGTATGTAATTTTGAGCTTCCTCTAGTGCGATAACTATTGGTAATTTCCCTCTATAATTTTCTGGCAAACGGGAAGTGAAGTCCAAAATAAGTCTTCCAATTAAACCTGTAATTGTTTCTAAAACTTCAAAAGGTAATAAAGACATGTCAATTATGGTAATCTGACTAGGTTTGTCTCCTTCCAACTTTTCAATTTCACCTTTTGCTAATTGACCTTTATAATATTCACTAAATAAATCTGTATCTGCATTGTTATAGATTTTACAGAAATCACCTAGAATAAATGAAATAAATTTTGCTAATGCACTATTAATTTCTTCTGTTTCACTCAATAATAATGGTTGTGATATTCTTTCGTCACCCAAGTAGGATTGTAATCTTAACCTTAAAGTAGACACAAATTCTCTTAGTCTGTTTCCTGAATTTTCTTGTTCATTAATCGCTTCATCAAAAAATCGCATTATAAGATCTTGGAAATTAAACCAAATTGGTAAATCTATATTCTTTTCTATTGCTAATTGCTCCACATTTTGAGAATTCGTATGTTCTAAATACTTACTTTCTAAGTCTATTAGAGCATTTTTTTCATCATTTAACGAGTTATCTGCGCCTAAGGTTAATAAAGCATTCTGAATATCGATAAGAACTTGATCGCCATTTGGTGTAATAGTTTTTGCTAGACCAAGAACTTCATTGTCTGCCTTGTATTTCCAAGTGCCATAATCACTGTATTTCTTTTTTTTCTTAATATCATCAGGAGATGCATCAAACAGACTTAGAATACCTCTTTCAGTAAACTTATCTAAGACAGGTAGGTCAGCCGCTACTTTTTGATTCTTAGCAAGACCTAATGCTCTTTTAAAAACAGGAGCTTGTGTACCTGATGTAGGCTCAAAAAGATAATCAAAGTCAGCAAAATTCATAAACCAGAACGGAACTTTCATGCCGTCTTTATCTATATGAAATGGATTGACTAATTCCAAGTTCTTATATGGGGATTCTTTGGTTCCTTGAAAAGCTTGTTTATACTCTCCGTTTGTGTCAAATATTAATATGTGAGCGTTTTTTAATTTTTTCCCGTTGTAATAAAAATCAAACATGCTTTGGATAATAGAAGCGAACGTACATGATTTCCCAGAACCTGTATTGCCCAATATTGCAGCATGTTTGCCAAAAAACTTATCAGGATTTATTTTTATTTTATAATCTGAAAACGAAGGGGATGTGCCAATTGGTAAATAGTAATCATCATCAAAATTGATTGTTGTTTTTTCCTTTTGATCAAAAATATTATCTAAGTCTTGACTTGTTACATACCAAACAGGATTGTCGAGAATAGGATAATTGTAAACTCCTTGAATATATTTTTCGCCATTTTCAATTGTTCCAATCATTGTTGCCACTAAGTATCTTGCAGATTTGGTTAAAAATATGGCTTCCTTGTTTTTACCAATTTCAGTTTCATCAATTGATCTAACACTTGTAACCATAGCTACAATTTTATCTGACCCAATTGGGATAATTACATAAGAATTAATTCTAGCAACTTCAAATATATCTTCATAACCACTTTTATAAAGACTTTTCAAGTCCTCATCAAGTCGGATATAGGCTCTAAAACTGTCAACAGAAATTACCTTACCAATACTTCTTTCACTCATTGTTCAGTTTATTTAGTTGTTTCAGAATTAGATTTAGAAGTTTTCGTGCTTAACAACTCATTCAAAGTATTTGCAACTTTTTCGTTATTATCAACATTATTGAAATTTGGCATTAGGGTATCTGAAAAAGTCAGAAAGTCACCAAAGAAATCCCCTTCAAGTATAATTATACGTGGGTCATTAAGCTCTTTTAGATTATTTATGTATTCGTTTTGTGTACCTTGAAAATCGATAACAATAAGAGTGAAAGTAGGGTTTGATAAAGCCTGATAGATAATATCATTAAAATGGTCGTCACCAAATGAATACCCAACGGTAACAAGCACTGATTGAGATTGAGTTATGGTAGAAGCAAACTGTCTAAAAAGCTCAGAGTATGGTAAGTCAAGAGTGTATGACTTTTTTACAGCTGAAGGATAGATAATAATTTCGCCCTTTTTCTTTAATGATTCAATTAGCTCTAACGATTTCTCTTCAATTCCATAAAGATTGTTTGCATCTCTAGATTCTGAATTGACCCAAGATAATGAACCATGTAACTTATAATACCTTACTACCTTCTCAATTCTTTGCACTTTACCAGAAGTAGTAGAACCTGGGTAAAAAATATCGTATTCAAATGTTTCAGGTTTAAAGTATCTTTTATGAAATCCTGAAAAACCATCTATGTAATGAACACCAAGCTTGTCAAAAGCGTATTCAAAAGCTAAATCATAGTTTGCCGTGAAGATATTTGCACGTCTTAAATTTAGTGGTCTTTGAAGAAGAGTCTTTATGAATTTTTCATGAAAAATATACTTGCTATTTGATTCAAGTAGTTTGCCTTGGGCTTTTTCTTTTGGGAACTTGCTCGCTTTTTTACTGTCGATGATTGTTTGAGAAACAGGTCTATTTTCTAAATTACATACATTGAATAATCCTTCCTTAATCGCAGTAATTAATTCAGCATACTTATCAGTTCTTACTTTGCTTTTATCTTCATTAAAAACAAAGTCTGTTGCGATTAAGAAATTTAAAACCTTTTCGTATTCAATAGCTATTTCCTTTGATTCAATATCACGGACGACATCATCTACAATTTCAAATTTCCACTTTCTTTTGTCTTCAAAGGTTTGAGTGTCTCCTATTAGATTCTTATTTCCGTATTTCAAAAATTCGCCTTGGAGTTGTTTAATTACTGATAGAAAGTCTTTATAAGTATCATCAATTAAGTCATACTTTTCTTTTATATAAGTTTCAACCTCTATTGGGAAATTTCGAATCGCTACTGCGCCTAAATGAATTGACGTTCCTGAACCAAACAGAAAACTAACATTGTCTAACTCAAGGTAGTTCTTAAGCATTAGCTTGATTTTATCAATAATTTTACCTTGGTCTAGATCTTCAGCTATCCAATCAGCTAACTTATCTGTACTTCCAAAGAGAACTTTGTTTCTTGCTGGGTCAAAATGTTTCATTCAATGTTGTTTTATTTAGTAAGTGTTACTATTGATAATAAGCAAGACAATTTAATACGAACACTAGATATTTCTATCTCTTTTATCCCCCGCAAGCTAACCGCTGACTTTGATAAATGTAATACCCAGATATAGTGATATTTGGTCAGGAGGAGATGTTTATTGTCATAAATAGGAGAGGGTGGAGTGATGGATGACGCAGTGATCTAAGATATTAGAATTACTGAAGCACAGCTGTTCTCTATTGGGAATGGGGTATGAGTTTGGGTAACAAATAACCAGTTATTCATGAATTTAACTGTTAATCAAAATCAATTGTAGGTACATTTGCGCACTATTATTTTAGATATGACACACTCTTTAGAAGAATTAAAATCAGGTAAGCTCATTGGATCAAAAGCATTAAAAATAGCTTGTGGTTTAAGGGAGTTTCCGAAAGAAATATTGGCGCTTGCTGATACTTTGGAGATTTTGGATTTATCAGACAATGAACTGACCGAGTTGCCTGATAGTATTGCTCAGCTGAAGAAATTGAGAATCATATTTTTTCAAAAGAATAATTTCACAGCATTTCCTGCCATACTAGCGGCATGTTCTGCGTTGCGTATGATTGGTTTTAAATCCAACCAGATTCATACAGTGCCAGAAAATGCATTTCCTCCTATGCTAAGGTGGCTGGTTTTAACTGATAATAGAATTAAAAAATTACCTAAGAGTATTGGAGGTTGTCATCTGCTTCAAAAATGCGCCTTGGCAGGTAATCTTATCGAAGAGTTGCCTGCTGAAATGGCCAACTGCACCAATTTAGAACTCCTCAGAATCTCGGCTAATAAATTGAAGTCGATTCCGCAATGGTTATTTGAGTTGCCTAAGTTGTCTTGGGTGGCATTTGGAGGAAACTCTGCTACACACCAGGTTGAGTCGGATACTGATTTGGAATTGTTTGATTGGAATGATTTCACTATTCAAGAGCTACTGGGAGAAGGTGCTTCGGGATTGATTTCGAAAGCAAATTGGAAGTCTAAAAAGGAGGACGTAGCGGTTAAGGTTTTTAAAGGGGATGTAACGAGTGATGGGTTGCCAGAGGATGAAATGGAAGCCTCGATCTCAGCGGGGTATCATGACAATTTGATCCAAGTATTGGGGAAGATAAAAAATCACCCCGAAGAGAAAAGTGGTTTGATCATGAAACTGATATCTCCTACGTACATCAACTTGGGCAACCCTCCAAGTTTAGACACCTGTACGCGAGATGTATTTGATGCAGAGTGTGTTTTTAATGAAGAGGAGTTACTGAAGATCGCAAGAAGTATCGCTTCTGTTGGTGCACAGTTGCACAGCAAAGGGATTAATCATGGAGATCTATATGCGCACAATATATTGTTGAACAAAACGGCCGATTGCCTTTTGGGTGATTTTGGTGCGGCTTCTTTTTATGATGTCAATTCTACTCTCGCCCATAATACTGAGCGTGTGGAAGTACGGGCATTTGGTTGCTTGGTAGAAGATGTATTGGGTCTGGTTCGTGAAAGTGAGGGTAATGATCAGCTCCGTACTAAATGGCAGAAACTAATTGCTGCTTGTACCATTTCGGATGTTAAATCCCGTCTTAGTTTCTCTGAGATTTTAGCGGAGTTAAATCACTATTAGAGTGACTATTGATCGTTGGTTTACTTGGTTATGCTCTTAAAATGTCTTTTTACCCTTTTAGGGTAGACACTACTTTTTTTGATACAATTCACAGTAATTTTCTTCGGATCAGCAGAAGGATCTTTACCCTTAAATTGGCTTGCACCAGAGGAGGGTATTAGAGGAGCAGTGAGGGGGTGAAAACAATAACTGTTTTCGTCTTGTTGAGGTCACACCAGTTTTAATTAGCGATCTTTCAATATTAAGCATCATTTCTGCATTATTTACAAAAATGATGCTTAATTATTATACTTGTTTTTCAATAGATTTATCAACTTTTATTAGCTTTCTTGAGTCTCTTTTCTTCCTTTTTTTCTTTTGGAGTTTTACCAGCTTCTTTTTTAACGCTTTTCTTTGCGTCTTGACCTTTTCCCATGATATTATATATTAAATGATAATAATTTTTTTATTTGAACTATGTGCCTATTAATTCTGAAATGAAATTTCATTCTTAAAAATTACTCGTGTAAAATAAGCACTGCGTTTGATATATGCAAAGTAGGCGATTACGCCCTAATTAATTGTCAGGTTTTGCAATAGTTGAAGTGGTTGGTCCAATTTATATTGGATTTTGCAGCAACTGAGGTTCAAATTGTCATCTAATACCAACATTGAAAGCTTGTAGATTTCACTGAATTAATAAGATGATCGACCCTTCCATTTTAAACCACCATTGTCAAAAAAGTCAATCACTCTTACCAAGCTGAATAATCGTATTTACTTTCGATATCGTCTTCTATGTTGTCTGGTATGGCAGGGAAAAAGTCCATGTCTAGGATACGTTCTATGTCGTTGATACTCATGGCAAATTCACTGAGTGGCATGCTGGTTTTTTCATTGTCCATGATGAAGGCAATACCCTTTTTCTCTTTGCCGGTGAGCTCCAATACTACTTTGTAGTACTTGTCTGGAATCGCTACTTTGTTCTTTCCTATCTTCTCAGACTTCTCTGTATAGATAGGGCCGGTGACTACATAAATGATTTGGTTTTCATTGGCCCAGACTCTGACTTTAGTTTCTAATTTTTTCCAAATACCGCGGTTGAATCCCGGTGCCTGTGGACTCATGTTGGACATGTAGAATGACTCGTCCAATCCTGTCTCTGTCCAGGTAAAGTCTGCAGCAGGAGCTAGGTGACCTCTGTCAAAGCCTGATCCTTTGTAGTCGGTCGGGTGGGCAGATTTAGTTTTGACATTGGGGTCTGCTCTAAAATTGTCCTTGCGCTTATATTTGGCGTTGGCCAAGTCGGACCCTTTGACCTTGTAGGCCACCCAGTCTGCTTGTTCTGTCTTTTCGTTGTATTTGAGGGTGTAGAATTCATGCTCGATGATTTGATCAGCTTGATCATAACTCGGCCATGTGAAATCAAAGCTTCTAGCAAAGTATACCTCATCTTCAGATTCATACTGGGGCAAGTCCTCATTCGTCTCAACCGTTTCGACTAGACGTTCTTTGGTACTTGTCTTTGTTTCTGTAAGTTTCTTCGGTATTGATTTTGGAATAGCCTTGGGTTGAGGTGTAGGAGCTTTGGTCTCCTGACTGTTCGTCTTTTTGTTGGACAGGATGTCTCCTGACAATGGCTTAGCATCGAACGTCGTATGCTTGGACATTTCATAGAAGCCATAGATCAACACTGCCACCACAAGGATGATTACAATATTGGTGATAGACGAACTATTGCCTTGTTTTTTCTCAGGCGCTTTTTTCTTACTTGGTTTTGCTTTGGCTCTTGCCATGTTTTATTTAAATCTATTTGAAGTGACTAATTCTTTTGATCCAGGTGTGTATTTGTAAAAACCTTCACCTGTTTTTGCTCCTAAATATCCTGCAGTGACCATGTTGGCCAAGAGGGGGCAAGGGGCGTATTTTGGGTTGCCCATCCCATCATGTAGTACGTTGAGGATGGAGAGGCATACGTCCAACCCGATGAAGTCTGCCAACTGTAGCGGTCCCATTGGGTGTGCCATCCCTAATTTCATTACTTGGTCTATCTCTTGTATACCGGCGACTCCTTCGTGCAGTGTGATGATGGCTTCATTGATCATGGGCATCAAGATGCGGTTGGCCACAAAGCCTGGGTAGTCATTGACTTCTACTGGAGACTTGGAGAGGCTCGCACTCAGTGTCAT
>JAOPTS010000284.1:0-10398 GCA_051531955.1 Reichenbachiella sp.
AAGAAGATGCTATAGTTGATGACTTGTTTGTAGGTACACTCAGTAGCTTAGATGAAGACCTGACCGATCAGGGTTTTGTATATGCATTGACTACAGCATCCGAGATATTTGAAATAGCAGAAAATGAGCTGTGGATACAGGAAGGCAAATTAGACTTAGTAGGTGAATCGAACAGTGTCACCATTGAGTCTATCGATGTAGGTGGACTTTCCTTTTCAAAAACTTTTGAGTTATCGAATCTAGTGACCGTATTGAATCTAGATGCCGCACAGTTGTCCTTCAAGATCTATCCCAATCCTTTTACAAACGAGTTGCACATCAACTCCAAATCAGTTGTCAAGCTTTGGATTTTTGATCTTTCGGGTAATCAACTGATGGAGCTGGAGTATGGAGGCGCTACTATTGATACATCCAAGCTGCCAGCTGGTATGTATGTGGTCAGGGTATTTACCAATGCTGCTTTTACCGACCTGAAATTAATAAAAAATTAAGTTGTTGAATATGAGGTATTTATTAACCTTTTTTGTATTTCTAACGACTAGTAGTTTGTTTGCCCAGACCTTCACCAAGGTAAGTTTTTCTGCTTTTGAGACCATGACTGATGCTAAAGCTGACTGGGCGGATTTCAATAATGATGGCTTGCCAGATTTATTTGTCGCAGGGACGAATGCCAGTGGTACCCATAAGGTGTGCGTCTATTTCAATAATGGGGATGAGACTTTCAATACGTTGAATCTCGTCTCTTGGGAAGCGGTGTCTTTTGATATAGGTGATTACAATCAAGATGGTTATCTAGATATTTTAATGTCTGGAAAGGAGGATAGCGGAGCACCAATTTTTCAGATATTTAAGAACAACAGTGGCAGTTCATTTACAGCGCAGGCTTTTGGCTTAACAAATATTGCTAAGGGAGGTGTACGTTGGGCTGATTTTGATTTTGATGGTGACCTGGATATCGTTGCTTCTGGACTCAACGCTTCTTTTGAAGACCAAGTTCTTTTCTATCGCTATGACGAAAACGCAAGTAGTTATACTTCGGTCTCACTAGCTACAGATTTAATATCACTAGGTGAAGTTGATGTGCTGGATGCAAATAATGATGGGGTATTGGAAGTGCTGTTTACTGGCCTCAATGACGAAGGTGATGCCTCTTCGCTCATCTATTCGATAGATAAAGATTGGACTATTGCACTCTATTCTGATGCTGCCGAAGGGTATGCATTCAATGGTAGTGCCTTTGGTGACTATAACGAAGACGGATTTTTAGACCTTGCGCTGACTGGTTTTACGCAAGGGTCACCAACCTCTTCTGATTTATTTACCAACAATGGAACTTCTTACACGACGGTAACGGCTTTTTTGCAAGACCTTTCTTCCGCTGAGATAGCTTTTGCAGATTTAGATAATGACGGTCTATTGGATATCTTATTATGTGGAGCTAATAGTTCTACTTTTTATTTTCAATATTATCAGAATGTAGAAAATGCTGGAGCCTATACTTTTAGCACGGTATCGCATGCCATGGAGAATATTTATGATGGTGATATGGCGGTCGCGGATTACGACTTGGATGGAGATTTGGATGTATTTCAGATAGGGAATTCAAATGTCTCGTTACAGTCAAATCTTTACGCTTCAGATGCAGCCGCTACCACAGTTAACAATGCTCCGAATGTTCCAGCTTTGGTTTCGGCAGTATCCAAAGGAGATTCTGTGACACTGAACTGGAATACTGTTACCGATGATCTTACACATGCCAACAGCATCACATACAATGTCTATGTAAGTGAAAATGGTGGTGGGAGCGATTTGTATTTGTCTCCGCATTCAGATGTAACGACAGGATATCGACGTGTAGCCATGCAAGGAAACACAGGTGTGCGTACTTCTCTACAGTTACATGATCTACCAGAAGGTAATTATTACTGGAGTACTCAGGCTATTGACGGGAATTTCAAAGGATCGGCTTTTGCTACAGAAGGGGAGTTTACGGTTTGTCATCCAGTGACTATAGGCAATGATACCACGATATGCCAAAATGAATCTGTTACTTTATCGGTTACGGACCCAGAAGCCACAGAGGTCAACTGGTATTCGATTACAGATGGGTTAATGGAAGCTGCTTCATTCACTTATGACCATTTGGCTGGCCAAAAAGATACCGTAATTGCAGAAGTGACTAAATCATACGGTTGTGTTCGTTATGATACGCTGATTGTATCTGTCTACGATTTACCATATTTTAACCTAGGCCAGGATACCACGATTTGTTATGGAGAGTTTTTTGATTTATCTGTAACTGAGTTAGGGATTACAGGTTTGGACAGAGTGAATTGGTATTCTAGGAACTTGGGTAAGCTACTGGACGATAGTGAAGAATTGACTTTCGAGGTATTGGAAAAAGACACTTTGATCGCTGAGGTTTTTAATATCAATGGATGTGTCCACTATGATTCATTAATAGTATCTGTGTATGACTTACCAGACTATTATCTGGGGAATGATACCACACTTTGTTATGGGGATTTATTATACCTGTCGGTTACAGATTTAGGTATCACTGGTTTGGATAGTGTGAATTGGTATTCTATGGATCAGGGGACTTTGATGCTAGATAGTGAAGTATTGAGCTATGAAGTACTAGAGAAAGATACTTTGATCGCAGAGGTCTTCAATGTGAATGGTTGTATCAATTACGATTCTTTGATTGTATCGGTGTATGATTTACCCATATTTAATTTAAGGTCAGATGTCGCTTTATGTTATGGAGCATTCTTGGACTTGTCAGTGAGTGATTTAGGGATAATAGGATTAGACAGTGCCAATTGGTATTCAATAGATCAGGGTACGTTGCGTCTAAATAGCGAAGAATTGAGTTATGAAGTGCTGGAAAAGGACACCTTAATTACTGAAGTTTTTAACATAAATGGATGTGTGAATTATGATTCACTGGTCGTTTCCTCGTATGATTTAGCCTCCTTTAACCTGGGAAATGATACCACGATCTGTCAGGGAGAGTTTTTTGATTTGTCAGTCACTGATTTGGGTGTTATTGGACTTGATAGTGTGAATTGGTATTCTATGGATCAAGGGACTTTGGTACTAGATAATGAAGACTTGCGCTATGAAGTTCTCGAAAGAGACACACTCATTGTAGAAGTCTACAATGTGAGTAACTGTGTGAACTATGATTCACTGGTAGTGTCTGTATTCGACCTGCCGGCTTACTACTTAGGTAACGATACGACGATCTGTTACGGTGAATATATTGATTTGTCGGTCACTGATTTAGGGATCGATGGTATGGACAGTGTCAATTGGTATTCAACGGTATCAGGAAGTTTGCTTGAGGATAGTGAAGCGTTGAGTTATGAGGTTTTGGAGAAGGATACTTTGATAGCAGAGGTCTTCAATGTCAACGGTTGTGTCAACTATGATTCTTTGATTGTATCTATGTATGATTTGCCGGATTACTATTTGGGGAATGACACCACGATCTGTTATGGAGAGTTTTTTGACTTATCTGTCACTGATTTAGGGATCGATGGTTTTGACAGTGTCAACTGGTATTCTACTGGATTGGGAAGTTTGCTTGAGGATAGTGAAGCATTGAGTTATGAGGTTTTGGAGAAAGATACTTTGATAGCAGAGGTCTTCAATGTCAACGGTTGTGTCAACTATGATTCTTTGATTGTGTCTATGTATGACTTGCCAGCTTACTATCTGGGGAATGATACGACGATCTGTTACGGTGAATATATTGTTTTATCGGTTACGGACTTAGGGATCGATGGCTTGGACAGTGTCAATTGGTATTCTACAGAGTTGGGAAGTCTGTTAGAGAATAGTGAAACGTTGAGTTACGAGGTATTGGTACAAGACACCTTGATAGCAGAGGTCTTCAATGTCAACGGTTGTGTCAACTACGACTCATTAATTGTATCTGTGTATGATTTGCCAGCTTACTATCTGAGAAATGATACGACGATCTGTTATGGAGAGTTTTTTGATTTGTCAGTGACAGATTTGGGAATCGATGGCTTAGACAGTGTCAATTGGTATTCAATGTTATTGGGAACCTTGCTTGAGGATAGTGAAGCATTGAGTTATGAGGTATTGGAAAAAGATACTTTGATCACTGAAGTTTTCAATGTCAACGGTTGTGTGAACTATGACACTTTGATTGTATCCGTATACGACTTGCCCACTTATTATTTGGGGAATGATACGACGATCTGTTACGGACAGTTTTTCGACTTATCACTTACAGGTTTAGGAATAGTAGGCTTAGATAGTGTGAATTGGTATTCTACAGGTTTGGGGAGTTTGCTTGAAGATAGCGAAGACTTGAGTTATGAGGTATTAGTGAAAGATACTTTGATCGCGGAGGTCTTCAATGTCAATGGTTGTGTCAATTACGATTCTTTGATCATCTCGGTATTTGACTTGCCAGTTTTTGATATTGGGAATGACACCTCACTATGTTATGGTTCTTCACTCATTCTTCGAACAGGAGTGCTATATGATGAAGTCAATTGGTATGCTTTAGAGCAAGAGGAGACACTGGTTGAAAACAGCTGGTTTTACACGCATACTGCACTATTTACTGATACGCTATTAGCAGAAGTCTATGACCTCAATCGCTGTTTGAATTATGATACCATTGCGATCAAAATGAATTTGTTACCTGACCATACGATAGGAGATGATTTGTCTATCTGTTCTGAAGATACCGCATACTTAGCCGTGTCAGGTAGTTGGCCTGAGGTCCATTGGTTAACAGTGGAGGATCAAATTTTGAAACAAGAAAGCCCGACTTATCGATTCAAAGTGGAAGAAACTATGACACTATGGACAGAGGTGTTTTCTGATGAGGGCTGTGTACAATATGACACGATAACGGTGACAGAATTAGCACTCCCGGTATTTGATTTGCCCGAGGAGGAGATTTATTGTTTTGGAGATAGTATCAAGTTGGCAGTTGAAGTTGCCAATCTATTTGAATGGAGAGGTGGGCAAGGATTATTGTCTTCCGATCAAAATTGGTCCACAAAAGCCGTTGACTCTGACATAGTTTCCTTGTATTTGGAAGATGAAAATGCGTGTCACTATAGTGATACCATGCAGGTGACGGTCAATCAATTGCCTGTGTTCAACATAGAGGGAGCAGTTGAAATATGTCTTTTTGATTCCACTGATTTGATAATCAATTATGAGCTATTAGATTCTATTCATTGGTATACGGATAATGGAAGTATGCTCTACAATGAGAACGCCATCTACTTTGGGGCTTCTCAAACAACTTGGGTTTATGCGGACTTAGTAGATGTCAATCAATGTCTGTCTTCTGATTCTGTACAGGTGGTGGTGCATGGTTTGCCTCAAGCACTGGCGGGTAATGATTCTTTAATCTGTACCCATACGGATTTATTGTTAGGCCAGGAATATACGGAAGAAGATTGGATCTACTATTGGACACCTGTTACCTCTTTGACTGAGATAGAAAGTCATCGACCTACAGCAGCACCGGATACAGAAACTACTTATTATTTGGATGTTGAGAACCAAGAAGGGTGCCATGCTTTTGATACCGTTGTGATTAGTGTAAATCCAGCTATAGAGATTTTTGCTGGCGAAGACCTTGCGATTTGCATGGGTGATAAAGTGAGTTTGGGAGGAGAGGTGACAGCCTCAGGTAGTCAATTTGACTATGAATATAGTTGGACTAGTACCGCGCATATTGGTAGACCGTCCCAAAGTAACCCCACGATAACTCCAGCCAGTACGGCTGATTATTTCTTAGCAGTGACATCCTCTTATTGCCCGACAGAATATGATACGATTAAAGTTGTGGTGAATGATGCGCCAGAGATAACGGTGAGTCCGCAGCAGAGTGTAGGAGCAAATGAATCAGTAGTATTGGAAGCTACTGGTGGTGTGGAGTACTTATGGACACCAGAGAACTCTCTGGATGATGGGTTATTAGCTTCACCCGAAGCGACACCATTAGAGACCACTACCTATTCGGTCTTGGTTACCGATAGCAATGGATGTCAAAATTCAGGAGAGGTACAGGTTTTAGTACAAAACGTAATTTTTATTCCCAATCTATTTACGCCGAATGGTGATAATAACAACGATACTTTCATGGTCTATGGCTCAGGAATAGCCGATATCAATTTTCAAGTATATGATGTGAAAGGAAATATGGTATACCGAAGCAATGATGTCATGGCATCTACTACAAGAGGATGGGACGGTAACTACAAAGGAAAGCCTGCTCCAAATGGCACTTACTTATGGTCTATCAGTGGTAGTTTTCATGATGGTAGTGCATTGAAGTTCGAAGGAGAAAAGAAGGGGACGATTAAATTGATAAGATGAGGAAAGGGCTACTAATATTAATACTAACCTGTGGGGTAATGACTGCATGGGCACAAAGACCGGTCTATACCTTGAATCAATATACACCCCAATTGATCAATCCTGCTTTTGCCACTTATAACTATAAGGCTGATTTTTCATTTTTTCATGATGAGGTGACGGTTGCTGGAGGAGAATATTTCAATACGAATAGTATCAATGCAGACTATGTATTTGTAAATAAGGAAACAGGAAGGAAATTAATTGGGATTGGAATCAATGTTTTGGGTCAAGACTCTGGGGAATCGGATTTGTTGAAAACTCAACAAGCAGGATTATCCATTGCCACGCCTATCCAAGTAGCCAAGGGGCAGTTTATTCATTTTGGAATCAACGCGACCTATGTCAATATGAAAACATCATTGGAGCAATTGAGTACAGGTTCCCAATGGATCGCAGCAGAATTCAGGTATGATCCTACTGCCTCTTTGGGAGAGAGTTTTGTGGTCCAACAAGTAGACTATATCTCTTTGAGCGCTGGTGCACTATGGTCATGGGAAAAGGATGGACACCAAAAAGCACGTGCAGGAATCTCTCTTTGGGATGCCAATAGTCCTGACGTTTCATTTTTTGAAGATCCTTCAGACCTGCCGATGACATTTCAAGTGCATGGCGAAGCGGTGATATATGACAAAAGGCAAGTGCAGCTGACCCCTTCATTTTATTATCAGAGATTTGGTCAATTGAATAGCTACACGGCCTTATTCTCTACCAAATTGTTCTTCGTCAACGACAACCCCTATGATATCATTAGCTCGGGAAATTTGGACCTGATTGCCCAGTATAGTTTTAATAGTGATGCATCTATAGCGGTCGTATTTAACCAACCGAAGTTTTCGATGGGCTTCTCCTATCATTTCCCATTGGGGAAAGAAGATCAGTATCTGCAAAATGGATTGCAGATAGGAATGACAGTGAGCAAAGTATTGTGGAAACCTAAGGTGAAACGTGTCAAGATTGATGCGGTCTCAAGTACCCGTCGTTTTGACTTTGATCAAAATAGTGAAGTAACGTATCAGAAAAGTGAGGTAGACCAAATGAAATCTCAATTAGAAGAGCTAGATCATGTCAAAGCGTATCAGTTTGAATTGACAAAGGACTTTCAGTTTAGTGAAGGGAATGCCACTTTGACGAGTGAAAGCCAACCTTTCTTAGATGAAGTAATACAATTGCTAGAAGAGAACCCTGCATGGACACTGCAGATCATTGGTCATACCGATAATGTTGGAAAGAAACAGGATAATTATGAGCTGTCTGTACGAAGAGCGCAAGCAGTGGCAGATTATTTGGTTGAGCAAGGATTCTCAGTAGATCAATTGATTGTCTCAGGTAGAGGAGATACCGAGCCATTGTCCAAAGAAGATTCGGATGCCGCCAAGGCACAGAATAGAAGGGTACAGTTCTTAATCAATGTTGTCAATGACTAAAGTCGTTGCTTACATATCGATTGTTAAGAATTTGTTTTGTCATTTCGACCTGCCTTGTCGGCAGACAGGCAATAGGAGCTGTGCCCGCCGACAGGCAGGACATCTAATGCATGCTTGGATGAAATGTGCCTCCATGATGCTACTGCTGTTATTCTCGTGCTTACCGGCTCTAGCACAAAACTTAGAAACAATAGGAAAGGGGGATGCCTTGACGATTTCGGGTGGTATCAATGTCAATCAAGTCTTTTATCAAACCAACGGAATCGAAGACAGGAGAGATCCTTACAATTACTTTTTGTCGGGGAATGTTAACATGTCTTTGTATGGTTGGAGTGTGCCAGTTTCTTTCTCCTATTCTAATCAAAACGCTACTTTTCAGCAGCCCTTCAACCAATATGGTATGAGTCCGACTTACAAATGGGTCACGTTACACTTGGGCCACCGGAGCATGACCTTTTCTAAATATACGCTCAATGGACATTTGTTCTTAGGAGTAGGGATTAAAGTGACCCCTTCTCCAAAAGTCAAAGTATCAGCCATGTATGGCCGATTACAAAAGGCAGTAGCGCTAGATACTGCTATCGCGGGCAATGTGCCAGCCTACAAGCGGATGGGGGGAGGAGCTAAAGTTACCGTTGGGAGCGGCGATCATACAGTAGACTTTTCAGTGTTTAGTGCTGCAGACGACCCTTATTCATTGAAGATTGGTCTGACAGGGCAGGACTTGACGCCCAAAGAAAACGTGGTAGTGGGTTTGGGATTGAATTCCAAAATCATCACCAACCTATCCTTCAAAGGAGAGGTTGCCTATAGCGCGATGACCACCAATACGCATGCGGAGAATATACAGGCCAACAACATCTATGATACTTTTAATTTTGCCTTTCAACCCAAGGCTTCTTCGTCCTACTATATGGCCATGAATGGTGCCTTGCAGTATCAATTCAAGAAATATACATTTGGTGTGGCATATGAACGAGTGGATCCAGGTTATACGACCTTAGGGGCTTACTTTTTTAACAATGACTTAGAGAATATCGCCCTGACACACAGTTCACAGTGGCTCAACCAACGACTCAACATCTCTGCAAGAGGAGGATTGCAACGCAACAATCTCGACCAAAAGGAGCTCAATACAATGAATAGATTGTCGGGTTCGGTTAACGTCAGCTTTCAGGTCAAGCCGACCATTGTGACGACCTTCAATTATTCTAATTTCAGTACAGTGGTGAACTTCCAAACACCCGAACAGCAGTTTGATCAAAACACCGTCTATGACAATTTGGATACCCTCAATTTCAAGCAATTGTCACAAAATGCCGCTGCAGGCGTCAATTTTATCTTAGCTAAAAACGAAACAAGAAAACAAAACCTTAATGTCAACCTATCTTTTCAGCAGACAGCTGAGGAGCAAGGCGGAGAGCAACAAGGAAGCGGGAGTCGCTTTTATAATGTCAACTCTTCGTACAGTGTCAATTTTCAACCTCAAACCTTGACGGTGAGTTTGTCTGCCAATGTCAACATCTCAGAAGCAGCCATGACCCAAAGTTTGATCTATGGCCCCTCGTTATCCGCCCGCAAGAGTATTGGAGGGAAGAAGGTGTCGATCATGGGCAGTCTGTCCTACAACGTATCCGAAACCAACGATAGACTCAATAGCAGCGTACTCAATTTGAGATTGGGCGCCATGTATAGCCTCAAGGAAAAGCATCAGTTCAATTTGAATGTGACAGCCGTCAACCGCTATACACCCAAAAACGAGGAGCAGCATCAATTCAGAGAACTTGTAGCAGAGTTGGGATATAGTTATAACTTTAGCATTTTATGAGGAACTTAAACACACGACTTACCTCCCGTCCTTCCTCACCTGTGTTCTGGATGGCTTTGTTGCTGATGACAGGCATGTCCTACATGGGCATCTCACAGAATTACCCTGTACAGGTGACCACTTCGTTGATGGCACCTTATAGCCCGGAGTTGAGTTATTACACCGCTGCGGATGCCAATAATTTTCAAGTATTCATCAACCTGCGGGAGCTTGACCGAGTAGACTTACGAACCAAATTACGGATTACCATAGAGGGTGCTGGGGTGCGGTTGACGACCAGTCAAGCCTATGTCCCTCCTGCGATGATCTTGCAAGGTGGTGTGCCCGAGATTTTGACAGGCTTTGATTTGAGGAGCTACCTGACGGCTGATCACATGCAGTTCGAAGGCATCACACGAGCAGACTTTTTGCGTAGTGGGCAACTTCCCGAGGGATTCTACACCTTCACCATCGAAGTATTGGACTACAACCGTAATGTCCGGATCTCCAATGCCTCCATGGCCACCGCTTGGATCGTGCTCAATGACCCACCATTGATCAATTTCCCATTTAATGGAGACAAAGTCAGAACCAACGAACCACAGAACATCAATTTCTCATGGCTGGGGCGCCACTTGGCCTCTCCCAACTCAGCCTTTAGCACCGAGTATGAGTTCTCACTCTATGAGATGTATCCTGGGCAGACGGACCCTGAGGTAGCGGTACGCTCATCCAATAGTA
>JAOPTS010000285.1:0-2562 GCA_051531955.1 Reichenbachiella sp.
GTAGTTATACTTTGACAGGAGCAGGGTCTGGTAACTATAGCATCACTCAGCCAACAGGCTTGACTTCCGATATTACAGCAATAGCATTGACCGTTACGGTGAGTGCAGATGATAAAGTATATGATGGAGCAACTACTGCGACAGTAGGAACCGCATCCTTAGTAGGAATTATCAACAGTGAGGTGGTAAGTATCGATGCGAGCCCAAGTGTTTGGGACTTTGACAATTCGAGTGTAGGAACGAATAAATCAGTGACTGCCACAACAGGTAGCTACACCTTGACAGGAGCAGGGTCTGGCAACTATAGCATTACTCAGCCAACAGGTTTAAGCGCAGATGTTACCACGAAAGCCTTGACGATCACTGCCACCGCACAAGACAAAACATATGGTTCAGCATTGACAGGGGGAACGGGTTATACGACCTTCACTTCAATTGGCTTAGAAAACAGTGAGACGATTGGTTCAGTAACTGTCGCTTATTCAGATGGCGATGCAGCAGCAGATGCTGTAGGAAGTTATACAGATGCGATCAGCCTATCAACAGCAACAGGCGGAACATTTACAGCGAGCAACTATAGCATTACTTATGCAACTGGGGACTTAGATGTTCTAGGGAAAGCCTTGACGATCACTGCCACCGCACAAGACAAAACATATGGTTCGGTATTGACAGGGGGAACGGGTTACACGACCTTTACCTCAATTGGCTTAGAAAACAGTGAGACGATTGGTTCAGTAACTGTAGCTTATTCAGAAGGTGATGCAGCAGCAGATGCTGTAGGAAGTTATACAGATGCGATCAGCCTCTCAACAGCAACAGGCGGTACGTTTACGGCGAGCAACTATAGCATTACTTATGCAACTGGGGACTTAGATGTTCTAGCGAAAGCCTTAACGATCACTGCGGCAGCACAAGACAAAACATATGGTTCGGTATTGACAGGAGGGACAGGTTATACGACCTTCACTTCAATTGGCTTAGAAAACAGTGAGACGATTGGTTCAGTAACCGTCGCTTATTCAGATGGTGAGGCAGCAGCATATGCAGTAGGGAATTATACAGATGCGATCAGCCTCTCAACAGCAACAGGAGGTACGTTTACTGCAAGTAACTATAGCATTACTTATGCAACCGGCGACTTAGCTGTTACAGCAATAGCGTTAACAGTAACGGCAAATGGTTCTCAGACGAAAGTCTATGGCGGATCAGATCCAACTTTTACCTATACAATTGCAGGTTTTGTGAATGGCGATGTAGAAGCAGACTTAGACGCAGCAGTAGCAATAGGTAGAGCAGCAGGCGAAAATGTAGGCAGTAGTTATACGATCACACCATCGGCAGCAGCAGATGCAAATTATACAGTAAGCTTTGTTACTTCGAACTTCACGATTACAGCAAAATCGATTGAGTTAACAGCGGATGCGGTATCAAAGACTTATGGAGATGCTGACCCAAGTTTGACTTATACGGTTACTAGTGGTTCATTAGAAACAGGTGATGGTTTTACAGGAGATTTAGCAAGAACGACAGGAGAAGATGTTAATACTTATGCAATATCAATAGGGACAATAACAGCAGGTGATAACTACACGACAACATTTGTGTCTGATGATTTGACAATCACTGCAAAATCGATTGAGGTAACATCGGATGCAGTATCAAAGACTTATGGAGATACTGACCCTAGTTTGACTTATGCGATTACCAGTGGTTCATTAGAAACAGGCGATGCGTTCACGGGCGATATCTCTAGAGCGACAGGCGAAAACGTAGGTAGTTACGCTATCGGTCAAAATGACTTGGCTTTGAGTTCGAATTACATCTTGAGTTATGTAGGAGCAAACCTCACGATTACACCATTGTCTATAGAAATCACGGTAGATGCAATAAGTAAAACGGAAGGTAGTTCAGATCCTGTATTTACTTATCAAGTAACCTCTGGCTCTCTTAAATCGGGAGATTCATTTAGTGGAAGTTTGACTAGAACTGTAGGTGAGACTATCAATAGCTATGCTATTACTTTGGGTTCGTTGACCGCTGGGTCTAATTATGATATAACATTTATTACTGCTGATTTGACAATTAGCGGTGTTACGTTAGGCAACACTGCTCCAGTAGCAGTTGTTGATGATTTCACGTTTAATCAAGGTTCAACAAATGCAGTGCTGGCAACAGACGGTGTACTGAACAACGATACTGACTCAGAAGATGATGCTTTGACAGCTATTTTGGTAAGTGATGTGAGCAACGGAACTTTGACATTGAATTCAGATGGTAGTTTTGACTATGTCCATGACGGGTCTGTCACTACAACAGATAGCTTTAGTTACAAAGTTAATGACGGGACAGACGATGGCAATACAGTAACAGTTTCTTTGACAATCACACCAGTAACTTCAGGTAACACTGCCCCAGTAGCGGTTGTTGATGAATTTACATTTAATCAAGGTTCAACAAATGCCGTGCTGGCAACAGACGGTGTACTGAACAACGATACTGACTCAGAAGATGATGCTTTGACAGCTATTTTGGTAAGTGATGTGAGCAACGGAACTTTGA
>JAOPTS010000286.1:0-4992 GCA_051531955.1 Reichenbachiella sp.
CCTTTACCTTGAAAGAAGACAATATTCAAAAAACCATCAAAGTCATGGAGAACATGAAATTGTTTTCTTTGGCAGAATCACTAGGAGGAGTAGAATCATTGTGCGGGCACCCAGCCAGTATGACACATGCTAGCATCCCTAGAGAAGATCGATTAAAAATGGGTCTCAAAGATTCGTTGATCAGACTGAGTGTAGGAATCGAAGATGTCGAAGATTTGGTAGATGACCTAGAGCAGGCTTTGAACTAAATTCTCTAGAGATAAGACACTAAATTTTAGAACTTATATAAGTTCTAAAATTTAATAGACAAAACTATCTCCCTTTCAACCCATAGTGGGTTACCTTTTTACCGTTCGAAGCATTGAATTTGTTTTTGATTCTTACTCTGCTCAGCTTTTTCTAATCATAACAAGCTTTTACATATGCGTATTTTATTGATCGTTTTATTGTTTGTCTTTTCTAATACCCTGAAGGCACAGCCATTTAATAAGCAAGATTCCCTGAGAGGGAGCATCACACCCGAAAGAGAATGGTGGGATCTTAAATATTATCATTTAGATATTGAAATTATACCTACTAGTAAAATCATTAAAGGTCAAAACACAATTCAATATCAGGTATTAAAACCTTATCAAATCATTCAGATAGACCTTCAATCTCCTTTGAATATTTCAAAAGTGACACAAGATGGCCAAACGCTCTCTTTCATTTCAGAAGGCAATGCACATTTCATTTCCCTTAAAAAAGAACAGCAAATCGGGTATACCGAATCCATCATAGTGGAATATAGTGGAGCTCCAAGAGAAGCTGTTCGTGCTCCTTGGGATGGGGGTATCACATGGGACAAGGATGAGAAAGGTGTTGATTTTATTGCCAGTTCTTGTCAAGGGCTAGGCGCCTCAGTTTGGTGGCCATGTAAGGATCACATGTATGATGAAGTAGATAGTATGCTCATCAGTGTAGAGGTTCCAAAAAATCTAATCGATGTGTCAAACGGACGATTAAGAAGTGTAGAAATTAATAAACAGAAAAAGACCAAAACCTACAATTGGTTCGTCTCCAACCCCATCAACAACTACGGCATTAATATTAACATAGGAAATTATGCCAACTGGAAAGAAACGTATCAAGGAGAAAAAGGCCCTTTAGATATTGACAACTGGGCACTAAAACAAAACCTCAGCAAAGCCAAAAAACAATGGAAGCAAAACCATCAAATGTTGGAAGCATTTGAACATTGGTTTGGACCATACCCCTGGTATGAGGATAGTTATAAATTGGTAGAGGCACCATATCTTGGCATGGAACACCAAAGTTCTGTCACATATGGTAACGGGTTTGAAAATGGCTATCTGGGTCGTGACCTCAGTGGCACAGGATGGGGCCTCAAATTTGATTTCATCATCGTTCATGAAGCAGGACATGAGTGGTTTGCCAACAATATTACACATCGTGATGTTGCGGACATGTGGTTGCATGAAAGCTTTACTTCATACGCCGAAGGGTTATTTGTAGAATATTGGCACGGTAAAGAAGCTGGGCAAGCCTATACCAGAGGTACTCGAAAAAACATTCAGAATCAATCCCCACTAATAGGGCCATATAATGTCAATGCCGGCATCAATGACGCTGATGTATATTATAAAGGCGCCAACATCCTCAATATGATACGCGCCATGCTCGACAATGATGACAAGTGGCTTCAAATATTAAGAGGTATGAACCAAGAGTTTTGGCATCAAACCATCACGAGCTCACAAATGGAGGATTACATCACCAAAGAAAGCAGCCTTATTTTAGACAAGTTTTTTGATCAATTTCTCAGAGACCGTCGAGTTCCCTTATTAGAATACTATGTAAGAGATGGCGAGATCAACTACCGATGGACTAATATTATCGAAGGTTTTGACATGGCGCTGAGTGTCAAAATTGATGATACAGATCAAATATTAATCCCAACCCCAAATTGGCAAAACATAGTTGGAAGTGACATCCAAATAGATATCAATTATTATGTCGGTTTGATGAAGATACAATAGATAGAATCAATTTGAAACGAAAGTAAAAGAGAGGAACCAAAAGGCATTCTTTGCTTTAGTCACTTTAAAATCTCAAAGTGATTAAGAGCAGTCACCCCCATCACTTTGGTCAACATCAAGACTTTGATTGTCTCACCTTCCGAACCTGGAGGGAGGCATATATTCTAGTTCTATATCTTCATCTAGATCCAAAATAATAAGAGCTTCCCCTACATTGACACTAATGATCCACTTTTTCATAATTGTATAGTTAGATTCTGTCACAAAAAATGATGACTTTTCTCAATATCTACACGTAGTATGGTGGGTATACCTCTCTATGTATTAGACACTAGGACATAAAAAAACCCTCCTACTATTCTATCTCAAAGACAGAGTAATAGGACGGTTCCTAGATATTTTAAGGATTACTTACTCTCCCTTCTTCTTAGTTCCACCACCACCTTTTGGCTTGGCAATCGATTCTCTCATCTCAGTATCTGCTTTGATGTTGTCCATCTTATAGTAATCCATGATACCTAAGTTTCCACTACGAAATGCTTCGGCCATTGCTTTAGGTACCTCAGCCTCTGCTTCGATTACTTTTGCTCTTGCTTCTTGTGCTTTCGCTTTCATTTCTTGTTCAACAGCTACCGCCATTGCTCTTCTTTCTTCAGCTTTAGCCTCAGCGACTTTCAAATCCGCTGCAGCTTGATCCGTCTGTAGATCAGCACCAATGTTTTTACCAACATCCACATCCGCTATATCAATAGATAAGATTTCAAATGCTGTACCTGCATCCAATCCTCTTGATAATACCAACTTTGATATTTTATCAGGATTCTCCAACACATCTTTATGCGTCACAGCAGAACCAATTGAAGTTACAATACCTTCACCTACTCTAGCCAAAATAGTGTCTTCTCCAGCTCCCCCAACTAGTTGGGCCAAGTTAGCTCTCACCGTTACTCTTGCTACAGCAATCAACTGAATACCATCAGAAGCAACCGCTGCTACTCTAGGCGTTGTGATCACTTTTGGGTTCACCGATATCTGTACTGCTTCGAATACATCTCTACCTGCTAAGTCAATAGCTGCAGCTTGATTAAATTCCAAAGCAATGTTTGCTTTATCAGCAGAAATCAATGCCTTAATTACTGATGCTACATGCCCACCTGCTAGATAATGTGTTTCTAATTCACTAGATGTCACATCTAATCCTGCTTTCGTAGCAGTGATCAAAGAATTCACTATCAATGAAGGCGGTACTTTACGTATCCTCATGAATACCAACTCGAACAAACCTACTTTCACATTAGAAAATACGGCTGTTATCCATAAGTTGATTGGTACGAAATATAAAAATGTAAAAAGGAATACTATGGCACCTAATACCATAAATATCAATGACAAGCTGTTCATATCTTAATCGTTGTTTGTTGGTTCAACATAAATTTTATTTCTATCTATTTTAATAATCTCAACTGGTAGGCCTTCTACAACCATATTACCCAAAGAGCTTACTTCGTATTCTTTATCTTCAAATTCTGCTTTGCCCATCGGTCTCAATACAGACAAGGTCATACCCTGCTGTCCTATCGATAGATCTTTGGTCAAGTCTTCATTCACTTTGGATTTTATTTGACCATTCAGAGCAAATTTCTTCCAAGCCTGTGACTTAAAACTGTAAAACACAGCGCCAAACCCAATCACCGAACTCACTCCCAAGATGAAATGACCTGTCGTTATTCCATAAATTTCATAGCCCCTATAGATACCGTACCCAGCCATCAAGAATCCCATAACACCTACAATGGTAGTTCCAGGAACAAAAATGACTTCTACTACGATTAACGCTATTCCAGCAAGAATTAAAAAACTAATAATGACCCAGTCGATCACAGGATTTGATGTTTAAAATTTGGATTCTCAATATAGAGTACAAAGTAAAGAGTACAAAGACGTTAATGTACTTATTACTTTGTACCCTTTATTTATTAATATGATTTTGCAAAAACAACACGCCCTTTAGAAGGCTTTCCAGAATATATACATACTCCTTCTTCCTCTTTTTGATTTAAAGGAATACATCTAATGGTTGCCTTTGTCTCGTTTTTAATGCTTTCCTCTGACTCAGCAGTACCGTCCCAATGTGCATAAACGAAACCACCTTCTTCACTACTAATGATCTTTTTAAACTCATCATAAGTATCGACTTCAAAAGAATGATCTTTTCTATACTTCAACGCTTTTTGATAGATCGTATCGTGGATATTATCTAGCAATTCAGAAATACTCTGAGCAAAATCGTCATCCAAATTCATGACATTCTTCTCTAATAAGTCTCTACGTGCTACTTCTACTGTACCGTTTTCCAAATCCTTCGGTCCAATTGCAATTCTAACCGGAGTTCCTTTTAATTCGTACTCAGCAAATTTCCATCCTGGCTTGTGTGTCTGACGGTTATCAAACTTCACTGTAACACCAAGCTTCTTCAAGTCAGCCTTTATCTTTTTAGCAACTTCACTAATCTCAGCTAATTGCTCATCATTTCTAAATATCGGTACAATCACCACTTGAAATGGCGCCAATTTTGGAGGTAATACCAACCCAAAATCATCAGAGTGTGCCATGATCAAAGCGCCCATCAAACGTGTACTTACACCCCAAGAAGTTCCCCAGACATATTCGTCCTTCCCTTCGTTGGTCGCAAATTTAACATCAAATGCTTTCGCAAAGTTCTGACCCAAGAAATGTGAAGTACCTGCTTGCAAAGCTTTTCCATCTTGCATCAATGCTTCGATACAATAAGTATCCTCCGCACCAGCAAATCTTTCACTTTCTGTTTTGACTCCTGTCAACACTGGCATTGCCATATGGTTCTCAGCAAAGTCAGCATACACATTGATCATTTGAGTTGTTTCATCAATGGCTTCTTGTTTGGTAGCGTGCGCGGTATGACCTTCTTGCCACA
>JAOPTS010000287.1:0-6478 GCA_051531955.1 Reichenbachiella sp.
GTATCAATCATGATTTGCGCTTTGTGTGTTTTGACTGCTACGTAAGACGCCTCAGGCTTCAATTCGATCATACCCAATTCATCTTTCTCTAAGCCTCCTTGCTTGAAAAACAAACCCGCAATATCTCCTTTGGAAATCTTATCTCGTCTGCCTCCTGTAATATGCAAAGTCGTCCATCCTGTTGCTTTTGGAGATGCTGATTGAGACAATTGAATCTCTTGCTTCGATTCTATAAAATCTGGCAAGTTCTCCTTGCCCCACTTCAATACATAAGCGGTCCCTTCGCTATTCATCCTAGCAGTACGACCGTTTCGGTGAGTAAATTCCTGACTTCTCTTCGGCAATTCATAATGCACGATGTATTTGAGCTCTGGGATATCCAATCCTCTAGCGGCTAGATCCGTCGCAATAATCAATCGATAAGTCCCATTTCTGAATTTTATCAAAGTACGTTCACGGTCCATCTGCTCCATGCCACCGTTAAAACTACCATGGCCAATTCTGTTCTCTAACAGGTAGTCACTGACTACCTCGATGCTATCCTTGAAGTTACAAAACACGATCCCTGGTTGATCGCCCATTTGACAAACCAAGTTCACCAATGCTTCTAGCTTATCCTTGTCTTGCGCCAATACAGTTTTGACTTCCAATTGAGAAGTATCCAAGTGCAGGTAGTCTAGTACAGTTTGGTTAGACAAACGTACAAAACTAGGTACCTCAACCCCTTGCGTTGCTGAGGTCAATATTTTATTTTTCAAATTAGGAATAGCATCAATTATCTCCTTCATCTCGGTCTCAAACCCTACTTCCAACGACTTGTCAAACTCATCCAGCACCAAACATTTGATCGCGTCTAATGAAAAAGAATCTCTTCTAAATCTATCCGCTACTCTACCAGGCGTACCAACCAATACCGCTGGGGTATGTTTCAAATCAAGCCTATCTTGACTCCCTGATCTGCCACCATAGACAGCGTTGACCTTGAAACCTGTCCCCATCTCTCTCATCACCTGTTCTATCTGAATCGCCAACTCACGCGTCGGTACCAAAATCAGTGCTTGAATATCTCGAACGTCTTTGTCCAACATCTCCAAAACAGGCAATAGATACGCCAATGTCTTCCCTGATCCTGTAGGGCTCAATAGAAGCATCTCATCATGAGACCTCATTGTTTCGAGCGCTTCAGTCTGCATTTCATTGAGTGAAGTGATATTGAGTTTGGCCAATATGGCGGCCTGATCTTTGACTTGATGTGACATGCCGCAAAGCTAAGCTGAAATTCTTTAGTCTTTATCTATTCTCATTTACCAAATGGTAAAGAAATCAACGTCAACCTCTATCAAACCAAACATGCAACTTATAATACTCCCCAATGACAGGACCACAAGCAATCGTGGTTAAGGTTTAAGTGCTTTCATTGGGGACATTTTAAATTATTTAAACCATATAATGCCTGACTGTCATGCAGGAGGTCGCGGGTTCGAATCCCGTCCGTTCCGCGGATTGTTAAAAGGAGTTACTAAAAGCAACTCCTTTTTTTATGTCCTAACAGCACTACAATAGTATAAAATTTTGTGACTAATTTTAAGACCTCAAATCATTAGCCCAACCGATCCTATTGACGACTTACAAATTCTTCTTAACCTCGTTCCTACTATTAACATTCCATAGTCTCCTAGCTTCTATTATATCTGGAACCGTATCCAACGAGAATGGGGAAAAACTCCCATACGCTACACTTTACATTGAAGGCTCAAGCGAAGGGACTACAACTAATTCTAATGGTAATTACTCTTTATCAGTAAAGCAAGGCACCTACTCTATCATATTTCAATATGTCGGTTACAAGAAATTAAAGAAGGTCGTAACTATATCAAACACCGATCTTACTTTACATGTGATTCTGCAATCAGAGACATTCAAATTGCAAGAAGTAGTGGTTAATTCTGATCAAGAAGACCCTGCCTACTCTATCATCCGCAATGCAATCAAAAACAGAAAAAAGCATCGCGACGAAATCAATGCTTACACCTGTAAAGTTTATGTAAAAGGTCTGCAACGACTGGATAATAAACCTAATCGCATTTTAGGGTACAATGTACCTGTGGATACAGGAATTGTATACTTATCTGAATCCATTTCAGAACTATCCTATAGAGTACCAGATCAAATTCATGAACGCATGATATCGTCCAAGGTCAGTGGTAATAATTCTGGCTTCAGCTTCAACCAAGCTTCTCAAACACTGCTGAGCGTCTATGACAATTTGATCACTGTAGAAGGTTTAACAGAACGAGGGTATGTTTCTCCATTGGCCAGCAATGCGCTCTTCTTTTACACTTATCAATTGATTGGTACGATAACTGAAAACGATCTATTAATCAACAAAATAAAAGTCACCCCAAAAAGAAAAACGGACCCTACATTTTCAGGTTACTTATACATTATAGAAGACCAATGGAGAGTCTCAAGTTTGGACTTGACCTTGAGTAAAGAACATCAACTTGAATTTTTGGATGAAATTAGTGTTCATCAGGTCTTTGCTCCTATTGGGGATAAAAGTTGGGTCATGATCAGTCAGCATTTTGATTTCAACCTCAAGGCGTTTGGGTTTGCAGGATCAGGCTACTTCGCCATTGTCTATTCCGATTACAAGATTGAATTAAACCCAAAGTACCACACAATCACACAAACATCCGCTGACTCTTCCATTCTTACAACCACTAATGACCCTGAAATACTTCGGGAATCAAAGAATAAAAAAAATGAAGTACTACTAATAGAAGATGGTGCTAATGAAAAAACAGACTCCTATTGGGCGCAACATAGGCCTGTACCACTCACAGCAATAGAATCACAGGACTACCAATACAAGGATAGTTTGACCAAATTCATGAAGACAGAAATTCACCAAGACTCTATCGACAAAATAAATAATAAAATCAATGCTGAAAAAATTCTATATGCAGGTTATACCTACCGCAACTCTTATCAGGACTATTCCTACAGTATCAATTCTCTCATCAATTCCTTGCAATACAATACAGTCGAGGGTACTGTAATTAACCTAAGTGGGAACTACTCCACTTATCACAATGATAAATTGGTACATCAACTCACTCCACAAATTCGATATGGGTTTGCCAGTCAAGACATGTATGCACAATTGGGTTATAGATGGCGATACAACCCAATGAAATTTTCAAGGTTTGAATTAGTGGGCGGACATTTCATCTCTCAATTCAACTACGAGAGGCCACCCATACTCCCTGTGATCAACTCTCTTGAGACATTAATCAACCGGCGTAACTATATGAAGCTATACGAGAAGTCGTTTTTGGCGATAAAATGGCAAAGTGAAATTGTAAACGGAATGTTTATCAGAACAAAAATCAACTATGAAAGAAGAAATCCATTATCCAATCAGACTGATTACTCTTTCTTTTACCAGGATAGCCGAACATTAACCTCCAACACCCCGTCAAACATCGAATATCAGGACGTTTTCACCTCACATGAAGCACTTACATTAGATTTAAGTACAACGCTTAGATTTGGACAAAAATACATCACCAGACCAGATCTGAAATACAACTTAGGATCAAAATACCCAGAAGTAACCTTTGCATTTCAAACGGGTCTACCAGTTTTCAATTCCGAGATTAGCTATAGTGAAATTGAATTAAAAATATCAGATAAGTTCAAAATTGGACTGTTGGGAGAGGGCGAATTCATACTAGCATCTGGTACTTTTCTAAATTCAACGAAACTCCAATTGATAGACTATAAGCACTTTCAATCAAATCAATCAATTTATAGTGCATTTGATCTCGACCAATATCAATTACTGGATTACTATCTATACAGTACATCTGGCCCATGGCTACAAGGACACTATAGTCATCATTTCAACGGTTTTATTGTCAATAAACTACCCCTGATCAAAAAGACAAAAGTTCAAGCCATCGCCTCTTTCCATTACCTCAACACTAAATATCTTGATCATTATATCGAGCTAGGGTTTGGGATAGAGCATATATTTAAGCTAGGTCGCCTTGATTACACGTTAGGTATTTTAGATGGAGATTATCTAAATGGTTTTAGGTTTGGTTTTGGTTTTTAATTCATCGTTAAACCACCAATGTTGGTACTGGTGCAAGAGTTTATTCTTAACTAAGAGCAGACAATAGTTGTACAATCATAAACCTCACACGACCACAGCCATCTTGGAACGAACTCATCACAAGAGCATACAGATGCGACTAAACGAACTCTAACTTCCCATCCAAAAACTTTTCTAATTCAACTCATTGCAAAGTTAGAATTTCTTTCTCAAACAATACTTTTTGATCTCTAAACCGCTACAACTACTTTTGACAGAACAAAATTATAAGACCTTAATGGATCACTAGCATCGAAACGATAAGCTGATTCAAACATGGGTTCTTCCAAATCCCAACCAAGCTGAGCACAGTACTCCAATGCATCAACTTGAGTTACAAATTGCTTAATACTCCCGTCCTCATTTCGTAATAAATCCTTCACTGATTTATCTGACATACTATAAGAACCTCTGAAGACCCCTTCATTTAACAGTGCAGAATTTCCTTCATCAGTTGCTTCTCCAAAAGACATATCTCTACTCATGAATGTTAATATTGCATATTTCCTCATTGACTTGACACTTAAGTTAAAATTGATTTGCACCAGGTTAATTACAATGACTTTGCCAATAGTGAATTAAAAAAACCTATACCAAATGAATGGGTGAATCACCTAGGTCTCACAACCAGTAATAACAAACCTTCCCCACTTGTGTTAAGAAAAAAAAGCACCTTTTATGGGAGGAGCAACATCAACTCAACTTCGTGTTGGTTTTAATTAGTTGAATCCTTTAGATTCGCTGACGCAATAGATATGACCAACTAATATATTGAGAGCACTTTGATCGGTGTAACCCTCTTGGAAAGAATCGATGGGATCTTTTATTGAACATGCGAAAAGGGGTAACTTAAAATCGATACTGAGGTAGAAAAATTTGGTAATATAGAGGATGGAATAGCAATCTTGGACTGTGCATTATCAATGCGAAAAAGTGCTCAAATAGAGCTAGACATTTGAAGGAAGACATACCAGTTAACAGTAGTGTTTGGGAAAAGACAATATTTCTAACCGAATGAAAAATAAAAAATGAAAGTACTATTTATAGGTGGCACAGGGAATATTAGCACGAGTACAAGCAAACTTGCTGTGGAACGAGGTATCGATTTATATTTAATCAATCGAGGAACTAGAAATGTTGATATCCCAGGAGCTAAAACTCTAATTGGTGATATTTCAAATTTAGCAGAGATGAAAAAGCTGCTCAACAATCATGAGTGGGATGTGGTTGTTAATTGGATTGCTTTTGAGCCAAAAGATATTGAAAGGGATTTTGAGCTGTTTCATAAAAAAACCAAACAATACATCTTTCTGAGTTCAGCTTCAGCTTATCAGAAACCACCCATTCACCCTGTTATCACAGAGTCAACACCTCTCAAAAATCCATTTTGGCAATATTCGCGTGATAAAATAGCTTGCGAAGATTTACTGAATACATACTATCGAAATAATGATTTCCCAATCACCATTGTTCGTCCTTCGCTCACTTACAGCTCAGTTATTCCGGTTGTATTTGGTGGATGGAACGAGTACACCATTATTGACAGAATAAAAAAAGGTCAAAAAATAATTGTACACGGCGATGGCACCTCACTTTGGACCATTACACATGCTGATGATTTTGCAAAAGGGTTTATCGGTTTAATTGGCCACCAACAAACCATTGGTCATTCATTTCATATTACTTCTGACGAGATATTAACCTGGAATCAGATTTATGAAAACGTGGCTAAGGCAGTTAATGCTAGTGCAAACATTATTCATATCCCCTCTGATTTTTTAGGGACTTTTAGCGAAAGGTTACGAGGTAGCTTATTAGGGGATAAAGCACAAAGCGTCATTTTTGACAATTCAAAAATAAAATTATTTGTACCCGATTTTGTTGCAACGATACCATTTGAAGAGGGAATAAAAAGAACCGTTAATTGGTTTGAGGCAGAACCATCTCGAATGGTTATTAATCCAGAATCCAATAAACTCATGGATGAAATCATTGCTAAATACGAAAACAATTAAGCAAAATTTACCAATTAGAATAAAAAGAAATAGCTAACAACATAGCTTCTGAAGTACAGTATTGAACTTGTCTATTCCAAAATTCAATGCAAGTTTTTTGGTTGCTCCTTATTGCACTTTTCACAATAAAAGCCCGTGTAGCATTCAAAAAAACTTTTCTGTGAGTAAGCTTATAGAAAGATGATCACCCCACCCCACTTTTAGAATATCCAACAAGACCGATCAAGGTATTAAAGGCAGCTCTTTCCAATTGCATTGATAGGACCATGACACTGCTTCACTTTCCGATACAGAATTTTGA
>JAOPTS010000288.1:0-2067 GCA_051531955.1 Reichenbachiella sp.
CTTTTTCCTTGTCATGGCAGCCATGGAGGTCATTTAATCGCCATGGAGGCTAATTATTCTTCCAGTGCATGCTTTTATAGCCTTTGATTCGCTTCTCATTTTTCCAGAAGACAAATTTTCCTGCTTCTCTGACCTCATCTACATTCTCTTTTAGTAAAGTATAGGCTTTGTCTCGGATGCGCTTGGCATAGTTGTTTTCTGTCCTTTCTCCATTCATGGTCGCGAGTAGGACGCTCATTTCACTGGCGGTAGTCGCTGCTTGGTCTAGTTTGGTGAGGTCAAGTCCTATTACTTCTAACAAGGGCGTGTTGGCTTTACCTAGTACAGACAGGTCATTGAGGTCCTGTATCATGTCAGCATGACCAATGCCATCTTCTATGCCCTGAATTTTTTTGAGTAAGTCCTCTCTTTTGCGAAAGGAAAAACGAAAAGTGTGTTCCAGTTCATTTTTTAGTGCCAGCGCTTCTGGTTGGCTGACATCCCATTCTTGCTGCGCCTCCTCTTTGCTAAAGCGCTCGCGTTTCCAGGTGCTTTCGGCATGGCGCAATGCACCTATATGGGGCGTCATTGCATCGAATACTGCTTGTGTGACGCCTACTTTGAGCAGTTCTTCTTGGTCATCTTGGCTCCAAACCTCCAAGTCACTCGCTTCTTGTAAGAATACATTGACGGGCATGTTAGGGATTTTGGTTGCTGCATCAGCGATAGTTTCTATCTCTGGGAGCAGTGCATCATAACTGTCTTTTGACATAATCATGTTTGTTAGGTTGAAAAAATTAATTAGTGACTGTAGCAGAAATAACGGAGTGATACCTACGGGTTGTCTTGGTGTAGGGTATTCAGTTGTTTGTCACAGTCTTGTATGGTCAAGTTATGAGGGAGAATAGTCCTGCACAAGTCCATGAGAGGCTTTTTGGGGATATGGCAGGATTATGAAGTGTTTTGTCAATTATTAAAACTATCTATGGAAGAGAAGCTGGTTTTTGGTTTGAAGCAGGTGTTATGTAGGGCACAAAAAGGAGTTGAAACGAGGTTCTTTTAGCTGCTAAAAGTATTTCATATGAACTAAATGCTAGCTTTTAGAAGCTAGACAAAAAAGGCTCATAGATATAATTTGTCTAACGTCTATCAGTCCAGCGTCTTGATTTTTGTTACTTCAAGTATTGTACATTGACTGTGATGCAAATGTCATAGAGTTTGAAAGCCAAATTTTGTGGTACTATTTTTAGATCAAGTAAATTTTCAATTAGGCTCAATACAAAAGGTCGTCTAAATATTGTTTTGGCAATTAAAAATTTTATGTTTTTTGGCGTTTCTATTTGAAAACGACTAGGATCAAATATTTCTATGGAAGGATCCAGTAATCGAAGCTTCTGTTCTTCGTTTCTTGATTCCTTTCCTCGTTTGATGTAATTACAGAGATTCCTAAAGTCGTCATGGTAGACCCATGTTTTTGGAGTAGAAAAAACTCGAATATTGTGGTAATGAAAGCCATCATAAGCAAGTTTGAAATCTTCCTTGTCTGTTAATCGTTCATCAAAACCACCTATTTTGTCAAAACTTTTTCTTCGAATGGAGAAGTTTCCACCGTTGATACGGAGAGAATGTGATTCAACAGGTTCGTTACTGCTTGAATACCAACTATTTTCCATTTGATGTCTGAAAAAGTTGAAATTATTTATGAATTTAGATTCATCATAGATGGCTGGTCCTCCTGCAATTATTGGGCTAGGTTGATTTTGGTGTATGTCTAGATGTTCGGCTATTGAAATATTATTAGGTCTAACATCATCATCGAAAAAAACTAAAAGCTCACCAGTCGAATGAGTGACTGCCAAATTTCTAGCTTTTGACCTTCCTAAATTGGACGAATGAATGGTTTTGATATTTAAAAAAGTGGTTTTTTCTATATTTTCTAGTATTGTTTTAGTATTGTCAGTCGACCCGTCATTGAACAAGATTAACTCAAAATCTTGAACAGTTTGTTGTTCAAGACAGTGCACTAACATTGGAAGTTGTTCACCTTTATTGAATGTAGGAACTATGATACTAATTGTCATTCGTTAT
>JAOPTS010000289.1:0-842 GCA_051531955.1 Reichenbachiella sp.
TGAAAAACTCAGGCAATAGGGTACCTGCCTAGCCAAATTGACTAGGTTAAGCACCAAGATTATGGAGGCGATCCATGTCTGACTTGTATCTTTGAGCCTTGCACGAATACGGTTGAGACCATATGCGTTTTTGGCTTGCCCAAACTTCCCCTCGATTGGATTACGCTCCCCAGGGCTTACGTGGTTTTCCACCGCCTTGGCCGATGGACGACCCAATGGTTTGGCTGCTAGTTTGATCCCTTTCTCTTTTAGCCATTTTCTATTCTTTCGAGTACAATATATTTTATCTACCAGTACCTTTTCTGGATAATAGCTAAATCTCGATTTGTAGTATTCTACATATTTTTCTAACTCAGTTCCTTCGTTATAGGCATCCCAAGATATTTTGTCTAAAAAAGCAAAACCATTCACCAAGGAGACATGCAATTTGGCACCAAACTCTACTTTGGCCTTTGTCTTCCCTCTCACAATCGGCCTGACATGAGGCTGATGAATACTCACAATTCTGTCATCAACACTATGTGTATGGTTGGTATACATTTTTAGCTGCTGATCGTAAATCGTTTGAATCACCCAGTATTGCTTTAACTGACTAAAGCATAATGGAATCATTGAATAGGTATCTAGTGCCTTTTCAATATAGGCGAAGTTCCTTTTAAGAAAACGGAGCTGCTTTCCTATCCCTTTGCGAATTGTCTTTCGGCTTGGACGTCTGTTTTGCGCAACCTTTAAATATTCTTTGCGTGCATTCTTCCGATAAGTTCTGACTTTTTTCTCCCCAACAACATGAAGAAAATCTATGACTTTTTCTGTGATTTCACGAGACCTATTGAGTAAATTTA
>JAOPTS010000290.1:0-440 GCA_051531955.1 Reichenbachiella sp.
CCCATAGACTTGAAAATGGCGATACTGAAAAACAATTATTAGCCAGGAGTAGATACTTGCTTTTCAAGAGTGAACACAACTGGACGGTGTCCCAAGTGCACCGAGCAGAAATTTTATTCAAGCGATATCCATCCATAGAAAAGGCTTACAGATTAAGTAGAGAACTTGCCCACATCTATCAAACCAGTAAAATAAAAGAAGTCGCATTTACCAGATTAGCACAATGGTACAACAAAGTGGAAAAAGCAGGCTTCAAGAGCTTCAATACCGTGGCTAGAACTATTCAAAACCATTACATATCCATTCTTAACTTCTTTAATAATAGAAGCACTAACGCATAAGCTGAATCTTTCAATGCCAAGATCAAAGCATTCAGATCTCAATTCAGAGGAGTGAAAAATGTAGAATTCTTCTTATTTAGGATCAACCCGTATTTCTGG
>JAOPTS010000291.1:0-1779 GCA_051531955.1 Reichenbachiella sp.
GGGAGTATCCAAAACTTTGTGTGTGGGCAATATTGAGTCAAGTTTTCAATGATTAGAGGCGTGTTTCATGATTGGGATGTCTACACTATGTAGATTGTAAGACTCATGAAACACTTAACCTTTAAAACTTGTAGTAACATGAATAAATTAAACATTCCACCTGAGTTGATAGAACAGCTCAAAACTCAATCCGATGTAAATGATTTTATAGGAGGTATTTACAAAGAAGTTGTCGAAAAGATGCTTCAATCAGAAATGGATGAGCATTTGGGATACGGCAAAAATGAACGAGACCTTAAGGAAACAACAAATTTCCGTAATGGTAAATCTACTAAACGATTAAAGACAGATGTAGGTGAAGTAATGGTTGATATCCCTAGAGATAGAGAGGCTAATTTTGATCCAGTAGTAGTACCCAAACATGAACGGGTATCTCAAAAAGTAGAAGATGCTGTTATCTCTTTCTATGCCAAAGGCATGACTACTAGTGACATTGAAGAGCAGGTCAAAGAAATATATGGCATCAAACTAAGCGCTTCTTCGGTATCAAACATTACAGAAAGGATTATCGACCATATGAACGAATGGCAGTCCAGACCGCTTGATTCGATATACTTTGTCTTATGGGTTGACGGTATTGTGTTCAAAGTTCGTCACAATGGAAAAGTAATAAACAAAACAGTTTATATAGTAATAGGATTATCTAATACCGGTCATAAAGATATTCTAGGACTCTGGATCAGTGAAACAGAATCTGCCGCTTATTGGATGAATGTATTTAGCGATATACAGGCTCGTGGCGTAGAAGATGTACTCATTGTTTGCAGTGACAACCTCAAAGGACTTACCGAAGGTATACAAGCTATTTTTCCTCAATCGCAAAACCAAATATGTGTTTTACACCAAATTAGAAATGCTTCTAGATATGTGGTTCACAAAGACAGAAGAGAATTTAATATAGATATGAAACCCATCTATCAAGCTCCCACATTAGAAGAGGCTACAAGAGCACTAGAACTATTAGAATCTAAATGGTACGGTAAATACCCTCACTCGATTAAGTCCTGGAAAAAAAATTGGCAACAACTAACAGTCTACTATGAATACCCAACTGCTATTAGACGTATCATTTACACCACAAATGTGATTGAAAGTTTTAATAGTATTATTAGGAGGCAGACCGCAAAAAAAACTACTTTCCCAACAGATGACGCCCTTTTTAAATGTATTTATTTAGCCATCGAAAAAGTAAAACCTAAATGGAGTAGTACAATATGTAACTGGGGCTTGATTGCCAACCAATTTATTATCAAATTTGAAAATAGATGCAGAATCTAAATATATACCTCTAATTATTGGAGACTTGACCCCACACACAAAATTCTGGAGAGGCTCCAGAATCCTGCCAGTGTGGTGTGGGTGCGGCATTCATTTGCTAGGTTGCAGTGATTAGAATCAACCAAAAGACCAACTAAGATGACCAACCCCCATCAAACACGAGTCGTAGTTACTCGTTTTCTCATTGCGGCTCAGCTAGGTGCTACTGTAGCGCTAAATAATGGGATTGCATCGCTGCAATGGCGTTGTATGTCGCTGCAACGGCACTACTACACGCCGCAATCGCACTTACCCATGCCACAATGTCATATTATACTGCCGACATGTCATATGTTGGTGACGCAATGGGACCATCACACGATGCAATGGGGTAGGATAGCGACGCAATCGGTCTAGGTCACGATGCAATGCCTTTTCTATGGCCTAGGAGGGTGTAATCCA
>JAOPTS010000292.1:0-1975 GCA_051531955.1 Reichenbachiella sp.
GCATTCGGTGATATTACTTTCTCGACTTTCTGAATATCAGATTCGATCTTTTGTGGTAGAGAGTAGATCAACTAACTTTCGTCCTTAATCAAACCGTGGGGGCACTTCGCCATACGCGGACGTTATATTCCATGTATATGATCAGATCAATTATTATCCTTATTGTCCTGTCGTTATTCAGCTGCCAAGAAAAAGTATCCGAGAAGAACGGAATTATTCTTGATTTTGATTTCAACCCTAACCGACTGTCTAAAGATGAATATTCTCAAACTTTCAAATCCATAGATGTGTTTTTTGGATATGATTCAAAAACGGAACAACCAAACTTAGATGTGCTAGTCAAACCAATAATCAAAGACAGCATCTACATGGGAATTGGATTTTATGAAGATTATAACAAACCATTGTTCAACTCTATATTAGTACATAACTTGAGTCTAGATAGCTTTCTATTATCTAACTGGCTTAATGATATGGAGTTGATTCTTTTATCAACTCCTACTAAAAGTGATACTAAATCACTCTTCCTTGTAAGAAGCAAGATTAATGGCCTTATTTATTTGGGCAGGAAAAACTATAATAAGAACGGTCTAACCTACTTTGCAACACATTTGCCAATAACTGAGGAATCCATTCGAAGAACTTTCAACTCTGATACAGTTGAATATGTAGTAGATAAACAATCTATGTCATTGCATTTTTGAAAAGGAATATAACATTTGATATAAGATGCATGGTGTGGTAGTAGAATCCGACACCTCACTGCTTTATGGAATCCCCGCCGAATCTGCAATAAGTCTCATTAAGAAAATATATGAGCCGAATTGCAGATTCGGCTATATTGCAACCGAAACAAACTACAACCCAAACACCACGCCCCATATCAGGGCGTTAGCACACATCAATACTTCATGAAATACTTTTACTTTTTCTCGCTACTACTATTGATGAGTTGTCAATCAGTTCCGAACGACTCTTCGGTTAAAGACGAACAAACATTAATCATAAAGGAAGAAATCTCGGTAATTGATAGCGTTCTCATTTCAGAAGAAGTACCGAAAAACAATCCAAATACCACAGAAACAGTCTTAGCTCAAACAACATCAAATGGAAAGGGTATTTTAATTGATAGAATTCACTATTTCCCTTCAACTAATGAAGCCTATATGTGGGTCGGATTCAAAGAAGGGTATGATTGGAAAGCACTAGATACCTTAAAAACATTCGCAGATTCAGTTGTGTTTGATGACGGAGAAGTGAAACGTACAAGATACCCAATGAACATAGCTAGAGAGTATTTGAATCTAGAATTACTAGACAACGTTCATGTTTTTAATAATTCCCATCAAAGTCAAGGACTGTCCAGCATACAGCGAATCGAATATTTTGAAGATGTACTAGGAGATCAGTTTATTGTTATTTTGAATACACCTAAAAAACTAACAGGGGATTCATTTTACGGAATATCTGGAACGACTAATTTCATTACTAATCTATCTTCAAAAATTATTAATGATGAAGAATTAGCCGCTTCAATTAAATCTCATATAAATCTAACATCAGTGTACGATTGGCGCATGGGGAACATTAGTATTGATCCATACAATTCAACATATTCATTCTATTCCTTTGCAAGTGAGAATGGTGAAAAATCCTTTTTATTAGAAATTGACGAGACAACAAAGAAGATAACTACAATGTCTGAAATCACTAATGATTACAGCATTTGGGAGATAACACCTGTACCTATTCAAATCAACAGAAAACCAGTTTTACTACTTTGGTTAGGGGTTCCTGAAACTGATATTGAGTGGTATTCACCAGCAGTATATGATGGGAAAAAATATAAAATCACTAACAATAGAAAATTAAATTTGGCAGAATTACAGTCGAATTAAAACGTGTGCTAACATTACCTATCTCTCCATGGTGATTACTGCTAGAGTTGAGGGTGGTGGTTTCTACCAGCACCGGA
>JAOPTS010000293.1:0-8780 GCA_051531955.1 Reichenbachiella sp.
ACATCTCATAAAGCACCTCTGGTGTATCTATCGTTGCGCAGAACTCTAATAGTGGACTTAGTTCATGGAGATAAGCTTTCATTTTGGGAAATTCCTGCTTTTCAATGGTACGTGTCCAGTGCTTGAGCGTCAGCACTACATTGAAATAATCATGGTGAGTGAATTTTTGATCACTCCCACGGAAACTGAAGAAGCTATTCTTTAGATGGAGGTCAAGCGTTTTTTGGAGAATTTTGATCAGTTTAGTAGGCAATGGACACTCCCCTCCTAACACGAACTTCGGAGACTGAAAACGGGTCAGATACATAATTCTCAATTCCTCAGTAGACAGGTCTGCCAACAGCTCCTCGGCATGGATGTCGCGAAGCACCGCAAATACTTTTTGATTGAAGTCGGCCATACACTCTTTGTGGTGGCGCTGTATCATCTCCTTGTGGCCTAGATGTTGTTGGCCAGGCTTGCGCTTCTTTTTCTTCTTAGACATGGTGGGTTGGGTTTAGGGGTTGGTTGGGTTGGTTTAGTTATCTAGCTAGTATGGCGTGGCGGACAAGTCCGACTCACTGCTCCTCATTTTTATCATTTCAAAGTGGCATAAAGAATATTTAATAGAACTGATGGCTTTGCTTTTTTCTGGTTGTTTCGCTACGACCATTGGTAATGGGTATTATTCCATAATATCACCAGCCCTTATTATTTCAATATCAGGGTTTATCTTTTCAATTAGATCACGTACTAAGCCAAAATCCGCGTTACTCATTCTTCTTCCGGTAACAATACTTTCAATTTCAATGTTTACGAAATGTTGATCACGGACAAAAACCCTTTCTTCTTTTTCATAGCTCCATACTTCAAGTTTGTGACTTAAAATTTCCGTTGCTGTATTCGTATCATATGACTGGTCCTTAATATAGGCTAACCCGTTATATAGAATTGGACTCACTTCATATTCAGACTCATCAATTCGAACTCCAATTGCTATCCCTCTTTGACCATTTGAATAATGGGACCACATTAGTTCATTGTTATTAACTCTTGAAAGGGAACAAATTCTTAAAAGTCCTTTTTCATCTTGAATATGTTTTCTAAGGTTTCTATCTAACTCACCATGACCATAATAATACTGGCCTTCCATTGGATCATTAAGCTCTTTGTAAGGCGCAGCGAATAATCTATTCTTGAGGATAATATCTATGAAATTTTTGAAATTATCTAAACTTCGATACTTGTATAATACATTAGTCATTAGTTCTGGGCTAATCTAATTTTCTCGTTCATAATATATTTTATAATACTTTCTACCATCACTTTCAATGCCCTTTTCAATAAGTTCTTTATTTCCGTGAATATGCACATGAAAATTCTTATCCAGTTTTAATATACTTTTAAAAGTACGAGATTGTTTCACTACTGCTTGATTCGAAATTTCAAAAGATTCATTTGAAACAATTTCTTTTTCGGTTCTATATGAATCATCAAATTCTCTAAATGAGTTTATAATATTTTCATCTCGAAACACACTTTCCTCAAATTCAACTTTATTGAATGAATCATTTTCTTTAAAATAATTCATAGTTCTATTCAAAATATCAATCTTTTCAGTTTTACCAACATCAAACTCATCAGGAAGATTTTTCGTGACAAAGTCTTTCGTAATCAACATGAAATCTTTTGTGTTATTATAATCATCATTTGAAGACTTTAATTTCAGGAAATCATTTAACCAATATTGTGCATCTCCTGAGATATTGTCAATAATTAATGAAGTATAATTGTTATCATCTCCTGTATTAAAAATAATACAACCCTTATCAATACCTTTCAATTCAAAACCAAATTCATGTTCAATAGAATAGTTTGAAGCTCTTTCATGCATTTTAATAAAAGGGATATTACTTTCAGATTTAAACAAACCAATTGCATCTATACTAATATCATTAACAACAACAGAATTAAAAAATACGACATTAAACTCACCACCTTTTATTTTAGGATGACTTGAGTATTCATATAAAAGTTTGGCTAAATTTTTTGACTCTAAAATGAATTCATCGTTACTTTCAAATATTTTTTTAATTGACACATATACCTCGTTAAGTTCAATATTAACGGAATGAGTGAAATTGTAAAAATCAAAAGGTTTAAATGAAGACAAAAAATATTTAATTAAATGATCTAATGTGTTGTCACTAATTTCACTAATATTTTCTGATAGAATTACCTTTTCATTTCTAATCTTATTCCCTACATGATGAGTTATTAATCTATCAAGATTAACTTTTGAAAAATCTAAAGTTGTCATTCTTAAGTATTATTTGTTTTAATCAAATCGTAAAATTCAGATTTCATTTTTTCGAATTCTTTCATTAATTGTTTTCTTATTGATATTTGAGAGAGATTAGAATATTCTGGTTTGAGATTAATTATTAATATATCAGATATAAATTCAATACTTGTAATTCTATTTTTGAAATATCCTGTAAAACCAAACCTGATTTTACAATTACCTTCTGCTGTTGGTAATACGAAATTGTATAAGACTTCCATTTCACATAACTCCATATATTTATGAAGTGCTCTGTTTTTAATAAAGTGAATTTCATGAAGTACCTCTCCATTAATATTTAAGTCTTTAACCTTTGCTAATTCAAGCCAATTAATTTCAGGAGGTAGTGTTTCATTAATATCGTGACCAATATCTAAGAATAGTGCCTTTTCAAATGTAAATACATTATAACCACCTGTAAACTTTAAAAAGAAGTCTATCCTTTGTTCATTAGTGAAATCTCTAAATTCAATTCTCTCTATTCTCTGAACAGGGTTCATGTAATTTTCTGCCTTGAAATGAGATTCTAAATGTCTGACAACTTTATTAGATATGTCAGTTGTTTCAGGTGAAGTATGTACAATTTGTAATTGAACTTTATTGTCTTTTGTTGTGGTTTTTTCAAATGAAATTTGACCAATAAATTCATTTTTTGCCCTAAACCATGATTTGCTATAGTTTTCAGTTTCACATTTAAATTCTAATGATATTTTATCAGGATTCTTATCGTCCATTTTAAAATTCGGTGTACCAACAACTTTATATTTCGGAAAAGTTGTTTTGATAATTTCTTGTATGTTAAAATTGTCAGGGATTGCTTGAATTAATGTTGTTTTTGCTTCCCATATTAGGGTTCTTGTAATAGTCTTTTCTCTATCCTCTCTTGAGGAAAGTTTTTCCTTCAGAAACTGAAATTCAAATGGACTCAATAGAGATGAAAGAATGAGCGGAAATGTGTTTTCGTTACTAATATTATTAACAAATACACCTTTGAAACGCAACAACTCTTTTAAGTCATTCTTACTAATTGTTGGGTGCTGTAAAATTGTTCTTAATGTCTCCCCAAAAGGTAAAAATCTATTAATATTGTCATCTATTTTTTCCATAATTAGCTTATAAATGTTGTGTTAAAACTACCAACAGTTAATTCACTAACATATGTTGAATCGTCAAATGCTTGTTTGGCAGTTTCAACAATTTGTTCGTGAATAGACTTATTATAGTCTGGAAACAAAATATGCGTTTTAGTTTGAAAATTATTCCCAATATTTTTAGATAAACCCATGAGTTTCATCAATTCATCATCTTCAAAATTATCATTTGTACACAAAACAAGTGTTACTTCATATGTTGCATTATTTTGTACTCTAAAAGGTATAATGTTTGATGTTAGATACTGAACTGGCAGAATATTTCCACTCCGTTTGTTTTGGTCATCATTATTCATCCCTGTAGTGAAGTAGGTATATTGAATATCTGATTCTTGAAAATTATTCTTCACATAATTGATTGAATCAAAAATAAATTCCATTCTTAAATTATCCATAAGAATAATTCCATCATGAATAAAGTCTTTAGGGATTTCAATTTTTAATAATTTATGCGATAAATTTATTTTGTTTCCTATTTGGTTATTTATCCAAAATAGTATTCCTCTATCAAAAACTGATTCTATATTAGAATGACTGTTTAACACCTTGTTCCTTATTTCAGATTTCTTAAAAGATTCAATTGCCATTGCTAAATCTTTATAATGATCTTTAAATTGTTCTACAGGATTATTTTTATAGTTGTCATTACTGAATTTCACTGAAAAAACAATGTTTTCAATTGTGTCAGTTATCATTGGACTTTTGTAATGAAAAAAACCATCTATTCCATTAGTTTTTTTCCCATGCTTTTCTGGGTTAACACTTGGAATGTCAAAATTCAATCTTGGGCTAGACCATCCTATTACTTTTAAAAAATCAGATATTATTTCTTCGCCAATTTCCCCAATCCTTTTTGAATATTCTCCCATAATTTATACTTTCATTTTTTGACTTCTATTTTGTTATTGCTTAGATAAAACAAAATAGAAGTATTCACACATTTCTTATCCCCCGTAAACTACCCCTAAGAACCAATAATTCATATACCTATATTTAGGTAGATTTGATCTAAAAGGTATGATCTTTATCATGACTGGAGTGAAGGTGTCGAGGGATGAGTTACGAACTGTTTTTCGTTCATTGAGGGTTTGTTTTACTGAAAAACCACCAAAACGTTGATTTCACCAAAACAGAAAAAAGTGCCTCTAGATGGCTGTACCCCACCTAGCAAGTGGGTACCCCCACTTCGGAAGTACCCCTCCCCACTTCATAGGTGCAAGCTTGCACCTATTTGGTCCAAGCGAGAAGTAAATAGGTGCAACGTTGGTGCAAATAGGCTCGACGGTTCGCCTAATAGGTCCGGCGTTGGTGCAATTAGACCCAAGCGTGAGGTTCAGAGGTCCGACGTTGGTGCAAATAGGTGCAACGATGACCATTCGAAATGGGTCATCGTTGCACTTGGTCAAAATGAAGGTAGATGAGAGTCTGTTCAATGAAGCAGGAGGAATAAGCCTTCTAGAAAAATGAGTATCCAATCAGCGGTTATCAAACCATGAACTGGAAGTATAATGACGCTCCACGGTGATTAAAACACTACCATGGCCGCCATGACAGGGTAACAACTCACCATGACAGTATTTTATTTGGCATGGAGCAATTTTAATCACCATGACGGAATATTATTTGGTATGGAGTCTTTTTACACTGCCATGAAGGGGTATGGATCGCCATGAGGGGGTATGGATCGCCATGAGGGGGTATGGACCGCCATGACGCTCGTTCCAACCAATTCTACCTTAGAGAAAAAACCTGTCTTTACCTCTTTACCGTCTTTATCTGACGAAACGGGTGGGACGAAGGTGTAGACCGCCCTACTTCGGACGATCAGGGCACCTATTTTCAGCCCTCTCATTTCCCGAAGGGTCTGATCATGGAAGATGCCAATAGGGGCACCTCCCTACTATTTGTTACAGACCCACTGCCGACCGATCGGTTTGTGGAATAGCTAGCATTTGTCCTCACCGATGATGAAAAAACCGTCATAGCCCGGTCTTACGCCGGGCTATGACGGTTTTTTACAGAAGCATCATGTAGCATTTTTAAATAGGGGGTCGCAAATAGGGTTTCCCAACTCAGCTGAAATTATATCGCAACTTATTTTCACATAGGCATTTGAAATGCCCTAAGATAAAATCACTGATCGATGTGGGGCTAGCTAAGTCAGAGGACTTTGAATATGACTTTTATTCAAGATGTTTTTGTCCATGGATCGGAATCAATGAAAACCCCGTCACTGGAGCTGCACATTCTGTGTTGGCAAAGTACTGGGGAGATAAGCTGGGCAAGAAAAAAATGAAGACCTATCAGGCTTCCAAGCGTGGCGGCTATTTGGATTTAGAAATTTAAGCTGAAAGAACTCACGGTAAGAAGTCGTACTAAAATCATGTTAGAAGGAGAGATGGAAATTTGATAATTATTATGCCTTTGTTCTTAAAGATCTTTTTAGTCATCTATTTAACTTATATTTATTAGACGCAGTATATGGTATGTGTTAATATGATGGAGGAGAGACTGTTTTAACAATTTTTTAATTAAACTTCTTAAATATGATTGCTAGAAAGATTCAAACCTCTTTGTTTTTACTTTTAATTTCTGGTTTACTTTTGGCACAAGACCCACCTGTAGAAGAGTCCGGCGGTGGAGACATCGATGTAATATTATCCATGTCATTAGAAGAATTGATGAATATGGAGATTGTGACAGCTGGAAAAAAGAGCCAAAGTATCGCTGATATACCTGCCAGTATTGTAGTAATCACAAGAGACGATATCGAGACTTATGGTTATCAATCCTTAGAAGATGTAATTGCAGATATTCCTGGTTTTTATTCATTAGGTAATGCATTTTTTTATGGCGGAACTAATTTTGGGGTTCGTGGTTTTTCTTCACCAGGAGCCTTTACTAATGTCATGATTTTGGTGAATGGCGTCAATCAAATGGAAGATTTTTCAAATGGATTTTCTACGGATAAAATAACGGTTCCTGTTCAGGCGATTGACAGAATAGAAGTGGTAAGAGGACCGATGGCGGTGGTGTATGGTTCTAACGCCTTTATGGGAGTAATCAATATTATCACCAATGACGTACAACAAGGCAAGAAAAACAATCTGGTGTCTGCCTCAATTGCAAGCCTGAACGCGTACGAAACCATGGTGAGAATCGGTGGAACTGCTAAATTGGCTGAAACGGGTGAAGATTTACACTATAGCTTTAATGGTTCCCTATCTACCAGTGATGGCATGGACCTGGCCTATAGTGATTTGCAATCTACCCCTGCAGTACTGGCTGCTTATGGCTTGGCTCCAGACGCCCGGACTGGTGGCCAATACCAAAGGGATAACAAGTACTTCAATTTTAGTGGTAAGTTTAAAAATTTTAGATTTGTTATGGACTATTCGGATCGTAACCAAGGATTGCCTGGTTTGATTCCATCATTTGATTTTGAAAAAGGCTGGGTTGCTGATATGACCGGGTCTAATATACATGCGGCTTATACCATTCCAGTAAATGATAATCTCCAAATAGAAGCTAAGTTCACAAATTCAGCTTATAAATATCACGCTACAGATGTAAATATTCTGGCGCCAGATCAATACGTTTTGTTGGATGTAACTTCTAAGGCTCAAGAATATGAATTAAATATGTTTTATGATATAGCAGATAAGCATAAGCTTAGTGTAGGCCTGTATGATCGATATTCTAGCAGTGTGGAGAGGCTCCTGGATGCAGCTTTATTGGGTAGTCCAAACCAAAGAACAACCCTAGGTCCAGATCCTAGTATGAATACCTTCGCTGCCTATACCCAACTTGACGCGAGTTTAGGTGATAATTTGAAGCTTGTTATTGGGGCAAGAGTAGAAAAGTCAAGTAATTATGATATTGTGACACAAGGAATGGATGTCGTAGATAATTGGGTGGTAACTCAGGCCAGCACAACCACGGTTGACGATGTTCAATTCATTCCTAGGTTGGCGGCTATCTATTCCATAAATAGTAATAATACGCTGAAATTGATGTACTCTCAATCAAAAAAACGACCTACGTTTGTTGAGCTTGATAACAATTTTAGAGGAAACGGAACGGGTTTAAATTTTGCTAATATGATCACATTTGAAGGTAACTATCTCACTTCCATCAACAACAAAGTGAGTTTGAATGCCAGTGTCTATTACAATATTTTATCTGACCTGGTTGTAAGAACGGTTGTAATTTCAGGAAGTACACCTATAGTCAGTTCAACAAATAATGGTGAGGCAAATACTGTTGGTGCTGAATTGACACTAAAGGCAGACATTGTTGATAATTTAAGGGCGGAAATCAGCCTGACTTATCAGAAAACGGAGGATAAAACAGCGGGAATGGAAGAGGTAGATTTTGCCTTCGCTCCTTCCTTGCTTGCTTATATCAAAGCCTCCTACAAAGTTAGGGATGTGATCAAGTTTGGTGTGAAAGCAAGATATGTAGGTGAGATGGAAGCGGAATGGAATCCTGCTAGTCAAACTAGATACGGAGACCAATCGCCAGCATATATTTTAGTAGATGTAAATGTATATGCCAATATATACAAAGGACTATATTCAAATTTGTTGGTGTCCAATCTCTTGGATGAAGAGGTGCGATATGGTTCGAATCAAAATAGTACCTGGACTGATAAAGGCATGCTTGGTTATGGCCGAAGGGTGCAATTTACCCTTGGATTTAAATTTTGATCTACTCAATCAAAGGTTAGATTAATCAACCTAACCTTTGATAATAAAATCAACTTTCTGATATGTGTTTTCTGAATATTTCCATCGTATTAGTATCTATAAAAATGGACCGTCCTATTCAATCAGTCAACTCTTTGGTTTCCTAACAAAAATCGAAACAAAGTCACTTTTATAATCTTGCCAAACACGCACATCTTTCAAAGGTGATAAAGTTCTTTTTTCGTGTTTACGCATTTCATACGCTGCATAGAGGCCAGAGAAAACATTGGACACCGCAATGCCAATAAAAATTCCTTGGATCCCCCAATAGCTTCCTATAAGTGTTAATGGAAGAGTGAACCCCAGTGCCTTTACTAGACTTATCTTCAATGAAATAGAAGTCAATTGAAGACCATTAAAGATCGAAGTAGTAATCACATTCAACCCATAAAACGCATAAGATATACTCACCATATAAAAATAGGCCACTGTGTTCGCGACTACCTCAACATCATCACTAAAAATGGATGCTATCGGTTTGACAAACAGAAACAAAATTAGTGTCAATACTAGTCCTAAATAGACAGATGCTTTACCCCTCAGTAAACAGATAATTGT
>JAOPTS010000294.1:0-6422 GCA_051531955.1 Reichenbachiella sp.
AATGACGGGACAGACGATGGCAATACAGTAACAGTTTCTTTGACAATCACACCAGTAACTTCAGGCAACACTGCCCCGGTAGCGGTTGTTGATGATTTCACATTTAATCAAGGTTCAACAAATGCAGTGCTGGCAACAGACGGTGTACTGAACAACGATACTGACGCAGAGGATGATGCTTTGACAGCTATTTTGGTAAGTGATGTGAGCAACGGAACTTTGACATTGAATTCAGATGGTAGTTTTGACTATGTTCATGATGGTACTGCCACTACAACAGATAGTTTTTCATATAAGGTAAATGATGGTACTGAGGACGGGAATACAGTTACTGTTACATTGGCGATTACGCCAATTGTAGATGAAAATAACGCTCCGGAAGCGAACGCGTTCTCATTTGAAACAAATTCAAGTTATTCAGATGATTTGTCAAGTTTGTTTTCTGATATCGATGGTGGTATTTTGACAGTTTCTCAGACACCACTGGTTGCTCCTTCTCATGGAACACTTGTACTCAACGAAAATGGCACATATACCTATACACCTGATATAGGTTACGTTGGTGCAGATAGTTTTACCTATCAGGTTTGTGATAGTGGTGATCCTGCGCTTTGCGCTTCAGCGGTAGTTTCGATTGTGGTACTAGAGGCGGATGCTGATAGTGACGGAATTCCTGATAATGAAGAAGGAGAGGGAGATACAGATGGAGATGGGACTCCAGACTACTTGGATGAAGATAGTGATGATGATGGTATCTTGGATGAGGATGAAGGAAACGATGATAGTGATGGTGATGGTACGCCAGATTACTTAGACGAAGACAGTGATGGAGACGGTATATCTGATGAAGATGAGGGAGGAGAAGATAGTGATGGAGATGGTGTCCCAGATTATTTAGACGAAGACAGTGACGGAGACGGTATCTCTGATGAAGACGAAGGAAGTGATGATAGTGATGGCGATGGTATTCCGGATAATTTAGATACGGATAGTGACGGAGATGGTATTCCTGATGAAGACGAAAGCGATCAAGATACAGACGGAGACGGTATTCCTGATTACTTGGACTTAGATTCTGATGGGGACAACAAACCAGATTCGGAAGAAGGGTTAGATGATGAAGGTAAAGTAGAGGTCTTGAATACCGTGTTGTCATCGAGTAGTCCATATCCTTATGACCGATTACAAATTGATGATATTGAAAACTTTCCTAATAATCATGTTCAGGTATTTAATAGATGGGGAAACAAGGTTTGGGATATTAAAGGCTATGACAATGAGAACAATGCCTTTACAGGGAATGGTAACAGTACTGGGAGTGGGGACTTGCCAACAGGAACATACTTCTATGTAATAGACTTAGGGGATGGCAGTTCAGTGATGAAAGGATTTGTAAGAGTTCAATAAGAAATTAATATGAAAAGTATAACCAAAATAGCCCTAGTCGTTTCTTTTGCATTGTTGTCGCACCAATCTTTAGCGCAGCAACAAGTAATGTTTACGCAATATATGTTCAATCAATTGGCGTTGAACCCAGCCTATGCTGGTATACATAAGGGGATTAGTACTAGTTTTCTGGCCAGACATCAATGGGCGGGATTCGAAGGGGCACCAAAAACGCAGACCTTTTCTATTCATAGCCCACTAAAATACCGTGCGGTTGCATTAGGTGGGTTGTTGATCAGAGACCAGATAGGAATTACGGATCAATTTACTGCAAGTATGAGTTATGCTTATAGAATTACTCTGTCAAACCACACCAAATTGTCATTTGGGCTGCAGGCCAGTTTACATCAATTCAAAGCTGACTTTACCGAAAACGCCAACAATGACCCAGGGTTGGCGGGTCAAAACATCAATGACTTGTCTCCTAATTTCGGAGCTGGGGTGATGTGGCACACAGATGACTTTTATGTAGGGTTTTCGGTTCCGCAGCTATTTAACCATTCGGTGGGAGATGATTTGGAAAAACCGATTGACCCCATCACAGGGGAAGAAATAGAAGGGAATAATCAATTGATTAGACATTATTTTTTAACAGCGGGCTATGTATTTACACTTAACCAGCATTTGAAAATGAAGCCTAACTTACTGTTCAAGTGGGTGCAAGGAGCACCATTTCAAATGGATTTAAACTTGAATTTTTTAATCAATGACTTGGTCTGGTTGGGTGTATCGTATCGATCATTCGATAGTTTTGACGCCTTGATACAATTACAAATTACACCTAATTTTCAAATTGGCTATTCTTATGATTTCTATACCTTCTCGGACCTCAATAAAGTCTCAAATGGGTCACATGAATTCATGATTAATTATGTGTTTAAAGGACGGAATAATAAGATTGTTACGCCTCGTTATTTCTAAACCTAGCCGTTGATATAAGATGAAAAACCTAACAATAAGAAATATAGTAACTGCCGTGATTGGCCTGAGTCTTTTGATGACGCTATTGAGTCATCAAGATGTCATGGCTGCCAGTACCGATGCAGATACATTGAGCAAGTTTCAATACAAACAATACGAAAGGGCCAAGCTTCGTGCGGATAGCTATTATGCTGATTTGGCCTATGTCAAAGGAATAGAGGGGTATAAAAAGGCACTCGATATTTGGCCTGCCAACGATACTGTCAAACTCAATATTGCTGAAGGATATTATTTGACTAATAATCTGGATAGTGCAGGTTATTGGTATGAGGGTGTGATCCCCAATGAAGGTTATCAATTTGACGATAAGCATTATTTGAATTATGCGGAGATCTTGACCTCTAAAGGAGATTACGACCAGGCGAGAGTATATTATCAGAAATTTTTGACAACTAATCCTACCGATACCAGAGTCCAAGAGAGACTCAAAGGGTTGGATAGACTCTTAGACTTTTACGGTGATTCTGTAAAATTTGAAATTAGACATGCGGACTTTAATTCTTCAGGCTATGATTTTAGTCCTAGCTATTATGATCAATCTATTGTCTTTATTTCTTCTAGAGAAACTGCTGGTGCAGCACAATTTTTAAAACCAAAGTACGATTGGGATAAAACTTATTTTTTGAATATTTTTCAACTTGATACAGCTGGAGAAACGCAAATTTATAATAAGAGAATAGCAACGAGCTATCACGAAGGGCCTTTGAGTTTCTATGATAACGAGTCTAAAGTTATTTTCACTCGAAACAATTTTAGGAAAGGTGAATTAGGGGTTCGAGATAGAAAGATTAGAATTCAAGCTGCCGATGTTAGTGAAAGTAAAGATGGCGTCAACAAACTAAAGCTATTCTATTCCAAAAAAGGTGCAGGAGGGAAATGGATTCCTGCCGAAGAACTTTGGTTCAATAGTGATCAATATTCTTGTGGTCACCCTGCAGTGAGCCATGACGGTCAGCGACTATACTTTACTTCTGATATGGAAGGTGGCAAGGGTAAGACGGATCTCTTTGTTTCTACTTGGAATGAGGACAAGTGGGGTGAGCCTAAAAACCTAATAGGTAAGATAAACACAGAAGGAAATGAGATGTTTCCATTCGTGGACGAAAACGAGATTTTATATTTCGCATCGGATGGACACGAAGGATTAGGAGGCTTGGATATTTTTAGAATTGACCTCAATGATCCCAATGCAGCTCCAGAGAATATGGGTTACCCAATGAACACTTCCACAGATGATTTTGGTATCACACTTAGGAATAAGGGGAGCTATCAAGTGGGCTACTTTTCATCTAATAGAGCAGGAGGATTAGGACTAGATGATATATATGAATTCAAATTGTATTTGAAAAGAAATATTCCTGGTAAGGTGGTTGATTTCTTTACCAACGAGCCAGTAGCTGATGCGAGTGTTGAGATTGCCATGTCGGATGGAAACCCAGATGTGTTGAGCTCTGCAAAAAGTGGTGGTTTTGACTACCGATATGCGATTACGTCTGACTATTCAATTGTGGGTGGCAAGACAGGCTATATCTCTGATTCATTGATAATTGATCCTGCTAGTTATACAACTGGCGATACGGTCCTGTTAAGATTGATGCCAGAGCTACTGATGATCAAAGGGCAAATCAAAGAATATAAAACAGAGTCAATCATGCCACATGCCAAGATATTGGTTGTGAATGAAACTACTGGTGAACGTTTTGGGATGGAGACAAAGGAGGACGGTAAGTATTCGTTTATCGCAGCATCCAACACGAAGTATTCGTTTATGATCAAAAAGAGCATGCACTTTACAGAGCATGACGTGATATTGACTGGGGATCAGCGTTCTGGTGAGATTATTAAGGACGAATGGTTATTGCCCATTGTGATAGGTGAGCCTATAGGCTTGAACGATATTCATTACGACAGACGAATGTGGGATATCAGGCCAGATGCGGCAAAGGAATTAGATCTGTTTGTCTCCAAACTTCAAGAGAATCCATCTATTATAGTCGAGCTAAGTACACATACAGATTCGAGAGGGAGTGACTCATATAACTTTGATTTGTCTGACAAACGTGCAAAATCAGCGGCAGCTTATGTAACCAAGCATGGTATAGAAAGTAAAAGAATCAAAGGACAAGGCTATGGTGAAACGCAATTACTCAATGAATGTAAAGATGGTGTAGAATGTACCAAACAACAGCATCAAAACAATAGGCGAGCGGAGTTCATGGTGACAGGGTTCCTTGAAGGATTCGAAGAGGATGAGTCTGATGTGGTTTGGGTAGACCCCAACTATGTAACAGCAGGTTTGAAAGAACACAACCCTGATCAATTAATGCTAATTGGAAATACAGGGGAAGGAGAATTGAAAATTAATGGTGTGATCGTAGACCATGAGTCAGAACCTGTCAGAAATGCATTGATAACAGTGTTTGATAGCAACAAAGAAGTTTATGTTCAATTACATTCAGATGAGAATGGTCAATTTGAATTCAACTCGAAAGAAGACCAACATTACGATATTGTTTGTACTAAGGGTTTATTGGAGGACAAGAGTATAGAAGTAGAAATTAAACAACAATCAGTTGATGGACTGTCAATCAAAATGAAAGTGAGTCAGCAGTAGTACAACTTAAGAGAAAAGTTGATTTGAAAAAATGAAGGGGCATGTGCCCCTTTTTTAATGCCAACTAACTCCTCGGATGATTTGCTTGAGGTTGTCCCGATCCAAGTGTGTAGATTTCTGTGGTGGAGATGGATTCATGGTCGAGCTTTTCTTACATCGCCTGGTGGTCATGAGTTAAACAGTATTTGAATTCCATTGTTTTAACATGAATTTCGCATGACGAATACCCAATTTGTAATTGTTTTATTCGGAAAGGCGATTGCTCAACATTGATTTGTAATATTTCAAGACGGATTTGTGATTGTTCTATACTGGTTTGTAATATTTCAAGACCGAATTGTAATTACTCCGTATTGATTTATATTATTTCAAGAGGTGATTATAATATTTTTATAATGATTTGCATTTGTTTTACATGAGTTTGTATTATTTCAATACGTAAGGTTAATTGTTTCAGAAGAAAGGGTAAAAGAGTGGTTTGTTGGTCATAAAGGGGAGTTATAGAGATGACTATCGCAGGTTGGTAATTTCGCTTGAGCTCCTAAAAACGGTTCTGAGAGACTGAATTTTAGAATCAAGAACCTTTAGTGTCTAAAATCCAAAGTCTAATATCTAAAACCTACTAACTCCTCGGGTGAAAATCTCGAATGATTTGCTTGAGGTAGTCCCGATCCAAGTGCGTGTAGATTTCTGTGGTGGTGATGGATTCATGGCCCAACATATCTTGAACGGCTCGTAGATCAGCACCTCCTTCGATCATATGAGTAGCAAACGAGTGACGAAAAGTATGAGGGCTGATATTTTTCTCCATGCCAATTGACTTTGCCAAGTTCTTGATGATGGTAAAGATCATAACCCTTGTGAGTTGTGCACCACGCCGATTGAGAAATACAAAAGCTTCATGACCAGGTTTGACATCCAAAAGACATCTCGAATGCTCTAGGTAAAGATTGATGTGTTTCAAAGCTGCTCTACCTATTGGGACCAACCGTTCTTTATTACCTTTTCCGATGACACGTAAGAAGCCTATATCCTCCATGATAGAATTCTGATGCAAGTTGATCAACTCAGAAACTCTTAAGCCGGAGCTGTAAAGCGTCTCCAACATAGCTCGGTTTCTTTGACCTTCAGCCTTCGACATGTCTATAGCGCCCAATAACATTTCAATTTCCTCAAAACTCAAGGTGTCAGGGAGCTTTCTCCCGAGCTTAGGACTCTCTATTAGTTCGGAGGGGTCTTTTTTGAGCACGCCTTCGAAGAGTAAGTATCTGAAAAATGATTTGATCCCTGAGACGATTCGGGCTTGTGAGAATTGAGACATTTCCAGTTCGGTGATATACTCTAATAAATCACGAATGTCAGTGTCTTCTACTTCAAGAGG
>JAOPTS010000295.1:0-3191 GCA_051531955.1 Reichenbachiella sp.
TGCCGCGAATTGAAGACATAGAAGTAGCCAAGCCCTTTGTGAAAATAGATCAGGTGGAAGAATCGGTCCTTGTCTTTACTGAAAAGGAAATGGCAGCACTCAAACCAGTCTTGGAGTCACTGAAGCAATGGGAAGTATATGATTACAGTGAAGTAAATGCAGTCATTGATGAGCTAGCGCAGCATGAAGGAAACATTGCTACCTGGAAAGAAAGACTACAAAAGGCCATTCATAATGGCAATGAGAAGGTGTATAATGAATTGATAAATCTATAGACATTGAATCGAAAAGCAGTCCAAGCTATGTGGTTTCTATTGACTGCTAAATCGGGTAAATTGAATAATTGATATATAAAGTGGTCAAAAATGACTTTTAATTAGATAAGAGTATGAGTTTAAAGACCTTTATCGTATGTGTTTTGTCATTATTCCCTGGGTGGGTTCATGGCCAAAAATTATCATCATCTTTCAAATTTCAGAATTTGACTAATGAGAGTGGTCTTTCGCAATCTTCAGTGACAACAATCACAGAGGATGCCAAGGGATTTATTTGGGTTGGAACTAGAAATGGCCTAAACAAGTATGATGGTTACGATTTTACCATTTATCAGCACAGTCCTGACCAAAAAGGTAGTATTACAGATAATTCTATCAAAACACTAATGATTGATAATCAGGATCGTCTTTGGGTAGGTACAGGTGCAGGAGGTTTGTTGATGTATGATGAAAAGGCGGATAATTTTATTCCATTTGATCAATTATCAGGAATTGAAAGTCAATATTTAAAGGATATTGCTCATGTTTTTCAAGATTCCAAAGGTGTGTTTTGGATAAGTACAATTAGAAATGGATTGGTACGTTGGGATGAAAAAAATAAATCGATTAAAAGATTTGTCTATGATGAAAGGAAGTCTGACGGACTCCGAAGTAACTATTTGAAACAATTTTTTGAAGACAAGCAGGGACGATTATGGCTTCTAAGTGATGCAGGTATTGATCAGGTTTATGACCGAAAAAACCAAGTGTTTTTTAAGCATTACAATTATTCATATGATCAAGTGGACGATTTACCCAGTCGTTATGCGAAGAAGATGATTCAAGATGATAAGGACAGGTTTTGGGTTGCTACCGATGGAGGTCTATCTCATTTTGACCCTATTACAGGCAAATGCATCAATTATCAAAAAATATTCAATAATGAAAACTCTCTGGTCAATAATTTCACAAAAGATATTTGTATCAGAGAAAATGGGAAATTGTGGATAGCTACTGATGATGGGGTAGATGTATTCGATACAGAACTTAAATCATTTATTCACATACAGAAGAGAGAAAGAGATAATCGATCCCTAATAAGTAATTATGTCAAGGGCTTTTACAAAGCTAAAAATGATGTGATTTGGATAGCTTCTGACGGTGGGGTTAGTATTTATGATGAAAAAAAGGAACAATTTGAATTGTTTCAGTTTCAATATTTTGACAATTCATCGTACGGTGGGACCAATGTGTATGCCGTTTATAAAGACCTGAACAACCTCTGGGTAGGTACGGATGCGGGATTGTTTATTCATAATAGGAGTACAAATGAATCGAACTCTTATATAAATGATCCTTTGGACACTACTAGTATTTCAAATAACTCTGTTAAAATTATTACCAAGGATAGTGAGGGCAATATTTGGATAGGGACAGATGGTGGGTTTAGCCGAGTGTATCAACAGGGGAAGAAAAAAAGGCTTCAATTTGAAAACTTCACTATCGATGACAAGTTGTCAGTAAACAATGTACTGACAATAGTAGAAAGTGAAGAACATCATCTTTGGGTTGGAACTTGGGCCGGTGGGCTGATAAAATTTGATCTTGACAAGCAAAAAGTTGTAGAAAACTGGGGAGGGTTTAACATTGAAACTTATGGTTTGAACTCAAGTGTGGTCTGGGTAATCTATCGGGACAGTAAAGGTCGAATGTGGGTGGTAACTTCTACAGAAATTGGTTTGTATGATAATAAAACTGATTCTTTTAAAAGTTATGTGCATCAACCTAATGTTTCTAACTCATTGAGTAGTTCAAGACCAACATGTATGATCGAAGATTATGAGGGGTATTTTTGGATAGGAACTATGGATGGCGGTTTAAATAAATTTGATGCTGATCTAGGTACATTTGAGAAAATAGATCCAGTACCAAACTTTGGGTCAAAAACTATATTTTCAATATTAGAGGATTCTACGAGTCAACTTTGGATGAGTACGAGTGATGGTGTGATAAGTTATCAACCAAAAACAAAAAAGTCTAAAAAATATAGTGTGAATAATGGATTACAGAGCAAGGAATACAATTTAAATGCTGGTTTTGAAGGTCTAGAGGGGCAGATGTATTTTGGAGGACCTAATGGGCTCAATATTTTTAACCCCTACACTATGGAAGAAAATTTGGAAGTTCCCAAAGTCTATATCACGGAATTTCAATTGTTTAATATGAAGCAAACTATTGAAGCTGATGGTATACTTGACCAAAGTATTTTAACAACATCTTCTATAGAGTTAAGACATAATGAAAATGTATTTTCATTCAAATTTGCGGGTTTGAATTTCCGTAATTCTACGAAAAACCAATACTCTTATAAGTTGGAAGGAATTGATAGAGACTGGCAATTTACCACGCAAAATAACCGCCAAGCCAGTTACACTCAAGTACCTCCTGGGGAATATGTTTTTAGTGTAAAGGCTTCCAATGACGATTCATTATGGAATGAAGAAGGGGCTTCAATAAAAATAACCATACTCCCTCCTTGGTGGCTTACTTGGTGGGCAAAAACGATTTGGATAGGGATTTTTGCTGCCATATTATTGGGTGTATACTGGACTCGAATGGCACACTTGAAACAACAACGAAGACATCTAGAATTAGAAATAAAAAGACGTACTAGAGAAGTATTGATTCAAAAGGATGAAATGCAAAAACAAGCAAATGATTTGAAAGCACAATCCGAAGAATTAATCAACAACCATCAGCAATTGATAAATCTTAATGATTACAAAGAATCCATGACTGCCATGATTGTGCATGATTTCAAAAACTCATTGAACACCGTCATTAGCTTCTCTGAAGGTACACCTACGGAGAGAAGATTGAAAAGTATCAGACAAGCGGGTCAGTTCATGCTCAATATGGTGTTGAACATATTGGATG
>JAOPTS010000296.1:0-1543 GCA_051531955.1 Reichenbachiella sp.
ATTTCTCAAGAAAAAACTACTCCTCCAACTTACGTAGATTCAATGCGACGAAGATATTCACAGTACCAAACACAATCAAGCCTATTCCCAACCAAACAGTCATAGCAAAAGCCCCAATACTAAGGTTAGAAGCAATCATGTAGCCAACAAAAACATTGAATATGGCCACTAATAATTTGATCCACCAAGACTCCAACCCCATTTTTTTAAGTCTAAAAGCCTCAAATACTTTTATCATACCAAACATCATAATCCAGATACCTAATACCATCGTCACTACGCTGGCTATAAACTCTGGGTTACTCATCAGTACTATACCAAACAGTGCATCCATGACCCCTTCAACCAAACCCCACTGCCAACGCTCGGAAGTTTTTCTTGTCAAAATAGCATTGACAGCTAGTACCATACCTGCGACTAATAAGATTAGCCCTATGTAAAAAGCAATAGCTTTAATAGTACCAATAGGATTCAACAAAATCAACATGCCCAACACTAACAATACGACACCTTTTAACAAAGGCATTATCCATGATCTTTTCATCTTCTTACTTTTCCTTTTTACTTACTCCAATTGGTATTGTTACATAAAAAAACCACGCACTATTTTTGACATCAACATCGTCATTCTTTGTAACATCTACTAAACCTTGATAATACTTGACTCCTGTACTCATGGCTTTACCTTCTTTGAATGAATAAGCAACCCCGCCAATTACGCCCGCATCCAATTTCGTGTATTCATCTTTGACGACATGCGTATAAACAGCATCATTTTTATTATTTATAGTTTGATTAAACTCATCAACTGCATCATGAAGCAATGCCACCTGAGGTCCAGCAGCAAAACTGATTCTGTTTTTCATTTTATATTTCATCATGAGCGGCACTTGAAAATAACTCAACTCTCTTGTTATATTACCGCCTTCAAAAGCGGCATCTATCTCTTCATTCCCAATAGCATAAGTTGGTAGACTCTGCACTCCCATAGTATTCACAACAAGTACAGCTGGTGTAAACGAAAAATTATTTTTCATCAAAAAATCAAAATAAAATCCTAAGTGTAATTGCGGTAACATTTTTGCTTCCTCAACATTTGACATGTCAGACAAGCTGACTCCTCCTATCAACCCAAATTCCAACTTATCCGAATTCAACTTATCCCCTAACAATAAAGAAATTAGGATTTGGCCATTACTCACAGAGCTGAAACCAACACTTAAACAAAGAATTAAAATCAACTTTTTCATTTCCTTCACAATAAATTCATTTGAAGCAATATTAAAGGTTTTTTTTTGTCTTAAGGTACCTATAATAATAGATTCATAGTCCATAGTTTACAAAACATTGAAAAAGGGCTACCTTCGCGGAACGTTTAATTTTGGAATAGTTATAACTATGATCATTTTCAAGAAGTTCGCATTTGATTCAGCACATTTTTTACCCAACGTAGAAGAGGGGCATAAATGCAAGAATATGCACGGGCACACCTACAGTCTTACTGTATTTTTAGAGGGTGATTTAGATAAAGAATTGCAATGGG
>JAOPTS010000296.1:1582-9402 GCA_051531955.1 Reichenbachiella sp.
AAATAAGATGAGTGCTATCACAAAACAAGACATTGAAATAATGGCTCCCGCTGGGTCATACGAAGCATTACAAGCTGCTATCAAAGGTGGTGCTAACTCTATCTACTTCGGTGTAGAACAACTGAACATGAGAGCTAAGTCGTCTAACAACTTCACCCTCGATGATTTAAGAAAAATTGCTACTATATGTAGCGATAATGGTCTCAAGTCATATATCACAATGAATACTGTGATGTACGATCATGACATGAACCTCATGAGGTCAATTGTAGATGCTGCTAAAGAAAGTGGAATAAATGCCATCATCGCTGCAGATCACTCTGTAATGAATTACGCGAAGAGAATCGGGTTCCCTATCCATATCTCTACACAAGCAAATATCGCCAACATCGAAACCGTTGAATTTTACTCTGTCTATGCAGACGTCATGGTAATGGCAAGAGAGTTGAGCTTGATGCAAGTGGCTGACATCACTAGAGAGATTAAGAAAAGAGACATCAGAGGTCCAAAAGGAGAATTGGTGCGTGTAGAAGTCTTTGCTCATGGTGCCTTATGTATGGCAGTATCAGGTAAGTGCTACCTGAGTCTACACTCAGACTTCTCCTCTGCCAATAGAGGCGCATGTGTACAGAACTGCCGTAGAGAATATACCGTCAAAGATGAGCAAGGAAACGAACTCAAGATTGACAATGAGTACATCATGAGTGCTGCGGATCTTTGCACCATAGATTTCATGGACAAAGTAGTAGAAGCTGGCGTTTCTGTCTTCAAAATAGAAGGACGTGGCAGAGCTGCTGATTACGTATACACAACGACCAAATGTTACCGAGATGCTGGTGATGCAATCGTAGAAGGTACGTATGGCCCGGACAAATTCGAAGCTTGGAAGACAGATTTGAGGGGCGTTTACAACAGAGGTTTTTGGGATGGTTATTACCTAGGTAGAAAAATGGGCGAATGGAGTGAAGTTCATGGTTCAAAAGCCACTACAAAGAAGATCTTCTTAGGAAAAGGTGTCAAGTATTTCAACAAACTCAAAGTAGGTGAGTTCCAAATGGAAACTCATTCTCTAGAGTCAGGTGATGAAATCATGATCACGGGTCCTACAACTGGCATTGTTAAAACTACCATTGGAGAAATGAGAGTGGAGAACAAAGCCGTTGATAAAGTAAAAAAAGGAGACAACTTCTCTATTGAAATAGAAGAAGTAATCAGACCTTCTGATAAGCTTTACAAAATAGTCGAGGCTTAATACATGTTCAAAATCACCCAGTATAGGGACAAATGTATTGGGTGTAATGCTTGTGTAGAGGTTGCTCCAGATAGATGGCGTATCTCTAAGAAAGACGGGAGATGCACCCTGGTGGGCGGAAAAGAAAAAAAGGGCATCTATCATGTAGATGCCCATGACCATGAATTAGAGGAAAATAAAAGAGCTGCGAATAGTTGCCCAGTCAACATTATCAAGATCAACGGCAAATAGTACAATTCCAAGAAGAACTTTATTTCTATAATTATTTGAAGAAAGGATATAATAATACTAGCCCATAGTAGTTATACTTGCGAAAGTATTTTCCACCAACGCTATATACTATGCCGCTAACTCCCCTTACGGGTACATTAGGAAAGAAACGGGCCGCACATCTTCTACGACGTGCTTGCTCAGGAGCCAACCCTACTCAGATAGATACATTTGCAGCTATGACAGCCAGTGAGGCTTTCGCAGCACTTTATCGAGCTGACTTACCAACCCCAACCCCTCCACTTCACCCAGGTTCTAGCATTGATTTTATCACAACTGCAACCAGTGATGATGACGACACCAATTACGAAAGTTTGCTTAACCAATGGATTATTGGACAGATGTTGGCTTCTGGTATACCTGAAGAACAGAAGTTAGCCTATGCATTTAGAGAACGAATCGTTTTCTTCATGCACACCCACTTTACTACCAAAAAAGATAAAGTAGCCAACTTCAAATCCATCTATTATCAAAATGCTCTTTTCAGACACTATGCTTTTGATCTTGAGGATGTAGAAGTCCCTGTTGTGAATCCGGATCCTGAGTCCACGGAAATATTACCTCCGATAATTCAACCAAAGAATTTCAAACATTTAACTAAGAAAATCAGTGTAGAAAATGCCATGCTCAAGTTCTTGGATGGCAGACTCAATGTCAAAGGAAGCCCGAATGAAAACTACGGCCGTGAGCTTCTAGAACTCTATGCAATTGGCCGTGGGCTAGAAGGAAACGTTCCTGAACCAGAGTTCCAAGGCGACTATACCAACTATACCGAAGAAGACGTACAAGCCGCTGCACGAGTCTTATCAGGATTCGACACAGATGATGATTTAGTTACTGGTTTTTCAAATATTGACGAAGAAACTGGTCTTCCTAGAGGTGTACTAAAAAGTGTAGGTGGACAACATGATATTGCGCCAAAGATTTTCAGTGCCCGACTTGACAATGCGTCAATCGATTATAGCCAAGACCTGATTGACGAAGGTGCAACTGTAGAAGAGCTCATACTAGATGAGATCAGCCAGTTGGTAGACTTGGTTTACACCAAAGAGCAAGCTGCCAAATACGTCTGCAGAAAATTATACCGCTTCTTTATTTACCATCAGGTCACTCCGGAACTAGAAGCCAGTGGAGTCATTGCTGATTTAGCAGCCGTTTTCAGTGCCAACGAATTCAAACTAGCGCCTGTACTGGAAGCATTATTTACAAGTGTAGAATTTTATGAAGGGGCAGCGGATACTGAAGATGACAGCTTTGGTTGCATCATCAAATCACCACTAGACCTTACGGTTGGATTTGTTAAAAACTTTGACATCCAAGTCCCTAACTACAACACTGAAGTAAGCGAGTTTTACACGTTCATGGGAGACATATTGAGCAACATGAATGCACAAGGCATGGACTACTATGAACCATTCGAAGTAGCTGGATATTCGGCTTATCACCAGTTCCCAATTTACAATAGGTCATGGATCACGCCCAACTACCTAACCAATCGATACAACTTTGTTAGAAACAAAGTAAACCCAAGTGATTTGATGGATCTCGGAGATATCAACCCCTTGTATTTTGCTCAAAATTACTTGTCCAATGAGGTAGCTAGAAATGCTAAGAGTTTAATCATTGCGATGATCGAATACTTCTTACCAATGAGCGAAGAAGTATCCTTTGATGTGAGTACGACAAGTGAAATCACACAAGAAAGGATGAATTACTTCCTGCTTGCTTTACTCGGCACCATGGATGCAGAACCGGAAACTGCATGGACTGAAAACTGGGACAATCAGACTGACATGGAAAAAGCTGATAATCAATTGGCCAATCTGATGAACGCCATGTTCCAAACACCAGAATATCAATTAATGTAAGCCAAAGACCTGAATTATGAAAAGAAGAAATTTTATCAAAAAATTAGGGTTTGCGGCGGGAGCACCAATTGCTTTTCAAGGAGTCCCACTACAAGTTCTGAGAGCTGAGACAAGATTTCAAAATCTTGCTGCACAAGGCACTAATGACAATGTACTCATCATGTTACAGATGCATGGTGGTAATGATGGTCTCAACACCATCATTCCAATAGAAAACTATAGCCAATACACCAGTAGAAGAGCAAATATTGCGATTCCTTATAAGTCTGGTAATAGGACGTTGATTCCGCTTGATAGCACACTACCATCTGCAGATCAAGTTGGGGTACATCCCGACATGGTTGATTTCAAAGACATGTATGACCGTGGTAAAGCGGCTGTTTTCCAAGGTGTCTCCTATGAAAACAATAATGGCTCTCACTTTAGAGGTAGAGATATTCAATTGATGGGTGGTAATTCTGATGATTACTTTTCATCTGGTTGGGTAGGTCGCTATCTAGGTCAAGAGTATGCGCCACTTCAATACCCTCAGGAGTTCCCAACGGAAAGCATGCCGGATCCATTGGCATTGGAAATGGGTAACGACGTATCTTTACTATTTCATCAAAAAGGCAACATCCCTACCTCCATCTCATTACCTGGCAACCCGCAAGGTTTGGCCGACCTGGTTGATAATCTAGATGGTTTTACGGACGAAGGCCTTGATCCAAGAGGAACACCTCCAGAGTTTTTGAACAGCAGTCCATATGGTCAAGAAATGGATTGGTTATTAAACCTAGAAGACAAGTCCGAAACTTATATCAAAAGACTGGCAGAAATCTACAACGGCGCTACTGATTCAAGTGTAGAATACCCCGACAAATATCCATTTGGAGGCCAAAGGGACAATCCTCTCAGTTCTCAGCTTGCGCTGATCGCAAGATTGTTAGGTGGCGGTATCAAAACAAAAGTGTTCTTAGTTAAGATTGGCGGGTTTGATACGCATGCGGATCAAACCACTAATTACGATCCTACTTTCGGTTCACATGCCGCCTTGCTATATCATATCAGTTCTGCTATGAAAGCATTTGATTCTGACTTGAGAAGTAGAGGCATGTCCGAAAAAGTATTAACGGTCTCCATGTCCGAATTTGGTAGACGTATAGGATCGAACGGTTCTTTCGGTACTGATCACGGCACGGGTGGACCTGTCATGATGTTCGGTGCGGGCGTTAAACCTGGAGTTTATGGAACGAATCCAGACCTCAGCGCTAACAATGTCGGAATGCAGTTTGACTACAGACAAGTCTATGCTGGAATCTTAGACGAATGGTTGGGCGTAGATCGTGCTGTCATTGAAAAAGACATTCTCTTTGGAGATTTCATTACAGGACCTAGTCATGATGGGGGCACTTATGAACCATTAGACTTGATCAAAGAGACCATCTTGGGTAACAACAGTTACGACAAGACTAAATTCAAGATTGATTCCGTCTACCCTAACCCTGCTACTAACTATGTACAGACCAATATTGTCATCAATGACCACCAAAACATATTATTAGAATTAGTAGACACCAGTGGCCGTGTTGTAAAAAGCACGACTAGAGCGCTACCTCCTGGTAAACACAGCATCACATTCCAATTGAATGACATGATGCCAGGGTTTTATTTTATCAAAGTCAAATCACCAAAACTAAATGATACCAAACGCCTATTTATCCGTAAGTAAAACTGTACTCATCGTACTGTTGAGCTTGATAGCTAGTGTAGCTATCGCACAAAGAAAACCAAAACCAAAACTCCCTGGATCTGAATATCAGAAATGGTTAAAAACGCAATGGTGGTTAGGTTTAAAAGCTGGAACTAACTTCACACAACCCAATCCAGGAGACCGGTATTCTTCTATTGATCCGATCAATTATGATGCGGAGTTGTTAGAGAAGACCTATAACAATTTTGATCAACCGGGCCTATTTATTGGATTGGACTTGACGTATTACAACAAAGGTTTCATGATCGCCTTAACTCCTGGATTTAAAAGGATAGGATACAGCTACAACAGCAGTTTGGAGTGGACCGGCGATACAGAACCTGAAACCTTTCAGTCTGAATTCAATGTGACCCAAAATGTTAGCTTCATCGAATTACCAATAGGGCTAAGATATGAGCTACTTCACTCGGGTAAATTGAGACCTTATCTAGTCGTTGGTATGCAATATTCCTTTGTCATCGGCGCAAACAAAAAAGCGGACATTACATACACTGACTTCATATCTGGCACTGCACAACCTTATGATGGAGGAACAGTCAATTTAGACGTCAAAGATGAATTCCAAAACTATTTTGGTGCCTTTGGAGGCCTAGGGTTTGGATGGGATGTAGGTAATATCCGAACGGTGTTAGAAGTCTCTTATTCATATGGCCTCAGCTCTATAACGGATACAGACCAACGATATTCTGAAAACGATTTGGCTACTTTGGGCGATATCAATGACCAAATAAATGTAAACGGCATCAATGCAACCATGAGTGTTATTTTCCCTCTTAGATATATTGACAATACTTTCTCTTCTAGATAAATCATGAAAAACCTAGCATATATATTCAGTCTTTCAATATTGGTATTGATGGGCTGCAAAGAGGATGAAATAGACCCTAAGGTATCTTTCGTTAAAATCTATGACAACTTCAGAAGTGATGTCAGTTATGACCCAATAGACATTGTAGAGACGGACTCTGGTTTTTTGGTATTAGCGAGACAAGACCTAGATAACAGCAGTTTATTAGGTGTACAATTGTTGCAACTTGATGAAGAAGGAGATTTCGTATCTGAAACCACACTGGCTGACAACTTAGCAATTCCTGTAGGGGATATTGTAACTATTGAAGGAATCAACTACTTCTTTATGATGGATAAAGACACCTACGTAGCTCGTATGGGCCGTCTTAACTCCAGTGTTTCTAGTCTTGAAATCATTGAACTAAATGGTTTCTCATTCCCACTAGCAGCCAATATCAGCAACGAAAACGAATTACTGTTGACGAGTTACAATGCCACTAGTGGAGAGACTATAATCAGTAGATTAGACACTGATGGTAATCAGCTACAAAGTGCTGCTTACTCTACTGGTCCTGGGGATGATGTAAGACCAGATATTCTCCAACATTTTATTGATCCAGAACGATCAGGTTTACCCTTCTTTTGTGGTCAATTAGATGCTTCCACTTATTACTTTAATGGATTCTATAATTACAACCTCTCTACTGTATTCACCACTCTTGGAGGTTCTCCCACAGGAACAATACAAGGGCAAGGAACCAATGGTGGCATCACCAGCCTTTTGCCATTAACCAATGGTTCATTTAGTATGTTTGGGTATCAATTCAATGACAATTTCATTCAGCCTGTCCAAACGATCAACATTGCTGAAACCGGCTCTAGTGTAGATTACATGAGCCTAACGTTCTCAGAATATAAATCACGTGCTCATGCTGATATCGCTCTCATTGAGATTGCTGGCACAGAGTATTCTATTATAGGAGCAGAGACTGAGTCTAGACAGATCGCACTCAACTTTTATGATACAACGACAGGAGAATCAAAAGGCATCTTGAAAATTGGAAACATCAATCCATATAGTCTGTCTTCTATCAGAGTAGATTCGGAAAACAACCTCTTGGTACTGGGCTCAACCTTGATAGCAGGAAGATTTTCAAGAGTCTTCTTTCAGAAGATTTCAGAGAAAGAGATAAGTGCATTAGTTAATTAACAAAGCACTCCCTTACTAGACCCTTACTAAAAAAGCCCCTTGGATTTCGATTGAAATCCAAGGGGCTTTTTTACATACTGATGATTTACACTTACCTAACAAATAACCCTTTCCAAAAAGGAGCATAAGCAGTTCCTATTACGCTTGTTTCTTCTCTATAGTATGAAAGACAATTCCCACCCTATGGTTGAGCTTTCTGTTATCTGCAGAATTATTAGAAACGAGGAATGTGTCAGGACCATAACCCCTTATGCACATTCAGTCTGTGCCAACCCCTCTCCCTCTACTCAACACATAATTCGTCACAGTAACTAATCGTTGCTCCAACAGACCTATATTATCTTCTAATCCCCAACATCACCAGAGTGGCTTTGTACCACTACATGATAATGTTTTAGATAATTAGCAATTTGATCTAAAACAAAAAGAGAGAAGCCAAGAACTGATTAAGTTCTTGGCTTCTCTCTTTATCTCATTTGCGTTTCTAAAGATTTATAACCCCTTAACCATTCTGATTCTCCAAGTCTTATTCGCAGTATTGACTACCACGAAATACACTCCTGACTTGATTGAATGGGTATCTAGCTCGATTTTATTTGTCTGATCTAGCGTTTGACTCAACACTATTTGTCCAGAGATATCTATTACCTGAATAAACCCTGTCAAATCAACCGCAGA
>JAOPTS010000297.1:0-809 GCA_051531955.1 Reichenbachiella sp.
TCTCGACTTGCTGAATATCAGATTCGATCTTTTGTGGTAGAGAGTAGATCAACTAACTTTCGTCCTTAATCAAACCGTGGGGGCACTTCGCCATACGCGGGCGTTATCAGTAAGACTTCATGTATCTATTTTCTGATTGTCTCTTTGTAATGTTCTGAGTTACAAGTTCAGAGCATTAGCTAGTAGCAGAGCAGCACACATCTCCACTTAGTATTGGCCATCTGACAATTTATATTAATCCCTTAAGCGCTACTTCCACGTCCAGTTTTGAGGTCTCACTAACGATTTGAGTTCTCCTATCTTCATCTACGATCTGTGAATGAGCAACGCCGATCTGTGGACAAGTGCAGAGCATTCGCCAATCCCAGAGCAGCACACTAATCCACTTAGAATCCGATAGCATTGGGATGAATCGATTTGAAGAATGGAGATGAAAAAACTGATAACAATGCGTATAGCTAATCCCCTTACTTCCTTAACCATACAACACCAATATCTGATCCGCTGACCTACTCCCAGACACCCCATTTCCATAGAATCCTTATTCTGGTTTTCTGCAGCCTTGATGTGACCAATTTCATAAACCTTCTTTTGTGGTGGAGAGTAGATCAGCTAACTTTCTGCCTTAATCAATCTGCAAGGGCACATAGCCATACGCGGACGTTATCAGCAATCACTTTTTATTATTACCAATCAAGACTTTAGGATTGGATCTGTGCGCCGTATCGGTGAAATTTTTCGGCGGTTTAATCCTTTAAAGTAGCGCCTCAAACCATAATTTCATGCGCTAAGACAATCCTTGAACTGTC
>JAOPTS010000298.1:0-455 GCA_051531955.1 Reichenbachiella sp.
ACCCTATTGCCTGAGTTTTTCAACTTGTGCAAGGATACTTTTACAAGAAATGGACAGCCTATTAAGCAAAATCAGTACTCCACTGATTTTGCTACATCAATACTCTGATCAGAGGGTTGTTATTATCAAATAGCTACCGGAGTTTTTAAGCAGTCCCTAAATAAGAAGAACTCTACATTTTTCACCCCTCTGAATTGAGATCTGAATGCTTTGATCTTGGCATTGAAAGATTCAGCTGATGCGTTAGCAGGGCAAAAGCGTGTTAAATACCCAATAGTTTTTCTCTGAAGGAATCATTTAGAAGCGCCTTAAGTCTTTTATTGTTTTTTGAGATTTTATATGGACAGTTCTTGATTAGATTCAGTGCTATTTTGGAGAACAGTGCAAAATTAGTAGCACTATGGCCTTTTCTTTTACGACTACCATCCTCTTTAAAACTGACATCTAAGGACCAG
>JAOPTS010000299.1:0-1222 GCA_051531955.1 Reichenbachiella sp.
TACAGTAAGGGGAGAAAAGTCGAATGGCAGCCATCATTGAGATAGTTGCAAATAAAGAATTACCATGTTGGATGAAGCAGTACAGCTTATTTTCCTCTATGATAGTACTTTATTTGCAACGTATATTTAAAATTAAATTATTAAACATGGTAGTAATAGTAACGTTGCTAATTGGATTTCAGTCAATGGTATATGCGTCTTACTCAAGTTAATTTAAAGTAATAACCGTACCAAATTATTCAAGAAGACGAAACATAAAGTCAAAATGTTCAAATTAGTGTCTAACATCCTGCTAAGACTGCTAATAAAGTACATTGTACATGCAATACATAACAATTCATAGCAATACATAAATACACTACAATACAGGTATTGGTTAACAAAATTACATTGACGCATTAAATACAATATCGAGTAATACAGGAATAATTTACATATTAAAGCCCATAATAAACACATAATAAAGGTGACTCTTAGATTCGGGTGTGTAACATTAAGAGTCATTTTCATGAGGTTTTTTTAAGAGGTAATCGCACATCTGATTACAAAGTCTGTGCATCTGTGCAATCGGATATGTATTCAGTACAAGCAGTGAGACCTTAAAGGTTGATAGAATGGATCGATACAGATACCCCCTTGTCGGAAGTGATATTTTTCATATGACAAATTGAAACAAAATTTCTGGAAATCTTGCATTTCTTTGTGGAGTGCTGACCCTCCCCCCTTGGTAAACATTGTCTCCATATGTAGGAATTTTTCAAAATCTTCGGAGCCCTCCATCCTTTTGCGAAATATGGAACACTGGAGCGATCTGATCGAGCAATGATCCCGAATGTTTTATCTAGGATTAATATGCATATAGGCGATGGGAGATGTTTTACTCGCTAAAATATTGCTTCATTACGTGTTAAAATTGTATTATATTTACATGTAGCTAATTTATCTTCAATAAGAAAATAATGACATTTGTGCTGGTGCCCGTTGCCCTTAGGAACGTCTAATTCAATTTCTCCAACACCCCCTTGGCAAAATCCTGGATCGGCCACTGATCATAGCCCCTATGACACATACACTTAATATTATGAACAATCAACAGATGGCGCTATATGCACTAGCCCCTAACGTCGATTTCGTCAACCCATTTTCATGAGCCCCTTAGATCCCACACTATATTAGCCCCCATGATCGGAAGCCCCTAACTACCATTATGCCTGTATGGGTG
>JAOPTS010000300.1:0-1612 GCA_051531955.1 Reichenbachiella sp.
CATCAGAAGTGTAATCTGCTAAGTCTCCCATTGGAACACCAATTGCCCAATCTAAACTGAACATAGATTCTTGCGCCTTTACATTTGAAAAGAACCCAATAACCGCGATTATTAATATAATTTTTTTCATGTCTTAGATTAGTTTCCTGTTACTTCTAAATATTCAGATTGAGTAAATGTTTGGTCTATATATTGGGTTATTGTAGAAGCAGGTATACCATTTGATCTCATCAATCCATTGATTATACCCGTCCATATTATTTCATCTCCTTGTTCACCTTCTTGTATATTGTCACGATTCAATATATTCATCATGATCGTACCTGTACTATAGCTATAACCCCAATAAGGAGGGTAGTATCCCCCACAGTATGGATAATAGTAGTACCAATACCAACAACCACCACCGCCAACAACGTAATTGTCTACAAGGATTACTTCAGGAAGGAATAGTAAATCATGAGCGTCTTCAGGAGTAGGGACTTGAATGTACCCTAAATCATCCATATTATTAATAATATTAGATCTAATTAAAGTACCTGTGGTCGCATCCCAACCAGCAGGTTTGTCATCGTTAGAAATATAACCAACTGTGTCAGGTATATAATAAGTTTGAAAACTATGAGATTCAAACTCACTTGGAATATGTTCGGTTAATACAATGTCTAACTCTTCGGTTGACGTTATTTCATTTGGGTAACAGCCATATAAGAAAGCTGCTCCAAAAAGAAATAGGCTTAGTGTTATTTGTTTCATTTTCTTTTTAAATAAATATTATGGCGGCAAAATTATACATTTTACTTTTTTGAATGTAGGTTATTTGTCAAAATGTTAACGACAAATACTTATGTTCTAAATGTCAATGTTATGTGTTAATCTTTATAATATTGTAAGACCTAAATAAAACGAACATGAAAAAACTAACCATTCTTACATTACTTGCCATTGGAGTATTTTCCTGTACTGGGCAACAACACGATGTGGTAGCAGTAGCTGATTTTGATAAAAAGATTAAAGAAAATACGGATGTAGTCATTATTGATGTCAGGACTACCGAAGAAATGAATAACGGATTTATATCTGGAGCCATTCAGATGGATTTTCACGATCCAATGTTCAATGAGAGTCTGCAAAAACTGGACAAGTCCAAAACCTATATGATATACTGCCGCAGTGGCGGCAGAAGTGGTCGTACTGGTTCTTTGATGAAAGAATTAGGTTTTCAAAATGTATATGATCTAGATGGTGGTATCAATGCTTGGAATGCTGCTTCAATGCCACTCGATAAACCATAATCAGGGGTAGAGTAAATATAATTCTCTTTTCGATTTAAAGATATCAAGGTCAGCTTTCCAGCTGGCCTTTATTTGTTTTTGGGTCATGCCCGATTCTATTTGTTCTTGCAAGACTTTGGTTCCTGCCAGGTTGGTGAAAAATGATTTAAAGTATCCTTTAGGGTTCAACTCATAATACTTCATAACAAAGGAAAGGTCTAGTCCTTTATTGATGGTAACTTTCCTGAGGTCTTGACCGTAACATTTTTCATTTTCATGTTTTGGATATTTAGAAAACCCTGGCATAGAGACCGGTGTGAAGGTATAGTTTCCTCCTA
>JAOPTS010000301.1:0-806 GCA_051531955.1 Reichenbachiella sp.
TAAAAGCTTGTTAGGTGATTATTTAAGTCAAGAATTAGCTAAAAAAGAGAGAGTTCTTTTTGAAAATGATTCGTTTGTGGTGTTGATTCCTTTTTGGGCAGTTTGGCCATTTGAGTCAATGATATTGCCCAAGCGTCAGATGGCGAGGATTACTGAGATGAGTGAAGTGGAAAAAGTTGATTTTGCGGAAGCCTATCAATATGTGACGATTAAATATGATAACTTATTTGAAACATCGTTTCCCTATTCTGCCGGAATTCATCAGGCACCTTGTGACGGCCAAGATCACAAAGAATGGCATTGGCATATGTCTTTTTATCCACCTTTACTGAGATCAGCAGCGGTAAAAAAATTCATGGTGGGGTATGAGATGTTTGCTAATCCTCAGAGAGATATTACTGCAGAGGGAGCTGTACAAAGACTGAATGATTTGTCTGAAGTGCATTATTCAAAACATTAGGGATAATAATAGTTGGTATTAGTTTTAGTATAGGGGCTTCTAGAGATAGGGCCCCTTTTTTGAAAAATATAAGGCTACCTCTTTGAGGTAGCCTTCCTAGCTCAACCAAGGGTAAGAGATTGAAACTGTTGCGATAAGTCTTGAATGCTAGTTTCGGTCCTGTTTACCCCTGGCTGATATACACTTCAATACATTTTATTTTGCTTATTGATCTGTATGAGAAACTATCTGTTAGAACCTAGAAAAGTCTAGTGTCTAGTGTCTAGAATCTAAAATCTAGTCTCTGAATTTGTGCATTACTTATGATCCACATAGAAGTCATATAGGGACACATTAAAAACTATGG
>JAOPTS010000302.1:0-765 GCA_051531955.1 Reichenbachiella sp.
CTCGACTTGCTGAATATCAGAATCGATCTTTTGTGGTGGTGAGTAGATCAACTAACTTTCTGCTTTAAACAAACTGCAAGGGCACATCGCCATACGCAGGCGTTAGCGATAACTATATGAACAAACCTAATTTCCTATCTAATTGGTTCAGGACTTTTGCATTCCTGTGGTTATTAATGGCTCTACTCTGCTTTATATTCATCTTGGTCGGAGAGTTCTTTCTTGATGAACCAATAACTACAAGAATCTTTGTATTTAGCGGTTTTTGGATTACCCTCATGAGTTTAATTACTGCTACCGTACTTCAACTTTTTAAGAAGGTCGCAACAAACTATTCCAAGAAGAACGAAGGAAGAGGTATTATCGAGATTAACAATAGGAACTGGGTTAAACAAGGAATCAAAATAGGTTTAATCATGCACGTTGGATTTACAACATTTACTGTTATAACAGGTGCGCAACTAACAACTCAACTCGTGCTAATGACTAGCCCATTTTTTCTCCTTGGATTCGGACAGGCATATTTTATGCGGAACAAGGCGGACCAACCAAAAGAGTAAGAAAAAAATCGCTAACATTTTGTAATCAAATCATGGCAGTTCAGTTGTGAATCAAAGTTCTCTGCATTCTGTAAGCCTCGCCATATCTCGGATTTGATCTATAGTAAATGAAAATGTATAGCTCATATCAGAGATATGGCTATCTTGTGGCCGAAACTTAAACTAAACCAAATGCCACGCTTGATACAGTGGCGTTATCAGCAAC
>JAOPTS010000303.1:0-780 GCA_051531955.1 Reichenbachiella sp.
GGATTTCAAATTCTATTGCTTCAAGGGCAAATGCAGATTCATCTTCATCAACATCTCTATAAGTGTTCATATACATGGACAGTGATCGAGTACCACTATAGGCACTAAAGTTTAATTCTGCTACATTATCAAACTCTGGGTCTGCATTTATTTTAATATCATTATTTTGTCCAAGTGTTAGGGTATTACTATCACCTAATATTCTATAATCTATTTTTACATTGAGATCAGGATATTCACCCTCAACAGTTACAAAATGGCTAAAGGCTGATTGTTCAAGTATTGTTCGATTATTTGGAGAGCCTACAGGGATGGCTTCATTTTTGGGGAAGTAAACTATTGGATGGGCTGCATTTTCAATTATTGTGTAATGTAGGTCCGATTTTACTGCAACAGTATCAATAGATACGAGTTCAACAATAATTGTATCGAGCTCATTATTATCATTATCCCAAAATGGTTGAAAATTAAAGTATTTATGTGATTTATTAGCTGGTAAGGTGAAGGTTATTAATTTTTCACCTGGTATACTCCCATCAATGACTTCAGCGAGTATACTATCACCATCTTCATAAATGTAGTCAACACCCCAAATCGCACCTCCAGATACTTTTATCTGAATATTTATTGCGTCATGACTGCCAGGAAAATATATCGCTTTATAATTGGATGGCAAATCATCTTTTTCATTAACTACAACAATACTATCATGATCAACAATCGAAACTATTGGCTCCAACTTAATTGTTGTGCTTATTTTTTGGCTATTTGTACCAGTTA
>JAOPTS010000304.1:0-1344 GCA_051531955.1 Reichenbachiella sp.
CTATTAGTATGAATAATGCCGGCGACACATCAACGTTTGAGTTTTTTATCGAGGCGTTGACTGATTCAGTCTCTTTTGATTTTGCGGAAGAGAACATACGGTTGAGGCTTAAAAAGCCTTCTGCCGCGGCGCTTGAAAATGGCCTAAGTAGTTTTTATGATACACTCTATATACCTGAAACTCGCAAAGTACTGTTTCCAAAAACAGAGCCGACTCCTTCAGGTTGGTTGAATAATCGAACCATTGTAGAGAATAATTATTTTTCTTTTAATGTTGCTATTGATGGCCCACATGAAGCATCTGACGTAACGATTGAATATCGATTACTGCCTGGTGACTCTGGTGATATGAGTTTTGGTGATGCTGGCGATATTCGTATATATAATGATAGTGATAATGATGGTCTATTCGATATTAGTTTCGATGGAAATACCGACACGATGGCAATAACAGGGTATGTTTTTATTGATACCGATATAGTCGAAGATCCAACAGCTATTGAGGCAGTGGAATTTATAATCCGTTCAGGTACCTCAGTGAGCCCCGACACAACTGGAGTATATGCTAGAGATACTTTTTACATCCAAAATTTGTCATATGAGCAGGTTGTGAAAATGTCAATCGAGGGTGATTCAATTCTTTCAGAGGGGTCCGTTAAAAAAGTAACTCTTTCTATAGCTTCTCCCCATATGTCCAATGGTACATTAGTCTATCCGGAATATGGAACGGCGACCTATGGCGACGATTTTATTATTTATGATTCTGCCAGAACACCAGATTTTTACAATGAGATTTCGAATTATGTGAAGTGGTCTATGCCTATTAGTATGAATAATACTGGCGATACCTCAACGTTTGAGTTTTTTATCGAGGCATTAACTGATTCAGTCTCATTTGATTTTGTGGAAGAGAGCATACGGTTGTGGCTTAAAAAGCCCTCCGCAGCACAGCTTGAAAATGGGCTTTCAAATATTTATGATACCCTATATATCCCAAGTAAGCCAGTGGCCTACTTTCCAAAAAATGAAGCCATCCCTGTAGGCTCTCCAAATAATCGAACAATACTTGAACAATCAGCCTTTAGCCATTTTGTAACTGTTGAGGGTGAATATCCTGATCTCAATGTAAAAATAGATTATAGGATATTAGGTGATAGTAATACCCTAACACTTGGACAAAATAATGATATTAAAATAAATGCAGACCCAGAGTTTGATAATGTAGCAGAGTTGAACTTTAGTGCCTATAGTGGTACTCGATCACTATCCATGTATATGAATACCTATAGAGATGTTGATGAAGATGAGTCTGCATTTGCCCTCGAAGCAATAGAATTTGAAATCC
>JAOPTS010000305.1:0-844 GCA_051531955.1 Reichenbachiella sp.
CTCGACACTAGCAGTAATCACCATGGAGTGGTAGGTAATGTTATATGCTTTTTAGTTTTCTTCTTTTATAAATACTCCATCTTTCCAGTAAAGAGTTAATCTGCGCTGCTTAAAGTATGGTTTGATTTCTCTATCTGTCAATTCTAATTGTGAAGAAACAATTATATTTTTTCCATTTTCAGGCAATTCAAACAGATAATCATTTTCAATTACTGTCGTGTGTATATTGATGTTGGCTTCTTGCAGTTTCTTTAGGTCAATGAAGTCAGACATCTCAATTGTTGGAATTACAGCATCTAGATTAATCTCAGTATAAGTAGAATTAGAAATCTTAAGAAACTTGATTCTGCAACTACAAGCACCTCCACATGATTCGGATACAATTCCAATTAGTTTATCTCCGTTGGAAAGGTTCCAATAAGTAAGCGTTTTTGACCCTTCATATTGACCTACTATCGTTAAGTAACCATTTTTCGGTAAATATTCACTTAGATAACTTTTTCCTCGACCTACTCCGCTATTCCAATTATTTCTTCCTTCAATGAAGTTCAATACTAGACTATCTCTTTGAGCTCTATTGAACCCTATATGTTGTTCAGGCAAGTTTACAAAAACGTCTTGAAGTCCTTGAGTAAAAGCAAACTCTGAGCTAATGATTAGTAGGGAAAATAGAAGATGTTTCATTGTATCAAAATTAGTTTAGGGCATTTTACATATAACGCCCGCGTATGGCGATGTGCCCCCACGGTTTGATTAAGGACGAAAGTTAGCTGATCTACTCACCACCACAAAAGATCGTTTCTGATATTGTGCAAGTCGAGGAAGTAATATCACCGAATGCACT
>JAOPTS010000306.1:0-572 GCA_051531955.1 Reichenbachiella sp.
TTTATTGGTCCCAGAGAATAGTTAAAACTATGCACTTTAGTGCATTTCGCTTTAGCTTCTAAAAACTTTACCTTTGATGTATGTCTTCAGATCGAATAAATAGTCATTCGGTATCAAACTTGAGTGTTCATATAGTTTGGGCAACAAAGTATAGGTATTCAGTTTTGCAGGGCGATATAAAGATAAGATGTCGTACAATATTGATGCAAATATGTGATTCAGAAGATGTAGTAATCTTAAAAGGAGTTGTGTCTAAGGATCATGTTCATATGCATGTTGAATATCGTCCTTCCTTGTCGATAAGTGAGTTGGTTAAGAAATTAAAAGGTCGTAGTTCACGAAAGCTACAACAAGAATTTCCTGCATTAAACAAGAAATACTGGGGTCGTCATTTTTGGGCAATAGGTTATGGTTGTTGGAGTACTGGTAATATTACTGATGATATGGTCAATAACTATCTAGAACATCATCGCAAGCCCAATGATGAGTCTAATTCAAATTTCATCATTGAATAGAAAAGTGACTTTAAGTCACAACGAAAACTATGGACTTTAAGTCCATAGTGGTTTATT
>JAOPTS010000307.1:0-2305 GCA_051531955.1 Reichenbachiella sp.
GTTAAATAGAACTGTTTTTCACGTCTTCATTTAGAGCGAAAACATATTTAATTACCCGGCACACACTTCTTCTTTATTTTCTTCGATCTTTGATAAAATGGAAGACCCAAGGTGTGACTTGAGAAATCAAGTAGATTATTCATTGCCAGAACTCCTATTTCTGGTAATTTCAGCAGTAATAAGTGGGATGAACACTTGGCATGATATTGCCATGTTTGCAGATCAAAAACAAGATTGGTTGCGCACTCATTTTCCCTACAAGAACAAGATGCCTTGGCCAAGTACCTTGAGCCGCCTCTTTGCAAGACTGAATAGTGAAGCATTTGGTCAATATTTTATAGAATGGGTAGGGTCACTGAGTGAATTAACCCAAGGTGAAGTGGTCGCCATTGATGGTAAAACAATGAGAGGTTCTTATGATAAAACTGATGACAAAGCCGCTATCCATATGGTATCAGCCTTTGTGTCTCATCAAAACCTCTGTCTTGGGCAATTGGCTACACAAGAAAAGAGTAACGAAATTACTGCTATTCCAAAATTGCTTGATTTACTGACGCTAAAAGGCTGCACAGTCACTATTGATGCGATGGGTTGTCAGCGTGAGATTGCTAAGAAGGTTCTTCAAAAGGAAGCAGACTACATCTTACAAGTGAAAAATAATCAAAAGGGACTTTTAGATCAAGTGAAAAAGCTCTTTGTAATAACCAAATTAGAAGATACTCATACCCAACACCACCTTGATCATGGACGAATGGAACGAAGAACATGTGCGCTAATAAGTGATTTGACTCATCTAGATGGTTATCAAAACTGGCCAGATATTAAAACCATTATTCGTATTGAAGCCGAGCGAACTGAAAAATCAACAGGGAAGAAACAAAATAGTAGTCGCTATTATATCAGTAATAAAAAGGCTCTGGCAGCTACCTTCAATCAGGATATTCGAGCACATTGGGGTATAGAAAACAAATTGCACTGGTCCTTAGATGTCAGTTTTGAAGAGGATGTTAGTCGTAAAAGAAAAGGCCATAGTGCTGCTAATTTTGCACTGTTCTCCAAAATAGCACTGAATTTAATCAAGAACTGTCCAGATAAAATCTCAAAAAACAATAAAAGACTTAAGGCGCTTCTAAATGATTCCTTCAGAGAAAAACTATTGGGTATTTAACACGCTTTTGCCCTGCTCAAAAGCTAAAGAAAAAGGCTTATGAACAAAATTCAAAACTAGTTCAAAAGTGGCTAGTTGAAGAGTATCCAGGTATAAAACAAAAAGCTAAATCTGAAAATGCTGAAATTTATTGGGGAGATGAAACAGGAGTAAGAAACAATAGCCAACATGGTCGGTCTTATTCTCCAAAAGGGAGAACGCCTGTAAAAATGAGCATGGCAAAACGATTTTCTGTCAATATGATATCAACGGTAACTAATCAAGGGAAAGTTGAATTTATGATTTATACAGGATCCATGAATTCAGGTAGGCTTATAGAGTACATGGATCAGCTGACCAAGGAGAAAGAGAAAAAGACGTTTTTAATATTAGATAATTTGAGAATTCACCATAGTAAACTGATAAAGGAATGGGTGGAAAATAATAAAGAGAACATAGAGTTATTCTATTTGCCCTACTACTCACCAGAAAAAAATCCAGATGAGTATCTCAATTGTGATTTGAAATACGGCCTATCCATACAGCCGTCTCCAAAAGATCAGCAGAAACTAAAAGAAAACCTAAAGAACCATATGGATCTATTGAAAGCAAGCCCACAGCGAGTAGAAAAGTATTTTCAGCATCCTGACATTAAGTACGCAGCATAATAACGCTTAACAGTCGTCGGGTTAATAATACGCTTTTACCCTGGTTGATTGGTAGGTTTACGATTTTTTATTGGTTGTTAATTGTATGGTTTGAGATGTTTTCAGGTACTAATTTTAGTTAAGGTGTTGGTAGGTAGAGTTTTGAATATTCGTTTGTATTGTTGTTATTATATTCTTCGAATAATATTTGTTTGTTAGAGTTTTAAGGTTGTATCTTTGCGCCCCGCAAGGGGGTGGTTGGAGCCAAAAGGGGTTTTAATTTTAGTGAGATTGAGAGTAGATAGTGGGGACACATAGCAGGTGTGTTTTAGAGTTTGTTGAAGAATTAGTGGAGATGTTGAGGTGTTTGATTTTTTTTAGAAAGGTTTTATGTTTTGGCTTGCGAGTGTTAGGAACTTGTTTATCTTTGCGTCCCGTTTGGTAGGAGTGGGGGATATCGGAGACGAAATTGACATGTTGCAGACGTTAGTGATAAGGGAGAAAGAGGGCA
>JAOPTS010000308.1:0-1208 GCA_051531955.1 Reichenbachiella sp.
CCAGGGTTAGATTTTAGTCGAGACCGAGATACGAAAGGTTTTTCAGCGGCAATCAATGCAGCTAAGAAGAGTGATATTGTATTATTCTTTGCAGGGGAAGAAGCTATTCTTTCTGGAGAGGCACATAGTAGAGCAGATATCAATCTGCCGGGTGCACAAGAGGAGTTAATAAAAGAAATTGCCAAAACGGGTAAGTCAATTGTATTGGTAATCATGGCTGGTCGTCCAATCACATTGGGTAATATTCTTGGAGATGTAGATGCTGTAATTCATGCTTGGCACCCAGGCACTATGGCGGGTCCAGCCTTGGCTGATTTATTGATGGGTAATAGCTCTCCATGTGGGAGATTACCTGTGACCTATCCAAAATCAGTTGGTCAAATACCATTCTATTATAACCACACCAATACGGGAAGACCAGCTAGCGGCGAAGGTTTTGTTGGAATTGAGGATATTCCGATTGGTGCTTGGCAAAGTTCTCTAGGTAATGCTTCACATTATCTAGATGATGGTTATGAACCATTATACCCATTTGGGTATGGGTTGACCTATACCAAATTTGAGTATACCGACTTAGAAGTTTCTGAAAGCGAAATTAGCGAAGGAGGAACTTTGACCGTCAAGGCAAAAATCAACAACTTGGGGAAAAATGCTGGGACCGAAGTAGTACAACTTTATATGCAAGATCAGTTTGGTAGTATTACAAGACCCGTACGCGAATTGATTGATTTTCAAAAAATAGAAATTGAGCCAAATGCGACCAAAGAGGTAGTGTTTGAAATTCACACCGATCAGTTGAAGTTTTATAATCAAGAAAAAAAATGGGTAGTGGAGCCTGGTAAGTTCAATATATGGATTGCACCTCATGCAAGCGCAGGTTTGAAGGCTTCCTTTGAAGTAGTACAATGAGCGGAAAGGTAGTATTAGTATATGGTGTCAGTGGTTCAGGTAAGACAACTGTAGGGCAGTTGTTATCTGAGGAGTTAGATATTCCATTTTTTGATGCAGATGATTTTCATCCGCAATCCAATATTGACAAGTTGGCATCAGGTCAACCACTCACAGATGAGGATCGTTACCCTTGGTTAGTTCTATTAGGAGAATTAATCAAAAAGGAGGAGAGCAATCAAGGAATAATTTTGGCATGTTCTGCACTCAGAGAGACCTATCGGGAACTGTTATCTGGTTTTGTAAGTGGTAAAGTAAAT
>JAOPTS010000309.1:0-702 GCA_051531955.1 Reichenbachiella sp.
AAATTCGCCAAAGTGATCAAAGCTGTAAAGACTAAGTCTGGTTCTTATTCTTTCCGTGAAGAGATCGTAACTGAGGACAGAGTTAAAGAAGTTCTAGCTGCTAAGTAATTCAGCGCAAAGATTTGTATTGAAAGTCTCCTAAGTTATTGGGAGACTTTTTTTATTTTGCTGCATTCGTAAGAATGCAGATTGATTATCCACCTCAATTATTCCGAACATGAGCCTATTCAAAATATTTTCTAAAGAAAAGAAAGAGACACTGGACAAAGGACTTGAAAAGTCTAAAGAAAGCTTCTTTCACAAATTGGGAAAGGCAGTTGCTGGTAAAGCAACGGTTGATGCGGATATTTTGGATGAATTGGAGGAAGTTTTAATCACTTCTGATGTGGGAGTAGACACTACGGTCAAAATAATTGAACGTATCGAAGAACGTGTGGCCAAGGACAAGTACCTCAATACTGATCAACTCAATCTCATTCTTAGAGAAGAGATTGCAGCCTTGTTGGAGGAGAGTAATAATGAAGATGGTACGGGGTTTACTTTGCCCGAAGATATGAAGCCATATGTGCTCTTGGTGGTAGGTGTCAATGGTGTGGGTAAGACTACTACTATTGGTAAGCTCTCATCACAATTTGCCAAGTCAGGTAAAAAAGTAATCTTAGGAGCTGCGGATACTTTCAGAGCCGCTGCTGTAGATCAATT
>JAOPTS010000310.1:0-7558 GCA_051531955.1 Reichenbachiella sp.
GCAAGACCTCTAAACTCTGTTAAATTAGGGAAGTGTATGTTATTATTTAAAGACATCTATTAATGTTTTTCTATCGTGTTTTTAGATTTGTACAACAACCCTGTTTATCTGACAGATTTAAGAGGGGATATGGCTTATTTCTCCCTACTTTGTTTGATGTTGAAACTGTGATTTCAGTGCTGAAACATGTGTTTCTTTATACGGGAAGGGTGTGTCATATTAGAGTAGTAAAAGATAATATTGATATACTTGTGGATAATAAGCTGTCAGTTACAGTTCGCAAACGATCTTTCCTGAAAATTGGAGGTCATTTTTTTTTAATCTCCTAGGGTTTAATTATCGGACCCTTTGGTCGTGTTAATTATTCAGGCTGAAAGATGATCTCCTGTACCCTTGGGTTCAGGAGAGTTCATTTTGATCAAAATTTTTCTAGTCTATGTTTAATCCGTTTGAGAAACGAAGAAATTGTTACGTTTTCCCTGCTTTTAAAGAAAGCCTGTAAGAAATTTGGTTTGAAATCACTTCTGTCCCCTTTTACAATATAGATGTTTCCAACTCGTACGATACTGTGTATATTAATTAGCTTATAGTACCGTTTCTTTATTGCACGTTCAGAATTAAATATTCTAACGTGACTAGGAACCCAAAAATTAGGGACACTTAGAATAACAGTTTTTCCAATAGTAATATTTCTCAAAACATCTTTATCTCTGTCTACGTGCTCAAGAACTTCAAGACAAATTGCGGTTTCATATTTACGTTCAAAACTTTTTTCATCTAGTGCATTCCCTACATAGAAGGTGCTTTTTGGTAGTCGTTCTTTAGCTAATGCTACAGCTCTAGTACTAAAGTCAAAACCGGAATAATTATGAAAGCCCTCGTCAATGAGGTATTCGGTTAATTGCCCTGTGCCGCATCCAATTTCTAAAATATTTTGATCTTTGTTTTTTCCAAGAAATTTCATCACTTGAGTCCAATGAACCCAATAATAAGAGTCTTTGTAGTCACAGTTGTATTTGTCGGTTGAACTAAATTTATCATCGTAATATATCGCGTCTTTTTCAGAGTTCATTTTTGTTGTATTAAGGTTTTATTCCGTACCAAGCATGTAGGTTTGAAAATTTAAGAGAGGTTCTTTTGGATAGCTAAAGAAAGTAATCGAACCTGACTTTCCCTAGTGTATTGGTTGATTTTTTGATCATTACCCTTGTATGCCAAACAACCTTTAGCTTTCCATTCATTATAACTTTTGGATAATTGTTCACAAACTTCATCGGGAGTATTACAAATAAAACCTGTTTTCGTTTTTCTAATCAGCTCTCCTACCACACTATTGTCGTCAGGAGTCATTAGTATATTCCTTTTGCAACTAAAGTAGTCGAAAATTTTCCCTAAATGAGTACCAGGTGTGTCAGGGAGGCCAGGGAAAAGCAACAGCTGACATTTTGCTATTTCTTTAGCCAATGCTTTCTTTGGTATTCTAGGAGTTACTTCGCAGTATTCTTTGCGTAGTTTTGAGAGTATCTTTTTTTTAGGTTCGTACAAATATCCACACAGTTGATTTGGAAGGCCATTGTGCCTGTCTGCTCCTATGAATTTGACTTGGAAGTTGGTTGGCTTTTGGTTTTGAATAAATAGTAGACAACCATCTAGAAAGATGTCAAGCTTTTGGTGCTCGTATAATGAACCGCCGTGTATAATAGTAAATTCGGTGCTGTTTTTGACAGAGGAATGATCTTCGAACATCTCTGGATCAAAACCATTGTGGATTATTTCTCCTGATGTCGTGCTAAAATCATTGATTTTGTTTCGCCATTCTGCACTAGTGATTGAAAAGAACATGGCCTTTGATAGCCATTTTTTCCAATGGTATTTTGTAATACGGTCTTGGATTATTTCTGTAAAGTTGGGTTGGTATTGTTTGTGAATGATACGGTTATGCCAGAGATCTCTAAAATCGAGTATGTAGGGGATGCTATGTTTTTTATGTAGCTCATAACATAGTTTGAGATGATGGTGCGGAGAAAAAATCCCTAACATTAAGTCATACTCGTTCGTTTTCAAGTGATTCATGCTGTACTCTTTCAGGGATAGGTAACTATCTTGATTGGAAGGTGTAGCATCCAGCTGGCCAAGAACCCACCTAGCGAGTATCGCAAATTTGTTTATTACAGGAATTGATTCGACTCTTTCAAAAAGCCTCACGCTACGGTGTCTTTTTATAGGGACTCGAATAATTCTCCCCTTGCTTTCATGATCTTCTATAGTATCCGATGGATTTTTTTGACCCTCTCCCCAATGATGCGTCAGTAGTGTAGGTTCAAACCCAAACTTCGGTAAGTGCTTGAGATATGCCATTGCACGATACGAAGCGATGACATCCATCGGGAGCGAATGATAGGATATGATCAGAATTTTTTTGGTCATCGTCATTTAAAAATAGTGCGAAGTTTTAAATCAATGTGTTCTTTCGAACGGTAGTCAAGCCCCACTTGGCGACACTTACCTCTAATTGAGCTAGCTAGAAAGGCTTGTATTTCTTTGAATACTCTGTTAATTTCTTTAGAAGAGAATTCTTTAAGACATACCCCTACTTCGTGATCTCTTGCCACCTCATCATCCTCAGAGATGCCTTGACATACAATATAGGGTAAGCCACATAATAGGTACTCGGCAACTTTGGTTGGAGATCTGAATATTTGTGAAGGAGTTGGAGGAATGGCTACAATTCCCATATCAGCAGCACTGAGGTATGCAGGTATGTCCAAAAGTGGTATAAATTTTCTTAAGTGGTAATTTTTTAAAGGTACTTTATATTCTTTAAACCATAATTCAACGGTCTTTAGGTCATAGTCGGTTGCAATTAAAAAGAAGCTCTTGTTGTTCATCTCGTAGATGCTTGCAAAAAGGCGAATCAATTCTTTTTCATAGTAAAGGCCGCCTAGTTTTCCTGGGTAAATATAGAAATCACGATCTCCTACATTTAATTCACTTCTGATTTTTGTTCTTTTGGATGCGTCGAACTTAAATATTTCTGGGTCTACTGCTGTAGGCGCTCTATGCACGATAGCTCGAGTCCCTTCTTTTTGTAGTTGCTCTTGCATATGTCTAGTGCCTGTCAGTATGTGATGAGCGTATTTTCCTGCCCATTGCTCTAGTTGATGGAGGATTTTGTATTTCACGCTAGATGCTTTCCAATGACCCATCTCAACCAGGAAATCACTATGTGGTTCGTAGCTGTAGATGACCAATTTCATTCGAAGAAGTGGCGCAAATAAGATAGAAATGGCTGCAGATACATTGGCAAATGCAAAAGTGTACTTGCTTTTATACCGTAGTTTTATCCAGAGGACAGAAAAGAAAGTGTCTATAACATTGATGGCTTTTTTGATCAAAATAAATCGTCCTGTCTGAAACTGCCTAGGATGCCAATTGATATTCCATTCTTTTAGTTTTTCCTTTTCTTTCCTCATTTCCTCATGAGGTAGTGCGTGTTGTTCTTGTTCGAATGTGATGAGGTCAAATCGGTATAGTCCATGCTGACTCAGTGTTTTGATATAGGAAAGGATAAGGTTTTGAAACAACGGGTCTCTGTAACTGTTGTAAATAAAAACCAATATGGAGATAGGTTGTTTCATGCGTAAAGTATTCTAAATGGGCAGCTCATTGCAGCTTTCCAATCCTTTCCATCAAAAAGATGTGAGAGTATCATGATTTTAATGATCTTTATTTTGAGATACAGAATATCATAAAAATTCGTTGTTTCTAATGAACGGATTTTTTGGATGAGCTGTCTGTATCCATATTCTAACCCTTTAAGGTTTTTCATTGCAGAATCTTCAGATTGTCGATAGTATAGAATGGTGTCCTCAATGAAATTGTACTGCTTTTGATTCGATATATTTATGTAGAACCAGATATCTTCCGAATGCTTTAGATCGGTTTCGAAACTATAATTAATTAATGTATCACGTTTGATCATCCACGAAGGACCAAAAAAGCAGCTTGAGTCTAGTTTCAACAAAGAAGGCAATGGGTATCCAGAAAAGCTAGGTTGAAATACTTTTTTAGTGGGCTGTCCATTGGGGTTGACAAATTCTACTTTACCATCCAAAAAGTCAAGGTCAGGATTTTTGATAAATGCTAACTGTCTTTTTTCTAATGAATGATTGGGGATAAAGTCATCGGCATCTAAAAAGCAAAAGAAGTCCCCTTTCATGTGTGAAAGACCTACGTTTCTGGCTGCACTGACACCTTGGTTGTCTTGAGTGAAATAGTAAATGCGCGGATCATTGTAGCTTTGGATGATGGAAGCGGATCGATCTATGCTTCCGTCATTGATCACCAATAGTTCCCAGTTTTCATGAGTTTGATTCAATACTGATGAAATAGCTTCTGCGACATATTTTTCCGCATTGTAGACAGGCATGATAATAGAGATCATGGGAGATAACTTGCTATTTTAGTAATGACTCTTTTGTAAAATGATTTGATTTTTTTTCTTGGGATTTGTCGTTTACGTTTCGATAAAATCTGTTGTTTCATTGTTGAGTTTGACCATTCACCATCAGTATAAAAACCTGTGTCATCAATATGAAAGATTTCAGGGGTGGAGTTCCAATTTGGGAAGTTGAATTTCAGACTGTTTTTTTCGGTTATGTAATGGTAGGCAAAAATTTCTTTCTTACCATCCACCACTAATTTTCCCTTGTTGAAGGTAATACTCTCTCCTTTCCCAATTGACTCTTTGATTAAATCTGTAAAGTCTATAGAAAGAGTCCTTTTTTCTTCCGCTTGCCTGATGAGGAAAGTCATGGATTGATTGGGATCAATATCCAATATGTCTTCTCCTAACCTTAGTTTGTCAAAAAGTCTTGTGCATTCATCAAAGGCTGAGTAAGAATTTTCTGAAAATATTTTGGGGCAATGATTGCTTTTACTGAATAGTAAATTAACCCTAGGGGTATTTTTAAACAAACAAAACGATCCTGAGACCCAATTTTTTCTCACGGATATGATATCTGGATACTTTGCAAGTTTGGGTGCTAGAAATTTTGAGACATCTCCCAAGATGAGGTCTTCATCCCCATGTCCCCAGTAGGTGTAATCTTCAAGGTATTCAGTAAATAAATGGCCATAGGTAGGCTTGAAGTCACAGAGTTTATACGGGGAAGTGACGTTTATAGAAGGGTCTATTTTTTTCTGCGCTAAACGATTGAAATCGTCTAGGGTGAAGTCATGAAAAGTAACATTTGAAGGAGTTACTTTGGGTATATCAATGTCAGTAAAAAAAAGGTAGTCAATAAAATTATTGTTGTAAGAACAAGAAGTCAAAAAGATATCGAAATACGATGGCCACTGACCAAAATATGGGATGATGATTCCTATCTTGTTCATATTGAAAATGTATTTATTTTATTTTCTATGCGTTCGATTTGTTTCTCGTAGGTATTGTCTTGGGCTATTTTATTTCGCATGTGAGACATTTCTTTTGAGTTCCATATAGGGTAGTCAATGAGACTTTTTTTCAAGAGTGATAACCATTCCTCTTGTTTGTGTGACATGAGTATCTCAGGGATATCATCATAGGTATGGGTGTAGCTCGATACGATGGGTTTTCCAGAGGCTAAATACTCCATGAATTTGTGTGGGTTAGCCAATTGATCAGAGTAGTCATCCGCGAGATAGCACAGAATCAATAGGTCCATATCGTCATAAAAAGACTTCAACTGACTAGCGTTCAACTGCCCCAGGTAGACGACATTGTCACGTTGTAGTTTGTCTTGATTACGTACACACTTGCCTGCTAGGTAGAAGGTGCAATCAGTCAACTGATCAAAAGCCTGCTCCAATGTTGCCCAATCCAAATAAGGGATATCCAAATTGCCACAATAGCCTATCTTCAAACCATCTGTGGGTTGAAGGTCAAGAGGTTCTTTCTCACTGCTGATGTGCAGTCCGTGATTGATGAAATGCGCGTTGAGGTTGTTAATCTGGAGACGAGTTATGATAGGGGCGGTATTGCCCAAGCAAATATCAGCCGTTCGAGCAGCCTTTGCCGTTTCAAAATCCTGATTCAAATCGACAACATGCGAGATGTTGTAGGTCTCCAGCAGTGTGAAATCAAAGAAAACTGAATTATCGAAAGACCATATGATGTCAAAACAGACTGCACAATGCCTTTCTATTTGCTTCAGTTTTTGTTTGATGATTCTTTGGGAAATGAAAGAAGGGAGTTTTCGTAGGCCTGGGATGAACTTGGGATAGTCCAACACCTGTAGGTTAGGAAACTCTGTTTGTTTTAACGACCAAGTATTTTTTGGCGGGTTGGCAAATACGACTTTTGCTCCCATTTCTGCTAAAGTTCGGGCATAGTGGTGCTTGGATACCCAGATGTGATCCCAGGGTTCGGGGGAGATCAGAAGAATGTTTTGGTCTCGGAGTTTCATCAGGCTGCAAGATATATATTATAGGGGCAATGCAATTTCTCAAAAGTTGCAAATGTTTGGGAAATTTACGTTTTCATCACCATAAACATTGACCCCAGCTTCTTCTTAGTTGTGTAATGACGGTTAATATTACCACGTCATAGCCCGGCGTAAGACCGGGCTATCCCCCATCGGTGAGAACTAAGGCTAGCTAATCGAATAGTCTGCGGTTAGTTGGGGATTACACCTTGTCCGCAGAAGGAGGGCGATAGCGTCTTCCTTCGTCAGACCCTTCGGGTAATGACGGGTGAGAAAATGAAGGGGTACACCGAGAGAGTTTTTCCTCGTCAGACATTCGAGTAATGACAAGATTAAAATGCACTATATTTAATCTATGTCAAAAGCTAAGGGAGGCTATATCTATATGATGTCCAACGTATACCGAACGGTGTTGTATATTGGCGTGACGGCTAACCTTTATACACGAGCCTACCAACACAAATCAGGTCATGGGTCTGCCTTTACCAAGAAGTATAATTGCGTGGACTTACTCTACTATGAGTTTTTTAAGGATATAGAAACTGCAATAGCAAGAGAAAAGCGACTCAAGAAATATAAACGAGAATGGAAGTGGGAGCTGATCGATGGGTTGTACCCTGATCGAGTGGATTTGTTTGATCAGGTTAGTGAGATGAGGTGATACCTTCGATGAGCAAGGAATAACCTGAGTTTAGCTCCCGTTTCGTCGTGTAATGACTGTTAGTATTACAACGTCATAGCCCGGCGTAAGACCGGGCTATCTCCCATCGGTGAGTGCAATGGATGGCTAATCAATTGGTCTGCGGTCAGTAGGGGATTACACCTTGTCCGCCTAAGGTGGGCGATAGTATCTTCCTTCGTCAGATCCTTCGGGTAATGACGGGTGTAAAAAAGACCTTACAGGTTTTTAAAACCTGCAAGGTCTATATAATTCATCGTCATGGCGATCCATACCCCTCCATGGCGACTTATAATCCTCCATGGTGATGTAAAACGCTACCATGCCAAATAATATTCTGTCATGGTGATTATTATCGCTCCATGCCAAATAAAATTTGGTTAACCTTACCTTTTTCCTTGTCATGGCAGCC
>JAOPTS010000311.1:0-5245 GCA_051531955.1 Reichenbachiella sp.
CCTGTGATCATTAGTGAGTTTGGTGCAGTTAGAGAAGCAGATTATAATTCAAGAATGCGTCACTATGCTACTTACGTGGAAACTGCCCTGGATTTAGGATTGGCCTTCCAGGCATGGGATGATTACGGTTGGTTCAAAATATATGAGAGAGATGAAGGTGAAACTGGAACATGGGATGAGGTCAAAGATATATTGGTCTATCACTCTGTGACATCACCTGGGAATGTCATCTTTGAATTTGATGAGACTATTGCTGAACAAGCAACTTTAACGTGGGATGATAGAAGTGATTCTGGTAATGATTTTATTATTCAAGCAAAAAACGGAGAGGTTTTCGAAGAGGTGGGTACTGTGGCTAATGGAACAACTACCTATACTGCTTCTGGACTAGCAGAAGGCGTGGATCACATCTATAGAGTTGTGCAAGGTACTGGTGACGAAATGGAGATGTCTTATCCTCAGAAAATAAAATTAGTAGTAATTCCTGAAAACAGGGAATTCTATAATGATGCAGCTATAGCTGTACCTGGTATAGTACAACCAGAAGAATATGATATATGGGGGCAAGATTTGTCATACAATGATTCGGACGATGTGAACTCTGGTGGTGCTTTGAGAGAAGATGGTGTCGATATTGAGCTTAGAGAAGATGGTGAGTATCAAGTGGGATATGTAGAAGAAGGCGAGTGGATAGAGATAAGTATAAATGTGGCTGCAGCAGGGACTTATCAAGTAGAAGCACTATTAGCATCTCAAGATGGTGGCGGTCAAGTTACTTTGAGTTCAGATGCTGGTGGAACCGCATTGACGCTTACTGCACCTAGTACTTCTAGTTGGGAGACATTGGGTAGTGTTTCTGGATTCATTGATTTAGAAGCTGGATTGCAGGTTTTGAAGATAAATATTGATGCTATTCCTGCATTCAATATGGAAAGTTTCATGTTCACAGAGTATATTTTATCTACTAAAAACTCCATCGAGGAAGCGCCATTTATAGTGTCACCAAATCCTTCTAATGGAAGATTTGGAATTGTTGTCAATGGGGATATTAGTGAAATGAAAATTAAAGTAATGAATATTTCAGGTCAGGTGGTCAATACAGCCTTGATTTCAAATAGACAAAAAACGATAGATATTTCGAACCAGCCAAATGGCTTGTACTTTGTTAAGTATACTTACAAAGGAGAAGTAAAGAGTTTTAAATTGATAAAACAATAATAGCTTAATATTAATATAAAGGCCCTCATATTGGTAACAGTATGAGGGCCTTTTTGTTTTTAGGCTGAAGAGGAGAAGTGTGAAGCCCCCCCTTAGGTTGGAATAGTTAAAACTTACTATCTCTGGCGCATCAAGATCTAAATCACAGTTTTTGATGTAGAATCAATAGGGCGGAATAAAAATTATTTTCAAAGACATTCTTAGGTATTTGAAACTCATCTAAGAAAATCTAAAATGAACTTGGGTACGACAAAAATGCATTAGTTACTTATTTTACTTTTCATCATTCTTATCATTAGTGGCTATGGAGGATGAAGAGAATGGATTGGGAATACCTATGATTTCCATGAATCCTTTTCCAACTAGCCCCTTTCCTCTATTTTCATCTGCTTTGAGATATCGTTTGAGTGCTTGTTCTAATGGAAAAATAAAGAATGCAATCAGGACGCTTATTCCCAAAGCCATTACTGGTGAACTCTCTACATTGAAATAGTTACCAGCAATTGCTTGCAAAAACTCAATGATCAACACCAGCGTAAGTACTGTAAGTGCTTCTGTGATAATGATGTATTTTTCGCGGGCACGACGGTTCATGAGTCCAGAAATAACGACCAGTGATATCATGATCAAAATTTGTAAGCCATAAAACCATAAAGTTTTCCAATATGGAGGGTTGACCTCAAAGTTGAATATCTCTAATTGCTCAATATTTCCAAACGCGTCTTGTGTACGGATATCAAGACTGTAAGAACCAGGCTGCAGGTAACTCAGCGTGATCAGAGGCTTACTAGTCCATTCGGACCAGGTATCATCTATACCTGAGATACGATATTGATAGGCCGTATTCAGTATACCACGATAATCAGGTTTGCTCAATTCAAAATAGAATGTATTTTCATCATAATCAAAAACCATATGGCTATTCAAAACGATATCTCCTTTATTACTTGTTGCCTTCCTGATGAAACTACGACTCAAAGTAAAAAGACTATCATCAATAGATTTGTGATATTCTAAAAGCTCGTTTGCACCATCAATCACCCAATGTCGATCCTTGTATACTGATACGAAAGACATATTAGGAAATAGCCCAAAAACATCCATCAATTCGACGTTTTTTTCATGGTCTATCTTATACCAGTTTTTACCATTGAACACCCACACTTCACCATCTCGCTGCTGTAGATGCTTAACCGGTTTCCCAAAACGCTTCATCAGCTCAGCATCTGGTACCACTTTTAGCTTGACAGTATCGAGATAAAAATATCCTTCACTGTTGATCAAATACAGTCTGTCATTTAAAAACGTAAGTTTAGGATTGTCGATGAATTGATTCTTATACTCAAAAATTTTGTAGTTAAAGTGATCCACCGTAATGTCATCAAACTCGATCAATGCCGTTGGAGTAGCAAACCAAGTCCGACCATTCTCATCATTAAAGGCCGTTTTGACAAGGTCACCATGCAAATTGAGGTTTTCCGTTTCTACCCATTCATCACCTTCTTTAAAATAGATTTTGACCTCATTGTACATATTGCCCACAATCAGTCGATCATGTTTTTTCTCTAGCGTAACGAACCGTATCGGCTCATGGATCACCATATCTGCACTATCAGCTCTGATATGGAATATACCACTAGTTCCAGCGGCATATAGTTCATCTTGGTAAACGAAAAAGTGCTCTGTTTTAAGGTGTATTCCATCCACATGTTTGTAAACCCACTCCTCTCCTACCAACTCTTTACGCATTTTTCGCAAGCGGATATTTTTCGAGACTATCGTGATTTCCTCAACAGGCTTGAATATTTTTTGAGAAGGTTTGTTTTTAGTAGTCTTAGCTTCTTCTTCTACAGACTCTTCTTCTGCGGACTCTTGCTGAGGGTCATCGCTTTGAACCTTTTTTCTTCCTTTTCTAGCATTTTTCCGAGCTATTCTTTGCTCTCGTTTTGAAAATTCTGGCTGTGGCTGTGGCTGCTCTTCAACGATCTGATTCTCTTGCTGTTCCTTTTCCAAAGAGTTGTTAGTTGTTGCTACCTGTGGCACTGACTTAATAGTCTTCTTTTTGACCGTTTTATAATAAGGTACATTTTTGTACCGTTTTACTTTCGTCAAATGATACACCCCTTCACTAGTAGCGACATACAAACTCGAATCATAAAAAAACGCCTCATAAAGGTGTCCGTCCAGTCCTTGGGCATTGCTAAAAGTTTTGAACGGTATGCCCAACTCCATCCTTGACAATCCAAATTCATGAGAAATCCAAAGACCATGTTCTCTATCGACCCCAATCGCATGCACCTCATTATCTGGTAAGCCTTTTTCCCTGTTGATTACTTCGATCGTACGCTTCTGTCGATAGTTATATAGAATGGCACCATTCTCCAATGTGCTCAGTGCAAAATTATCATCGTCTACCCAAATCCCATTGTCTACAAATGATTCGTTATTAAATAATAACTCAGACACTCCGCAAAGAGTAAAAACACCATGCTCATAGATATAAATTGTATTGTCAGTAGTACCAGCCAGATAAACGTCTTCTGAGGGATGCTTTTCAAAAAAAATAAATTCATTTGAATTACTCTCCGGCCAGTCAAAACTCACGAGCTCATCGTTTACATATTCGTAAAGTTCCTTATCGGTTTGCACTAATATCTTTCCATCTACAACAAACAGTTTCGTAAAGAAATCATTGAAATCTACTAGGCTTGTACTTGAGATGGATGAAGTAACAACATCGTATCTAACAATTTTTTCCTCATTGACAAAGTACACAGAGGAATCCAAATATGATGTTTGAAAATAGAGTCCATCATCGTTGGCAACAGTATCGAGCGATTGATATTGCAACTTTTTGTCTACAATGGCTAGCAGTCCAAAATCACCTACACAACCAATATAAAGTTGATTCTCTCCATTCAGGTCAAGTGAAATGGCAGCACTTGGTGTCGGGATATGGTGCCAGGATTCTCCGTCATATTGAAGCACTCCTGATCGATTCGCTATATGTAGCTCGCCATTGCTATCAGATTTAATTTGATAGTTCACATCATCTAATCCTGGGATATTATGACGATGATGGGTTAGAAACAGATCACCCTCTTGAGCAAAGGAACAAACAAAGCTTAAAAGCCAACCACACGTACAAAAAAAACGGATTACCCAACGCATTAATCGCGATATTATCGAATGAAAAAAAATGAGACTCAAATATACAGTTTGTTTAAGATACCCATCATGATTTATATTTTCAAACCTGTTAGTTTTGACTTTTAAATAAAAAAACAAGCCATTCTGTGATGATATCATTCTGTGGAGCTCCTGATATTATTTTTATAGACTTCTGAAAACCCAACTAATTCCCCATTTAGCTATTTGGTTTATGAAACATTAACTTCACCAAAACGCCCAATTCATAAAGGAGATACCAGATATGCTTCTAATTAATTATATGCCTTTCAAGATCAATCAATCCCTCTTATCTTAATATGCCACATATACTTAAAAACAATAACCTGGAACTTCATATTGACCTTCCTGATGAAAATTATAACTTTTCAAGATTTGACTGGACAGGAAAAATTGTGAAAGTGAAATTTCAAAATATTCAATTGTCAAGTATTGAAAGTACAGATTGTCAAAATGAACATTCCTTTGGAAAAGGGTTTTATAATGAATTCGGAATTGGCACAGCATTGGGCTTTGAGGAGACGGATGTTGGTGGTTGGTTTCACAAAATAGGTGTGGGCTTATTAAAAAAAGAGGACACTCAATACCTATTTAGTAAAAATTACGAGATTATACCTGCCGAATTTCAAATTATTCGTGAATCAAATAAGATTTCAATTACCTGCAAATCAAAAACGACAAATGGCTATTCGTATGTATTGAAAAAAGAGATTGAATTACAAGAACATAATTTTACAATTAAATACTTTTTACAGAACGCTGGAGAAAAAGACGTTAATACAGATGAATACGTTCACAATTTCACTGCCATTAATGAAGAATTAATTGGTAACAATTA
>JAOPTS010000312.1:0-474 GCA_051531955.1 Reichenbachiella sp.
GGTGTCTGTGAGTAGGTCTGCGGCTCAGATATTGGTGTCTCATGTTAAAGAACGTAAGGGGATTAGCTATACGCATTGTTATCAGCTTTTAAATTCTCAGTATTAATTAGGTTTGGGAGAAGGTAAGAATAAGTACTCGTCCATGAACCATTACGCAGATCGTATACGATAGATCGAGGGTCTAAGAACGTGCGCCACCGATCACGGGTCCCACGAAAAAGACTGATATGGTAGCAGGAATACTTTAGTAGAAAAGCCCTCGTCGAAAGGTTGGTGAGAACAGGGGATGAGTAGGTCGACTGACCGGATGCTAGAGGAGAGGTCTACTAGTTGTGCCACACCTTCCCCAGAAAAAGTCTGAGGATGCAGCAAGTCTAAGGCTGTAGGGGTACTGAGTAATGCAGAATACCCGACTGGGTAGCCACCGCGCACAAATAACTGACCTCAAATAACCCCATAATGTTGCTGATAACG
>JAOPTS010000313.1:0-15784 GCA_051531955.1 Reichenbachiella sp.
TTTCTTAAAGGTCTTCGTTTACACTTTCAAACACTTGCAAATCAGGGTCGATTATCATCCCTGATCTCACTTTCTGAATACCTTCTAGGACCACAACCTCTCCTTTTACCAATCCACTTTTCACCCAGTACATGTCGTTGATTTGCTCACCAATTTCTATTCTTTTAGTCACCACTTTGTTGCTATCTCCTACCACATAAACTGAAAACTGACCTTGTAGCTCAGACACACATCGTTGAGGAATTATGATTGCATCCTTTTTCGTACTGACTTTTGCTTCGATTCGTGCAAATTGACCTGGTCTAAGAATCAAATCTGGGTTATAAAATGAAGCTTGAACTAAAATAGCTCCTGTAGAAGCATCTACCTGTCTGTTGACATAATCAACATTTCCTTTATACGGATGTCTAGACCCATCACTTAGGATCAAGGTTAAGTTACCCTCAGGTCTTTTTCTATCCTGAAAACTTGAGTCCTTTCTCATTTCAGATACATATCTAGCTACTGCTAAATATTCTGACTCAGTCAAGAAAAACTCAACTCTCACCGTATCAATTCTAGATACTGTATTTAATATGACTGGATTCGGATCACGACCTACAAACTCGCCTACTTTAGCATTGGTCTTCCCTATGAACCCTCCTATAGGTGCATATATCTCACAATAGCTCAATTTGATCTCGGTAGATTTCAAATTACTTCTTGCAGCATTGACTGCTGCAGCAGCTGCATCTCGATTGGCTTGCGCATAATCCAAATCACTTTGACTCACAGCATTTATTTCCGCCAAAGGCTTTACTCTACCCAATTGGTTTTCTGCGTTCACAAGTAAGGTTCTGGCTTCTGCCAATTTAGCTTTATAGCTAGACACCTCAGCATTGTATTGTTCAGGATCAACGGAGTACAATTGATCCCCTTTTCTGACCCTCATCCCCTCTTCAAAATGAATCTTAGTTAAGAACCCCTCAACTCTGGCACGAATTGGAATGTCTTTCAATCCATAAATTTGACCCACATATTGTCTAAAAAGGGGGACATCTTGCTGTTTCACCTTTACTACTGGTAATTTTTGTGGAGGTGCAGCCACAGGTTTTTGCTGTGTGCAGTTCATCATCAAACTAGCGGCCAGCAAAATCATTATATAGGTGAGCTTCATAGGTTTTAATATGTAGTTATGGAAGTTGTGTTAATTCAGAAACGAAGATAGGACATATGATTTAATATCATATTCATACATTATAAATTGATTAGTTATTATTATTGCTAATAATCAATTCAAGACCATTTTCAATGAATAATCTAGGACTAACCTCTCACTTACGCTTTATTCTGCTTGCTGTAATTACCATCATCATGGCCAGTTGCTCTTCCAGTCAACAACTTTTTTTGGATGCTGCTTGGGAGGATGCCAACTACGAGCCTAGAAATTATCGTAAAGTGGTGATTTTCGGATTTGGTAAAAACATGGAGAACAACCGCCTATTTGAAGATGAAGCGGTCTTGTCCTTCAAGAAAAAAGGAATCAAAGCAGAGGCAGGTCATGAAATCTACGATTTTGAAATAGAAGGGGAATTAGACCGCAATGATTTAAAAAGATATCTTTTTTCACTGGGCTATGACGGCATACTAGTAGCCGCTCCTATTAAGAATATCAGTACGGATGATGATGATATTACAGACGAGGAGTTAAGCGCACATAAAGATGGTTTATACAAGTTTGGCATATATTATGAAAACAGATACAAGCACCTACAAGAAGACACAGATCACAATAGTGAGAAGTATTCTATTTTGGAAGCCACATTTTACTACTTAATGGATTATAATGATTTTGATGGCGGGGGATTGGTTTGGATATCTCATTTCAAAGCCAATACTGAATCAGACGTAAAAATAGAAATTAACCAATACACCAAAATCGTCGTTAATAGCTTATTCGATGACCAGGTAATCCTAAAATAATAAAGAATATATCATGAAAAATTCAATACTAATCGGCTGTTTATTTCTCGCGGCTTGTAACAATCAACCCAATACTACTACCAATCAAACTTCAACATCTATTGAGCCCACCGCAACAGAGATAGAAAAAGTGAAAGAAACAGGGATAGAAACAGAGCCGTCAAGTACGCTCAAGTTCAAGAGTAAAGGAATACAGAACATCTATAGTACTTACTCAATGCTAAGAGATGCACTTGTCGCTACAGATTTTGATACGGCAAAGAAGTATGCAATTCAACTCAAAACAATGTTTGAAAAAGAAGACAAATGGCAAGAAGCCAGCATCGCTGCTTCTATAAAAGATGCTACAGAGATCGGAATGGCAAGAGAAGCTTTCTACAATCTGAATACTGCATTTGAAGCATTGTTGAAGGATAATATTGAATCAGGTAGGATTAACAAATGTTATTGTCCAATGGCTAGAGATAACCAAGGTGCGTCGTGGTTCACGACAGAGGAAGAAATCAACAACCCTTATTTTGGTGACAAAATGTTGAAATGTGGACGAATCACAGAAACAATAGAATGAGCTCATCTTACTGAGCATCATTAAATTAATATTCCCTAATTGGTAAGGAAAAATCAAATGTTCAAACATCTTATTGAAGCCGTTCGGTATTTTTAAGTATTTGACTATATTGAGTCAAGACTAAGAACAACATTTAGAAGAGAGCATCATTCGTTAAGACGCTTTCATTCGATATTAACACTTTTAAATTGATCGCATGAAAATACTAGTTTGTATCACACACGTACCTGACACAACCTCTAGAATAAGCTTCACTGACGGTGATACGCAATTTGACAAAACAGGTGTACAATATATCATAGGCCCATATGATGATTATGCATTAGCCAGAGCCGTAGAATTAAAAGAACAGACTTCTGGAACAGTTACGGCACTCAATGTAGGAGAAGTAGAAACTGAACCTACTTTAAGAAAAGCACTCGCTATTGGAGCTGATGATGCGATCAGAATCAATGCAGATCCAAAAGATTCTTATTTTGTCGCAAAGCAAATTGCTGATATTGCCCAAAAAGAAAATTATGACTTGATCATGATGGGTAGAGAATCTTTAGACTTCAATGCTGGTGTCGTTCATGGCATGGTAGGTGAATTGTTGGGCATACCTTCCTTATCTCCAGTGATGACATTGGACATTGATGGAACTATTGCCAAGATTACTAGAGAAATCGAAGGTGGAAAAGAACATTTAGAAGCTTCTCTCCCACTGGTATTGGGATGTCAAGAACCTATTGCCGAATGGAAGATTCCAAACATGAGAGGTATCATGACGGCAAGATCAAAACCACTTATCGTAGTAGAACCTGCTGACAACACAGAAAAATCTAAATTGAATACTTATGAGTTACCTCCTGAAAAAGGAGCTGTAAAAATGATTGATGCCAATAATGTCGCCGAATTGGTGGACTTATTGAAAAATGAAGCCAAGGTGCTTTAACCCTCAATCAATTTTCGAACTATTATTCCTTTAACAGGACCAATATTAAACCCATAAAGAAACATGTCAATATTAGTATTTATAGAAATAAGCGAAGGAGCAGTTAAACAATCATCATTGGAAGCCATCAGCTACGCTAGTGGTATTGGTGAAGTAACTGCAGTAGCCTTCGGAGAAATAGCAGCAGACGCATTGGCGAGCTCAGGTTTAGCAGGAGCAAAAAAAGTATTACATATAGCAGATGCAAAATACAATGAAGGTAATATTCAAGCCTATGCAAGCGGATTGGCAAAAGCTGTTGAAGCTGAATCAGCCGAAACTATTATAATGGCAAATTCGTCATTGAGCAACGCTGTTGGTGCCCGATTGGCAATTAAAATCAATGCTTCATTGGCCAGTAACGTGGTAGAACTACCAGACACCTCGAACGGGTTTGTTGTCAAACGTAGTATTTACACAGGTAAAGCATTTGCCAATGTGGAGTTGACTGAAAGCAAAAGAATCATTAGTATCAAGAAAAACGCAGCAAAAATTAAAGAAGATGGTACTGTAGCGGCTGTAGAGAACTTTAGTTTTGATGCCGACGACAATGATTTCAAAGTAAGTATTACCAGTCAAGAAAAAGCAACAGGAGATATTTTGCTACCAGAAGCCGACCTAGTCGTCTCAGGTGGTAGAGGGTTAAAAGGCCCAGAAAACTGGGGTATGATTGAAGAATTAGCAAAGGTATTAGGAGCAGCTACAGGATGTAGCAAACCGGTATCGGATATGGATTGGAGACCGCATCATGAACATGTTGGTCAAACGGGCATAAAAGTCGCTCCTTCTTTATACCTTGCGGTCGGAATTTCAGGAGCCATACAGCACTTAGCTGGAGTGAACTCTTCCAAGTGCATTGTAGTCATCAACAAAGACGAAGATGCGCCTTTCTTTAAGGCGGCAGATTACGGTATAGTTGGCGATGCTTTCGAGGTAGTTCCTAAACTGATAGAAGCACTTAAGTAATAAAAAAGAATACCAATTTTGGAAAGAATTAAGCTTGAAATAATAGGATTGTCTTCCAGTCATGCACAGTCTGGATCATTTGCACTCGTATTAGGAGAATCGAAAGGGAGTAGAAGATTACCAATCATCATTGGAATGTTTGAAGCGCAGGCAATTGCCATTGAAATCGAAAAGATTAGTCCAAACAGACCTATGACACATGATCTGTTCAAATCTTTTGCTACACATTTTGATATTGTAGTCAAGCAGATTGTCATCTCTGACCTCAAAGAAGGTGTATTCTTTGCAAGGATAGTATGTGAAGATGCCGATGGTAAAGTGATAGAGATTGACTCAAGACCCTCTGATGCTATTGCAATAGGCATTCGTTTCAACGCTGAAATCTATACCAACATAGCTGTGATGGAGGAAGCTGGCATCGTCGTAACGGATGAGTTTGAAGATGAGTTAGACACTGTTGTCAACGAACCTGCTTCTGATGAAAAAGATCCAAAGACAATGAAAGATTTTTCATTCGATACGCTCAATGAAATGCTAGAAAAGGCATTAGCGGAAGAAGACTATGAAAAAGCAGCTAGTATCCGAGATGAGCTGAATAGAAGGAATTAACGCCTTTACAAAATAAGAAAACACAGACGGGGTTGCTACAAAGCAACCCCTTTCGTATTTATAAATCAGCCAGTCATTCGACTTTCGATAAATGAGTAAGAGTAGTACTTAGTATGATAATACTAGAAAATGCACTTAGGCATTGACGCCAATTAGGCACGGGTTTAGAATTTGCAAATAGAGAAGCTGTTGGTATTAAGTCTATTTTTTATTCAAAATTATTCCAATCGTGAGCAATAGGTTTTTATATTGATTTAATTACTTTCTCAAATTTTCTTCTTGATTTTGCTTTTTTTATGGGTTGGTTGAAGTCTTCTTCATCTCTATAGCCAATGGCAACTGCCAACACAGACGCATAGTCTTTTTGATTTAATATTATTTCGTAGTTTTTTGGTTCAATTCCTTCCATGGGTGTGGCATCAATATCCATTTCCGCACATGCACTCAAGAAGACACCTAGCGCCAAGTATACTTGTCGATCAAACCAAGCATTGATTTGCTCATCTGTTTGGGGTTTTATGAATTCTTTATAAGCATTCACTGCAGCTTCTGGAAGTTCTTCTTCTATTTGCTTTTCGAATAACGCAATGCTTGCTACTCGACTAAACACCACCACGATATCACAGTCAATAACTTTACTGGTGTTATGCCTGGAAAATTCTGAGAGCTCTAGCTTGGTATCGGTTTTTGAAACAAAAGTGAATTGCCAAGGTTGACTATTTATTGAAGAGGGACTTAGATGTAAAATCTCTTTTAATTCTTCAATTTTTTGACTTTCGATCTTTTTCGAGGGATCATATTTTTTAGTCGTATAACGTTGTTTGATTGATTCGATAAAACTCATTTGCTTACTGTTTGGCACTATAAAAATTATAGTGTCAAAACTATGCATAGTCTTTTTGATTTAATATTGTATCGTAGTTTTTTGGTTCAATTCCTTCCATGGGTGTGGCATCCACTACAACAACACTCCTCAAAACTTACTCTGCAATACATTAACTACGGGCAATCTTTCTATCGACAAACCATAGGCGTCGGGCTAAGCTTAAAAGAGACCCGTAATGTGAGGGTTTGTCCATTTTTTCCTCCAGGAGCAATATTTTTTTTTGAAGCAAGAACAAACGATTCTATGAGTGTTGCCATATTATTTGGATTGAAAATAATCTTTCTTACCATATGATTAGTGAGATATGCACATTTATAATATTTCTATATACTCACAGTTTGATTAAGGCAGAAAGATAGCCGATCCGGGTACAACCACAAAAGTCAGTTTAGCCATTAGACCAAGTTTACACCGCTAAGAAAACCATGAATGCATTATCGGTATTCTAGAGATTCAGCGTGGAGCGGTGGTACTGATTCTGAAAGCTCAAAAGGGCATTCGTACCTACACCATATTATCAGCTTTTTCCTGCCAATATCCTGAGGTTTTGTGTAAGTAAGTAACCCATTCCAACAACTAGTATTAGGTTGGGTATTAGTGGAGTTATTTGTGTTCCGTTGACTTGAGTTAAAACAAAAATGAACCCTCCCACAATGAATACTTCAATAGTAACTGCTAGAATTCGAGGGTAAAGAAGTTCAGTATTATCATTTTGTAATTCTTTTGTTCCTTGCTTGATGCAGTAGGTTAGGTATACGAATACAACTAAGCCAGTAAATATTTCCGAGATCCAAAATATTGAGTCCAACGTTCCTTCATGGTTTGCTGTTAACTCCGTAATTAGGAAGATAAGGGCATAGAGTCCTCCAACTATAAATCTTATGTATGCGGTTATTTTCAAGTTTGAGACATTACGAGGTTGCTGGTAACGTAGTTACAAAGTCTGTATGCATTTTTAACCACTTTTTTTATTTCAAATCTAACTAAATTTAGAACTACTCTTTTGAAGTGTCAAGTATTCCACCCAGTACGTTAGACCTAATTTAGTGGGTGGAATACTTGGACCGTGTCTGCGGAACCTCCTAATACCACAGACTTCTGTTAGCATTTGGCCCATCATATTAAGTAGTTTGTTCGTGAATTTAATAGCACTTCTTTCTTTACGCAACCTTACTCCATCCATATTACAACCATATAGTACAATTAATTATCACCTTATTCATATTTATTAGAATACAGCTAATTATACCCCCTAAAGTACATTTACATAGAATTGTACAATAAATAGACTTACAAAACACAACATTACCTTGACGAAAAACCAACTCCTACATCAGAATAATACAATTAAAACAGCCTATACTGACTGATATGATCATGATTACACCATATAAGAGAATTACCTATTTACACATTTAGGTGAAAGGGCTAATGTTTTTAATTCTAATAATTATCATATTTGTATAGGTCAATTAAACAGTCGTGCTATGAAAATCTTAAAGAAATCTATTTTATTCTACACCATCTTATTTAAAGCAATTCCAGTTGCCATCTACTTGATTATGTTTTACTAAAAATATTATTGCCAGCTATGTAGTGCGCAGTATCCTTCGGGGATTGCGCATTCTTTATTAAAAGATGGAAGTGCCAATTTTAGAAGTAAGCATTTCTAATGCTTTCATTCCCAACATGCTATTCCCCTTTTTATTGAGTCCAGGGCTCCATGTTGCCACACAATAGCGTAAAGGGTCAATCGCCACAATCGCACCTCCTACACCACTCTTTCCTGGCAGTCCAACTTCAAAAGCAAACTCTCCAGATTCATCATAAAACCCACATGTCATCATCAAGGCATTTATACGTCTAGCTTGGCTAGTGGTCATGACATAATCACCATATCCAAATGCCACACCCGTATCGGCAAAATTGTAAAACGTACGGACCAATTCCTGGCAGTTCATCTCTAATGAACATTGATGATAGTAAAAGTCCAAAACCTCCTCTACCTCATTGACCAAATTACCTTTGGCTTTCATCATATAGGCCAATGATGCGTTCATATACCCTACGCTCTTTTCAGATTGGGCCACCTTTTCATTGTATTGCAAATCTTCGATACCAGACACCCCTCTTACAAACTCTAGAAACTCTTTTTTAGGGTCCTTGAAATGACTAACCAACACATCGGCGATGACTATTGCGCCAGAATTGATAAATGGGTTTCTCGGAATACCATTTTCATACTCCAATTGAATAATCGAGTTAAAAGCATTACCCGAGGGCTCAACCCCCACTCTTTTCCATAAGTCGTTTTTCATAACAGAGATGGCAATAGATAGAGACAACACCTTTGACACACTCTGCACAGAAAACCTGATTTGAGAGTCACCTTTGGAATACTGTAACCCATCAACTGTAGTCAAATGAACCCCAAACTGTCGCAGCGGCACCTTTGCCAACTCTGGTATATAAGCTGCAGATGTACCCCAATCCTCTGTTTGCGTAACTTCTTCGTAAATCTCGTCTATTACCGTCTGATAATGTTGCATCTATAATCTCAATAGGTCATAAAAAAAGCTGCTAAAACTAATTAGCAGCTTCAAATTTCATTAGGTCGCTCTTACTCAATACCTGAGCAGCTCATCGCCCACTCTAAATACTGATCAGAATACTTTTCATAACTCTCAGGAGTTGCTAAAGCATAAAACATATAGTAAACATCGCTATATGCATTTTTCGCAACAACAGCGTACATTACTTTTTCACCTACAGTAGCTTCATAAACTTCCCACCAAGCAAATCCATTATCACCTTCGCCGTTATCAATTGCTTCCCAGCCATCTTTAGTGATACCAGTTTCTTTTACGCCGAAATCATAAACACCTTGCTTTTCTATTTGACCAACAAATGCATAAGCATTAATTTTTGTCTCAGACTCAGGGTTATAACCTTCAATCTTCGTGAATCCATCACTTTCACTTTGTTTGAACCCGAAACCTTCTGGAATCGCCATTTCAAACTTATATTTTTTTGTATCTATAACTCCTTGTGCATAAACAGTATTGGCTCCCAATAATGTCAATAGAACCACTGCTAAGATGTGTCTTTTCATAATAATAGATTGATTAAACTGTATTTTTCTATGTGCTAAAATTAGATAATAAATCTATACCACCAAAACAATTTTACCTTTCACATCCTTATTAATAACACTTTCTAATGCAAGACGGAAATCTTCGAGTGGATATACCTTCTCAATCTGTGGTTTCAGCTCTCCAGACTCAAACCATTTCAATAATTGGATTACATTCGTTCGGTTCTTTTCAGGTTCATTTCGGAAAAAACCGCCCCAAAAAACACCTACAATAGAGGCGCTCTTCAACAAAGGTAAGTTGAACGGTAATTTGGGAATCTGACCTGTAGCAAATCCTACAACCAAATGACGTCCTCCTCTTGCAATGGCTCTAAAGGCAGACTCACTCAAGTCTCCTCCTATAGGATCAAACACCACATCGGCCCCTTTGCCTTTTGTCAATATCTTAGCAGCATCTTTTAGATTCTCCGTGCTGTAGTTGATAACCTCATCAGCCCCTATGGATTGGCAATACGCTAATTTATCATCTGTCGAGGCACAAGCGATGACATGTGCACCGAGTAGCTTGCCAATTTGAATGGCGGCTGTACCCACTCCACCTGCAGCACCCAATACCAACAAGGTTTCACCAGCCTTTAAATTGCCACGGTCCTCCAAAGCATGGTAACTCGTCGCATAGGTCATCAATGATCCAGCAGCATCTACAAAATTCATCCTGTCAGGAATTACAAAAGTATTGGAAGCATAACCTCTCACTTCTTCTGCAAATCCTCCCCAACTCGTTCCAGACACGACGCGATCTCCCACTTTGATATGTGTCACACCCGCACCGACTTCTTTGATTACACCTGCTACTTCTCCTCCTGGTGAGAACGGTAGTTCTGGTTGAAACTGATAACGCCCTTGTATGATCAATGTGTCAGGAAAGTTTAAACCTGCTGCTTTCACAGATATGATCACTTCACCTTCTTTTGGCGTGAGTGAAGGTACCTCTGTTATTACTAACTTATCTGGCCCTCCAAATTCATTGCACATCACTGCTTTCATGTCTGACTGATTTTCTTGTTAGAATTATACGGCTACTACTTCTGGTTCTGAGAAATAGATCAAGTAACCTATTACCTCCTTGTAGCCCATTTGCACCAACAAGTCCTTATACTCTTGTACTTGTTCCTTATGCTTACTTGATTTCTGCCCTGTTTTATAATCAATCACCACCGCTTTATCATTTTGAGAGATGACACGATCTGGCCTTTTCATACGACCATTGGTCAATAGGATCGACGATTCGTTTTTCACCTCCCATTGATCTGAGAACCAGTTTGACACTCCTGGCATGTCCCAGATCTGTCGCAATTGCTTTTTGATTTCGTCTAACTCGTCATCATCCAGTCCGAATTTACTCTTGGCACTTTTAATTCCGCGATTGAAGTCATTACGCACATTGATTTGAGAAAAAATCCAATGCACCACATCACCATAGTTAATAGATTCGATCTGCTCTTCCCCCAGCAGCTTGTTGTTATAGCGCAACTGTATCGCATCCGGCGCTATCTTGTTACCCATCCATGCAGCAATCTCTACATCCACAACCTCCTTCGCAATCGTTTCTTGTTTGATAACATCTCCAATGATCACTTCTTGGGTCACGTCAAAATCCTCTTTGCTCATCAATCCATTTTGCGAAGCATAGTCCAACAACAATTGCCCTACCGTTGTGGCATTTTTAGCTTTTAGATTCACCCCTGCTATCAATCCCAGATACTCTTCTGCACGGGTCAAGGCGACATACAACAGGTTCAAATTATCAAAATGAATATCATGCTTCTCTTCGTAATAGCTCTCTGCAAAATGAGTACTTGCCATTTCCGTCTTGTACTTCATCGGTAGCAATGGAATAGCATTCAATGGCGCAATTGTTTTGGTATCACACCACAACAACTGCTCAATAGTACCATGGTCCATATTCCAATCACAAAATGGCATGAGCACCGCTTTGAACTGCAAGCCCTTAGACTTGTGTACGGTCATCAATGTCATGGCATCCTGATTGTCTGAGGCCTGTATCGATCGGTTCTCGTTTTTAGTCCACCACTCTTTGAATGCCAGCACACTGTCCTTGCCGTATCTTAAGAACTCCTCTATCGCATCTTGAAATGCCATCAAATAAGGCACATGCACCTGATGACTGTACAACTCAAAATGTGCAATCGTCTCGTTAATCAGGTGTGACAGAGCGTAATTCTGCCAACCCGATACCACATCATCCCAAGCCAAATCTATATTGGCTAGCGCCTGCTCCAACTGTCGTTTGTACAGCGGCTCTTCTGTATTTTGAACAAAATGTAAGACCTGAAAAATCAAATGAATGGCTTTGTTTTTCCTCAAGAACAAAGACTCATTGGAAATCACATCATAAGCATACCCATCATCCGGGTTGGACAAAGCATGATCCATCAACGCCTCTGAGACAATCCGCCCTTCGTTATTACGTCTTACCAAAATACATATATCATTCAAGGCATAATTGGCATCTTGCAAAGACTTGATCTGATTGATCAAAAACGTCACGATCTGTCCCTCCTTATCGTCTACCTCCTTGGTTGCGTAAAAATCAAGATGCACACAGCCCTCCTTCTTTTCATCATTATACTCCTGTACACTATCCGAATAGGCATTGGAGATCTCCAACTTCTCTTGGTTGGGCAACTGCTCCTCGAGCATCGCAGGCAGCTTGCTAAACAATTCATTATTGAATTCAATGATGTTTCGCTTGCTACGACGGTTAACATCTAAGGTCGTATCGAAAAAATAACTCGGATCAATATCCTCCTTAATCTTGTTCAATAGAATCTTCCAATTGCCCCCTCTCCATCTGTAGATAGATTGTTTGACATCACCCACCACCATGTTGAAATTCCCACTACTCAAACTATCATGAATCAAGGGCTTGAAATTCTCCCATTGCACCCCACTGGTATCCTGAAACTCATCTATCAAGTAATGATGATATCTCGAACCTATCTTTTCATAGATATAAGGTGAATCACTATCTGTAATAATCTCACGCAAGAAAATCTGAAAATCAGAAATCAACAGCGTTTCATTTTCCTCTTTGTATTTGGCCACCTCTTGAGAGATCCTGTTGAGCAAACCATAGGTATACAAGTAGCCAAAGGCTTGTTTCAACGTGTGATATTTGGCATGGTGCTTTTCAAAGTGCGCAATCATCCCTGCTACCGCATCCCCTAGACCTGCAGCAACTGCTTGCTCCACCGTCTCTTTATCATTGGATGACTTAGATACCCAAGCATCCTTTTCTACTGCAGCAACCACGCGCTTACCTGGCTCTTTAACCTCTCCTTGCCATACCTTGAAGATATATCCCCCTACTCCTGCTGCACCATAGCTAAAGCTACTTTCGGAGAGTCCAAACTGATTACATATCTTAACCACTTTGTCTGCCAATAGCTGATAAGCATCCTCAAATGTTTTGATCTCATTTTGAACCGAACCAATGAAGTCCTTCATAAAAGAAGGCTCATCCATTCTGGCAAAGATCTTTTCTTTATTCAGGACGACTTCTTCTTTGAACAGCTCTCTGGAGAGCGACAATATCTGCTTGTTGGTATCCCAACTGCTCCCCTGATTGATTTGATGAATTGCAAAGGACGTCAGCCACTTCACCAACTGTGGTTCTTTGCCCAGGTTCATCATCAGGTCATTGATTACCTCAGTCAGCACCTTGTTTTGGTCCAGTTCTATATCAAATCCCGTATGAATCCCGATTTCCTTGGCAAAGGAGCGTACTACTTTCTGAAAGAAAGCATCAATCGTCGTGACTGCAAAAAAGGAATAGTTGTGCAAGATCATCTTCAATCGATTCTCACTGCGCGACTGCAATTCGACCTGAGAGATTTTCAACTCCTCCTTCAAGTCCGATGACATAGAATGATCGCTTTGACTCAACTCGTTAAGCGTAGAAATGATCCTTGACTTCATCTCTTCGGTCGCCTTGTTAGTGAAGGTTACCGCCAAAATAGATTTGAAGTATTCTGGCTGTTGCAGGATCAACCGAATATAGTTGTAGGTCAACGTATAGGTTTTCCCCGAACCCGCAGATGCTTTGTAAACAACGAAATTTTGTTCTTCCCTTTTCTCTAGTTGCATGGGCACATAATATGATATTTTATCTCATAGTCAAGACTGCTTCAAATATCATTCATAATATTCAAATGCATCAATGATATCGAGATATACTCCATCAAAACCTGCATCCATAATTTTTTGGAGATAAGACTGCTCATTTCCATAAATCACTTCCTGCCACTCCTCGTCCCAATAATGCACTTTATAGTTGCCCGCCCAATCCGGATTCTCTCTATCCATCCATGTTGGTGGGTTGCTCGTCCAATCCGAATCCCAATAGTATCTGTAATCCTCTGCCTCACCTATCGACATATAAGAAATCACCAATCTACTACCGCCATTCGCCTTGGCGCGCAGTTGTGAAATTTCATTTGCAGTCCACGCCACCTCTCCAAAAAAGAGGTCCATGATGATCAAATCATAATTAGTAGCTGTCACCGCGGTAATCAAAGCTTGCTTGGAACTATACTGATCTGGATTGATTAGGTATAGGAAGTTTTTCACCTCACTCAGGTCTGTTATCACTCCTTCGTTTTCACCGTAAATAGTCGCTGGATAAACCGGGATTTGATCCAATTCTCTTTCATCTGCCGCAAAGGACACGTATCCATTTTCATTATTCACCAGATAGGAATCATCCATATTACTGTGGGTAGCACAATAGTCCGTCACCAATATCTGATTGCCCTGCTCCAAAGATAAATCCAAAAACGTCCTCAAGTAAGTATTGTCATCCGTGGGTGTTGGGGTATCATCGGAATCATACCCATAAAACAAATCCTCCTGTCCATGTCCATCTATGGCAGCCAAGTATGCTGCGTGTACTTCAGCATCTTCATCACCCGTCTGTGTCACGAGTTCTATTCCATTTTGCGGAATGATCACAAAGCCGTTATCTGCCGCTTTGCCATACTCACTAATTCCAATCACAAAAGACCGCATTTCCTCTTTGAGGTCTACCCCAAAATCATTTTCTGTTTCCCCATCATCACATGCATGTAGGCACAAGGTGAGCATCACAACAATTGACATTTTAATGAATTTCATAAGATGATCTGTTTCATGAAAGTATAACCTGAGTAAGATACAAGCTTCGGCCATCAATACCCCTCCCCACCAATACGAAGATTCACGTACCAAGTGAGTTAGAGCAATCTGGATTTGGTTTTTTCCGTTGACCATCCATTACCTCTAAATACTCTCTTGGGCATTTCAGACTGGATGAATTAGATTTGAAAAAAACATAAATTTATAAAATGCGCATGATTAACCTTCATTTACTTGTTGCAGTTCTTTTTGGAATTGTTCTAAGGACCAATGCACAAACTACTGGTCCAAAAAAGGGTTCTCTATTAATCGTTGGTGGTGGTAATCATGGCGAAAAAATCACGCAAAAATTTATTGAACTGGCAGGCGGAGTGCATTCTGACATTGTAATAATTCCAACAGCTCTTGGGGAAAATGCATTTCTTCAAATTAAAGACGATGATTACCTTATTAAGGCTGGAGCTTCAAAAACAACAATTCTTCATACCACAGATAAGAAAATTGCCAATTCGGATTCATTTGTTCAACCACTAAAAAGTGCTACTGCAGTTTGGTTCGAAGGTGGCCGACAGTGGCGTCTTGTAGATGCCTATATAGGAACTAAAACAGAGCAAATGCTCTGGGAAGTATTGGAAAGAGGTGGAGTAATTGCAGGCACTTCAGCAGGTGCTACAATTCAAGGATCCTATTTGGTACGTGGAGATACAAAGGGAAGTCAAATCATGATGGGCGATCATGAAGTTGGATTTGGGTTTATACAAAATGTGGCCATTGACCAACACGTCATCGCGCGCAATAGACAATTCGATATGTTCAATATATTGCAGAATAGACCTGAACTACTTGGAATTGGGATTGATGAAAAAACGGCAATAATTGTTAAAGGAGATCAATTTGAAGTGTTAGGCCCCAGCTATGTTATAGTATATGACGGCACTTTCTGGTCACGAGAAAGGATCAATAAAAAAAAATTACTTGACGAAAATTTAGTTTTTTATTTTTTGAGAGAAGGAGACAAATACAATATGAAGAAAAGTAATAGATTGAAATTTTATAACAGACACTAGAAATCCACAGGCTAATATGTTATTTAAAAAGGGTATTTGAGTCAAATACTTTTATAAAAAATTAACAAGTGACAAGCCTGCAGATTTTAACTTGATATTAGCAGTAACTAGATAAAATTATTCAGAAATAGACAATAAATAATTATGAGGAAATTTGGGTTAATAGGTGGAGTTGGGCCAGAATCAACAATAGCATATTATAGGTTAATAATAAAAAGATTTCAAGAAATAACAGCGTCAACCACTTATCCTGATTTTTTGATAAAGAACGTTGACATGACAGAAATGATTAACTATGTTGTCAACCAAGACTATGATAAGCTTACTAGTTTTCTCGAGAAGAGTATTCTTGATTTACAAAAATCAGGTGTAGATTTTGGAGCTATTGCATCAAATACACCTCACATAATATATGACAAACTACAGGACAGAATTAATTTACCCCCTCACCGTACTATCTATC
>JAOPTS010000314.1:0-1694 GCA_051531955.1 Reichenbachiella sp.
GAGAAAAAATGAAAACTTTGTTGTCCTGATATTCCTCAATGTTCACAATCTTGAGGTAATCATGGATACCATCACCATTGGGAGTCACGACATTGAACACACTGATAGGTGGTGATTCCTCTTCTATCTCTTGCGCTGCTACGATATCGGCGGTCACTGCAATCGATGTAGTGAATTGATTGGTTATAATTTCTAAAATAGCATTGATTTCACCCGTTTCATTTTCGGAAATAATGATTTTGAAACTTTCCCCTTCATTTTCAGCTAAAGATAACGGTAGATCCGCTTCTATTTGCAGCAGTTCATCGCTAGAAGTAATCTGCGATACTATCAGGACCCCCGTCCCGCTATTTTGTATATAAAATGACTTGCTGATTATACTGTCAGAGAGGTTGACTTCTCCAAAGTCAACACTAAAGACAGCATCATTGTCTATTGGATTCCCTTGGTTATCAGCACCTTCAAAAAGGCTAAAAATCGGAACTTCTTCAATTATTGATCCAGTCAAATTGAAGGAGTAAAGCGGCTGAATGGAATCATTACTGGTAATAGTGATGACATCCTCAAATGTACCAGATACTCCTTCACTCAGCGTAGTGGTAAACGTGAAATCACTATCAGGAGTGATCACAACAGGTACCGTCACGGAGGAATTGGTATAACTCGTACCAGTCCCCAATGATACTTGCGTCACATTAAGGTCTGCAGTACCCGTGTTGCTGACAGAAAAAGTCCTGTTGATATCATTACCCATTATTGCACTGCCAAAGTTAACCGTCGAGCCATTGCTAATATTGGTGCTACCATTGGTCATGTCAAGTAGTGTGATCATAGGTTGATCTCGATCTACATTATGTACACTTCCTGTTAAGCCAGCCATTAAAGGGTTGCCAGCAACGTCAGTAATATCATCTACAATTGCATTTAAGGTTATACTACCTGTCCCACTGATATTGTCAATCGACATTAAATAAGTATCTCCCGAACCAGTAATAGTTGTGTTGAGCGTACCAGTAGCTGTACCAGCTGTACTTAAATCAAAATCAGTATAGTCTAGATTGATGACATCCTCATCGAATGTCACCAGGTACTCAATGGAAGATTCTGTACCCGTGTATATTGAATTCAAGGTTAAAGAAGTAACTGTTGGTGCAACATTGTCGACGGTCAAACTTAAGACTGAAGCTCCAGTTCCACCCGGTGTTGTCACGGAAATCGAACCAGTCGATCCACTTCCAACTATAGCGGTTATTTGCGTATCATTATCTACAACGAAGGATGCGGATTCTGTTCCTCCAAATTGTACAGAGGTGGCTCCAGTGAAGTTTGTTCCTGTCACAGTTATAGTTGCACCCGCAAGGGCTTGACTAGGTGTAAACGATGTGATACTAGGATTCAAGACTGTGATAGTAAGCGTTCCGTTTAATAAGTTAAAATCATAGTTGTCATCAAGTCCCCCTGTCAGTACAATTGAATAGCCTCCAGGATCACTCGCGGCTGTAGCTGTTGTGGTAGCCGTGGGTTCCGTAACAATAACGGTAGCATCTTCACCATTGACAAAACCAGTATAATCTATTGTGAAGGTTGGATTACTTTCGCCATATAGTCTTGATTGGTTTGCAGCAGTTGCGGTTAAGGTCGCTTTATTAACCGTTAACGTTCCATCAGTATAACTAAAATCATAATTGTCATCA
>JAOPTS010000315.1:0-1134 GCA_051531955.1 Reichenbachiella sp.
ACTTTGAATCCGCACTTACCGAAGGGATGCTCAATAAATCAAACAGCTCATCTAAGAAGCGTTGTTTGTTCTCTTTTATGTATTCAATTGATTTCATATACTTGAGTTAAAAGTTATAAAGTTCTTAAAGTTGAAAGTTCATAATATCAATAGACAATCTTATAGGGTTTTGATTAATCCACTAAGCAACTTTGATATCTCAACTGAGATATTATATAGTTTTAAATGTTGTTCTTCGTTTATCTTTTCTAAATCTTTAGCCAAGGTCAACATTGACCGTACTTCTCCACAAGACCCTTTGGCTACAAATAAGAAGTATTTGAATTCATTATTAGTTTTTCGTTCAAAGCCTTCTGCAATATTGTTCATCACTGAAACAGAGGCTCGTTCTATTTGATTCTTAAAACTGAAGTCCCTCTGCTCTTTAAAAATCGAATATATTTCAATAGTCATGTCTTTGGCTTTTTGCCAGGAAAGAATATCCTCAAACCTCTCAATCTTCATAGATAAAAGTCTTACTAGTTAAAAGTTATAATGTTTCTAAAGTTGAAAGGTAGAGTGACTTGATCAATCCACTAAGCAACTTTGATCTCTCCACTTAAATATTATATAGTCTTAAATGATATTCTTCATTTATTTCTATAACCCAAGACGTTACACTTTAAGAACTTTTCACTTTCAACTTTACAAACTCTCCACTAAAGGAGCCATCTCTTGCTGCAACTTAGTAGCTTCAACTCTAGCTACATCTGCAAAGTCTTCGCCATTTGATGCATAAATAATCCCTCTGGTAGAATTGATCAACAATCCACACTGGGCATTCATCCCGTATTTACAAACCTCTTGCAAGTCACCACCCTGAGCACCTACACCCGGCACCAATAGAAAATGATCTGGTATTGTTTTTCTAATATCAGTCAAATACTCTGGACGCGTAGCACCAACGACATACATCATATTATTATCTGTACCCCATTCGCTTGACGTTTGCATCACATGCTGGTACAACGGTTTTCCGTCAGACTCCAAAAACTGGAAGTCTTTTCCTCCTTCGTTAGAGGTGACACCCAAAAGAATCACCCATTTGTCTTTAAACTTCAAAAATGGTTTAACCGAATCAGAGCCCATATAAGG
>JAOPTS010000316.1:0-1619 GCA_051531955.1 Reichenbachiella sp.
CCTTAAATCCGCAGCTTGTTAATTAGGACGGATCAGTTATTATTTAAGGGGATATTTTGTGTTTTTGCAAGAAGGTGTATGTTGTTCACTTGCTATTTTCGGTTTTTTTCGGACGTTTTTATTTATTCCTATAGCTAAAGGGGTCCTTTTCATCTTTTAAAAAGTGAGAAAAGGGACTTCTCCCATTAAGTTGTGCGACTGACTATGCCCTAGTAGATAAAGCGCTGTAATCTTTTTGAGTATAAAGTTTAAGTATTCGTTGTCTTCCTGTTTTTACCCACTTTGCAGGAACAGTAATAAAACGGAAAATGAATTTTTTGAGCCTAAAATTACTTTTTACCCATTCCACTTTTTGAGAAATTAGGGTAATCATATATTGATAAAAGTTTGAGTATAAAGCTGTCATAATCATAAACGAAGTGTTCTCATTTAAAAACGAGCAAGGAAGTTTCCCCCAACCGAAATCATTGTTCATAGCATCAAAGGTACATTCAGAAGCACCTCTTTGATTATATAAAGAGGTGATTTCAGAATTGGTAAGAACAGTATCGTTTGTGATTATAGATCGGTATGTGTGAGCTGTTCCTGTTTCCATATCTATTTGTCGGTCTGTTCTTTTGATTCTACTAACCACTAAACGATAAGGTTTATCTTCATGAAAAGGACAATAGTTTGTGATTTCTGCAAGTTCCATCTCCTGTGTTCCTAAACGTACTTTCGTCCATGCTTCTGCTTGTAAAGCTCCAATTTGTTGACTTAGAGACAAACACTTTTTTGCTCGAATGTAAAACAGGCATTCTTTTTCTGAGACTAGGTCGATAATCCCTTTTTGATAAGAAGCACAGTCTGCACGAAATTGACTAATTGTAATGTTTTCGCTTTCCAACAATGAAAACGTGCGTTTTAAAGTTTCTTCTTGTTTGTAACTCGCAGGGCTATTTCCATTCCTTCCTTCAACGGAAACGATTAATTTACCGATACTTGCTACCCCAGATTGATACCCCTTACATTTTTTGTAAGTCATTTTCGCATCATGTTTTTCGGTAGCAACAACTTGATTGTCGTAATCTAAAAGGTATTTCTCTTTGGGCTTTAACTGCTTTGTAAGCTTTAACGACTTTAAAAGGAGCTCGTTGAGAGCAGTATTGATATTGAATTGATGTGTAATCTTGCTCGGGCTTACATACTGAATAGTATGTGTCGCCAATTCTTTAACACCTCTTAAAATAGTGTCAGCACTGCAAACATTCATTTCAGGGATTTGCTGAAGTGAAGATCTCAAATGCTCATTTACATCTTCGGTACAATCTCCTCCATTAAGGAAAATGGCTAAATGATTTGTGAAAATATCAGAGTAATTAAATCCTGTATATTTAACACGCTGTCCTAAATGTTCATCTATCAAATTGGGAATCCCCGATTTTTGAAAAATATCATGGCAAAAATTAAACCCTCCAAAGGCTGTAATTTTATCGTTTGATTGTGTAATTTTCATCGCTTTCCTATTTGTTTGTTCGCACTCCTAAATAAGTGAAGCTAATCGAGTTTGAAAAGTTTAAATGCTTTTATTTTAAGCACTTTTCAAACTCTTTTATCATAACACCTGCGGATATAAGGTA
>JAOPTS010000317.1:0-1442 GCA_051531955.1 Reichenbachiella sp.
TTGGGAGAAAATGCATCAGCTACTTTCAATGATTTTTGGAAACCGGATGATCAGGGAGATTTCACGCTACAACTAGCAGACTTTCCAGGGGTTGCGAGAGCATCTGCAGTATCTTTTATGATCGGCGATCAAGTATATGCAGGTTCTGGGACAGATGCAGTCGGTAACTATTTATCTGATTTTTATCGTTACGATCCTGAGACTGATAGTTGGACTCAGATTGCTGATTTTGGCGGTGGAGTCAGGAATCATGCGGTCGCTTTTGCTATAGGAGATTATGGATATGTAGGGACCGGTATCAACGATACCGATGAGCAGTCTGATTTTTGGACATACGATCCCGACACAGATACTTGGACAGAGATGGTAGATTGGGGTGCTAGCAAAAGACAACAAGCTTTTGCTTTCGTGATAGGTGGTCAAGCCTATGTTGGTGGAGGGTATTACTTTGATAGTTTTCAGCTCCAGCTAAGTGATATCCAGATGTACGACCCAGAAACCGATAGCTGGACAGAAAAAATATTTGCAGATGGTCTTAACCTAAGTACCAACAATGCCGCGGCATTTTCTATTTATGGTAATGGTTACATCGCCTATGGGAGTAAAGACAATTTGATCAAGTATGACCCCAGAACAAACGAGGTGGAGAATCTCGGTGATTATTTCGAATGGGGAGGTAGCCGAACAGGAGCGTCTGCTTATGTACATGGAGATGCAGCATATGTAGGTTTAGGGCGAAGTGGGTCAACATATCCTATGACCTTTGACACCTATTTTGAAGAAAATGTGCTGCCTACAAATCTGTCAATTTCTTCTGATGGAATAAGTGAAAATCAACCCATGGGAACGCTAGTCAGTGTACTCACCGCAGAAGATCAAGATGAATTCTATGGATTTATTCATGAGTTGACCGCAGGTGATGGAACCAACGATGAAGGGAATGATGCTTTTTATATTTCTAATGACAGTCTTTATTCCGACCTAATGTTTAATTATGAAATACAAAATGCCTACAGCATCTATCTGAGTGCAATAGATAGTAGAGGCGGTGTATACGAAAAAGCATTTACGATAAATGTCACGGATGTTAACGATACCCCAGACTCTCTGTGGGTGAGTAATTTGACAGTAAATGAGCGCAATGAAGAGACAGTTTTAGTTGGTTTATTAAATACCAGAGATGAAGACTTGTCAGACAACACTACTTATAGCTTCATAATTGGTGATGGGATCAATGACGCAGATAACGAATACTTTACAATAGCCAACAGTTCACTTTATATTATAAACCCTGACTTTGAAGAACAGTCTTTATTCAGTGTCAATATTGAGGTTGTTGATGATGGAGGTGCGAGTTTCGAACAGTCCTTTGAAATCACGGTTACTGATGTCAATGAAGCCCCATCGGATATACTGTTTGAAGAAGATGCTATAGTTGATGA
>JAOPTS010000318.1:0-2570 GCA_051531955.1 Reichenbachiella sp.
TTGAGTTTGCTTGTGTGTTTGCCTGTGTGTTTGCTTGGTTTTGCTGTGCTTGTTGTGCTTTGTTAAGCGCTTTAAGCATTTGCGCGGCATCTTGAAAGCGGTTTTCTTTTTTCTGTTCGAGGGCTTTTAATATAAGGTCATTCAGTGATTGAGCTAGATTAGGCTGAAAGATATTAGGCTCGGCAAATCGTCCCTCCGGTAAGGTGCCGGTAATCATTCTATAAGCTAAAACGCCGACACTGTAGATGTCACTGCGGGCATCTACATGTTTTGCACTTTGGCGTTGCTCAGGTGCCATATAGTTTCGGCTGCCCATGCCAATGCCGCTTTGGCTATGTTGGACATCGGGCATTTTGGCTATACCAAAGTCACACAGTTGTATATCGTTGTCTTCATTGAGCAGTAAATTAGCCGGTTTAATATCTCTGTGCACTAAACCCGCTTTATGAACATCGCTAAGCGCATTCAATAATTGACTAAGATGGACGAGTGCTTGGCTAACAGGGATAGGTCGAGGTTTTTCATCACTGGGTAAATCAGCAATAACTGAGCTGTCGGTCGCATCACTGCCTAATTCGTCTTTAAGAGATTTAGGTAAATACGGCATGACATAATAAGGCCTGCCATCGTCTAGCTCATCAAAGTCAAACACATTAACAATGTGACGGTTTCGACCTAACTGGCGCAAGGTACGCGCTTCGTTTAAAAAGCGTTGGTTTAATACTTCACTGGCATCAAAGGTGGCACTGGTGGCTAATTTGGCTAGGTTATCATCTTTAATTTGGAATACTTTTATCGCCACCAACTCATTAAGCTTGGGATCTTGGGTCAAATACACAGCGCCAAAACCACCGGCGCCTAACTCCTTTATTATTTTGTACTTGCCTATGAAATCCATTGTTTATCCATTTTTATTTTTATTATGAGTAATTAATTTTGATCAGCTGAGCATAGATGGTTAATAGGGTTAGCCTAATCAAAAACTGATTCCCATACTAGTACTTTTTGTTTTTTAGTCTGCAAATTTTTAGGGGAAGCATTTGATAAATAAAAATTACTCTTTATAAGCGGCTTATTTAAGCCTCGTGTGACATTGTGTAACCTTAATTGTTGTAAATTATTAATTAAGCTATTGGGGGGCCCAATTTCTTTTTCACGAAAATTATTATTGTTTACTTCGAGAAAACTATTATTGGTGGGTGTTGTTGCTAGATGGTCGAATTTTAATTTAGCTGCCAATACTTTTTTAACATATTTCTTTGTTGCGGGGATCACGCTTAAGTTACCGTATTTATCTTTCACTGCCGAGCCGCCATTATAGTGAGATAATGCAATATCAATGCGCTGACCATAGGTATGTAAAAGTTGCTTTATAAAACGAATACCTAACCGAACATTGGTTTGGGCATCGTATAAACGATAACGAGACACCCCAAATTCTTGCTCTGCGGTTTTGGGCATAATTTGCATTACCCCTTTAGCACCAGCATGGCTTAGTGCATTGGGGTTAAAATTTGATTCTACTTTGGCAATAGCCAGCGCAAGAGCTGGATTAAGGTTTTGTCGTGTTGCTTCATTAATGATAAGTTTTTGAATTCTGTATTCATTAGATAAAGTAGCTGCGGTAGCGTTTTTAGCGACTGTAAATGTTAGTAACATAAAAATATAGATAAAGGTGGATTTTAGCAAGGTCATTCTACAATCTCCAATTGCTTTTGTTGTAATTCAAGTAACCATTCATTGTTAATTGTGGTTATGGAAAGCATTGGGTGATTAATACTATTTTTAAGCCTGACAACATCAGAAAAACCCATATTGGGTTCTACGGCTACTATTAATGGCCGAGTGAAGTCAAGCTGTTCAATGGTTATAGTGAGCAAAGACTGCTGAACAAATTTCTCTTTAAAATAAAAGACTAATTGCTCTTGGTTAGTTTTATTCTTTGGAATGGCTTTTTTTGAAGTGATCTTTTTTAAATTAGTTGATGATATATCAATGGTATTTTCAATATATAACGTTGAGGAGTTTTTATGGGTTGATTGCTTATTCATTTCCAACATGGGTTGCTGCATTGAAATCAAAGCAAGGATCATAATAGAAAAAAAGGCCATTGAAAGCCCTAAAGCCAGCTCTGTCATTGCTTGTGTTGTGGTATCTTGCACTTTTTACTCTTAACCAAATAATTTTATTGGGTTATAAAATTATTTGGAGGTTTTTTAAAGAGTTAAAAATTAAATCAGTTTGATATTTAAGGTTCTAGGCAGGCAATTTAGGGGAGTAGTTTAGTTTATTGCATATAACCTATCTCGATATTGGTTTCCTCTATCGCAATGGTAAGTATTTACTTAGTTGTTATCGTTAACCCTGTGAGAGCGGGCATTGTTAAACAACCTGAATATCAATACTGCCTGTTGATAAACCAAAGGGTTTCAAAGTAGGTGTTTGTCAAACTAATAGTCATTAACGCTATTTTCTTTGTATTGAATATTTGTAACTACTCAGCCTATAAATAATAGGCTGAATTAATTCATGGAGGGAATAAATGGAGTTCCGTTAAACAGGTCAATTAG
>JAOPTS010000319.1:0-585 GCA_051531955.1 Reichenbachiella sp.
CTCACGCCTGATTTCATTACAGCCTGTTGTCTTTTCGTTCTTTAGTTTCAGCCGTAAATTAGCTGATCTGAACCTGTTGCGTTCCGTCACTTTTTTCTTGATAAAAAAGTAACCAAAAAATCAAGACGGTGTATCCTTTAGCTAAAAATGAGTTTCTTCCGCTGAAAATAAACAAACTCAATTCAAGCCTTAACAGGCTTGAATCTCAAACAGTGTTTCTTTTTTAACCGCTTCATCCACTAATTTTCTTAACGCTAAATGCTCCAATGTCAAATATTAGAGGCTGCTAAAAGTCGGGAATTCAACCCGCAATGGTCAATTAGGGGAGTTTTTAACCTGATAGCTTCTTCGCTCATTGCTTCACCACCCTGCGCCATCCACTTAAGCGAGCTTCCTTGCGCACCCAACATTGAAGCATGGACTCTTTAGCTATCAGGTTAAAAACGAGTCATTTATCACAAAAGTTGCGTTTTTGCTAAATATTTTAGTATCTCCCTGATTATTTTAGTATTCTCTTGATTATTTCACTTAGATCGGGTTACTCAGATGCTTAATTATAGTCTTATTCAGATATGAAAGACAACG
>JAOPTS010000320.1:0-219 GCA_051531955.1 Reichenbachiella sp.
ATTGTCAAAGTCCCAAACACTTGGGCTCGCATCGATACTTACCACCTCACTGTTGATAATTCCTACTAAGGATGCGGTTCCTACTGTCGCAGTAGTTGCTCCATCATATACTTTATCATCTGCACTCACCGTAACAGTCAATGCTATTGCTGTAATATCTGAAGTCAAGCCTGTTGGCTGAGTGATGCTATAGTTACCAGACCCTGCACCTGTCAAGGT
>JAOPTS010000320.1:340-611 GCA_051531955.1 Reichenbachiella sp.
CTACCTGTTGTGGCAGTCACTGATTTGCTCGTCCCTACGTTCGCATTGTCAAAGTCCCAAACACTTGGGCTCGCATCGATACTTACCACCTCACTGTTGATAATACCTACTAAGGAAGCAGTACCTACTGTTGCGGTTGTCCCTCCATCATATACTTTATCATCTGCACTCACCGTAACGGTCAATGCTATTGCTGTAATATCGGAAGTCAAGCCTGTTGGCTGAGTGATGCTATAGTTACCAGACCCTGCTCCTGTCAAAGTATAACTAC
>JAOPTS010000321.1:0-544 GCA_051531955.1 Reichenbachiella sp.
TTCGAATCCCTCAGCGCCCACAACAAGACAGTCATTTATGGCTGTCTTTTTTTGTTATAGCCCATCCTATTTTATTGAAAATTCTTTTGGGATGACGTTTAATGGAGGTGAATCAGTCAGATGATCTTTGTTGAGGCAGATTTCGGATCAATCCGTAAAGTTGGGGGGTTAAAAAAGTCACATATATTTTTGGGTTGGTCGAAATAGAAAGAAGAGATGTGTAATACACTTATATGTGTAAAATTCCTTTAGCTTATTGATAGCTGTTAACAAACATATTTATCAACTACGATAGTACTCAAGTACTTTTCATTTTTTTCATTCGATAAAAAAACGAAACAAAAAAATCTTGTGAATTTTAAAACTCGCTGTGCTCAAACAGTAAAATTCACTTTTCTAATTACGCCCCTCCCCAGAAATACAGACTGATCCATAACCCCGTTATCCTGAAAATAGTAACCGGTGATAGCTGAGTAGTATTATTTAGGATCTGTTCATTTCAGGTTGGTAGCGTATTGCGTACGCAAGCCTTTAGATCCCAAAT
>JAOPTS010000322.1:0-1285 GCA_051531955.1 Reichenbachiella sp.
GAATTTGCTTCTCACAGACCGCTCTATGATTGGTTTATTGAGAATTTAAATATTTTCAAAACTGAGCAAACAGAGTTTGCTAGACTGAACTTAGGCTATACGATCGTTAGTAAGAGAAAGCTAAGAGAATTGGTAGAAGGCAATCATGTCAACGGATGGGATGATCCTAGAATGCCTACGATCTCAGGTATCCGTAGAAGAGGATATACACCTGAGTCTATCAGGAGCTTCGCAGATAAAATTGGAGTAGCCAAACGAGATGGCATCAGTGATGTCGCCTTATTGGAGTTTAGCGTTAGAGAAGATCTTAATAAGAAAGCCAATAGAGCATTAGGTGTATTGGATCCAATTAAGCTGATCATCACCAACTACCCTGAAGGACAGACGGAAGAGCTAGATGCGGTTAACAATCCTGAAGATGAATCTACTGGTAAAAGGAAAATTCCATTTTCTAGTGAGATCTTTATTGAGAGAACTGACTTCATGGAGGAACCTCCTAAGAAATTCTTTAGACTAGGACCAGACAGAGAAGTAAGACTAAAGTATGCTTACATCGTCAAGTGTACTGGCTATAAGAAAAATGACGCAGGTGAAATCGAAGAGGTCTATTGCGAATATGATCCTGAGACTAAATCTGGACAAGACACTACTGGCAAAAAAGTAAAAGGTACTTTGGGCTGGGTAGATGCAGCTAAAGGAATAGAAGCCGAGGTAAGGTTGTATGACAGGTTATTCCAGACTGAAAACTTGAATAAGATTGAAGATGACTTTACCAATCATCTAAACCCTGAGTCATTGACTATCATGTCCAATGCAATTGTTGAGCCTTCTATAGGTGACATGGTACCTATGACGCAATTCCAATTCGAGAGAATGGGTTATTTCATTATTGACAAGGATTCTAAAGGAGACAAACCAGTAATAAACCGTACAGTTACTTTAAGAGACAATTGGGCTAAGAAGAATTAATTCTAACTACAGAGATTATAAGTAAGAAGGGCTAGAGTTGAATTAACTCTAGCCCTTCTTTTTTAAACCTTTCTCGTTGTATCAAATTGCTCTAGATAATCTGCTACTCGACGAACGAACATCCCTCCTAGCGCACCATCAACTACTCTATGATCATATGAGTGGGATAAAAACATCTTGTGTCTTACCCCTATATAATCTCCTTCTAAGGTCTCGATAACAGCTGGTTTCTTAACTATAGCGCCCAATGCCAATATTCCGACCTGAGGCTGAACCAAAATCGGTGTCCCCATCAGGTTACCAAATCCACCTACAT
>JAOPTS010000323.1:0-3481 GCA_051531955.1 Reichenbachiella sp.
CGATTCCTATACTGGCGTTGTATGTCATAACCTACCGAAATGGAATTAAACTTTTCATCAGACAAGCCAGTAGTATTAAAAACCGATGATAGGTTTCAACGGTATGATTTTTCTAAACGTATTGCAGATTCAATTCTAAGCAGAAATAATGATGATGGAATTGTTATTGGAATTTACGGTGCTTGGGGAGAAGGCAAAACATCTATACTAAACTTTATCCATGAAGAATTGAAATCACATGAATCAATTCTGACGATTCAACTTAACCCTTGGCGTTATGGTGATGAAGAAACAATGTTGAAAAATTTCTTTCATAAGATTGCTGAATCTCTTGGGAAAGAATTGGAAAACAAAAAAGAGAAACTGGGTACTTTCATTTCAAAATATGGAAGTATAGGAGGGATATTCGGTCTTGATGCATCAAGCATTGGAAAATCAATGGCTGATATTGATTTGGAAAACCTCAAGAATCGGATAGATGAATTTTTAAAAGAGAGTCAATGTAAATTAGTAATTATTGTTGATGACATTGACCGATTAGATAAATCGGAGATTTTCTCTATATTCAAGCTAGTCAAGTTGACGGCTGATTTCTCTAACACTACTTACTTATTATCTTTTGATGAACAAATGGTAGCGTCAGCGATTGGTAGTAGATTCGGTCAAGGCAATCAGAAATCGGGAGAAAATTTTCTCGAAAAAATCATTCAAGTACCCTTAAAGGTTCCTCAAGCACAACCAGAAGCATTGAAGCAGTATTGTTTTGAATTAGTAGATAAAGCAATCAATGAGAGTGGTTTAGAATTAAGCAAAGATGAGGTTAGAAGATTTGTTTCAGAATTTTCCGAGAATGTTTTAATAAAACTTAAAACTCCTCGCTTTGCAGTAAGATATGGCAATACATTATCCTTTTCAATACCTCTTCTTAAAGATGAAGTCAGTCATGTAGATTTATTACTGATTGAGGCATTAAAGATATTCTACCCTCAACACTATGATTTTGTAAAAAATAATCCTGCCTATTTTTTATCGTCGTATAGTAGCCGTAATGGATCGGTAAATTCTGAAGAGCACAAGGTAAGAGCTAACCAATTACAAGAACATTTAGATGAGTTAGCAAAAGGAATTACAAAAAATGAAAAGGATTCTGTTTATAATTTACTTAAAGAATTGTTTCCTCGATTAAACGAAGCTTTCCACAATGATTTCATGCAGGGTGGCGGCAATGATTGGTTTAAGGATAAGCGAATAGTCTCTACAAGCTACTTCAAAAGATACTTTTCGTACACTGTAATTAAAGGTGAATTGTCTGACATTCAATTTGAATCATTTTTTCAATTAATAGAAGAGTCTTCTAGTACTGAATTAGCAACTAACTTAGAAAAATTAATTCAAACAAGTTCTGTAGACAACGTCCTTCACAAAATCAGGAGTCTTGAAGAGGATTTGGACTGGACAACAGCTAGTAAATTGGCATTGTCACTTGCTGTAATAGGAGACAAATTTCCAGAAGGCGATACTTTTTTTAGCTTTGGAATGGATGGTGCTCTTGCGCAAGCTGCAATTTTCATCTACCAAATAATAAAGCAAAATGAAAACAGGGCTGAGGGGTTGGAACTTGCTTCTAATCTTATGCTTGATCCAGTCCCATTTAAATTTGCTTATGAAGTAAACAATTGGTTGAGGACTGGAAAAACAGAAGAAGAAAAAATATTTAACTCGGAACAATATAACCAACTAGCAAAAACTCTTCGAAAAAGGGCATTGAAAGACTCAGATGAATCCTCGATATTCGAATTTTATCCGAATCATGTATATTATTTATTGGGAACTTGGAACGATGAAAATCCAGATGAGCTTAGAGTATATCTAAAGACAATTATTGATGCTGATTCTACGAAGATTAAAACCCTATTAGTGTCTTTTACACCAACTGGAAGAAGTTCCAATAATCCTGAGCCCTATAAATCAACTTTCTCAAAAACAGAGTATGATTATTTAATTTCACTCTTGGACAAGGAGTATATTCACGATCATATTATTAAAGCATTTGGTGAAGAACTTGCAGATGAAAAGGTTCAATTTCAAGACAGACATGAACACAATCAAACTGACATTAATATTCTTAGACAATTTCAACATTGGTATGAATCAGAGAAAATAAAAGAATAAACGACATACAACATTCTGTGATCAAATCATGGCGGAATAGCTGTAAACGAAAGTTCTCTGCATTCTGGAAGCTCCGCCATATCTCAGATTAGCTCTATAGAGTAAAAAGTAATAGCGCAAATCAGAGATATGGCTATCTTGTAGCCGAAACTTAAACTAAATCACACGCCACGCTTGATACAGAGGCGTTATGATCAACTACTATTATGAAATATATGAAGACCGTCAAAATAATATTTATAGTAATTCTAATGTCTCAATTGTCATTTGCACAGATACATGAATCAGGAGGAGACGTTGGTATTGGGGTTGAAATTCCAGCGGCAAAATTACATATTAAAGGGGGAACAGGATCTTTTCCCCAATTAAGAATTCATGAACAAGGAGGGACAAAAACTATGCAACTTGGTCATGATGGAACCAACAGTATAATTAATACCAGCGAAGGTAGTTTGCTTTTTCAAGGAGGAAATGTTGGGATTGGAATCTCCAACGTAAGTTCTAATGCAAAATTGGAAATTGGTTTTGATAGCTTCAGACAAATTTCTATGCAACGTTTAGGGGCTGATGGCCAATGGGTACAGGGAATCTCCAGTATGGGAAATTGGAGTTTGACAGAATACAGTAGCAGTTGGAATTCAATAGGTTCACATCTCGTTATAGAAAAAGGAGGGAATGTCGGAATTGGAACTTCAAGTCCTGATCAACTTTTAACTATTTCTGATGATGACAACCCTGTTTTAAGACTTGAAAGATCAGGAACGAACAGACATGATTGGGAAATGTATTCACAATCAGGTGGGAGCTTGTCATTTCGAGGCGGAGGAAATGCAGTCGGATCATCTTTAAACGATCGACTTACTATTAAATCAGATGGAAACGTAGGAATAGGAACAATAGACCCACAAAACAAATTATCTGTTGAAGGAACGATCTGGGCTCAGGAGGTAAAAGTATCAATGACAGATGCTGCCGATTGGGTGTTTGAAGATGATTATGAATTAAGATCTTTGGAAGAGGTTGAGACTTTCGTTAAGTCCAATAAGCATTTACCTGATGTTCCATCTGCAGACGAGTTTCGTAAGAATGACATGAATTTAGGTGAGATGAATAATCTACTTCTACAGAAAATGGAAGAGATGACGCTTTACATGATAGAGATGAATAAGGAGGTTCAACAACTGAAAGCTGAAAATATTGAACTAAAAAGTAAAATCAACAACTAAAAAGATCATAACAGAGCCTATAAAAACAGAGCACCCTACGGGATGCTCCGTTTCATAGGCAGACGTTGTCTTTCATATCTGAA
>JAOPTS010000324.1:0-1104 GCA_051531955.1 Reichenbachiella sp.
GGGACTTTAATGGTGATAATATCGAAGACAGTACAGACCCTAATCCGAGTTATACCTATCCTACAACTGCTTCTTATGACACCAAGTTGACGGTCAGTAATGGATCGTGTAGCAATAGTTACCAAGAAGCCATAAGCATTTATCCTTTACCTACACCCAGTTTTGACTTACCATTAAGTCCTAATTGTACTTTCTCTGAAATGGGTTTCAACAACACCACTGACGAATCCAACTACCAAGGCACCTCCATCACCTATTCGTGGATCTATGATGGAGAAGGTTCTTCAGAAGAAAGTACGGATGGTACTCACACCTATTACACAGATGGTAATTATAATGTAATCCTCAACATGGCGATCCCTGGGTGTAATACTGATGTAGTGCAAAACATAGACGTAATCCCTGGACCTGATGTCAATTTCAACATGGAGAACGATTGTTTTGGTGAAGCCATGCAGTTCAACAACTTGACGACTGGAGACAACTTGATCAACCCAACATGGGATTTCGGGGATGACAGTGGTTCTTCTACCCTCTCAGACCCCAACTACCTGTATACAGAAACAGGAGACTTTGATGTCATACTCACCATGGAGAATTCGGAAGGTTGTGTCAACACGCTTACCGAAACCATAAGGGTGAATGGACAACCAGAAGTTGCATTCAACCACAACCCAGGATGTACGGATCAACTCATCAGCTTTGAAGATGAATCTTCTCCTGGTGATGCACTCAACAATGTCAACACATGGCAATGGGACTTCAATAGTCTCGGCACCTCTTCTGACGAAAATCCAGACTTCACTTTTGATGAAACAGGTAATTATATGGTCACACTGACGGTTGGCAATACGGGTAATTGTTTTAACACGGCGGCACAAACTGTCATCGTGCAACCTACTCCTATAGCTGATTTCAACATTGAGCTAGGTTGTATAGATACCAATACAGGTTTCGAAGACTTGAGTGAGACTATTGAGGAAAATGAAATAGCCAGTTGGTACTGGGAAATCAATGGGGAAGAATATTTCACACAAAATGTAGAAGAGTTGTTTACTGAAGCAGGGAACTATACAGCCAGGTTGACCATCACACCCAACAATC
>JAOPTS010000325.1:0-4598 GCA_051531955.1 Reichenbachiella sp.
TTGATCGACCGAATGTGCCGGACTTGGAAGCGCCTGCTGCTGAGGCGGATGTGGAGGGTATCACTGTCTATAATCCTGATTTGGTGCATATATCTGTTCTTGATCTTACGGAGAGTGTGATAGGGTAGGGTGGTTTATTTGAATACCAGTACTATCAATAATTCTAAAAAAAAGAATCAGCTCTGATGGTAATGGTGTCTTTAACGGAATATTTACATGGGTTGGATCGGTAGTTGTCTGTTAGGTAACTAGTGCACCTTTCCCTTAGCTATATGCTCTTATTAATAATAATTTATTTCACCAGTAGTAGCATCAACTAATAAATACCATTCGTCATGTTGCTTTTTATTTCGAACAATTGACTCATACAATAAAGTGGGGTTATAACACATGTTCCACCTAGGTAGAATTGTATCTAATGGGTAATACTCTAAATCATCAACCTTCAGTCCTGCTGTAATAGCAAATGATTTTAAAATAGTAGATTGTGAAACAAGGGAATCTTTTTCTATTTTGTCGAGAAAAGAGAATGTATCTAGCTCATATAGATGACTGTAGGCGTTTATTATGGAGCCACTATCATCGACCTTATAACCTATTGAGCCGCCTTGAAACCCATTAATACTTTGGGAATAAGAAATATAGGTTTTGCCGTCATGGAATTTAAGTTCTTTTTTAAATACTAATGTCTGCTTCAGTTCGTCACTAGTTTTCCATTCATTTAATAGAAATTTGGTTGTTGAATCTTTATCAATAAATGTATGGTTCGAAATGTTTGAATTAGAGTCTCCGATAGTATTCGAATATGTATTCAAAAGTATGTTATTGCTAGTCAATTGATCGTCACTACATTTTTTTTGTGGATGTTTATGGACCACACATATATTATTTTGACATTTAGATCTAGGCCAATGTGTAAAAGCGGGACACCTTTTTACCCTGTAATTTGAAAATAAATTTTTAATATCTGTTGAATGCTTATTTAAAGAGATCATATTACATTCTAAATCAAACTCAGCTCTACAATCTGATGATGTTTCACATTGAGTATACTCATGTATGTTAGTTAAAAAATCAGGACCAAACTCTTGCGATTTTACATTCCCAACACAAATTATAATGACTAATGGGCAAACAACACGTACAAACTTCTTTATCATATTAACCAATAATTCACTAAATTCATTTTTTGAATATAGAAAAAGAGTCCCAATATTGGAGTTGGCCCCATAATAATATTTTTTCTCTAGCCTGCTTCTTCATATTTTCAGGGTTTGTTGGAATGCTTGTTTTTCTTATATGTTACGGTAATACTGTATCACTAAGATGCAATATCTGATGCGTGGGCCCCTGCAACGGAGGATGAGTAATTTTTCCCTATTCCAAATAACTGGGTAGATCTATACACGCAGATTGCGGGCCACAACTATAATCACAATCTTCATAATTATCCGGATCAATAAAGCATTCGTCTACAATACAGGTGACGCCACAGTGATCAGGACACTCTTTTCTTTCGTAGTCGCCACACTCATTAAAGCACTCAAGAGGACCAGTGCAGCCGTTTTTATCTGATTCCGCGCGCTCGATAATACCATCAAGACACCAGTCATCAGAATGAGGTGCGTAATCAGGACAAGTGGATGTAATAATGGCGAAGTCCTGGTTATAAATAGCGTCAATACCATCCACATGCCCACCGCTCGGTGCATTCCGTTCGTATAAAATGGTGGATGGAAAATAGTAGGTCGAGTCGTACTCAATAATGATGCTATCTACATATATATCATCGGGTGTTATCATGGGTTGTTTTTGTGTGGCTTCTGCTATTAGGGAGCCAAAGAGTGAGTCTAAGGAGTACCGTTTGTTGTAACGTGAGGCTATCAGGTCGTTAAAATATACCCGTGTTATGGCACCATACCTATTTATTACGAGGGCGTTATCGGATATGTAGCCTGCCGTAGATCGTTGAAATGAGTATTGCTCGGGTTCTACTTCTCGGAACTTTGTACGCATCTCTTTAAGGAGATCCAAGTCGAGCAGTGGTTTGTCTGGATCGTATAATGGTGTTTCCTCAAATATCCATGGCGAATGTGTTGCTGGATTTGAACTGCTTTCTTGCTCATTAATAGTGACGCTGCTTGAGTCTGATGAAAGAGAACCAACATTGAGTTCTTTAGTTGTTGTAATACAGCCTTGAATTAAAGCAGCTGTTAAAAAGGTGTAAAAAAGAGTTCTAATCATAGCTTCCCCCCAGAAGTGTGCTCTACTATAATAGTATTTTTGGGGAATAGATTGATGAGTGGCAGCGCTCTTTGACAGGATAGTGCTCTCATTTTGTGAGTATGATTTCCTAGTAATCATAACTATCTATTACAGGGAGCCTTTCACCATTAAATGTATTTAAACGGACACCGCGAAAATGACCGAGGTCGGGCACATCACCACAGTGCTCGGAATTGTTAGCATTATAAGCATTATAGCCACACGTACTTATTATCCCGTTCTCTGTAGTTGAATATTGGATAAAATAATCAAAGGGATCTTTTGCAATTACTTTTGCGCATTCTGCATACAGTGAATCCATAGTAGTTACGTAGGGGAGGTATGCAACTTTTGTACCGATCTCGTTGCTGTTTTCCACTATGTCTGTGTAGAGACGTGTGCTACTGCCGGTAGAGTCCTTAGGGCCTATTCTTGTTTCAGTTATAGATCGCTGAGTAACTTCATTATCACTTACTGATGATTCTATAACAATTGACCAGATGTCACAGTAGTGACCACTGAAACCAAAGTAATAGGTGCCGTCTAACTCCTCTTTGTAGGTGAGCCAGGCGGAGTGACTTTCATTGTATTGAGATTGATAGCTTTTTGTCATCATGTCGCGAAAGATCTCGACCATGTGTTCATAGACCTCTATAAGTGGTCCGTCAATTCTAAGAATGTGTGATTTCATATAGTAGGCGAGGGAGTCATCGAGATTTATTGCATTGAAGGTTATCATACCAACTGTTGTGTCATAGGGAGTTACAAAAGGGGTTAGATCGACCTCTGTATTATGAACCTGCATTAACGTAGTATATACAGATTCTGATGTTACCGTACCGCCATCCCAGGAGCCACCTCCGGCATAGCCTTCATCAATTGAAATACTTAACGAATTGGTAACCTCAATTTTAAAATTAAATTCATGCTCTGCAGTTTTAATTGTTCCATAGAGCAACTCTCTGTCATTTATTCCACTTTCATACAGAGGGGACGATCCTTCAGTGTACCAGCCGCCCGCAAAAAAGGGGGCACTGCATGAGTCTATGTAAGTACTGATCGTATTTAAGGTGCCGTAGCCAGCAATTGAGTCCCTATAAGTTTCAGTATTATGTAGATGGGTTCTGATTTCAAGAGGAGCCCCTTCAGAATATGCATTAAAGTGATCACTACTTAGATCAAGGGTGCCGTATAAGAGTTGTTTCGCCTGTTCAAAAACCGGCCCACTGCAGAGAGTATCTAGGTTAATGGGAGATAAGTCTGAATACCGGTTTATTGAAACTTCGAAACAGTCGTCTACAACGTAAAATCGGGTATACATCGAACGAATATGCCATTCACTCACATCTATATAGCCAGAAAAGAGCGTTGATGAAGAGCTTATTGACGATGTTCCATTAATCGAGGAACTACTGACACTGTGCTGAGCATCCAGTGTGCTGCTCCTTTGATTATTGGGTTGTAGTGTGTTTGAGGAGGACGGTATTGTGGTAGAGCTTGATGTGTCGGCTAGGGCTGCCGTTGCTGAAGAATCGTTGGTGGTTTCGTCTACTCCCATAGAAATGTCACACCCTACTCCTAAGATAGAGAGGAGTATTGATACAAGCAGTAGAACGCTAGAAGAAGTATTTGATCGAAATGGCATAGTGTATCTCATTTTAAGGGTTTAAAAGAAATAAAAAATACGGGACTGAAAACAGAAATCATAGCTTCCCCCCAGAAGTGTGCTCTACTATAATAGTATTTTTGGGAAATAGGGTGATGAGGTACAGAACTTTTTGATAGGATAGTGCTCTCAATTTGTGACGAGTACAAATAAAAAAGGAGTATTCAACAGGATTACTATTGGGGTACTCTGCGGGCGTTTTTCACTTTGTTTGTTATTGCATTTCTTGTATATATAATTGGGCCCAATAGGTGATAAGAAAGAGATCTCATTAAATTGAAATGTATTATATTGAAGTAATTTAATAACTGTAATTAAAAAAGGTGCAATTGCCGCCTTAATATCCGGGACTTTAACCCTTATCGTATTTATTTTTGCAATTAAAAATCATATTAATTAATACAAAGAAAGGAGATCCTATTCAGGGTCTCCTCTCATATATGTTACGGTAATATTCTACCACTAAGCTGCCCCGATAGACCGATCATACTTAAACAACCGCAATGGATACTCCCTCTCCTGATTAGATACATCATCCGGCTGAATAATAGGTGTTAACTCAATAAGCACCGACTCAACAAACTCTCTATCAATTCGCTCGACTGTTTCTTCGATTTTTTCTTCAGCAATAACTAAAGAACCTGTCAGTACTTTAGCCGCCGCTCTC
>JAOPTS010000326.1:0-821 GCA_051531955.1 Reichenbachiella sp.
AAGAAGATGCTATAGTTGATGATTTGTTTGTAGGTACACTCAGTAGCTTAGATGAAGACCTGACCGATCAAGGTTTTGTATATGCATTGACTACACCATCAGAGATATTTGAGATAGCAGAAAATGAGCTGTGGATACAGGAAGGCAAATTAGACTTAGTAGGTGAATCGAACAGTGTCACTATTGAGTCTACTGATGTAGGTGGATTTTCCTTTTCAAAAACTTTTGAGTTATCGAATCTAGTGACCGTATTGAACCTAGATGCGGCACAGTTGTCCTTCAAGATCTATCCCAATCCTTTTACAAACGAGTTGCACATCAACTCCAAATCAGTTGTCAAGCTTTGGATTTTTGATCTTTCGGGTAATCAACTGATGGAGCTGGAGTATGGAGGCGCTACCATTGATACATCCAAGCTGCCAGCTGGTATGTATGTGGTCAGGGTATTTACCAATGCTGCTTTTACCGACCTGAAATTAATAAAAAATTAAGTTGTTGAATAATAGCTTACATATTGGTAATACACGCTCTTTATTTTGGGTTGTTTTATGCTTTCTAACGCTTACTTCACAGTGGGTAGCAAGTCAGAATTACCCTGTACAGGTGACCACTTCGTTGATGCCACCTTATAGCCCGGAGTTGAGTTATTATACCGCTGCGGATGCCAATAATTTTCAAGTATTCATCAACCTGCGGGAGCTTGACCGAGTAGACTTACGAACCAAATTACGGATTACCATAGAGGGCGCTGGGGTGCGGTTGACGACCAGTCAAGCCTATGTCCCTCCTGCGATGATCTTGCAAGGTGGTGTGCCCGAGAT
>JAOPTS010000327.1:0-2979 GCA_051531955.1 Reichenbachiella sp.
GTTTAAAGTTAAAATTGAAATTCCTTCTTGGATTACACCCTCCTAGGCCACAGAAAAGGCATTGCATCGTGACCTAGACCGATTGCGTCGCTATCCTACCCCATTGCATCGTGTGATAGTCCCATTGCATCACCAATATATGACATGTCGGCAGTATAATATGACATTGTGGCGCGAACAAGTGCGATTGCGTCGTGTAGTAGTGCCATTGCATCGACATACAACGCCATTGCGGCGATGCAATCCCATTATTTAGCGCTACAGTAGCACCTAGCTGAGCCGCAATGAGAAAACGAGTAACTACGACTCGTGTTTGATGGGGGTTGGTCATCTTAGTTGGTCTTTTGGTTGATTCTAATCACTGCAACCTAGCAAATGACCGCCGCACCCACACCACACTGGCAGGATTCTGAAGACATTTGGCAGGTATTCTAAATATTGGTGCCGCCCCTTCGCTCTTGTCAAACGCAGGACTCAATTAATCAAGTTCGAAGAAGGATATTTTAGGCGGACATGGAGCCGCTAGTAATTCTAGAATCGATCAATTAGATTCGTTGATGTATAAGAATGCTGAAGTAGGTGTTTATTTATAATTGATAGCAATTAATCCCTCTTCCTAGTAAGTTGCAGACATAATAGATATATCAATACCTAGGTGTTGATGACCAATTGTTATTATTGTTGTTGCGGTGCATTGCAGAACACATGCTATATATAGAAATATGAATAAAATGAAACACCTTATTTGTTTAATAATTGTAGGAATCGTTTTTGGATCTTGTTCTTCAGAATTAGATAATCCCAATAACTCAGCGGAACAAAAGAAACAACCCAACATTTTACTTATCATGGTAGATGATATGGGGTTTACTGACTCGCAACCTTATGGTGGAGAGATAAATACACCTACTATTAATAAACTCGCCAAGAGTGGGGTGCTTTTCACAGACTTTCACACTTCTGTTAGTTGTTCACCAACACGCTCCATGTTGTTAAGTGGTACAGACAATCATTTGGCAGGGTTAGGCAATATGGGAGAATTACGTTCTCCCAATCAAATGGGTCAACCCGGTTATGAAGGACACTTAAACAATAATGTAGTAAGTTTAGCTGAAGTATTGAAAGATGGAGGTTACCACACCTATATGGCAGGTAAATGGCATTTGGGTCATGACGATAGTAACATTCCTGGGGCACGTGGTTTCGAAAAGTCCTTTAGTTTACTCAATGGAGGTGCTAGTCATTTTTCCGATAAAGCAGGACTTGTAGAAGCTGAAAAAGTAGTCCAATATTCTATGAATGGAAAAAAAATTATGGAGCTTCCAAAAGACTTTTACTCATCTCGTAGCTATACTGATTTTCTTATTAGTGCTATTAGAGAAACCGAAGACAATAAACCGTTTTTTGCCTACCTAGCTTTCTCTGCCCCACATGACCCCTTGCATGTACCTGAACCTTGGATGAGTAAATACAAAGGAAAGTATAATAAAGGGTACGAAGAACTAAGACGAAGTAGAATTGAAAGAATAAAAGAACTTGGACTAATTCCAAAAGATGCCAAAATCCCTGCTATGAATAAGGCGGTTAAATCATGGGAGTCTTTTACAGATGAAGAGAAAATTTACGAATCAAGAAAAATGGAGATCTACGCAGGTATGGTCGAAAACGTAGATTATCATATGGGAAGGATGCTAGATTTTCTCGCTGACATTAAAGAATTAGATAATACCATTATTTTGTTTTTATCAGACAACGGCTCAAACCCATGGGACAACACCCAATACCCTGGAAATGCTGATGGAGTATATATAAGTAAATTCAATAATCAACTTGATAATTTAGGCAATCCAACTTCTCATATAGCTTATGGTACTGGTTGGGCTTCTGCAGGTTCTGGACCATTAGATTACTTTAAGATGACTGTAGGCGAAGGGGGGATTAGAACTCCCTTTATAATGAGTGGGCCTGGAATTAACAAGGAAAAAGTACAGAGTAGTTTTGCCTATGTTACTGATGTCATGCCAACTCTATTAGAAATGGTTGGTGTTAAAAAACCAGATTCATTTAAAGGAAACCCTATACTGCCTATGAAAGGCAAATCTCTTACTGGTGTACTTTCTGGCGAAAGTGAAGTAACTTATTCAGACTCTGAATATATAGGCGGAGAAATGGGAAATGGTAAGTGGATGCGCAAAGGGAATTACAAAGCCCAAATGGTTCCGACTCCTTATGGATCAAACGAATGGAAGCTTTTCGACTTATCAAATGATCCTGGAGAAACAACAGATATATCTAACGAAAAACCAGAATTATTAGAAGAACTTAAAATGGCTTGGGCAGAATACTCTAAAGAAGTGGGTGTAATCTTAAGTAAAAATTAAGCGACACTACAATCGAGTAGATGGCTGACGGTATTCCCGCTCGGTTGCAATTGCATTACGACTGAGCAGAAAAAAGCTCTCTAACATCAACATCAATTCATGATTTTGGCTGCTAAAGAAAAGGTTGGAGCTTACACTAGCCCAACCGAATCGTGCGATTCAGCACATGAAAAAGGAAAAGGTATGAGCTGTTGGTCTTGTGACCAACAAACCTTGACTGACAAGGATTACATCTCCTCGATAGTGAAGTATCTATATAGAAGGAAGAATTTTAGTCAATCAAAATAGCCTCGGTAGCTTGTTGGTCACAAGACCAACAAGGGCTGAAAGCCTGTAATCAAAAATAAAGCTATAGTAAGTTTCTTCTTTTAAAATTTCCGTATCACGTCCTGAAACAGACCACAGCCTAAAAGTTAAAAAATTGAAACAATCTGCTAAAATGGCGAGATCGCTTCAATTAGACCTTCGTTGTATACTCGTGAGTACATGTTGACAAATTACCAATCGACCTTATGAAAGAAGGTGAGCTCTGAGCATTTAATAGAGAATTTTCATGTCTATTAAATGCCCATACGCTTCTTAATTGTTGGATTCATTT
>JAOPTS010000328.1:0-194 GCA_051531955.1 Reichenbachiella sp.
ACAGTGAAGGAACAATGGACAAAATGAAATGTCTGAAAGGCTATATCCATGTGAATGAAAGGCTAGATCAATTATCAATATCAGGTATGGGAAGAATCTGGAATAAAAGGAGGAAGCTTGAGTGTCTAAGGCGAAGGAATGCAAATGTTTGATGAAGAAATGATGTTTGATTATTATTGTACTGGTATCCACTC
>JAOPTS010000328.1:249-502 GCA_051531955.1 Reichenbachiella sp.
TAGAATCCTCCGAGAGTGGAAGGGAATGGAGTGGGACCATGTACACAATAATAATTATAATTGAAGTGGAGAGACCAAAACAACATACATTGAGAAGTCTATTATCGACACACTGGTTCTCAATTCAATCTCCAACCGTCTCGCAGAAGTTCCGTGAGTGGTGGGGCATTGGATGGGACAATGTACTAGATGAGAAACTAATCAATGGTTGGTGTGAAAGTGAATATGTATGCTGGAAAGAAAATGAGAAGTG
>JAOPTS010000329.1:0-2983 GCA_051531955.1 Reichenbachiella sp.
ACCATATTGGCCAAGCCTGTCAATGTCAATTCTGAATCTCGATAAATCAGATCTTCATCAAGTAATCTTTTCAGACTATTCACCACCGTATCGATTTCTTTACTCTCTAGAGATTGATCTTTATACTTTTTGTTTAACAAAAGAATTTCAGGATTCTTGATAGCGAAGTACCCCAAGGCAAAAACTATAAATGAAAACACCATCCACAGTACATCAACCAAATGCTCGACATAGGGGGTCAAATTATAATGAATAAAATTGTTGGAGATGTAGAGTAAAATGATCCCCAACCAAAGCACCAAATAAGAACCTATAACCAGCAGTATTGAATTGAGGAAGTTTACATATTTCAACTGCTTTTCGTTGAGTCCCCCAACATACTGGTACTGACGGATAATCTGTCTTGCTCTAAACAAAAAATACAGATTGAACAAAAAAGCTCCTGCACCTATATAGGCAAACAACAATTTCAATTCATGATCTATTATTTTATACTTTAATGTTTGTCCCTCCAATTGAACATAAGGGAAGAAAATAACGAACAAAATCAAAACAGGCACGAAGTAAATCAAAAATAATTTCGCTCTTTTGACGCGCAGTAACTGATGAATGTAAAGCAGAAAAATAGGACCAAACAAAAACAGAAACAGTTCTGGGACAAAAATTAATTTTGGTTCCCAATTAAATACTTCAGGGTTGAAAGTGGATGCTCTACCTATCAGTGACATACTGATAAACAACAGCATAACCCCCAATGTCGAATTAGCAACTCGATTTCTTTTCTTGAGCGTATTGATTGCGACCATCAACAGCACGCCTTGTATCGCACACAAGAGCATGATATACATGTAGATATTATAACTTCCTACCGATATATCTTCCCATGCATTGACATGTATATAAACGATCTCATTTTGATTTCTTAGCCTATATTCCCTATTGGGAAATGCTCGACCATTTTTTCGGGCTTCTACGGCATCCCATGTTCCTCTCGTGACTTTATAATTAAACCTTTTTTTGTTGTGTTGCACCGAAACACTATAACTACCGTCCGGGTTTTCATCAAACCTATAAGCCTCTATATCTGGATACCACTCACAAAATTCACCTGACAAATACAAAGACGCATCTGGCGGTGTACTAGCAGGTATCGATTTGATTATAAAGATGGTAGTATAAAGAGAATCATTTTGGCCATAGCTCACCATAGTCATACAAAGTATAATCACGGTTAGTGCCCATCCTCTTAGTCTCATCATAGCTGCTGCAATAGTACAATCTCAAATCTAAGCTTTAACAATCAAAAATTCACTCCAAAACATAGTATCAATTTATAAACGGTAGCGATTTTACATAGTAAACCTGCATTTTGAAAGAAATAATTATTCAAAAAACTAATATGATAAAAAGGTTAATTACACTACTTGTTCTGTTGATAATGGCAAGGCCCATCAAATGAAAAATTGCCATTGTATCCAATAAGGAAGTATAGGATGAGTCCCATTATCTGAGTATTTCACTTAGAGCCAATAATGATGTTGGAACATCCTACGAAGTTGCTAGATACATTGATCACACATAAGGGTTTGTGCAAAACGACATAATAGTTGGTTCGATAACTTAATGGCATTTAGCTATGCTCCCTGGAGTAAAAGGGACACTTGATGTAGCATCTACTAAAACCATCTTTAGCAACAATGGATTGGGGCAAACGAATGACTTGTATGAATGTGGTACTCTACAACTATTGGAATGACGGCTCTTGGTCTAACAGTAGTGCTAGAGCTACCTCATCATCGATCGCCTCTCATGATTTGACAGTATTTGTAATGCCATTCGACTCAGAAACGACACTCTCCTTCAACTTCAATCAACCACAGTCAATCACTGTTAAAATCTATAGTATGACTAGTAGGGAAATCAGTAGGATCGAAGATGACTTAAACGTTGGATTCAATAAATTGAAAATCAATCGAGCAGACTTGGACAACACACCTGACATTTGTATTATCAATGTGAACATCAAGTACCAAATCATTACCAAGAAGTTGGTTTTAAACTAAAAAAGGATGTTGTGAGATATAATCCCCTCAACACCCTTTTTTAGTTTAATCTAAATTTTATTCTCCTGCGTTGTTTGCCCTGACAGCAGCTACTTCCTCTGCGATTACTGCATCAGCTTTATTACCAAAGCTATTTCTTACATAAGTCAAAACTGCAGAAACCTCTGTGTTCGACAGGTAAGAAAATGAAGCCATAATACTGTTATACTTCACTTCATTGACTACAATTTCCCCTTTAAACCCATTCAGTACGATATTGATTAATCGAGTTTTATCTCCTAATACCCATTCGGTATTTATCAACGGCGGGTTGATTCTTGAAAGGCCAGTCCCATCCTTTTGATGACAAGCCATACAATTTGACTTAAATACTCTTTCACCCTTTTTCATGACAGGGTCCACTTGGACAGCTGGAGTGCTTACCACAACTTTTCCTTCGTCAACTCTTTTAACTTCCTTTTTACCCCCTTCACTTCCACAAGACAGTAACCCAATAAGCAATATTGGAATCATTAATAGTTTCATAGTGTATGTTCTTAATTATCAATGCGAAACTAATTAATTAGCTATACACCACCACATAATAAGATAAAAGACAACTAGCATCGGATAAAATTATATCACTTCATCTTTCTAACCGAATAATACCATCTACCGAAATCATTATTGACAAACGAATTATTCTTCCTCTCCAAAAAATCTACTCTTAACTCCTTTCATCCCAGGTACGGCTACAAATAAACTCCCAGCATCAGGATAAGCTACTTTTTCTTCCTCTGTCATATCCACTTGAGCACTGGTAATAAACAAAGAGTCGAGATTAGTACCGCCAAAAGCACACGATGTGATATTGTGAGCAGGTACGTTTATTTGACCTATAACTTGTCCTGTCTCAGGATTCATTCTTAATACCTTACCAC
>JAOPTS010000330.1:0-411 GCA_051531955.1 Reichenbachiella sp.
TGCAAGGTGGTGTGCCCGAGATATTGACAGGCTTTGATTTGAGGAGCTACCTGACAGCTGATCACATGCAGTTCGAAGGTATCACACGAGCAGACTTTGTGCGTAGTGGGCAACTTCCCGAGGGATTCTACACCTTCACCATCGAAGTATTGGACTACAATCGTAATGTTCGGATCTCCAATGCCTCCATGGCCACCGCTTGGATTGTACTCAATGACCCACCATTGATCAATTTCCCATTTAATGGAGACAAAGTCAGAACCAACGAACCACAGAACATCAATTTCTCATGGCTGGGGCGTCATTTGGCCTCTCCCAACTCTGCCTTTAGCACCGAGTATGAGTTCTCGCTCTATGAGATGTATCCTGGGCAGACGGACCCTGAGGTGGCGGTACGCTCATCCAATAGTA
>JAOPTS010000331.1:0-495 GCA_051531955.1 Reichenbachiella sp.
TGCAAGGTGGTGTGCCCGAGATTTTGACAGGCTTTGATTTGAGGAGCTACCTGACAGCTGATCACATGCAGTTCGAAGGCATCACACGAGCAGACTTTGTGCGTAGTGGGCAACTTCCCGAGGGATTCTACACCTTCACCATCGAAGTATTGGACTACAACCGTAATGTCCGGATCTCCAATGCCTCCATGGCCACCGCTTGGATTGTACTCAATGACCCACCATTGATCAATTTCCCATTTAATGGAGACAAAGTCAGAACCAACGAACCACAGAACATCAACTTCTCTTGGCTGGGGCGCCACTTGGCCTCTCCCAACTCAGCCTTTAGTACCGAGTATGAGTTCTCGCTCTATGAGATGTATCCTGGGCAGACGGACCCTGAGGTAGCGGTACGCTCATCCAACAGTATCTACCGAACGACGACCAGTCAGAGCTCCTTGTTCTATGGTCCTGCCGAACCTTTACTGATACCCGGTAAGAAGTATGCCTTTA
>JAOPTS010000332.1:0-680 GCA_051531955.1 Reichenbachiella sp.
GATTAATGTATTGGGGCTATGTAGGTCGAATGGCCTTAGTTATTGAAATGAATAAGCATACGCAAGTTTTTTTATTGAAGAAAGTAGAAGATGGCGTACGTAACTTGGTCCATCTCTATAAGAGCAGAGAGCTCAATAAGCACAGGCCTCACAAGCAGTTTGTGTACCATATGGCAGATAAGGAAGGGTGGGAGACACAGTTCGATTCCGTGAAGTACCGTCATGAGTCTTTGGACAAAGAAGGGTTCATCCATTGTTCGAAATTAGAGGAGTTGTCTAAATCATACCAGCTATACCTCGAAGAAGGGAAGTTTGTCTACCTATTGATCATAGATGTCAACCAATTGGATGCAGAGGTCAAGTATGAGTATGTTGAGTATCGTAGCAATGAGTTTCCTCATGTGATGGGAGAGGTCAATAAGAGTGCTATCTCGTATATAGCCGGCTTCCAAAATTCTCTTGAATTGGAAGAGCTTATTAGACTTTTGTACAGTGCAAAATAAGAACTTGAATATCTAACATAAGTATCACGTCATTCTGAAAATTGCTTTTACTTTTTCGGGAAATGTAAAGTAATTATTTTGAATCTCAATGTTAGCGAATGTCAGCCTGCTGGTTTAGATCCTGAATAGTCTATTTCAGCTATCGCTGTTCTAGCCTTTCAGGATGACGCTCTGGTT
>JAOPTS010000333.1:0-576 GCA_051531955.1 Reichenbachiella sp.
TCCGGTGCTGATAGAAACCGCTACACTCAACTCTAGCAGCAATCACCATGGAGTGGTAGGTAATGTTGTAGGCCGTTTTTATGCGTTATCTATTCTTTTCGTTCCGATATTCGATATAAAATAATGAGTTGAAAGGTTGATCAAGAAGTACATTCCAAATATTAGTGTTCCCATACCAAATGTTTGAATAGTATCTGATGTTCCCAAATGTGCGCTTCTGAAAACTATGGTAAACCCAATGGAATAAAGAAAAGTTGAGATTAACATAATTGTAAAAGCTGTTCTGAATTCCGAAAGTCCTCTCCGTTCAAGTCGTTGTTTAAGTGTTAGTACGATGAATTGAAACGGGTAGATTACAAAAAAGAACATGAAAACAAATGCTAAATCTGAAAAACCCAATTCAGCCACTTCGTTAATCATTTCCGCATATTCAGGGTTGTTCGTACGGTGAATAAAGGACTGAAATTCTAAAAGTCCGTAGATCACCATTGTTCCGATAATTGCTGAAATAGTTAATGTGAGAAATCGGTTCTTCATGAAGTTATATATGGCCTACAACGCCTCTGTATGAATTGG
>JAOPTS010000334.1:0-432 GCA_051531955.1 Reichenbachiella sp.
GATTCGACCGATCCCATATAGTTCTTCGTTTCTTGGAAAAGTTCGAAGGTAAGCGCAAAGCTTTTCATCTTCCATCATCATGTAATGCATGCATATTTGATCTTTGCCATCTAATTCGGGATAGGGGCAGTTTTGTTCTACGACGAATATGTCAACTCTCAATTGGAGGATTTGATACAGCTCTTGATTGGTCAGTTCATTGAAATTCTTGATGATGGTAATCATATTCTTCTATGTAATATCAATTTTCTCTAATACCAATTCCGATGACACCCTGTACATCTGTGGCAATAGAGACGTTGAGATTCAATAGGTCTTTCAATTCCATTTCGAATATATTGACCGAATATTCCTTATTTATAATTGCCCCCCCAAAACTAAGGTTTCTTTAATTAAGGACTTGTTGCCTTGACTATCAAAGATCTCAAAATA
>JAOPTS010000335.1:0-1011 GCA_051531955.1 Reichenbachiella sp.
CGAAAATCAACCTTGAACGAATAGAAAAGAAAGTAATTGGCGCGATGAAACAGTCCAAAAGTTATTGGAAATGCAAAATCAACCCTTTATCATCCTTCAAAAAGTTTTTGGGTGATCATACGCAAGAGGCAAACGCATTCATTGCTTTTGTCGAGACAGGGAAGGAAGACAGTCTTCAAAAACAAATCAATACTGACGTCACCACCACCATCCTCATTGGTCCCGAAGGAGACTTCACAAATGATGAAGTTAATTGGGCAAAAGAAAGCGGATACATCCCTGTCAATCTTGGTCAAACGATACTAAGAACTGAAACTGCAGGAGTTATTGCTGCTCATACTGTCAATTTGATCAATCAGTATTGATTGAAGCAAAAGAAAATTAATACATTTGCATCCCTAAAATCGAAATAAAACAATTAAGATATGACAGCTGAAATTCACACCGCAAAAGGCGTAATGAAATTAGAGTTCTTTGAAAAAGACGCTCCAAAAGCAGTAAAAAACTTCACCGACCTTGCTAAAAAAGGGTATTACGATGGATTGACTTTTCACAGAGTGATTCCAAACTTTATGGTTCAAGGTGGTTGCCCTGATGGAACAGGTGCAGGTGGACCTGGATACACAATAGATTGTGAATTGGATGGTGACAACCAATTTCATGACAGAGGTGTATTATCTATGGCGCATGCTGGTAGAAACACTGGAGGATCACAATTCTTCATTTGCCACAGTAGAGAAAACACTGCACACTTAGACAGAAATCATACTGTATTTGGAAAAGTTGTAGAAGGATTAGACATTATTGATCAAATCGAACAAGGATCTAAAATGGATAAGGTTGTAGTAATCGACTAATCTTCATCCCTGAGGTACTAGACATTAGATTTTAGAGTCAAGACATTTTTTGTCAAGTTCTAAAGTTTAATGTCTATTTTTTTTTAAAAAACTGAAAACACACTGCTCAACCAGAACCTCTAGCATATAGAGTACCTTATATCCGCAGGTGTTA
>JAOPTS010000336.1:0-885 GCA_051531955.1 Reichenbachiella sp.
AAAGCTATCTTTTAGTGGGTTAATATTTTTTGCGTAGTACATTTATTTTTCCAAGTAATACGCTGGTACAACAATACTACGCAACTCAGGGCATATAGTCAAACCTCAACAACAAGCAGGTTTTTAAAAAGGAGAATAAGTAAACTGTCGTTAAATTTAGAGAATTATGCTCTAATTGTTCATCTCGAGAGATCACTGTAGAGCAACCGCCGGACCAAAACATAAAACAATATGACGCTTTCAGAATCAAATTGTTGGATCTAGAAGTTAAATCCCTGTTTGAACGGAGTGAGTTTGGATTTAACAAGATTTTTTTGGTTCGTTTTTTCATCGATTGGGTAGCAAGCAGAATTGTTATTCTCAAGCCCCCTCTTTACGTTTCTGCTAATGAGAGAGACGGGTGCAAAAGAAAAAAAGGAAGCCTGAAGAAATCTCCAGGCTTCTTATTAAACCTATTTATAAATTATTTAATTAAAACGATCCTTCCAATATACTGCTGACCATCTACTGTCACTCTCATGATATAGACACCAGGGTTTTGCTTACTTAGATCTATTATTGATTCTGATTGATCCAGACGCTTGCGCATCACTAGTTGACCTGAAGTATTGTGTATCATCAAAGATGAAGACATAAATGATTGGGTCAGTTTTATTGTCACTAGTCCTGTTGAAGGATTTGGGTAGACTTTACTGATTACGTTCAGTTCATTGCCGATGGCAGTAAGCGTAGCGTCGGCATTCATAGACACAGTTCTCGAAATATCAGCATCTGTGACTGAGAGGCTACCAGAAATGTCTTCATATCCAATTTTGCTAATCGTATAAGTCGCATTACTGACTGGCAATACCGAAGTGAATGTCGCGATACCACTTGAGTTGGTTG
>JAOPTS010000337.1:0-1886 GCA_051531955.1 Reichenbachiella sp.
AAGGTCAATTACAAAATGGGAGACTATCAAACAGCATATGATCAGTGCACTCTAGCAGCGGACTACTTTATCGAAATGCAAAACATCACACCTTACGACCCCAAAATCATCGATTTTGCACTAACCTACTCTGGTGTATTGACCAACATGGACCAAATAGAATTAGCATATTCCAATCTCCAAAGCATCAATATTAACCTCATTAATCAAATCATTTACAATTTTCCAGCCATGAATGATCAAGGAAAATTGATTTTTTACAGACAAGTTAGTACTCATTTCGAACGATTCAATTCCTTCTCTGCTACCCAAGTGCTCGCGACCCAATTTGTATTGGAAAGCATGTTAGAAAACCAACTAATTAAGAAAGGCCTTTTGTTCAACGATGCTTCCAAATTTCATCGTATGATGTCCAAAACAGATGATAAAGAAACCGGTAAACTTTATGACCAGTTAATCGAAAAAAAGAACTTGGTGGCTCGATCTGTGTCTTTGACCAAAACCGAATTGGAGAATCGAAATATCAATCTAGAAGCCTTACAAATTGAAATCGATAGTTTACAAATAGTCATCAACCAATCTGGCATAGGTTCTACCTTTTCTAATATCTACGAGGAAAAACTAGTCAGTAAAATTCAAAAAGAACTAGCACCGAACGAGGCGGCTATCGAAATAATAAAACTCAGATCTTATGATTTTAGGTTTGGCGGGCATTTCACCGATGAAGGTTTTTACATTGCACTCATCCAAAAGGGAAATTCCAAAGAAATTGAATACGCAATTTTAGAAAACGGGACATTTCTGGACAGCAAAGGCTATCAAGCTTACGTCAATGGAATCAATTATGAAGTTCAAGACAACAAATCTTATGACAGTTATTGGGCTCCCATTCAGGAAAAATTAGAAGGAATCGACAAAGTCTATTTTGCGGGTGATGGCGTCTATCACAAAATCAATCTCAACACACTCTACAATAGCAAAACAGACAAGTTCCTTATTGATGAATTGGACGTCAGGCTGGTAACCAGTACGAGAGACGTCATCAAAGAAACACCCAAACTACCTCGTTCAGGTGAAATCTATTTGGTAGGTTTCCCTTCATTTGATATCAACTCAGTACAAACCAAAACTCAAGATCAGGAGACAGAAGAATTCAAGGCCTTCACGACAAGGGCATTTGCAAGTTTGGATTACCTAGCACCACTACCCGGCACCTATACTGAGGTCAAAACAATCGAAACGCTACTAAAAGACACAAGATGGGAAACTACGGTATTGACAGGTGACGCTGCCTTAGAAGAAAGCATCAAAAGCATCTCTAACCCTACGGTACTCCATATTGCAACACATGGTTATTTCGAAGAATCAGATAAAGATGAAAATCCGCTCCTCTACTCTGGGCTATTTTTGTCAGGTGCTACTTCTAATTACAAAAACAAAGATTATGAAGGTGAAGATGGAATATTGACCGCCTATGAAGCCATGCACTTGGATCTCCAAGAAACTCAGATGGTCGTATTGTCTGCCTGTGAAACAGGGATGGGGCGTGTCGAGAATGGTGAGGGCGTGTATGGTCTCCAACGTGCATTCCTCATTGCGGGAGCCAGTTCAGTGGTCATGAGTATGTGGAAGGTCAATGACCAAACTACGATGGAACTGATGAGTAACTTCTATGCCATTCTAGGAGACAGCAAAGACAAACACACCGCATTCAGACAGGCACAGCTAGAGCTAAAAGAAAAACATCCTAATCCAAAGTATTGGGGTGCTTTCAATATAGTAGGGAAATAGACCTGTTTATTAGATATCAGATTTTAGATCCTAGATATTAGACAATTCTTGATTTTAATATCTAGGATCTAAAATCTAATCACTCAGGTTTAACC
>JAOPTS010000338.1:0-1508 GCA_051531955.1 Reichenbachiella sp.
ACATCGTCTATATCCCATGGCGACTTAGTGATAGATTCAGCTTTTCTGCTTTCTATCAGCATCGGAAAAATCTCTGATTTTTCACATTGGATGAAAAAGGTATGATGAAAAATCGAAGATTTTTCCTACTTTGAATCCGACACCTTAAATTACGCCAACGCCACAGTATATAGACAGGCGTTGTAGCCAATTGAATAAATGAACCGTCAAGAAATCACCATTAAAGCTGAAACTGTCACAGGACTAGGGGGAATGACAGTTAACGAACGTCTTGCTTTGAGCGGGTTGATGGATCTATTCGACAGTACTAAGAACAACAATAAGGAAATAGCTCGATTCATTTTAATAGCTCTTAAAGTAGATGAACCCTCTATCAACCGAATATTGAATTGACATGCCATCAAAACAAGAACAGAAAAGGCGCAAACAAATCCAACGAGAGCTGTCAGCAAAGGAAAAGGAGATTTTTTTGAACAGCCTCCCGTTTGACGAACAACTCTTTAACTCACTTTTTGACGATCTTGACAACCAACTGGGAGAGCAAGGTTGCAACCATAACTACGAACTAACTAAACGGTTTCTACGCCAGAATAATCTTCAACTATCTCCAACAACAACTGAGTGGCTCCAATCTAACGGAGGATTCTGCGACTGTGAAATCCTTGCTAACATCGAAGAGAAATTCGACTATTAATTGCATATGATATTAGAATCAGAAAATTGTAAAGTTGAATTAACCCGAGATGAAACTTTTAAGGTTGGCTCAGCGGACAACTCTTTCAATTACGAACATATTTATTTTGAAGAGTCTGACTTTAACTTCCCAACAAAGATCGGTGTCCACACATATAAGAACGAAGAATTAGTTTCTTCAGCAATTATCGGTTCAATTGGTGGCGGAACGGGCATTCATGAGAACTCTCAAATAATTGAAGATGACAGAATTATCGTTTGTTGTTCAGACTCAATTTTCTGTTTATCTATTCCGAAACTCGATTTAATTTGGAAGACTCAAGCTGACCAAGCATCTTGTTTTGAAATCTTCAAATTTGAAGACAGCTATATAGTTCATGGTGAATTAGATATTACGAGAATTAACTCAAAGGGAGAGGTGTTATGGTCAAAATCGGGTGCTGACATATTTACCACGGAAGGTGGTGAAGATGATTTTGAAATTACCGAATCTTATATCAGAGCAACGGATTGGGGAAATAGAATCTACAAATTTGATTTTAACGGCAACTCAATAGAATGAAAACTGGCTACAACAAGGTCTGATATCCCATGGCGGGTCAGTGGTAGACTCTATCTTTTCTGCTTTCTATCAGCACCGGAAAGATCTCCGATTTTTCACATTGGATGAAAAAGGTATGATGAAAAATCGAAGATTTTTCCTACTTTGAATCCGACACTTTAAATTACACCAACGCCACATGATATAGACAGGCGTTGTCTTTCATATCTGAATAAGACTATAATTAAGCATCTGAGTAACCCGATCTAAGTGA
>JAOPTS010000339.1:0-865 GCA_051531955.1 Reichenbachiella sp.
GGTGGAATATTTAGCAAATGAATATTGTCAGGTATTTCTATATGTTTAGTGGAGTGAAAGCCTGCATTGTCAATGACTACAATTTTGAATTCACTTGGACGGTGCCTTGATAATCCTTTAAGGTAAGCTTCAAATATTTGGGTGGATACCCCGTCCACCTCCCAAACAAAGCTGTCTCCGTCGACAGGCGAATAACTTCCATATAGGTACGTTGAAGAAAACTTATGTGAGTACTTGATAACAGGTCTTACTCCTCTTGCACTGATACAAGAGCCCATATGACTCATTAAACCGAACCTGCTTTCGTCTTGAAAATAGAGGTTCACACTTGAGTACTTATCTGTATTTAGACTAGTTCTAAGCTCCTTGAATATGTTGGGTAGTTTTAAAAAAGGCATCTGCTGCCAGAGGGTCTTTATTAATATGGCTTTTTCGAGGTCTTTTCACCTTAGTTTCAAAATGCTGGATCATGTATTTTCTCAGCCAATGGTAGCTTATGTTTACATTATATCGTTCATTCGCCCATTGCTGAGCATCCCAATAGCCTTTGAAAGGATTAGCAGGGTCTTTGGCCCTTTCTTCAAGGCCTTGATGGATCTGTGAAGTGATGATTTTAGAGCCTTTTCTCCTGGGTTTATTCAACAATAAATCCTCTAGCCCTGATGCTTTGTATTGAAACACCCATTTCTCTAAACTCCTGATGTTTACCCCTAAATGATTCGCTAATTCTTGACGAGTAGTAAACTTGGATTCTTTAAGGCAAATAAGAGCATAAACTCGTCGCTGCTTACCTAATGAAGTCTGCTTACCCCTCAGATCTTTCAACGTAGAAAGACTCTCTTTAATTTCTAGTTCAGCGTGTTTT
>JAOPTS010000340.1:0-1051 GCA_051531955.1 Reichenbachiella sp.
AGAAATTAGAAAAAGAATGGGAATTAGTAGTTAATCCTACTTTGTCATCTTAGAAAAGATGGAGCAATAATTTGGTAAATCATAGCAAAGACCTTATTCTTACTCCTGTAAAAGCAAGTCTAAAATAAAGAAAAGCGAGCTAGGATAGATAGTCATCGCAAAAAAAAAATGATTCTGATAAAAGTACGCTGATATCAGATGTGGAATCGGGCCTGAATCGATTTTTCTCAGAATTTTCTCACCGTTTCAATATTGTTAAGTTTTCTTATCGTGGACACGCATTTGATTACATCAAATCGTTGATCTAACTGGAAAAGAATACTGCAAACTGCCAGCAAATGGCAGACAGTCTATCCACCTTAAGTCAGCAAAACATTAACCATTTCATCAATAGTGACCATTGGTCGTCTCGCAATGTGATGGATCAAGTAGCCCAGCAGAGCTCTGAGATGTTTTCTCAAGACAATTGTCGAGTAGCCTTGTTGCTTGATGAGTTAGGCTTTCGCAAGAAAGGGAATATGTCCGCTTGTGTAGGTAGGCAGTACTTAGGATGCATTGGCAAGACTGACAATGGCCAGGTAGCCGTCGGTGCAGGGCTTTCGCAAGGAAGATATTTTGTTCCCATTGATATGAGGTTGTTTATGCCTAAGGCATGGCAAGAGGATGACTGGCGAAGAAACAGATGCAACATACCTAAGTCAGAAAAGCATGTTTCTAAGCCATCTATGGCGCTAAGTATGATTCAACACGCCATAGATCGTGGTATTAAATTCGACGATGTCAATTTTGATGCACTCTACGGAAATGCTACCTTTTTACTGGAATACCTTCAGGACAACGGCATAGATTTCATTGGGGATATAAGAAGTGATTTCATGCTCCACTTCAGCGATGATAAAGGAGAAAAGCTTCGAGTAGATGAGTATGTGGCTAGATTATCAAAAAATGATTTTGAAAAAATTAACATCCGTAAATCCACCAAGGGGACTCTAAAAGCTAGTTTTCACTATGCTTGTGTGCAGGTATTATACCAATTTAACTATTAAAGTTC
>JAOPTS010000341.1:0-519 GCA_051531955.1 Reichenbachiella sp.
TTATGAATTCCACTGCCTCAATTGCTGTTGGACCTTCATCTATATCGGTATCAATAAACACATACCCTGTTATTGCCATCGTGTCGGTATTTCCATCGAAACTAATATCGAATAGACCATCATTATCACTATCATTATATATACGAATATCGCCAGCATCACCAAAACTCATTTCACCAGAGTCACCAGGCAGTATTCGATATTCAATCGTTACATCAGATGCTTCATGTGGACCATCAATGGCAACATTAAAAGAAAAGTAATTATTCTCTACAATGGTTCGATTATTCAACCAACCTGAAAGAGTCGGCTCTGTTTTTGGAAACAGTACTTTACGAGTTTCAGGTATAAAGAGTGTATCATAAAAACTACTTAGGCCATTTTCAAGCGCAGCAGCAGAAGGTTTTTTAAGCCTCAACCGTACGTTCTCTTCCGCAAAATCAAGAGAGACTGAATCAGTTAATGCCTCGATAAAAAACTCAAACGTTGATGTGTCACCGGCATTATTCATACTAATAG
>JAOPTS010000342.1:0-717 GCA_051531955.1 Reichenbachiella sp.
AGCAGAAAAGCCAATCTCACCTATAAACCGCCATAGGATATCAGACTATGTTACATGCATTTCAATTACGATATATGGAAAATTGTCACGTTAATTTTGTTACTAGTCTTCCATCTTATCCAACCTGTTTTATCTTCAGATGACTTGTCAGGGTACTCTCCAGTGTTCGACCAAATAATACGCATCCAATCACCTTTAATTTCTTTGGGAACCAGAATGCTTTCTTGTTTAGGAAGTTCTGACATAGGAGTTCCGTTCATGCGGTTATAAACAGGAAGTTCAGAGGGATCAAAATCAACTGAAAAAACATTCAAAACATATTGTTCCCAATTTTGCAGTTTGATTGGAGCCGACTTTTTTAGCCGCTTTGTTAACCCAGTTTTTTCGTTCACAAGCACAGTGTAAAAGTTCTCCGATTCTGAAACGCATTTTATCTTGAAAAGGAAGTAATCTGGATGGAAAACAACAATCTTGAATTCATCGTTCGGGTAATCCCATTTTCCATCTGAGTCGTCGTAATAGAAAGTGAATTCATACCATATGGATCCATCTTCATTCAGGAATTGAAATAGTCCGTTCTCCTTGTTATAAGTTTCGTCGTTCAGGGTTACAATGCCGATGGAGTTCGACATGTCTTGTCCGAAAAGGAAAGTTGGAAAGAAAGTTATCAGGAGAATGAATCTACGCATAGAAAATAGTTGCATGTAACGCCTGTCT
>JAOPTS010000343.1:0-516 GCA_051531955.1 Reichenbachiella sp.
ACCAAGAGTAGCTTGAGTCAGGCTAGATCCATGCTTTGTTTTAAAGCATTCAAAAGGCTTAACCTTTTCTTATGCAAGCTTTTTTACCAAGGAGGAAAAGTGAAGAAATGGAAAGGGGTTAGAATTTTGGCCGTTGATGGCTCTACACTTCGCTTACCTAATCATGAATCATTGGCAAGTAAATTCTCGAGACATTCCTTTGGAGCAAAGAAAACAGTTGATCGGTGGAGCTTCCGTGTTTCATTTCTATATGATGTGCTCAACAATGTAGTCATAGATGCGCAAATGAAGAGTTTTCACACCTCTGAAGCTGCATTGTGTGATGTCCATCGAGGCTTTATGCGCAAAGGTGATTTAGTGATTTTTGATAGATACTATACGTCTCATTACTTGTTTAGCATATTGTCCCATAAAAAATTCATTTTCTCTTTAGGATGAGAGATCACTCTTGGACTTGTGTCAAAGAATTTATGGCTTCACAGTTAAAAGAGAGAATTGTAGAATTACAGGTCTATA
>JAOPTS010000344.1:0-420 GCA_051531955.1 Reichenbachiella sp.
AATTTCAATTTTAACTTTAAACCTATACGAATTATGAGTAAATCAATCGAACAATTGTTCAGCGATAGTAGTGTTGCAGTGACCAATGCCAGTGTCAGTGCGCCTATTGCAGAGGCCATGGGCCTCTTTGGCTATACACCCGTCAAGTTAGGGGAAGGCAAATCCCTGATCGAAAGAGCACGGGGGTACTATCATGCACAGCTCAAGGAGGAGGGTGAAAAATCTGAGGCCAGTGCGCTATTGCAGGCCCAGCGTGATGTGTTGAACAAGTCCTATAAGACGCATATCAAAATAGGGCGAATCGCACTGAAGAGTAATGTGAGTGCATTTCACACTTTGGCCTTCGGAGGCGCTCGCAAGCGGACCAATGCCGGATGGATTACGCAAGTGCGTGCCTTCTATTTCAATCTATTAGAAAAT
>JAOPTS010000345.1:0-432 GCA_051531955.1 Reichenbachiella sp.
AGACCAAGTAGCACTTGTTGAATTAGTCACTAAACTAATCGTATTACCAGCTCCAGCTCCTGTCGTAACACCTATAACAGTATTACTGTTAGAACTTTCATTACCCTCAGCATCAAGTGCTGTAATATAAAAATTGTATGAAGTACTAGCGGTTAAACCCGTTACATCATATGTAAGTAGATTTCCTATTTCAGCTTCTAATAAGCCATCCTTGAATACCCTATAATTTGTAACACCCACATTATCTGTAGCTGCTGACCAGGATAAAGTCATTGTATTTAGTGCAATATTCGTTGGAGAATTCAATACTCCAATAACAGGATCTTCAGTATCAGGAGTTGCTGAAGGTACATCAATCGTCCAGTTTTTTGGACCAGTTAAACTATTATAAGAACTAGTAGACGCAGACGACAAACTCTCTCCTGTGGATTG
>JAOPTS010000346.1:0-2692 GCA_051531955.1 Reichenbachiella sp.
TTTTGTAAGTGGTAAAGTAAATTGGGTGTTGTTGAATAGCTCTGTAGAGGTTTTGACTGCTAGAGTTAATAACAGGAAGGGTCATTTTTTAGACCCTAATATTTTAAAGTCTCAAATCGATACATTGGAAACACCTAATTATGGTGTGAACATAGATGTTAAGAGCAATTTGAATCAAATTAAGAAAGAAGCATTACGCTATATCAATATGAATAAATCTGAAATTGGTCTCATTGGACTGGGCGTCATGGGAAAGAGTTTGGCGCTTAATATTGCCAACAATGGTTTTGAACTATCTGTCTATAATAGATCAGTTAAAGGCGTAGAAGAAAATGTGGCGAGCAATTTTGAGTCACAACATTCTGAAGGGCGACAAAACTTACATGGCTTTGATGATTTAGGAGAATTTATTGATTCATTGGAATCTCCAAAGAGGATCATGTTGATGGTCAATGCTGGTGCGGCTGTTGATAGTGTGATAGATTCACTCGCTCCATATTTGAATAAAGGCGATGTGGTGATCGACGGTGGTAACTCTCATTATGATGACACCAAGCGTAGAGTACGTAGTTTGGTTAGCCAAGGAATTCAATTTGTAGGCTGTGGAATCTCAGGAGGAGAAGAAGGGGCATTAAAAGGGCCTTCTATGATGCCAGGCGGAAGTCCAGAGGGGTATCGTTTGGTAGAAAAGGTGCTCACAGCCATCTCGGCCAAAGATGATAAAGATGGTGACTGTTGTGCTTTTGTTGGGCTAGAAGGTTCAGGTCATTTTGTCAAAATGGTTCACAATGGAATAGAATATGGTGAGATGCAATTGATTGCGGAGACTTACCATCTATTACGTTTCCATATAGGATTGTCAGTCGATGAAATTGCTGCGCTATTCAAAAGCTGGAATGAGTCTGACTTACAGAGTTACCTATTAGAAATTTCGAGTCAAATTTTGACTGTTAAAGAAGGGGACGACTACCTCATTGATTTGATCTTAGATGTTGCTCAGCAAAAAGGTACTGGAGGGTGGTCTACTACGGCGGCATTGAATTTGGGTATGCCACTAAGCACCATCTCAGAAGCGGTCATGGCGAGATGCTTGTCAGCGCAGAAGAACAATAGAATTGCAGCAAAGAATGTATACGGAGCTGTTGATCTCAAACTGGAAGGAAATAAGGAAGAATTGGTAGAAAAGGTGTGTCAAGCATATCGAGTAGCCAGGATGGTCAATCATGCAATTGGTTTTGATGTCATTCGGGAAATGTCATCTGTGCACAATTGGGAAATCAATTTGTCAGAGCTAGCTAGACTTTGGACCAATGGTTGTATTATTCGTTCTGGTTTGATGAAAAGTATTATTACAAGTACTAAGATGGCGCCATCTCAACATTTATTACTTAACTCTTCATTGATTGAGATAATCAAAGGAGAGAGGTTGTCTTTGGCATCCACAGTTAGTCAAGGCATATTGAAAGGATGCTACATGCCTGTTTTCTCCGCAGCGCTCAATTATTTAAACGGGTTTACTTCTGATCAATTATCCACCAATATGATTCAAGCCCAGAGAGATTTCTTTGGAGCACATACTTATAGAAGAGTAGACAGATCAGAAGATGAGGTGTTCCATACGGAATGGAGTAAGCTGATATGATTTAATAATAGCATTGGCCGTAGGAGTTGCGACACTGCTCATCATGATATTGATAAGGGGCCATCCATACCTGCCGTTATTGATACCTAGTATTATGGTGGGGATGTTAGTTGGGCGCAGTCCTGAAGATGTATAACCATTTGGTTTCTAGAATCGGTAAGGTATTAGGTTTTGTAGCCACCATTTTGGACTTAGCTTCTGTATGAGTTGTTATACTTGAAAAGTAAGTAGGTGTACCCAACTTGGCCAATTGGCTATTGAAGAAAGGAGGGTGGAGAATGACTTTTGGCCATGATGTTGTCTGTTCTCTTCGTGGCTATTCCCGTGTTCTTTGGTATGGTATTTATCATATTACTTCCTATGGCCATTACTTTAAAGAAGAAGACCAATAAACCATTATTATTGTATGCCATGTCATTGTTGAAAGGTTTGGCGATCACACATGCTTTCGTCCCTCCAACTCCGGAGCTCGTAGCAGAGATAGGATGGGTGGTTTTAATGGGAACTATCGTTGGAATACTAATGATTAGCGTACCTTTGTTTGCTAAGTATATATCTTAGACAGTCATTGTTGATACAGATCACTTGGAAGAACTAATGTTGACACAACCAGATATCTCACTGTTCACCATTAGCGATCTTCTTAATTATCTTATTGCTTATTTGTTTGGTAGTGTCCCAAAAGATGGTTATGGCCAATGGATTTGGAATTCAAAAGTTTGAATTGTTATCCAGCACCTTAATGGTGATTGGACACCCTATTGCAGCTTTTAAGCGGTAGGAGCATATTTAGGTTTGACAGAAAAGTAGGTATTTAAACATGGACCTTAATGACAATTATAATAGTGCTGTCAGGCCTAGTTGTTTGTTTACTCCTATATAAGGTGCTTTAGTTTGATTGGCCTGTGATCAGTTAATGGAAGCCATTCAATAATGGCAAGGTGTGTTGATTAGAAGGAGTTGTTATAATGAAAGGGGTCATTTTCGTTTGTTCACGTCTCATTGAGTAGTTCTTATCTAGTGATTTCAAATACTTTCAAGTATTATTTT
>JAOPTS010000347.1:0-1943 GCA_051531955.1 Reichenbachiella sp.
ATTATGAGGTTAATTCTTTTGCTAGCGGCTATTTTGAGAACACTGAAAACGGATTTAAGTCTATACCCTTGCCGAAATCCGTACAAGTTTCATGTATTAATTCAATGGTGAGTAAGGACCTTAATGGTGATGGGAATCTTGATTTGATACTTGGCGGGAATAATTATGGTGTAGAAGTTGAAACGACACGAAACGACGCTAGTTATGGCGCCATTTTATTCGGTGATGGTAATGGGGAATTTGTATCTAGACCATATAGTGAGACTGGATTTTTTGTAACGGGTGAAGTGCGTCAATTAAAAATTGTATCTACGACCAAAGGAGAAGTGATTATTGCAGGAATTAATAATGAAAATGTAGAGTCCTTCTTAATAAAGGAATAGTTGAATAATGGTTTTTTGCACGGTATAGCCACTATTGATAGATATAACTGTCAATAGTGGCTATACCTTTTTAAGGGGCTACATGTGATAGAATGTAATTTTGGTCTAATCTTGAAATGATATGCATGACCAAATGGGTATGTTAAAGTTGCCGATTGGGTGATATTAATGATTATGGTTTGTCAGATTTGGTTTTGTATATTTCTGCGAAAATAAACAACTATACATCATGAGGTGAGAGGATCTGTTGAAGGTGATGTAATTCAAAATACACTTTTCCCAACACACTGGGGGTGTTATTAATTGGATTAGTCTACGATTAGAAGAGACGAAATCTAATCGATAGGCCATTGGAGAAAAAAAAATGAAGTTTTTGTTTCTAAGGAAGGAGAAGAACAAGATGTGATTTATTATTAAAATTCAATGTCTTCATATTGTCTCTATTAGTTTTTGCGTTTATTTCTTGTGAAAAGAATTCGGAGCAAAAACAGTATGAATTTGTTTGGTCAGATGCGCTTGATAACACAATGTTGACGATAGAGTCTTTCCTCAGAGCGTCATCATAGATGATTAGAGTCTATGATGAGTCTAATTCATATTATTCAGTTGCTCTATTGTTTATTTTTAATCCTTTTGGCTGCTTTGTAAAAAATACCCATCTAGTCTGAAATATATATGGTATAAGTTATGAAGCCTTCCCTATATTTTTGGTTAGACTTAAAAGTATGACCAATGAATAAATTTATACTATCAGGAGTAGCATTACTCTTTATATGTACCCAATTTCAATCTTGTCTCTCGACAAGTAACTCAGCCAGCGATGCTATTTCTTTAAATGACAGTTCGATAGAACAAAAGGTAGATAGTGTTTTGGCCTTGATGACTTTGGAGGAGAAAATTGGCCAGACGGCACAAAGAGGAACGTCATCACGTGGTAGTGGAATCACCGAAGAGTTAAAAGATAAAGTTCGAAATGGAGAAGTAGGATCTTTTCTTAATATTAATAGTGCGGAAAACACTTTAGAATTGCAACGTTTAGCAATTGAAGAGAGTCCAAATGGTATTCCTTTGATATTCGGACGAGATGTAATCCATGGTTTTCATACGATTTTCCCAATACCATTAGGGCAGGCAGCAACATGGAACCCTGAGTTGGTAGAGCTTGGTGCTCGAATAGCAGCCAAAGAAGCCAATGCGACGGGGGTCAATTGGACTTTTGCACCGATGTTGGATATTGCAAGAGATCCTCGGTGGGGTCGTATCGCAGAATCAGCTGGGGAGGATCCTTATCTTACCTCAGTAATGGGAAAAGCTTATGTCAGAGGTTTTCAAACGGATGATTTATCCAGCCCAAGATCTGTTGCAGCATGTGCCAAACACTTCATAGGGTATGGTGCTGCTGAAGGAGGGAGAGATTACAATTCCGCCAGTATACATGATGAGATGTTACACAATACTTACTTAAAACCGTTCAAGGCAGTTAAAGATATCGGTGTGGCGACCTACATGTCATCATTTAATGAATTGAATGGTGTGCCGGCATCTGGTAACAAATATGTG
>JAOPTS010000348.1:0-2415 GCA_051531955.1 Reichenbachiella sp.
ATACACCTCGTATTGCTAGAATAGACTTGACGACATTCGAGACTACTGAGATCATTGAGATCCCGAATTCTGCTGGTAACCACAGTTCTTCGTATGTGACTGACAATACAGAGTATGTCATCGCTGGAACACGTTTTAGCGTCCCAGTACCACAACGAGATATGCCAATCAGTGAATACAAGGGCAATTTCAAGGGAATGTTATCTTTCTTGAAGGTCCATCCTGAATCTGGAGAAATGAATATTGAATTCCAAATCAAGATGCCGGGTTTCGATTATGACAAAGCGCATCCAGGTAGAGGAAAATCACATGGTTGGTTCTTCTATACGACTTACAATACCGAGGAAGCTAGTACACTCATGGAAGTCAATGCTTCTCAAAATGACAAAGATTTTGTAGCAGCAGTCAACTGGAAAAAAGCAGAAGAGTATATCGCACAAGGCAAGTTTGAAACAATGAAAACAAACTATGCACACAACATATACAGTGATAAAACACACAGTGCTACTACTACTTGGGAAAAAGAAGTGAGAGTACTAGATCCTGCAGATTGTCCTGGATTAGTATATTTCATGCCTATGCCTAAATCACCACACGGTTGTGATGTAGATCCTACAGGTGAGTATATCGTAGGTAGTGGTAAGTTATCTGCTAATGTAACGGTTCATTCGTTTGACAAAATGATTGATGCTATCGAAAACAAAAAATTCGATGGTGATGCCTATGGTATTCCAATCTTGAAATACGAAGATGTGTTGGCCGGTGTGGTTGTACAACCAGGATTAGGACCACTACACACAGAGTTTGATGGTAAAGGAAATGCCTATACTACTTTCTTTATTTCATCTGAAATAGTGAAATGGAAATTAGGCACTTGGGAGGTAATCGACAGAAAACCTACTTATTACTCTGTAGGTCACTTAATGATCCCAGGAGGTAACTCAAGAGCGCCATTCGGAAAGTATCTAATTGCGATGAACAAAATCACAAAAGACAGATATTTACCAACAGGCCCAGAGGTGACTCAATCAGCACAGTTATATGATATATCTGGGGAGAAAATGGAACTATTGCTAGATTTCCCAACAATTGGAGAGCCGCACTATGCCGCTGGTATTCCTGCGAGCATGATCAAAGCAAAATCGAAGAAAATCTTCAAACTAGAAGAAAACGAGCATCCATTTGCTGCTAAATCTGAGAAGGAAACAAAAGTGGTCAGAGATGGTAATGTGGTACATGTCAACATGACCATGATTAGAAGTCACTTTGCACCAGACAACATCGAGGGCATCAAGGTTGGAGACAAAGTCTACTTCCACGTGACCAATTTGGAGCAAGATTACGATGTACCTCATGGTATCAGTATAATTGGCGCCAATACGTCTGAACTACTGATCATGCCTGGTCAAACAGAAACATTTGTTTGGGAACCAAAAAGAGTAGGTGTATGGCCATTCTACTGCACAGACTTCTGCTCTGCGCTTCACCAAGAAATGCAAGGATATGTAAGAGTATCCCCAACAGACTCTGATATAGAGTTGAGTTGGAGCTTGGATGGCGAATAATAATAAGTTTTGATTTTGGGTGCTGATGGAGACACTGGCACCCACTTTTTACCTCTTCTAAAAATCATTGCAGCATGAAATTACCCAACATTATTATGATAGTAGGTTCTCTACTATTACTGCTCTTATTCGTATTCCCACTTTGGCACATCTCACTACAGGCGCCACAATACCCTGATGCTATCGGGATGGATATATGGATCAACAAAATTGCGGATCACAATCCCAACGACATCAAGAACATCAATTTGATGAACCACTATGTAGGCATGAAAGACATTCCTACTGAAATGCCTGAATTTAAAGTATTCCCTCTTGTTATTATCGTCATGACCATAATAGGTGTGGTGTTTGGCATGATCGGTAACAAAAAACTTTTCTTGACATGGTTTATCACCATGATACTATTAGGCTCAGTTGGCCTGTATGATTTTTACCAATGGGAATATAAATATGGGCACGATCTCAAAGAGACTGCTGCCATCAAGTTTACTGACAAAGATGGAAACCCGATTGCCTATCAACCTCCGCTGATTGGTTCCAAGATGATCCTAAATTTCAATGCTATATCATTACCTGCCGCAGGTGCATATGCAATGTTTACAGGTATGGCACTTTCAGTAGTAGCATTTGGATTGGCCAAGAAAAGAGAAAACGCTGAATGAGATCAATAGCACTTATACTAATAGGTAGTTTACTAATGATGAGCTGCAGCATAGAACCTAGCCCAATCAATTACGGCCAGGATGCTTGTCACTATTGCAAAATGTCAATAGTGGACAGGCAACATGCTGCCCAGCTCGTCACCAAAAAAGGAAGAGATTACAAATTTGATGCAATAGAATGTATG
>JAOPTS010000349.1:0-624 GCA_051531955.1 Reichenbachiella sp.
AAGCGCAAATCATGATTGATACGCTTAACAACCAAAAAGTCAAGAAGAAAAAAGTAAGGATTAGCAGGATATAAAGAATGTAAATGAGGAAAGAAAAATGAGAAGCAGATGCCTCTCATTTTTACTCAACTAACCTTAATACTTGCTTCAATCTAATGTTTTGATGAGGGTGGTTGATTAATTATGGGCCGATATTTAGAAATTCTAACCTCAGAAGACTGCTCATGATCACAATAAGAACATTTGTAAGTCTTCTTTAATAGCCCGAATTCAACTTCCGTTGGTTCAATCTCCAGTTCTTCCATATACTCATGGGCCGTACGATAATTACATTTTTTACAAATTTCGAGTTGTATGTTTCCTTTGTAAGTCTCGATGAGTGTAAGGCTGATGAAATGACTTAGCTTGGTTTTTTAAAAAAAACATGAATGCTATTTAAGCTTGTTTATATCTTCATAAAACAAACTTAAATAGGTAAAATCACCTAATTGCATAATTGGGTAGTTTCTACGATTTAATTTATGCGCAGTGTGCATAAATTTGTATTATAAGATTTACTTCTAGTAAGTGAATCACCCATTTTAGCAGCATGGGGTCAAAACCCTCCTCCTTGGTTTGATAATT
>JAOPTS010000350.1:0-581 GCA_051531955.1 Reichenbachiella sp.
ATTCATTGTGATTGGCTCAGGTATGACAAGACGCTTCATGATATTTTTGGTTGGGATGAAATGCCCTCTCAAAGCACCTATTCCCGATTCTTTGGTAAATTTTCTCAAAAGCGTAATACTGAAGTTTTTCCCGAAATGCAAAATTGGTTTTTTGACCAGCTCAGAGTAGATAATATCACTGTGGATTTTGACAGTACGGTAATCACACGATACGGAGATCAACAAGGAAGTGCAAAAGGATACAATCCAAACAAAAGGGGGCGTAACTCTCACCATCCATTAATGGCCTTTGTGAGTCAAACCAGAATGGTCGCCAATGCATGGTTGCGCCTTGGTAATACAGCGAGGGCAAAAGCGTGCTAATTTGTTGATGAGCTGCAAAATATGTGAGTAAACACACTACTCCTAAGTAGGAGTAGCTCCAGTCTCATAATGTATTTTCAGTTTAACAAAGGCAAGGGTTTCTATTGTTGAAATGGTTTTTTCTATCCGTGATTATTTTCTCTTGCCTACAATGCTAATTTACTTAATAACAGTGCTTTAACCTTATATTTTCATGGTTAAATAGAACTGTTTTTCAC
>JAOPTS010000351.1:0-1677 GCA_051531955.1 Reichenbachiella sp.
TAGACATAAGGATATCAGGTATTCGGCCTGATATAATCACAAACTAAACCCGCCGGGTTAATAGCTAACTGTAAATCGCAAGAAATTAATAAAGTGGTCATCACAAATAGCCTGTCCTTTGACCGCCATGATGAAGTAGTTCAATTGTCCCTAAATCAATTTGAACTTGACGCAATGGGATCTACAAGCGAAATTGGTTTAGGGGATGAACAAGGGGAATGGCAATTGATTCAGTGGTTGGATGAGAATGAAGACGGTAAATCGGATGCCTTACTATTTCAACCCAATGTAGCTTCAAATGGTGTTTCCACTTATTGGTTAAAAAACCTCAATGGAGATCAAAACCCTACAAGTGACAATACCTGTTATTCACGCTTAGTGCCAGAGCGAACAGATGACTATACTTGGGAAAATGATCGAGTGGCTTTTAGAATGTATGGTCCTGCGGCTTAAAAGATGAAAGAGGACAGTGTAGCTGGAGGTACCTTGTCTAGTGGAGTTGATTGTTGGTTGAAAAAGGTTGAATATCCAATTATCAATAAATGGTATGCCGAGCATGTTGCTAAAACAGGATCTTATCATAAGGATACAAGTGAAGGGTTGGATGATTTTCATGTTGGGATTAGTAGAGGTTGTGGCGGTATTGCCGTCTTGACGGATGGAGTTTATTTTACTTCTAAAAATTACACAGCTTATAAGACATTGTCTAACGGATATATGCGTACGGCATTTGATTTAGATTTTACCTCTTGGGAGATAGGTAATGGCAACATTGTGACTACCTCTAAGCGTATCTCTCTAGATAGAGGAAGTCAGATGAGTAGAATAGAGGTAGCAGTCAGAGGGGCGAATCAAATCTCCGCTGGGTTGACCTTGCATGAAAATGATGGTGAGGTAACCATTGACTCTTTGGGTGGATGGATTAGTTATTGGCAACCACATGCCGACAGCTTTTTAGGAACTGTATTGATCGCAGCACCAGGTACGTTTATAGGGGCTGATAAAGTAGTTTCGGATCAAAAGGATTTGAGCAATGCCTACCTTTCTATGGCTGTACAAGACGGCAAGGCCGTTTATTATTCAGGGTTTTTCTGGGAGAAGAGCGAGCAATTTGAAAGCAAAGAAGAATGGCATGCCTATTTGAATAGGTTTTCGCAACAAATGTCTAGTCCTCTAGTAGTGAGTAGAAAAAAATAATACTATTAGATTATAATTACCTTATGTCCCTGCACAAGTGGCGAACCCGATCTAATCCGTCACACTTTGTAGGTGAGAAAATATTAATTGATGAGAAAGGTTTTACTATGTGTACTCTTATTGTTTGCATGCTCGTTTGCTATCGATCCTTTGGGTAATTATATACTGGTTGCAAATAAAAAATCAAATAATATGAGTGTATTATCGATAAGCGATGATGAAGGAAAGCTTGTTAAATCATCAATAGTATCAGCACCTCAATGTATACGGTTTGTTAAGAAGAAACAGTAAAGAAAAAACGCGATGTTGAATGCATCGCGTTTTAGTATTTTTACTAGTAAAGTAGCTCTTGGTATTGATCAACGTTGTCTTTGTCAAGGACAATTGGCTGAAATAAATATCCATCTACCTTCAAATCATTGAATTTTAAAGTTTTAATCTCCTTATTTTTCTCCTTGTTCAATTTAGCCATAGTGAGTT
>JAOPTS010000352.1:0-1374 GCA_051531955.1 Reichenbachiella sp.
ACTGCTGATATTGGTATTCATTCAATAGCGTCCTAAACGATTGTTAAAATACAGAGAAGAGTTCCGTATCTCAAATACCTTTGAGTTGCACAACAAAACCCCTTCTCTGTATGTCAAAGATAAATTTGTTTTCACAGATAATCTCTAAGATTGAACGATCAAGTTTTAAGCGTTTAACCAAAGAAAAACAAACAGATAAGCATAGCAAAGGGTATAATAGCTGGACACATCTAGTATCGATGCTGTTTTGCCAGTTTTCAAAGAGTCAATCGGTACGTGATATAAGTAATGGTCTACGTTCAGCTACAGGCAATCTCAATCATTTGGGAGTCAACAAAGCGCCATCCAAATCGACGATCAGTTATCAAAATAAACATCGTGACTGGACCTTATTTAGGGACTACTATTATGAATTACAGAACCAATTGACACATTTGGCAGGTTTTCGCCAGACAAGATTTAAGATCAAGTCAAAGATTTTCATGTTAGACTCCTCAACTATCAGCCTTTGCCTGAGTCTATTCGATTGGGCGAAATACAAGACTCATAAAGGGGCAGTGAAGATGCACACTCTCTTAGACTATGATGGTAATCTACCTGCTTACGTCAACGTGACTGATGGAAAAACAGGAGACAATAAAGGGGCTTATGACATCCCATTAATGGCTAATAGTGTCATTGTAGCAGATCGTTACTACAATGATTTTTCATTGCTCAATGTTTGGGACAGCAGCCAAGTTTATTTTGTGATTAGACACAAAGAAAACATTCGGTTCGAGACGATCAAGGAACTAGAACTACCCGAGAACAGGCATCAACATATTCTCAAAGATGAGCTCATTAGACTCACAGGTGATCAATCTCAAAAAAAGTATCCTAATAGACTCAGAAGAGTCGCTGTTTGGAATGAAGAAAACAACCAAGTCATAGAATTGATCACCAACCAAACGTCTTGGACAGCAAACACGATTAGTGAGCTATATAAGAGTCGCTGGCAGATCGAAATCTTCTTCAGAGAAATCAAGCAGCTATTGCACATCAAATCATTTATAGGAACCACACACAATGCGGTGATGATACAAATCTGGACAGCGTTGATCACCATACTAATTCTGAAATTTTTGAAAGAAATCGCCAAATACAACTGGCGACTTTCTAATCTGGTTGCCTTTCTAAGACTGAATTTATTTGTTAAAATTGATCTTACTAAATGGCTCAATAAGCCATTCGATCACCCGCCAAATATGAAAACCATTCAAATACAGGGGGATTTATTCTCCTAGAACAGGGAAATCACCTGTTTCAATAGATACAAACCTTGTTATCTCTAAACTAGTAATCGTTTAGGACGCTATTGGTATTCATTATGACATT
>JAOPTS010000353.1:0-488 GCA_051531955.1 Reichenbachiella sp.
TGGCATTCTTTTGTGTAGACATTGTGGTAGTCTTGGATATAGTAACGAGTGACTTAGTGAGATCTAGTATAGTCTCTGTGTCGTTCAATAATTGGATATGAACACCTTTACACTCCCCTATCTTTTAATTTAATAGGTTATAAATTCTAATCGTTGATAATCAATTAATATAATTAAAGAACCAACAAGACTAACTTTCTGAAAAAGTACTACCATACGTTATTATAGTATTACTGTCAATATTTACTTGTCAGCAAGGGGAAACAATAGATGATACTTATCCGTCCCTATTGTATTCATTAACAAAGTAATGGTATCCTTTCAATTAAAGGTGTCAGGTTGACTGGTTGCATCATCTTCCTGATCGATAACAATGCGTGCTTATGTCTAATCATCAGTTTCTTTTATTCAACTCATAAATATAAGATGATGGAATATATAATGATGATTGTTGCTAGTTTAATAGCATGGAATGCTTCCGCTACAAT
>JAOPTS010000354.1:0-1364 GCA_051531955.1 Reichenbachiella sp.
GCAAGGGCACATAGCCATACGCGGACGTTATCGACAACTACTATAGTATGTTAACTGAAATAGAATTTTACGATCGGTTTTCTTCCTACGAAAAAGAAAAATTGTTCGACATTATTGTCAACAAGGACAATTTCCAACAAAAAGCAGTTTTTGCTGCTAAAAGAATCATTATCAACAAGAATTTATCAAATGAACTAGCTGATTTTGTCTCATCCCATGAGGTGAAAAAGAGTGATGAGGAATCCCTGGAATTGGATACAATTGAACAAAATGCTGAATACTATTCTAAAGCTGTAAGATTTAAGAAAGAAAATAACTATATAAATATTAGAACCCCAGAGATAATACGCTTTGAGGCGGCACTCCAAGAAGCATCCATTGATTTTTTTACTGAAGACAAGAATGTTGATGCTTTTATATCTCACTTCCCAACTCATACTTATTATTTTCTTACTGAAAATTTGGAATCAGTAGACGAAATAATGAAACAATACCAAATGACTGATCCTCACCTTGACCCAAAGCCATTTATGAAGTTTGAACTTAAAACAATTGCAATTGTTCTGACAGCTCTTGTTTCCTTAGCTCTAATAATTGGAATAATAAGTCGATAACATTACCTATCTCTCTATGGTGATTACTGCTAGAGTCAAGTGCGGCGGTTTCGATCAGCACCGGAAAATCTTCGATTTCCCTCACTTAGTTNNAACCGAAACAAAATACACGTCAGCACCACAGAGGATAGCTGTGCGTTACAGCCCATGACTTCACAAAATTAAAATGAGTAAGAAAAAAATCTGGTCAGGTGTACTTCCCTTATCGTTACTTGCTGCAATGATTGGAGGCATTTTCCTTTTAGGTCGAATTGGTGCCTCACAAAACACAACAATAGAAGAAACTGGACTAGAGACAATTGGAACAACTATTGATGAAGGAGGTAAGCGCATGATCCAAATTAAATACCAAGTAAACGGAGAAGGCTTAACTAAAGGAACAGGAAAGCCATACGGTCATATACAACCGAACGAACAATTTAGAATGATGTATCTAGCAGAAGATCCTGAATCAAGTGTTGTATTCTTTGACCAACCTTACATTTCGAACGAACTTGAATATTTGGAAACGCCTTGCACTTCAATCAGCAAGACACTTTCGATAATAGACTTTGAATACTTCGTAGATGGGCGAACAATCAAGAGAGAAACTTTAGACCGTAATCACTCACTTTCATCTTCTAAGTACAAGGTGCTTTATCGAGCTAACAACCCACTAATTGGCTATCTAGTTGAAATAGACGGGCTGTAACATCGTCTATATCCCATGGCGACTTAGTGATAGATTCAGCTTTTCTGCTTTCTATCAGC
>JAOPTS010000355.1:0-672 GCA_051531955.1 Reichenbachiella sp.
TTGACTTGGGAGGAAAAGAAGTAGGGTATCGTTATCCAACACCTCATTTGCCTATAGATTCAGGTACTTTTAGTCAAGGGAATTTCACCACAATCTTTGATTTTACAACCGAATTTTTGGGGTTTGAATGGCTATACTTAAGGACACCTGACGCTCCTTTGAAAACCAATCAGGAAGGGTTGCATTTACCTCTGAAATCTCATGATGTACTGTCCAATGGATCGCCTTCTTTTATGGCCCATCGCCAGAGACATTTAAAGAGTAGTGCCGCTACCAAGCTAGATTTTACACCGGTAGGCGAAGAGGAGCAAGCAGGTCTTATGATCTTTCAAAATGAAAAGTACTTCTATTATCTATGTCAATCCAAAAGTGGGGCTGACGAGGTGGTTCAGTTGTTGAAGTCAGAAGGGGAACTAATGGTTGTCCTAGAGGAATTGAAACTAGCTGATTCAGCTGATATAGAATTGAAAATAGAAGCCGATGGAGAATATTATAGTTTTTACTATCGCGATGGTTCTAAGAATTCTTGGATTACGGTCAAAGACCATGTTGATGCACGTTATCTAAGTACCAAGGAAGCAGGTGGTTTTGTTGGAGCGATGTATGCTATGTACGCTACCTCAAGTAAGGAAGATTCAAAATCTACTGCGTTCTATAAATCATTTACATATC
>JAOPTS010000356.1:0-472 GCA_051531955.1 Reichenbachiella sp.
TGGTTCATGAGCTTAATCCCTAATATAGAAATTAAATTGATTAACTCATGAACCAACTGATGTCATCTTATTAGAATTCAAACTTGATTCCTTGTGCTAATGGCAATTCTGTGCTGTAGTTGATCGTATTGGTTTGCCTTCTCATGTAGACTTTCCAAGCATCAGACCCTGATTCTCTTCCTCCACCAGTCTCTTTCTCTCCACCAAATGCGCCACCAATCTCTGCTCCAGAAGTTCCGATGTTGACATTGGCTATCCCACAATCTGACCCAGCCTGAGACAAAAACATCTCTGACTCTCTCATATTGTTGGTCATGATGGCCGATGACAACCCCTGTGGCACATCGTTTTGCATGGCAATTGCCTCGGCTAATTCTTTATATTTCATCAAATAAAGAATTGGAGCAAATGTTTCATGTTGCACCACCTCAAAGTGATTTTCTACTTTCAAAACAGCAGGCTTGACATAGCA
>JAOPTS010000357.1:0-403 GCA_051531955.1 Reichenbachiella sp.
AGGTGAGTAGCCCACTGGGCGAGACCTACCTTTTCTAGATATTGGAGTGCACGTTCTTGTCTTTCTTTTCTAGGAACCTTTTGATAATACAGCGGTAGCGCTACATTTTCTTCAGCAGTCTTATAGTTGATGAGGTTAAAGGATTGGAAAACAAATCCCAGGAATTTGTTTCGATAGTGTGCTGCTTTGGTTTCGTTGAGATCTTTGATGATGACACCATCCAAGTTGTATTCGCCACTGTCTGCCTCATCTAGCATACCCAAAATGTTGAGTAAGGTCGATTTACCTGAACCGGATGATCCCATGATGGCAACTAATTCTCCTTCTGCTATTTCTAGATTAATCCCTTTTAATACTTGGAGAACATTGGTCCCCATTTGGTAGGATTTTTTAACATCATTGA